>JBBQAA010000053.1:0-14360 GCA_038276395.1 Solirubrobacterales bacterium | reverse complement strand
GCGAGGCGCCGGACCCGCCGCCGCCGCCCTCGCCGCCCGGTCATCAGCCGCGGCTACGGCTCCGTGCGCCGTGCCGGCCGCGAGGTGAGGGCGCGAGCGAGCGTGCCGGTCGCCCTCGGGGTCCGGGTCGCCGTCGAGGATCGCTGGAGCGTCCGCGGGGACGAGCTGCGCGTGACCCGCACGCTCGTCGTCCACGGCTCGGCTCGCGGCGGCTTCGTCTCCGCGCTGACCCTGGCCGACACGGACCGCCTGTCCCGTCGCCAGGTCGGCTACTTCGCGCCCGGGATGATCTACGGCTCGACCGCCCACCTCCCCCCGGCGGGCAACCCGGACCGACTGGCCATCGGGAGCGCTCCAACCTACGGCCGCGGCTACGGGGGATCGTGCGCATCCGCGAGAACCGCCTGCCCGCCCCGCTCTTCGGCGTCCACTTCCGCGACCGGCAGCTCGCTGACACTGCTGCACGCCCGCCCGGACGGCGCCACCACCGAGGAGGACGGCACGACCCCGGAGACGACGCGTCGACCGCCGCTTCCGCTTCGGCGCGCTCGGCGCCGAGCAGGCCGGCCGGCGCCTCTCGCTGGGGTAGCACCTGGCTCCGCCGCGCCCGCAGCGACGCGAGCGTGCTCGAGACCTGGACCTACCTGTGGGATGTCCCCATGCCCGTCGACGCCCGCAACGCCGAGCTCGGCTGGAAGCGCGGGGTGCCCAGCACGGGACTCGGCCTCGTGACGAGTAGCGCCTCAGGGGTCGACGAGTACGGGTCGCAGGACGTCCCCGAGCTGACCGAGCTCTACCGCCTGACCGGCGACCACCACGACTTCGCGCCGGCCCGGCTCCTGCTGCACGACACGCTGTCCATGCCGGCCCTCCCGTCGCACCTACGACCTCGTGGGACCGGGCTGGCAGCAGGAGCCCTGGACCCTCGCCCCGCCCCGCGGGACCGGCTTCACCTCGACCACGTGCGCGACTGGGTGCCGTGGATCGCCGCCGTCCCCCTGCGCGCGATCCTGCTCACCGGCGCCAGGACCCCGGGACCTACCGCCGACTCGCGGCACTGACGCGGGCGCCGGCCGCCCCGCTCAGGCGAACGCGAACGCCAGCCCGAGCACGACGTAGACGGCCAGGAGCTGCACTCCCTCGAACCACGTCGACTCGCCCTCATTGGTCACGTGGTTGGCGATGAGCACGGCGAACAGCACCGCGCCCAGCTCGAAGCCGTTGAACACGAGCGCCAGGGGATGCGGCCCGAGGAAGGAGGAGACGAGCACGAGCGCGGGCGCGACGAACAGCGCGATCTGGGCGCTGGATCCGATCCCGATCCCCACCGAGATGTTAATGCGGTCCTTGCGCGCCACGACGACCGCCACCCAGTGCTCGGCGGCGTTGCCGACGATGGCGACGATAATGATCCCGACGAAGAACTCGGTCAGCCCGAGCGACTTGGCGGCGTCGGAGATCGAGTGGACGAGGATCTCCGACATGACCCCGACGGCGAGCCCGGCCAGCGCCAGCAGCGCCACCGACTTGCGGACGCTCCAGGGCGTGTACCCCTCCTTCTCCTCCCCGTGCTCCTCCGGCGGGTTGAACAGCGAGCGGTGGGTCTTCAGCGTGAAGATCAGATAGAGCCCGTAGCTCAGGATCAGCACGCCCGCCACGGCGTAGGAGAGCGCCTCGACGTGACCGCCGTAGTTGACGCGCTCGGCGCCCGGGCTGGGCAGCCCCCGCCCCTCGACGAGCTCGAAGATCCCGGGCATGACGAGCGCCGTGGCGGCGAGCAGGAGCATCGTCGACTGCGCGCCGGCGGCTGTCCGGTCGAAGGTCTGGCGCTCGCGCCCGAGGCCGCCCGCGACCATCGCGGCGCCGAGCACGAGCAGGATGTTCCCGAGGATCGAGCCGATGAGCGAGGCCTTGACCACCTCGTGCAGGCCGCGCTGGAGGGCGAACAGCGCGATGATGAGCTCGGGCGCGTTGCCGAAGGTGACGTTCAGGAGCGCGCCGATCCCCGGACCGGCGCGGTTGGCCAACTCCTCCGTCGCGCGGCTCATGAGCGCCGCCGTGGGCACGACGCCGAGCGCCGAGGTGCCGAAGACGAGGGTTGAGCTCGCCCCGAGCAGGTCGAGCACGATCGCGACGGGGATGAACGGCGTCAGCCAGTAGGGCCAGGCCATGCGCCAGGCCCGCTCAGGGACCCTGCAGGAGGGCCTGGCACTTCTTCACGGCGGCGGCGTCCCCCGCCGCGCTCGCCAGGCAGGCCTGGTAGCGCCGGAGCGCGCCCGCGCTCCCGGGCGCGGCCGAGCCGGAGCCCCCACTCGACCCCGAGCCGAGCCCGAGACCGCCGCCCCCGGCCAGCCCGGAGAGCGCGTTCAGCGCCCCGAGGAGGCCCTGGAGTCGCCGGTCCAATTCGGCCGGCGTTCCCGTGACCTTTGGCGCGGTGATCGTCTGCGGCTGGTTGAGCCCCGCGATCGCGTAGTCGATGGTCACGCCCGCGCTCCTCAGCCCGCCGAGCGCCGCCTGACGGGCCGGCGGCACGGCGAGCCGGAAGGTGATCCGCACGCGCCGGAGGAGGTGGTCCTTGACCCCCGTGTAGAAGTCGAAGCGAGCGCCCTTGACCGCGTCGACGACGCCCTGGCGCTGCGTGCTCGTCAGGCGCTTCCCCGGCGAGCCGCGACTCTGGATCGAGTCGAAGAGCCCGCCGACGTCGATCCCGCCGCTCACGTGCTTGGTCGCCGTGCCCTCGACGTCGGCGTCGCCGAGGACCTTCGGGTCGGTCAGCCAGGAGATCTCGCCCGAGCCCGACGTCTTCGGCTGGGCGAGCGACTGCACGGAGGAGAAGGACTTCTTGAACGCGGCGAACGCCGCCGGGGGCAGCGCGAACTGTTTGCCCGAGAGAGCGATGAACCCGGCCGTGCCCGTCGAGGTGATCCCACCTGTGAGCGAGCGGCCCGCGACCGAGGCCGAGAGGTTGAAGGCGAAGCGCGGCGCGGCGTTCGCCGCCGGCTTGTCAAACGGCCCGCCGAAGCGGAGCCGGACGGGTCCGGCCAGGCCGACGATGCCCTCCGGCGTGATCGTCGCCAGCAGCGAGATGTTCCCCGAGCGCACCTTGGCGCCGTTGCCGAAGGTGTCCTTGACGAGCGCCTGAGGATCGCCGGCGGAACCGGAGGAGCCGCACGCGAGGACCAGGAGCGCGGCGAGCAGCGCGAGCGGGGTGAGAAGCAGGTGGGTCCGGGTCACTCCCCGGCCGAGGCTACCAGCGGCGCGAGGGCCCGCGGCGCACATAGACTCGCCCGCGTGAAGGCGCGCACGATCCTCTACACGGGCAAGGGTGGCGTGGGCAAGACCTCCGTGGCCGCGGCCACCGCGCTGCGCGCCGCCGCCGGCGGGGCGCGGACGCTCGTCATCTCGACCGATCCCGCACACTCCCTGGCCGACTCGCTCGGCGCGGAGGTCGGCGACCGGCCGGCGGAGATCGCGCCGAATCTGTCCGCCCAGCAGGTCGAGGCCCAGCGCGAGATGGAGCGGCACTGGTCGGCCATGCAGCGCTGGCTCGGCGAGCTCCTGACCGAGCACGGCGTCGACCGGCTCTCGGCCGAGGAGCTGACCGTCCCGCCCGGGATGGACGAGCTGTTCTCCCTCCTGCAGCTCAAGGAGGCCCACGACGCGGGTGCGTGGGACGTCATCGTCGTCGACTGCGCCCCGACCGGCGAGACGCTCCGCCTGCTCTCCTTCCCCGACGTCGCGCGCTGGTGGCTCGAGAAGGTCTTTCCGTGGGAGAAGCAGCTCCTGGCCGCCGCGCGGCCGCTCGCGCGCTCGCTGTTCGACATCCCCGTGCCCAGCGAGGCGGTGTTCCGCGACGTCAAGCGCCTCTCGGAGAACCTGATCGCGCTCAACACGCTCATGCGCGACACCTCGCGCGTGTCCGTGCGGCTCGTCATGAACCCCGACCGGATGGTCATCGGCGAGGCCATGCGCACCTTTACCTACCTGAACCTCTATGGCTACCTGACCGACGCCGTCGTCGTCAACCGCATCTTCCCCGCCGAGGTGGGTGACTACTTCGGCGCTTGGCGGGAGCGCCAGCAGGAGCACCTTGCCCTCGTGGACTCCGCGTTCGCGCCCGTCCCCGTGCTCCGGGCGCCCTACTTCGCCGAGGAGGTGGTGGGAGCCGGGATGCTCGGCCGGCTCGCCGACGCCGTCTTTGCGGGGCGCGACGCGGCGGGGCTCCTGTGCGAGCGCGTCACCCAGGAGCTCGAGATCACCGAGGAGGGCGCGCTCCTGCGCCTGGAGCTCCCGTTCACCGAGAAGGCGGACATCACGCTCAGGAAGATCGGCGCCGAGGTGGTCGTGCGCGCGGGGGAGCATAAGCGGACGATCCTCCTGCCCCCCGGCCTCGCCGGTGCCACGGCGGCGGGTGCATCGTTTACGGGCGGCGCGCTGGAGGTGGCCTTCCGTGGCGCCTGAGACCGACCCGCTCACCGCGCTGCGCGACCGGCTCGACCGCACCGAGGCGGCGGCGCGGGAGCTCGGGCGCGCGGCGAGCGCGGCGCGGCGCGGCGCGGCGGCGCCGTCCGGGACCCCGGGGGCGGGCTGGCAGACCCCGGGCGGAGTGGAGGAGGGCGCCGCCGCCGGCCGCGAGAGCGAGCTGACCACGGCGCTCGTGGGGCTTCTCGACGCGGTGCGCACGGCGATTCCCGACGAGCTCGCCGAGCGCCTGGCCACCGTCCTGCGCGAGCTGCTCCTCGCCGTACGCGCGGTCGTCGACTTCGCGCTCGAGCGCATGGAGGCGCGGCGCCGCGCGCCCGTCGAGGTGCAGGACATCCCGATCGCGTAGGCGGCCGGCGGAGCTGTCCGGCGGCGCCGCGGTACCTATCCTCCGGGGCCGATGCAGACGGCAGGTATCCCCGCCCGGCTCCGCGCGGCGTGGCGGCGCCTTCCCGGCGAGCAGCGCCTGGCCGCGGGGGCGAGCCTCGCGCTGGGACTGACGATGCTCCTGCCCTGGTACCAGCTCACCGCGCGCGCCAAGGCGGGCGGCCTCTCGACGACGAGCCTCTCGGCCTTTGAGGACTTCTCGTGGGTGGAGGCGGCGGTGCTGCTCGTGGCCGTGGCCGTGCTCGCCCTGCTCTTCGCGCGGGCCGAGCGCCACTCCTTCCACCTTCCGGGCGGGGACGGCACGGTCGTCCTCGGCGCGGGGAGCTGGACGGCGGTGCTGCTCCTCTGGCGCGCCTTCGACAAGCCGGGCGGCCATGCGGTGGGCGCCGTCGGGCTCGACTGGGGCTTTCTCTTCGCCTTCGCCGCGTCCGGTGCGCTCGCCTACGGGGGCTGGCGGATACGCGCCATCGGGCGGCCCGAGCCGCGGCGGGAGCGGCGAGAGCCGCGTGCACCGGCGCCGGCGCCGCCCGCCCCTCCGCCGGCGCCCGAGCCGCCGACGCGCGTCACCGAGCCGATCACCGCGACCACGCGGGCGTTCACCCGGCGCGCCGGCCCGCCGGACTCGGCGCGCCCCGTGACCGAGGTCCCCGCCGCCGCGGGGGAGCCCTTCCCGCTCACCGCCGCCCACGGCTCCGAGGAGCCGCTCTCGCGCGAGGACCTCGACTGAGGCGCGGCCGCCTACTCCTCCTCGCGCCCCCACGGCCACGAGTCCCCGCGCATCCCCGAGTCGGCCATGACGACGGAGACCATCCACAGCGCCACGGCCAGCGGGATGCCGTCCCCGAACGCCGCGGCCACGCCGCTCGGGGCGAGGATCGCGGCGACGGTCAGCTTGTGGCGGCGGGTGAGCGGGACCATCACTCTTCGAACAGCGCGTAGCCGTACTCGCCGCGCTGGTAGGCCATGCGGGCGATCGAGTGCAGGCGCTCGTCGTCGTTGCGCTCGAGCTGATCGAGCGCGCCCTTTACCCGGCGCTCGGCGCGCGTGCAGAACGTCTGGGCGATGTAGAGCTCCTGCGCGGAGGCGTCGACGCCCTGCGGCCCGTCGAGGATCGCCGTCACCCGCGAGATCGTCGCGATCTGGGCGTAGAGGTCCATGAGCGCGTGGGAGTAGCGCTTGTGGCTCATCCCCTGCTCGGTGATCTTCCGGCCGTGGCGGCGCAGCAACCCCTCCCCGGCGCCCCGCAGCCGCCCGACCTGATCCGGGATCGCGTCGGCCAGCGCGGAGAGCTCGGCGTGGGCCTTCGTGATCTTGTCGGGACGGACCTCGCGCTGCACGCGGCCGACGACGTAGTCCGCCACCGCGCCGAGTGAGCCGATCGGGTTGCGCAGGTCGAGGTCGGAGAGGCCCTCGAGCTCGTCCCCGAGCGGCTTCAGCGCCGTCAGCGCGATGTAGGAGCGCATGACGTCGTTGGCGCCCTCGAAGATCGGGAAGATGCGGATGTCGCGCATGATCTGCTCGTAGGGCTCGTCGCGCATGTAGCCCTCCCCGCCCTTGAGCTGCATAGCCCGGTTGGCCTGGTACCAGACGAACTCCGTGCCCGTGACCTTGCACATGGCCGACTCGAGCGAGTAGTCCTCGACGCCCGCATCGACGAGCCCCGTGGTCAGGTAGGCCATCGACTCGAGGCCGAACAGGTAGGTCACCATCCAGGCGATCTTGTCCTCGACCATGTCGAAGTCGGCCAGCGGCTGGCCGAACTGCCGGCGCTCCTTGACGTGGTGGATCGAGAGGTCGATCAGGCGCTTGGCCAGTCCGACCGACCCCGTGCCCAGCGAGAGCCGGCCGTTGTTGAGGATCTGCATGGCGATCTTGAAGCCGTCGCCCGCCTCGCCGAGCAGGTTCTCCGCCGGAACCCGCACGTCGTTGAAGCGGAGCTTGCGCAGGTCGTTCCCGCGCAGGCCCATCGTGTCGTACCGGTCGCCGACCTCGAAGCCCTCCATGTCGCTCGTGACGATGAGCGCGACGTGCTTGTCCTCCCCGTCGACCTCGGCGCGGGCGAAGGTCACGAGGACGCTCGCGCGCGACCCGTTGCCGATGTAGCGCTTCTCTCCGTTCAGCAGCCAGGAGCCGTCGGACTGGAGCTCGGCCCGCGTCTGCACGTGGAAGGCGTCCGAGCCCGCGCTTGGCTCGGTCAGGGCGAAGGCGGCGAGCTTCCGCCCGCCGGCGAGGTCGGGCAGGAAGCGGGACTTCTGCTCCTCGTTGCCGAAGAGCACGATCCCTTTCATCCCGATCGACTGGTGCACGCCGAGCGCGACGGTGAGCGAGCCGTCGGCCTGCCCGATCGCCTCGAAGACCCGCGCGTAGCCCGTCTGGGAGAGCCCGGCGCCGCCGTACTCCTCGGGCACGTAGAGCCCCATCAGGCCGAGCTCGCCGAGGTCTCGGAAGACCTGGTCGTCGATCCAGCGCTCGTCGTCGATCTTCCGCGAGTCGACGTTGTCCTTGGCGTACTCACGGAAGGCGGAGACGAGCCCGCGGATCTTCCCCGCCTCCTCGGGATCCTCCGGCGGGTAGGGGAAGACGAGGTCCTCGTGGATCTCGCCGAGCGCGAGGGCCTTGGAGAACGAGGAGACGGCGGAGGCGGTGGAGGACATGTCTTCTTCCTTCTACGTGGAACCGAAGCCGAGGCCGAGGCCGAGCAGGGGGAGCAGGACGGTGGCGATGAAGATCAGGGCGAGGCCGAGCAGCACGACCCCGCTGCTCTTGATGACGTGCCCGAAGAGCGCGACGAGGAACCCGATCACCATGAGCGCGAGGAAGGGCGCGATGGACGGATTGAAGTTCTCGCCGATCGCCAGGGGCATCCGTCTCACCATTATCCCAGCACTCCTATCCTCCGGCGTCTCCCATGCCCCTCGCGCCCGCCTCGGTCCCCGACATCGCCAGCGGCCTGCGCTCGGTCGGCTACCTGCCCGGAGATTCCACGGCGCTCGTCTCCTACCTCGCCGTCAAGCTCGGCAAGCCCGTGCTCGTCGAGGGGCCGGCCGGGGTCGGGAAGACCGAGCTGGCCAAGGCGCTCGCGCGCTATCTCGAGCGCACGCTCGTGCGCCTGCAGTGCTACGAGGGCCTCGACGAGGCCAAGGCGCTGTACGAGTGGAACTACCGCAAGCAGCTCCTGCGCATTCAGACCGAAGCGTCGGATGCGGGCTGGCAGGCGGTGCAGGACGACATCTTCGGCGAGGAGTTCCTGCTCGCCCGCCCGCTCCTCACCGCCATCTCGGCTCCGGAGCCCGTCGTGCTGCTGATCGACGAGATCGACAAGACCGACCAGGAGTTCGAGGCGATGCTGCTCGAGCTGCTCTCGGACTTCCAGATCACGATCCCCGAGCTCGGGCGGATCGAGGCCTCGAGCATGCCCGTCGTCCTGCTCACCTCGAACAACACGCGGGAGCTGACCGAGGCGCTCAAGCGCCGCTGCCTCTACCTGTGGCTCGACTACCCCGAGCCCGAGCACGAGCTCGAGATCGTCCGCCTGCACGCGCCCGAGCTGCGGGCGGAGGTGGCCGCGAAGCTCGTCGAGCTCGTGGGGATGGTCCGCGCGCTCGACCTGAAGAAGCCGCCGTCGCTCGCCGAGTCGATCGACTGGGCGCGCGCGCTGCTGCTGCTCGGGGCGGAGGACATCGACGAGCCGACCTTCCGGGACACGATGAGCGTCATCGTCAAGCACCGCACGGACCTCGACGTCGTCTCCGAGCGCGTCGGCGTGAAGCTCTCCGAGCTGGCGTAGGCGCGGCTCTCGTGGCCGCGGCGCCGGGCTTCGACGCGCAGCTCCTGGCCTTTGCCGAGGAACTGCGGAGCGAGGGCGTCGGCGTGGGCACAGCGGAGCTGCTCGACGCCTTCGCCGCGCTGTCCGAGGTCTCGTGGACCGAGCCCGAGATCTTCCGCGAGGCGCTCGCCGCCACCCTGGCCAAGTCCCCGGAGGATCGCCGCACCTTCGAGCTGCTCTTCGACCGCTTCTTCTTCCGCGCCGCCGAGGCCGCGGCGGTGCGCCTCGAGGTCACCGAGCAGGGCGGCGAGGGGGCCGACGGCTTCGACGCCGACCAGATCAACCTCGACACGCTGCGGGAGCAGATCGCCGCGGCGCTCCGCGACGGGTCGGACGGCGCGATGCGCGACCTCGCCCGCCTGGCCATCGCCGCCTTCGGGCGCCAAGGCGAGGGCTCAGGGGTCATCGGCGTCGACGTGCAGCGCATCCGCCGGGCGCTCGGGCTGCGCGCCGAGCCCCAGCCTGAGCTGCCGGAGAACGACCCGCGGCGGGCCGGCCTGCCCCGCGAGGCGATCCGGGCCTTCGAGCGCCACCTGCGCCGCGAGCTCGAGCGGGGATTGATCGAGCGCACGCGCCAGCTCCCCCCCTCGCGGCCGCTGAACGAGCTCGACCGCGCGCTGCCGAGCGGGCCGCTGCAGGACCTCGCCGCGGTGCACCGCGTCGTCGCCCAGCTCCGCCGCCGCCTGGCCACGCAGGGCCGCGAGGCGCGGGGGCGAAAGCGCCACGCCCACGTCGACGTGCGCAGGACGATGCGCGCCTCGCTCGAGACCGGCGGCGTGCCGGTGGTCCTCAAGTACCGGCCCACGCGGCCGCGGCGGCCGGAGATCTTCGTGCTCTGCGACGTCTCCACGAGCGTGACGAGCGCGTCGGTGTTCTTCCTGTCGGTCCTGCACGCGCTGCACGACTCGTTCCGGAAGATGCGCTCCTTCGTGTTCATCGAGCGGATCTCCGAGGTCACGGAGATCTTCGCGCGCGAGCGCGACTTCAAGGCCGTCAGCGCGGCGATCGGCCGTGACGCGGGCGTGGCCGACATCTCCGGCTACACGGACTACGGGCGGGTGTGGACGGAGTTCCTCGCCGCGGTCGAGGACGAGCTGCACCCCCGCGCGACGGTCATCGTCCTCGGCGACGCGCGCACGAACGGGCGCCCGCCGCGGGCGGACATGTTCGCGGCGATCGCCGCGCGCGCGGGGCGAACGTTCTGGCTGAACCCCGAGCCGCGGCTGTACTGGAACTACGGGGACTCGGTGATCCGCACCTACGAGGAGCACTGCCGGGCCTTCGAGTGCTGGACGGCGCAGCACCTCGAGGACTTCGTCAAGCAGCTCACGCGGCCGGTGGTGGCGTAGGGCGCGGGCGCCCGGCGGGTCGCGCTCGGCGGTTTCTGCACTTTGGGGCGCCAGAGGACCCGAAGTCCGGGAACCGCGCGGGCGGGCGCGGACGCGGACGCGGCCGGATACCGTCTGGTGGGTGACCGGAGCCGCCCTTCCCCCCGGCCCGCGCCTCCCCCGCCTCGCCCAGACGCTGCGCTGGATCGCGCGACCCGGGCCGTTCCTCACCGACTGCCGCCGCCGCCACGGGGACACGTTCACGCTGCGGATCGCCAGCGAGGGCGAGTGGGTGATCCTCGCCGACCCGGAGGACGTGAAGGCGGTCTTCACCGGGGATCCCGCGGTCCTCCACGCCGGTGAGGGGAACGTCATCCTCCGCCCCTTCCTCGGCCGGAGCTCCGTCCTGCTGCTCGACGACGCGCCCCACCTGCGCCAGCGCAAGCTCATGCTCCCCGCCTTCCACGGCGAGCGGATGACGCGCTACGGCGAGCTCATGCGCGAGGTGGCCGAGCGGGAGCTCGCGAGCTGGCCGGCCGCGACCCCGCTCGCCTCGCTGCCGCGGATGCAGGGCGTGACGCTCGAGATCATCGTCCGCGCGGTCTTCGGGGTCACCGACACGGCCCGCGCCGCGCGGCTGCAGGAGCTGCTGCGCGCCGCGCTCGAGGCCGCCGTCGACCCGCGGCGCATGGCCGCGCTCGCCACGCTCGGCCCCGACCGCGCCGAGCGGATCGGCCTGTTCCGCCGCCAGATCGCTCCGGTCGACGCGGCCATCGCCGAGGAGATCGCCCGCCACCGCGCCGACCCCGGCCTCGCCGAGCGGGACGACATCCTCGCCCTGCTCCTGCTGGCCCGCTTCGAGGACGGCGCCGCCATGACCGACACGGAGGTCCGCGACGAGCTCATGACGCTCCTCATCGCCGGCCACGAGACGACGGCCACGACGCTCGCCTGGGCGCTCGAGCGCCTCGGCCGCCATCCCGGCGGCTGGGCGCGCCTGCGCGAGGAGGTCGCGGGCGGCGAGGACGCCTACCTCGACGCCGTGATCAAGGAGACGCTGCGGATCCGCCCCGTCATCCCCATCGTCGTGCGGATGCTCAAGGAGGACTTCGCGCTGCCCGGCGGCCGCGTCGTGCCCGCCGGGGCGAAGCTCGCCCCCTGCATCTACCTCGTCCACCGCCGGGAGGACGTCTACGGCCCCGACCCCTTGGCGTTCCGGCCCGAGCGCTTTCTCGCGCAGGCGGCCGGGACCTACACGTGGTTCCCCTTCGGCGGCGGCATTCGCCGCTGCCTGGGCGCCGCCTTCGCGCAGTTCGAGCTGCGCAGCGTCCTCGCCGCGGTGGCGCGCCACGGCGGCGCGCGCACGGTGGGCGCGCCCGAGCGCGTGACCCGCCGCGCCATCACGCTCACCCCGTCGCGCGGCGGAGAGGTCATCGCCGCCTGAGCGGCGGCCCCGCCTTCGCGGCGCGGGGTGGGCTGCATCTCGTGACGCAGAGGGTCGAAATGCAGCCCACCCCGGCGGGCCTCGTCGTCCCGTCCGGTGAGCCGGTACCGTTCACGCCGACCACCCAGGGGGGCTGGCGGGCACGCCGGCTGAGAGAGCGCCCCTGCTCCGCGGAGCACCCGGCGCCGACCCTTAGAACCTGTGGGGTAATGCCCGCGAAGGAAGGAATGACGGAGACCCTCGACGCCCTCCCCGCCGCGCCGGCCCCGGAGCCCGCCGGAGCACCCGCGCCCGCCGTGCGGGTGACCGGCGTCGCGCGCACGTTCACGCCCCGCCGGGGCGCGGCGGTGCCCGCTCTCGCCGATGTCTCCTTCACCGCCGCCCCCGGCGAGGTCGTGGCCATCGTCGGCCCGAGCGGCTGCGGCAAGAGCACGCTGCTCGAGCTCGTGTGCGGCCTGCAGGCGCCGGACGCGGGCCGCGTCGAGGCCGGCCGCGCCGTGCTCGGCTTCCAGCAGGATCTCCTCCTCCCCTGGCTCTCCGCGCTGGACAACGCCGCGCTCGCACTGCGCGTCACGGGCACGAGCCGCGCCGAGGCACGCGCCGCCGCCGCCCCGCTCCTTGACCGCTTCGGGCTCGCGGGCTTCGAGGACGCCCGGCCTGCCGCGCTCTCCGGCGGCATGCGCCAGCGCGTGGCCTTCCTGCGCACGCTCCTGGCCGGTGCGCCCGTGCTCTGCCTCGATGAGCCCTTCGGCGCGCTCGACGCCCTGACCCGGGAGGAGATGCAGGACTGGCTGGCTGGCGCGCTCGCCGCCGCGCCGCGCACCGTCCTCCTCGTGACACACGACGTCGAGGAGGCGCTCGTGCTCGGGGATCGCGTGCTCGTCCTCTCCCCCCGGCCGGGCCGCGTCGTGGCCGACCTGCGCGTCTCCGCGCCCCGGCCCCGGCGCCGCACGGAGCCGGGGCTCGTCGCGCTGCGCGAGCGGGCGATGGACGCGCTGCGGGAGGCGGCGTGATCGGCGCCGCGCTCGTCCTCCTGCTCGGGCTCGGCGCGTGGGAGCTCTACGCGGCGCTCGGGGGCGTCGACCCGCTCGTGCTCCCCGCGCCGCACGACGTCGCGACCGCGCTGTGGAGCGACCGCGGCCTGCTCGGCCACGACCTGCTCGTCACCGGGGAGGAGGTGCTGCTGGGGATCCTCCTCGCCGTCGCCGTCGGGCTCGCGTGCGCCGTGGCCATCCACCTCTCCCCCGTCGTGCGCCGCGCGGTCTACCCGCTGCTCATTGCCTCCCAGACCGTCCCGGTCGTCGTGCTCGCGCCGCTGCTCGTCGTCTGGCTGGGTTTCGGCCTCGCGCCGAAGCTCATCGTCGTCGGGGTCGTGTGCTTCTTCCCCGTCGTCGTCTCGACGCTCGATGCGCTGGTCGGTATCGACCCGGCGCTCGGAAAGCTCATGCGCACGCTCGGCGCCTCCCGCGCGCAGGCCTTCCTGCGGGTCGAGGCGCCCTCGGCGCTGCCCGGGCTCTTCTCCGGCGCGCGGATCGCCGTCGTCGTCGCCGTCATCGGCGCCGTCCTGGCCGAGGACACCGGCACGAGCGCGGGCCTCGGCTACGTCATCCGCACCGCAGGCGGCCAGCTCGAGGCGCCGCTCGCCTACGCTGCCGTCGTCCTGCTCGCCGTGCTCGCCATCGCGCTGTTCCTGCTCATCACGCTGCTCGAGCGCGCGGCGCTGCCGTGGACGCGGGAGGAGCGGGGGTGAGGCGCTTCGCGGTCGGAGTGGTCGCCACGCTCGCCCTCGCGCTCCTCGCCGCGGGCTGCGGGACCAAGCAGGAGCGGATCGCCCCGCGCGGGTCCGGCGCGCTCTCGGTGATGCTCGACTTCTATCCGAACGCCGACCACGTCGGGCTCTACACCGGGATCGAGCAGGGGGAGTTCCGCCGCGCCGGCCTCGACGTCCGCGTGCAGACCCCGGGCGACCCCTCCGCGCCGCTGAAGCTCCTCGCCGCCGGGAAGGTCGACCTGGCGATCTCATACGAGCCGGAGCTGCTGCTCGCCCGCGACCGGGGCGCGCCGCTCGTGGCGGTTGGGGCGATCGTCCAGCGCCCGCTGACCTCGGTCATCGCGATCGGCGGCAGCAAGGTCAAGCGGATCGGCGACCTCGGGGGCAAGACCGTGGGCACGGCCGGCATCCCCTACCAGGACGCCGAGCTGCGGACGATCGAGCAGCGCGCCGGCGTGTCGGGCGTGAAGAGCGTCAACGTCGGCTTCAATTTGCTCCCGGCCATGCTCTCGAAGCGCGTCGACGCGACGCTCGGCGGCTTCTGGAACTACGAGGGGATCCAGCTCCGTCAGCAGGGGAAGAAGCCGACGGTGATCCCCGTCGATCGCGCCGGCGTCCCCACCTACGACGAGCTCGTGCTCGTCGCCCGCCGCGACACCCTGCGCGACCACGGCCAGCTCGTGCGCCGCTTCGTGCAGGCCCTGGGCCGCGGCTACGCCGACGTGCGCGCGAACCCCGCGCGGGGCGTCGAGGACCTCGTCCGCTCCGTCCCCGGGCTCGCGAAGTCCCGCCGCCTCGAGCAGGCGAGCGTCCGCGCCACGCTCCCGTCGTTCTTCCCCGCGAACACGGACGAGCCCTTCGGCTATCAGGACCGCCGGCAGTGGCGGCGCTTCGGCGACTGGATGTTCTCCCACGGTCTACTGAAGAAGCTCCCCCAAGCCGACATCGCCCTGACCAACGAGTTCCTGGCCGGCCAGGGGGCCTAGTGCAGCGTTCCAATAGTGGCTTGCATTTGTAAGGGAGTTCGGGTACGGTCGTGGGTATGGCGCGAGCGGCGGCGGCGATCGAGCTCTCTGAGACCGAGGAGGAGCGGCTTCGGACGGTGGTGAGGACGCCGTCGGT
>JBBQAA010000052.1:0-26608 GCA_038276395.1 Solirubrobacterales bacterium | reverse complement strand
CGGGCCGGCGCTCGAGCTGCCGGCCCGCGGCGTGCTCGTGGCCGGCGGGGACCCGCGCGGCGACGGCGCCGCCGCTGCCGCGTGGGCCGAGCGCGCGGGCTGGCCCGTCCTCGCCGACCCGCCGAGCGGGGCGCGGCGCGGCGAGGCCGCCATCGCCCACTACGACCATCTCCTGCGCTCCCCCGGATTCGCCGCTGCTCAGGAGCCCGAGTGCGTCGCGCGGATCGGCGACCTGCCCACCTCGAAGCCGCTCCGGACCTGGCTCGCCGGCCTCGCCTGCCCACAGATCGCGATCGATCCGGAGGCGGCCTGGCAGGACCCGGACGCGGTCACGAGCGCCGTCCACCCCGGCCCCCTCGACGCCCTCCGGCCCGAGCCGAGCGCCCCGGAGTGGTTGCGCGGTTGGCGCGCGGCGGACGCCGCGGCCGCCGCCGCGATCGACGCCGTCCTCGGCGAGCATGCGCTGTCCGAACCCGGGGTCGCCCGAGCCCTCAGCGGCGGCCTCGGGGCCGGGGAGATCCTGTGGGTCGCCTCCTCCATGCCGATCCGCGACGTCGAGTCCTTCGCCCCCGCCCGGGACGACGGCCCGCGCGTCTTCGCCAACCGCGGCGCCAACGGCATCGACGGCACCGTCTCCTCCGCCTTCGGCGCCGCCGCGCGCGCGCCGACGACGCTCCTCACCGGTGACCTCGCGCTCCTCCACGACGTCGGCGGCCTCATCGCCCACCGGCGCCTCGGCCTCACGCTGCGCCTCGTCGTCCTCGACAACGACGGCGGCGGGATCTTCTCCTTTTTGCCGGTGGCGGGGGAGGAGGACGTCTTCGAGGGGCACGTGGCCACCCCCCACGGCCTCGACCTCGAGCGCGTCGCCGCCGCCTTCGAGCTGCCCTACACATCCGCCGCCTCGCTCGCCGATCTGGGCGCGCCCGGCTTCGTGCACGTCCGCACCGACCGCACCGAGAACCTCGCGCTGCACCGCCGGATCGCCGACGCGGTCGAGGACGCCTTCGGCTGAGTCGCGGCTACAGGGCGAGAACCGGCAGCAGCGCTCCGAGCTTCGTCTCGGTCTCGGCCAGCTCGGCGACGGGGTCGGAGTCGGCGACGACCCCCACCCCCGCGTAGAGGTGCGCCACCCGGTCGCGCAGGAGCGCGCAGCGCAGCGCCACGCACAGCTCGCCGTCCTCCTCGGCGTCGGTCCACCCGAGCGCGCCCGCGTACCAGCCGCGATCGAGGCCCTCGAGGCTCGGGATCATCGGCGCCGCCACGGCGAGCGGCTCCCCGCCCACCGCCGGGGTCGGGTGCAACAGGCCCGCGAGGTCGAGCGCGCCGACGGGCGAGGCGAGCTGGGCGCGGATCGGGGTCGCCAGGTGCTGGATGTTCGCCACCTTGATGACCACCGGCTCGGGCGCCGCCGCCACCCACACCGCGTGCGGGCGTAGCGCGCGCTCGATCCGCCGGGCGACGATGGCCTGCTCCAAGCGGTCCTTCTCCGAGCCTAGGAGCTGCTCGCCCAGGTGGTCGTCGACGGCGGGGTCGGCGCTCCGGCGGGTCGAGCCGGCGAGCGCGACCGTCGAGGCGCGCTGCCCCTCCCGGCGGACGAGCAGCTCGGGGCTCGCGCCGATGAAGGCGGCGTCACCGCGGGCGACGAGATAGGAGAAGCACGAACCGAACGCATCGCGCAGGACCCCGAAGACGGCCGCGGCGTCGTGCGGCGCGCCGGCGTGGACCTGGACCTCGCGGGCCAGGACGAGCTTGTCGAGCTCCCCGGCGCGGATGCGCTCGATGCCCCGCGCGACGGCCTGGACGTAGTGCTCGGGCGGCAGCGCCGAGACGACGCGGGGGCGGTCGACCGGAGCCGGGTCGAGCAGCGGCAGCTCCGCCGGTCGCAAGTCGACGAGGCGGCTCTCCATCCGCGCGAGCAGGTCCTCCGCCGTGTCGTCGGCCGCCGCGGCGGCGGCGAGCACCACCCGCGCCTCACCGTCCCGGCACTCCAGCGTCGCCTCGGGCACCGTGAGCACGGCCGCAGGAAAGCCCGACCACGCCGGCGAGGCGGCCCCGCCGGGCGCGAAGGCGAATCCGGTCACCGCCGTGAGCCCCTCCCCCGTCGCGTCGGCGACGAGCCCCCGCCAGGCCTCGGCGAGCTCGGTGAAGCGGCCCGGCCCGCTCTCCGTCAGCTCGGCGGCCGCGCCGACCGCGGCGAGCGCCCGGCGCCCCCGGTCCGGCTGCTCGAAGAGGAAGAGCGGCTCGCCCGCCCGTCGCGCGGCCACGGCCGTTCCCGCCAGATCGACCCCCTCCGGGAGTGGCGCCTGGACCGCGGCGAGCATGGTCCGGCCGGTGCGGCGGGCCCGCCGCACCGCGTCCTCGCAGGCTCGGAAGGCACCCGACGGAAGCGCAGGGCGGCGGGTGAGGGTCAGGTCTCCCCCCGCCCCCGCGAGATCGCGATCTCCCCCGTCCGCGCCATCTCGATCAGGCCGAATGGGCGCACGAGCTTCTCGAACGCCTCGATCTTGGCCTGGGTGCCGGTGACCTCGATGACGAGCGAGCGCTTGGTCAGGTCGACGACCTTGCCGCGGAAGACCTCGACCGCCTGGAGCACCTCGGCGCGGGCCGCCGCGTCCGCGCCCGAGACCTTGAAGAGCGCCAGCTCCCGCGCGGCGGTGTCGCCCGGCTCGAGGTCGCGAATCTTCAGCACGTTTACGAGCTTGTGCAGCTGCTTGGTGACCTGGTCGATCGGATGCAGCGCGCCGTCGACGGTCATCGTCACGCGGGAGATGGCGTCGTCGTCGGTCGGGCCGACGGCCAGCGTGTCGATGTTGAACCCGCGGCGGGCGAACAGGCCGGAGATCCGGGTGAGGACGCCGGGCTTGTTCTCGACGAGGATCGAGAGGATGTGCTTGCGCCCCGTCATGCCCATGCCCGAGGCCTCGAGCTCCTCCAGCGAGAGGACCTCCTGCGTGACCGGCTCGCCCATCCCGATCAGCCCACCATGTTCCGCGCGGCCTCGCCGGCGGGGATCATTGGGTAGACGTTGGCCTCGCGCGTCACGCGGACGTCGACGAGCACGGGGCCGGGGGTCTCGATCGCGCGCCTCATGTCCTCGACGAGCGTCGCCCGGTCCTCGAAGCGGAAGCCCGCTGCGCCGTAGGCCTCGGCGAGCTTCACGAAGTCGGGGAAGGAGCCCATGTCGACCTGCGAGTAGCGGCGCTCCCAGAACAGCTCCTGCCACTGGCGGACCATCCCCAGGTAGCCGTTGTTCATGATGAAGATCTTCACCGGGATCTCGTTCTCGGCGCACGTCGCGAGCTCCTGGGAGTTCATCTGCACCGAGCCGTCCCCGGCGATGCACACGACGGTGCGCTCGGGGCAGCCGACGGCGGCGCCCATCGCCGCGGGCAGGCCGAAGCCCATGGTCCCGAGGCCGCCCGAGTTGATCCAGCGCCGCGGAGCCGGGTAGTGGTAGTACTGGGCCGCCCACATCTGGTGCTGACCGACGTCCGAGGTAACGATCGCCTCTCCGCCGGTGGCCTCGTAGAGCGCCTGCACCATGTACTGCGGCTCGATCTCCCCGTCGGGCGAGTCGTCGTAGCGCAGCGGATGCTCGCGCCGCCACTTCTCGATGCGCTCCCACCAACCCGTCAGGCGCGCGGAGTCGGGGGCCAGAGCGCGCAGCTCGGCGGTCAGGCGCGGGAGGATGTTCTTCGCGTCCCCCACGATCGGGATGTGCGCCGGGACGTTCTTCGAGATCTCCGCCGGGTCGACGTCGATGTGGACGAACTTGGCGTGCGGGGCGAACTCGGAGAGCTTGCCGGTCACGCGGTCGTCGAAGCGCGCGCCGACGGCGAGTATGAGATCGGCCTCGTCCATCGCGTAGTTGGCCGCGCGCGTGCCGTGCATCCCGAGCATGCCCAGCCACTGGTCGTGGGGCGCCGGGAACGCGCCGAGGCCCATGAGCGTGCAGGTGACGGGGAGGTTGTCGCTCTGGGCGAGCTCGCGCAGCTCCTCGCCGGCGTTCGCGTTGACGACCCCGCCGCCCGCGTAGAGCACGGGGCGCCGAGCGCCAGCCAGCGCCTTGGCGGCCAGGCGGATCTGCTTCTGGTTGCCCTCCGTCGTCGGCTGGTAGCCCGGCAGGTGCACGTCGGTCACCGGCTCGTACGGGATGTCCGCGCGCGAGAGGTCGACGGGGATGTCGAGCACGACCGGCCCGGGGCGGCCGGTCCGCGCGATGTGGAACGCCTCGTGGACGGCGCGGGGGATCTCCAGCGGGTGCTGGATCATGATCGAGTGCTTGACGATCGGCATCGTGATGCCCATCGTGTCGGCCTCCTGGAAGCCGTCGGTTCCGAGCAGGTCGGTGCGCACCTGGCCGGTGAGGAAGACGACCGGGACCGAGTCCATCATCGCGTCGCAGATCGGGGTGACGAGGTTCGTCGCCCCCGGCCCGCTCGTGCCGATGGAGACGCCGACCCGGCCCGTGGCCTTGGCGTAGCCCTCGGCGGCGTGACCGCCGCCCGCCTCGTGGCGCACGAGGATGTGGCGGATCCCCGCGTCGTAGAAGGCGTCGTAGGTCGGAAGGTTGGCGCCGCCGGGCAGGCCGAATACGACGTCGACACCCTCGGCCTTGAGGCACTCCATGAGGGCGTCGACTGCGCGCATACGGATCCTGCTCCTTCCGCTCGGGGGACCTTCCAGTCTAGGAAGGGGATCGCCGTGCCGGCGGGGTCAGGCGGGCCGCGGCGGGACGATCCCCGACTCCGGCGCGATCGCCGTCTCCGGCCAGTCGAGATCCGTGCCGCACCTCGTGCACACGGCGTCGTGGAGCTTTACGACCTGCCCGCAGCTCGGGCACTCCCGGCGCAGCTCGTCGGAGTCCCAGCGGTAGAGGAACGCGCACAGCAGCCCGATGAACGGCGCGCAGAAGCCGATCGCGAACCAGAGCGGGAAGCTCGAGCCCTTCCGGCGGCCGACGAGACCCGTGCCGAGCCCGAAGGCGAGGAGGATCGGGATGAGCGCGAAGCCGCCGCCCATCTCCGGCTCAGAACTGGCGTATCGCCCAGATGACGGCGCCGATCGCGACGATCGCCACCACCGCCCACAGGACGCTCGCGAAGATCCCCACGATGGCGTGGAGGACGACCTTCAGCAGCAGGTAGGCGGCGATGCCCATGATCGCCACGGCGACGGCGCGGCGCGTGAGCGACCGGCGGGGGGCTTCCTCGGGATGCATCGTCCCCTGGATTCTACGCGGCCGCGCCCCCCTCTGGGCGCGGCCCCTGTGCCTCTCGGCAGGTTCTCAGTCGTAGGTGCGCTTCAGGTGGGCGAAGCGGTTCTCGCCGCCGCGCCCGGGCGGCGGCCCGAGATCGAGCCGGGCGGGCCGGTAGCGGCGCGGTGCCCCGGTGGGAGCGCTGCACCCTGGGCGCGGCGGAGCAGGAGCAGACGGCGGGCGCTGGGAATGGAGGTGGTGGTCATGGCGAGGATGTTGGCGATCGGCCCCGGGGTCGCCTACCGACCGCCGGGCCGAAGATCGGCCCGGGGCGCTCGACAGACGGTCCAGGCGGTTGTGGTGGGGCGGGCGCGGATTCCCGCCTTCCCCGGGACGAAGGGAGCATCCCGTGTGAGGCGGGCCCGCACCCGCCTGGGCTCAGGCGGGTGCCACGTGTGTTGCCGCCATCGCTCCGGCCGCGTGCATCGGCTCGACGCTGCGCTGGGCGCGGCAGAGCACGAACGCGCCCTCGAGGGCGGCGAGGACGGCCAGCGCGCGGGTGCGGTCCTCGAGGCGCTCGGTGAGCGCCTCGGTCCCCCGCGCGAAGACCTCAGCGGTCGCGCGGCGCAGCTCGTCGTTCGTGCTCGCGACCTCGAGGGCGACCGTGGCGATCGGGCAGGCGTCCTCGAAGTTCGTGGCGGCGAGCGTCTCGGCCGCACCGGCGAACACCGCGCGCACGGATGCCTCCGCGTTCTCGTGCTCGTCGTAGACCGCGGTGACGAGCGCCTGGAAGAACGCTCCTCCGGCGTGGATGACCTCCGCCGCGAGCTGCTCCTTCCCGCCGGGGAAGTGGTGGTAGAGGGACCCGAAGGGCGCGTGGGCCTCGGCCACGACCTGCTTCAGCCCCGTGGCGGCGTAGCCCTGGCGGCGGAGGAGCTCGGCCGTCGCCACGAGGATCCGCTCGCGGGTGGGGGTCGCGCTCGCTTCCATGTCGAATGAGAGGGTACCCTGATTCTAACTAGAGCGATCTACCTAGTCAGGAGCTGTCATGCAAGGCAAGGGAGTCATGACCGGAGCGGCGCTGGCGGTGGCCGGCCGCGGGCTGATCCCGCGGCTGCTGCTCCTGAAGTTCGGGCGCGACGTCCGGAAGCTGAACGCCGGCGACCACGCCTCCCTGCTCCGCGCCTACGCCGAGGACGCGGTCCTGCGCTTCAACGACGGCGACCACCGCTGGGCCGGGGACTGGTCTGGGAGGGCGAACATCGCGCGCTTTCTCGAGAACTTCACCGCCGCGGGGATCCAGGGCGAGATCAGGCAGATCGCGGTCAGCGGGCCGCCCTGGGCACTCACGATGTGGGTCCGCTTCGACGACCACGCAGACGGCCCGGACGGCACCCGGCTCTACGAGAACCGGACCGTGCTCGTGCTGCGCACGCGCTGGGGCAAGGTCGTCGAGCACGAGGACTTCTACACCGACACCGACCGGATCACGGCGTTCGACCGCAAGCTCGCGGAGTTGGGCGTCGAACCGGTGACGAAGACGGGCTGAGCGGGGCGCCGTCATCGTGCGGCGGCACCGCCGCACGTCGAGTCGCTCGCTGCAATTACCGCTGCTCCGCGACGGCCCGGCCCGCGCGGCCCTCTCCACCGAGGCCCTGCACGCTTCGCATCTCGCGGACTCCGAGGTAGCGCACGCGCTCCGTCGCCGGGCCGCGGCGTATCTGGGCGCCGCGCGCAAACGTCTCGGCCCGCGAAGCGACGTACATCGGACTGGCGAAGCGCTCGGGTGCGTCCTGCTGACAGCCGACGCCCGCCTCACCCGGTTCCCGGCCTTCGATGCCCGATCACGCTTGTACCGACTTGAACCCGGTGCGGATCCGACCGACCGACCGCGCGCGGGAGGGCGCCGGACGTTCACTTCGCCCGTCGCGCCCCCTCGGGCGCTCGCGCCGCGGATGGAGGAGCGGCTGCTTGAGATCGGCTACGACGGCGGACTGCTACGGCGCGACGCGCTCACCGTCCGGGCGCGACGGCGACCGGGATCGACCACAGCGGAGAGATCGTCGACCTCGCCACGACGCGCACTTGTGTTCTATACGGGGATGCCCGCCTCGGGACGCGCCTCCACCCGCATGCCGCCCGCCGCTGCGGTGGGAGTCGTCGTCCTCGGGATGGGCCGCAGCGGCACGAGCGCCGTGTCGCGGATGTTCGTGCGCGCCGGGTTCTTCGCAGGCGCCGAGGACGATCTGCTCGGCGCGCACGAGTCGAACCCCCTCGGGCACTTCGAGAACCTCGGGATCATGAACACGAACGAGCGAATCCTCGCGGAGCTCGGCGGGAGCTGGTTCGACCCCCCGGCCCGTGAGCGGCCAACTGGCCTCGGCGGATACGCCCGGGGTGCTGCGGCGCGAGCTCCGACGGGTGGTGGACGCGGCCGGCGGCCGGCCGGTGTCCATCAAGGATCCGCGCATCGGCGTGATGGCGGCCTGGGAGCCGATCATCGCCGACTGTCTGCGTCCGGTTCTGGTGCTCCGCGATCCGCTGGAGATCGCCCTCTCGATCCGGCGCCGCGACGGTACACCTGTCGCGTTCGGGCTGGCAGCGTGGGAGCTGCACCTCGCCGGCCTGCTCCGGATCCTCGAAGGGCAGACGGCGACCGTCATCCCTCACCGCGCCCTGCAGCAGGCCGAAGCGCTTGGCCCGCGGCTCGTCGAGGCGGCAACGACCCACCTCGAGCCGCAGCGAGCCGCCATGGTCTCGCCCGCGGGCGCTCTCGGGGCCTTCGAGCCGAGCCTGTATCGCAACCGGGGCATGGACGACGACCACGAGCTCGTGCTCACGCCCCATCAGCTCCGGCTGTGGAGCTTCCTCTCCTCCATGGAGCCTGGGGACAGGACGATCCGCGCTCCCGGGGAGCTGCGGGCGGCCGAAGGTTGGACGCGCAGCGCGGTGGCAGCCGAGACCGAGCGCCAGACCCTGCTGCGGGAGCACGGAGGGCTCGCCGACGAGCTCGCCGCCGAACGCCGGCGCACCGAGGAGCGCGAGCGGGAGCTGGCCGCCGAGCACGAGCGGGAGCTCTCCGCCGAACGCACCCGTTCCGCCGAGCATGAGCAGGGCTGGCCGCCGAGCGTACCCGCGCCGCCGAGTGCGAGAGCGCGCTGCTCGCCGATCATGCCCGGGCGGAGCGGGAGCGCGCCCGCCTGGAGGGCACGCTCGAAGCGATCACGACCTCCAAGAGCTGGCGGCTCACCGCGCCGATGCGCGCCGCCCGCGGACAGCTCTCCCGTCGATCCGGCTGACCCGGCCTGGGCCGCGCGATCCGCCGCCCGCGCCGAACGGATGAGTCGTGATCCCGCCCGACGTCGCCAGGTCGCGATGCTCGGTCCTCCCCTCCCGGCGCAGCAGCGTCGCGTAGTCCTGCGCCGGCAGGCGCGCGAGCTCCTGCTCAACCACGCGGGCCGCCTCGTCGCGCAGAGCCGACGGGATCGCCTGGCGAGCGCGCACCGGCGCGAGGCCACGCGCCGACGATCGGCCCTGGAGGACCGCGACGCCCTTGGCGCAGGCGCGCGCCCTACGCGGACGCTCGCACGGCGACCGCCCGCGCCGCGGCCAGCGCCGGGCGCATCTCCGGGCGCAGCCGCCGCCGCACGCGCCACGGCGCGCCCGCGAAGGCGAGGTTCGCGACGGTCGCGAAGCCCGCCTCGTCCGTGCGCAGCGCCAGCAACAGGTGGGCGATCCGGTCGGCGGAAGGGAGGTCCGGGTCGGGCACGCCGACGCACCAGCAGAACACCTGCCGCTGCCCGCGCGGGAGCAGGAGCGCGCCGGCCTCCCCCACGAGCCAGACGCCCAGCGCGCCCGGCTCGAGCACAAGCCCGGTCGACGCGTGCAGCTCCCGCGCGCGGTGATCCACGAGGTCGCCGAGCAGGCCGAGGGCCGTCGACTCGGCCCGCGCGTCGGTCCGCCGTCGCGGCCGCACGACGTTCGCCCCGCGCTGGGCGTAGAGCTCGGGGATGATCCACGCGTGGGCGAGCAGGATGAGGGCGACGGGGAAGGACAGCGGCGCGAGCACGAGGAGCAGCACGGCCGCGCCCGCAAAGGGGACGGTGTGGGCGATCGTCGTCGCCTGCCACGAGCGCCCGCGCCGGCGCAGGCGCGCGAGGTCGACCCGCGGGCGCCAGGGGACGCTCGCGAGCTCCGGCAGCGCGCCCTCCAGAGGCAGGACGGTGGATCCGGCCGTGGCGGCCGTGGCTACCCGCCGGCGATCGGGCGGCGCAGGATCACGAGCTCGGCGTCGAGCGGCAGCTCGCGCACGAGCTCACCGTGGCCGGGGCCGGTCGAGACCATCGCGAAGTAGCCGGAGTCGAGCTCCTGCCGAAAGGCGGTGACGGCGACCTCGACGGCGGCGGGGTCATCCGCCCGCCACTCGGCGAGGGTCGTGTGGCCGGTGCGGTCCATGCGTACGAGTCGGGACATGGAACCGATCCTACGCCCGCCACGCCGCCGGGGGAAGGGGAACCGCGCTCAGACCCCGAGCTCGGCGCGCACGAGCCGCGTGACCTCGGCGCCGTCGGCGCGCCCGCGCGTTTCGCGCATGACGTGGCCGATGATCGGCCCGATCGCCCGCATCTCCCCGTCGCGGAGCTTCGCCGCCGCCTCGGGCTGGGCCTCGAGCGCGGCGCGGACGACCGGGAGCAGGGTGTCCTGCCCGCCGAGCGCGCCGAGGCCCTCGGCCTCGATGATCGCCGCAGGGTCGCCGCCGTGCTCGGCCAGGCGGTCGAGCACGGTGCGCGCCGCGCCCGCCGAGACGGTCCTCGCCTCGGCCAGCTCGGCCAGGCGCGCGAGCGCCGCGGGCGTCACCGGAGAGGCGGCCGGGTCGCCGTCCGGCACCTTGGCGGCCAGCAGCTCGACCCACGTCGCCACCGCGCTCGCGGGCGCCTCGCTCACCGCCGCGACCGCCTCGAAGTAGTCCCCGAGCTCGCCGCGGAAGGCGAGCAGGCGCGCGCGGGCCGCCTCGATCCCCAGCTTCCCCGCGTAGCGCTCGGCGCGCGCGGCGGGCAGCTCGGGCAGCTCGGCGCGGGCGTCCGCGAGCATCTCCTTCCCGACGACGACGGGCACGAGGTCGGGCTCGGGGAAGTAGCGGTAGTCGTTGGCGTCCTCCTTGGAGCGAAGCGGCGTCAGCGACCCGCTGACCGGATCGAAGTGCAGCGTCTCCTGCACCACCGGCTCGCCGGCCTCGAGCAGCGCGACCTGCCGGGCGACCTCGGCGGCGATCCCCCGCTCGACGAAGCGGAAGGAGTTCATGTTCTTCAGCTCGGTCTTCACGCCGAGCGCCGTCGTCCCCACCGGGCGCACGGAGATGTTGGCGTCGCAGCGCAGCGAGCCCTCCTCCATGTTCACGTCGGAGACCCCGAGCCGGCGGATCGTCGTGCGCAGGAGCGTCAGCCACTCGCGCGCCTGCTCCCCCGAATGGAGGTCGGGCTCGGTGACGATCTCGACGAGCGGCGTGCCGCCCCGGTTGAAGTCGACGACCGAGCCCTCGGAGCCGTGGATCCGGCCGCTCTGGCCGATGTGATTGAGCTTGGCGGCGTCCTCCTCCAGATGGGCGCGGTGAATCCGGATCTCGCCGAGGTGCCCGCCCGCGCAGATCGGGACGTCGTACTGGGAGATCTGGTAGCCCTTGGGCAGGTCGGGATACATGTAGCTCTTGCGGTGGAAGATCGAGCGCGGCGCGATCTCGCAGTCGAGCGCCAGGCCGATGAGGATCGCCGCGTGGATCGCCCGCGCGTTGACCACGGGCAGCGCGCCCGGGAGCCCCAGGCAGACCGGGCAGGTGTGGACGTTCGGCGGGTCGCCGAAGGCCAGCGCGCAGGAGCAGAACATCTTCGTCCGGGTCGAGAGCTGGACGTGGATCTCGAGGCCGATGACGGGCTCGTAGCCGCCGAGGGCGGCCACGGGGCTACCTCCGCGGGGCATCCGGCCCCGCGTTCTGACCCCGACTCTGAGCCTCCGGCCTCGCCTGAGCGCTCGCGCTTCGCGCTTCGCGCGTAAACGCCCCCGTCGGGTCCCAGCCGAGCGCGCCCTCGAGCACGTGGGCGGCCTGAAGCATCCGGTTCTCCGAGAACGCCGGGCCGGCGAGTTGAAAGCCGCTGGGCAGGCCGTCGGCGAGGCCGTTGGGGATGGAGATCGCCGGGATGCCGGCCAGCGGCATCGGCACCGTGCAGGCGTCACTCAGGTACATCGCCAGCGGGTCGGTGACCCGCTCCCCGAGCGGGAAGGCGACCGTCGGGCTCGTCGGCGTGACGAGGAAGTCGAAGGAGGAGAAGGCGGCGGCGAAGTCGCCCGCGATGAGGGTGCGGACCTGCTGGGCGCGGCGGTAGTAGGCGTCGTAGAAGCCCGAGGAGAGCGCGTAGGTCCCGAGCATGATCCGGCGCTTGACCTCGTCCCCGAAGCCGGCCTGGCGCGTGCGGCCGTACATCTCGCGCAGGTCCCGGCCCTCCTTCCTCAGGCCGTAGCGGACGCCGTCGAAGCGCGCGAGGTTGGCCGAGGCCTCGGCGGGGGCGATCAGGTAGTAGGCGGCGATCGCGTACTCCGCATGGGGCAGCGAGCACTCGGCGACCTCGGCGCCGAGATCCCGGGCGATCTCCAGGGTCGCCTCGAAGCGCTCGCGCACCGCCGGCTCGATCCCCTCGCCGGTCAGCTCCCCCGGCACGCCGAGCCGGATCCCCGCGAGGTCGCCCCCGACCGGCAGCGCGATCTCGCCGTCGGGGAAGCCGAGCGAGGTCGAGTCGCGCGGGTCCTCCCCCACCATGTGGCGCAGGAGCAGCGCGCAGTCGGTGACGTCGCGGGTCAGGGGACCGGCCTGGTCGAGCGAGGAGGCGAAGGCGATCATCCCGTAGCGCGAGACCGCGCCGTAGGTCGGCTTCATCCCGACGATCCCGCACAGCGCGGCGGGCTGGCGGATCGAGCCGCCGGTGTCGGTGCCGATGGCCCAGGGGACGAGGCCCGCGGCCACGGCGGCGGCGCTCCCGCCCGAGGAGCCGCCGGGAACGCGGGCGGGGTCCCACGGGTTGCGCACCGGCCCGAACCCGGAGTTCTCGTTGGAGGAGCCCATCGCGAACTCGTCCTGGTTCGTCTTGCCGAGGACGGGCGCTCCCGCCGCCTCGAGGCGCGCGACCGCGGTCGCCGTGTA
This sequence comes from Solirubrobacterales bacterium, assembly GCA_038276395.1. Classification (GTDB taxonomy): domain Bacteria; phylum Actinomycetota; class Thermoleophilia; order Solirubrobacterales; family Solirubrobacteraceae; genus JBBQAA01. The sequence continues at coordinate 14,219 of JBBQAA010000052.1, read as the reverse complement.
CGGCGGCCGGTAGCCCTCGAGGATCTTCGAGCCCGCCTGGCTCGGGACCCCCTCGGTGCAGAAGAGGTCCTTGACGCCCAGGGGAACGCCCGCCAGCGCGCCGGCGACCGCGGGAGGCTCTTCGTCTGAGACCCAGAGGAAGGCACCGAGATCGTCGCCCGCCGCCCGCTCCCGGTAGAGCGACCACAGCTCACCCGGGTCGGCCTCCCCCAGGCGGATCGCCTCGGCCGCGCGCGCCCCGCTCAGCTCGAGCAGGCTCATGCCGCGGCGGGCGGGACGTGAAAGCCGCCGTCGGCCGCCTCGGGCGCGCCGGCCAGCGCGACCTCGGGCGGGAGCGAGGGCCGGGGCTCGTCCAGGCGCAGGCGGTTGACGAGGTCGACGACGTGTGTGGTCGGCGGCACGCCCTCGAGATCGAGCCCCTCGATCCGCTCGATGTGCTCGAGCACATGGGAGAGCTCGGAGGAGAAGCGCTCGACCTCGGCCTCGGAGAGCTCGAGGCGCGCGAGGCGCGCGACGTGGAGGACCTGGGCCCGGTCGATCATCGGCGCCCGAGTCTAGGAGGCGCCGCCAAGCCGGGAAGGGCCTCAGCCGGCACACGACCGCGAGGACCTTCCGGGTATAGCTCACACTCGCTCGGCCCCTCCTCGGGCCAGGGACAGCTCCCGGGCGGCGAGGCCGGTGCGGGGCGGTCAAGAGCCACAAGGAAAGGGGGAACGCGGGGTTCACGTCGCCGCGCGCAGGCGTTCCCGCATTGAGGGCGTCAGGGGACCACAACTGCGGGGAACGCCCGGGCCGCGGCCCGCGCGCGGCAGGCCGCGCGCGCCGGGGCCCTCCTCCCCATCCCCTCCCAGCCTCACGGCGACGACGGAACGCCCCCACCGGAGCGCTACCGATCCGCCGTCGGTTTCGGTCCGGCGGGACTTGAGGCGCCCGCGCCGGGCCCGCTCAGCTCGGCGGCGCGCTGCTCGAGTCGCCGGGGCGGCCGGGCTCGCTCGCGGGCGGCGTCGTCGAGGCCGGCGGGGTCGAGGCGGGCGCGCTCGAGGCGGGCGGCGCCGAGCTCGGAGCGCCGCCCTCGGCGGGCGCCGGCGTCGTCGTGCCCCGGGAGCCGACCATCTGCTCAGCCTGCGCCCGGGCGTCGGAGAACGTCGTGCCCTCCTCGCGCATCGACCGAAAGCCCCCGTAGGTGAGCGCGGCCAGGAGCAGGAAGCCCAGGTAGGCACCGAACTCGACGTTGACGAGGTTGTTCGGGCCGGGCTGGTTGATGATCCGGTAGAGGACGAGGAGGGTCACGAACCCCGCAAGCGCGGTGAGGATGACGCTGCCGGCGATCGGCAGCGCCGGTGTCCGCTCGGTTGCGCGGAGCACGACGAGCGCGAGGGCGACGATGATGACGAGCAGCATCCAGAGATCGGTGTAGGAGAAGATCTTCCACGCGCTGGCCGAGGTACTGGCCCCCGAGGCGTTCGCGAAGGCCTCGAAGCGCCCGGACAGGTTTGCGCTGTACCAGCTCAGGAACATGTCGATGAACAGCAGCACGGCGGCGCCCGCGACGATGCGCTCCCCGAGTCGCAGACGGTTCATGTCGAACTGCATTTGGCCAGCCTCCCTGGTTCGTGACGGTGTCAGGAGGGGATTCGATCAGGTTCGGCGGACGCCTGCAAGCCTGCCGCGATCAGCGTGTTGCGCATGAGCATCGCGATCGTCATCGGCCCGACCCCCCGGGGCACCGGTGTGATGAGCCCGGCCCGGGCCGCCGCGGCCTCGAAGTCGACGTCCCCCACGAGCCCCGTCTCGGTGCGGTTGATCCCGACGTCGATGACCGTGGCGCCTTCCCGCACCCAGGCTCCGGCCACGAACCGCGGCTGCCCGACCGCCGCCACGAGCACGTCGGCACGGCGGCAGACCGAGGCCAGGTCGCGGGTGCGCGAGTGGCAGATCGTCACGGTGGCGTTCGCCGCCAGCAGGAGCTGGGCCACCGGCTTGCCGACGAGATCCGAGCGCCCGAGGACGACCGCCTCGGCCCCGGCGAGCGGCACGTCGTGGCGGCGCAGCAGCTCTAGGCAGCCGAGCGGCGTGCAGGGCACGAGCCCCGGGCGGCCCTGCGCCAGGCGGCCGGCCGAGACCGCGGTCAGCCCGTCGACGTCCTTGCCCGGGTCGATCAGCTCGGTCAGCGCGACGCCGTCGAGCCCCGCCGGGGTCGGCCGCTGCAGGAGGATCCCGCTCACCGCGGGGTCGGCGTTCAGCTCGCGCAGGAGCGCCGCGGCCTCAGCCCAGGGGGTTGCGGCCGGGAGCGGATGGTGAAAGGAGTGGATCCCCGCCTCCTCGCACGCCCTGACCTTGTTGGCGACGTAGACGTGCGAGGCCGGGTCATCGCCGATCAGCACGGTGGCCAGCCCGGGCGGCGCGCCGTGCTCGGCGGTGAAGCTGCGCACCTCCTCCCCCACCTCGGCCCGGACCGCGCCGGCGATCCCGGCCCCGTCGATGACCGTCGCGCTCATGTCCTGGAGAGCGGCGCGAGGTCGGCCACGAACTTGCGGTCCCCGTGCTCGCGGAAGTGCAGGACGACGATCCCGCCCGGCTCGACCCCGATGACCTTCCCCACCCCGAAGGCGGCGTGGCGGACGTCCTCCCCGAGGCGGTAGGCGACGGGCGCGTCGCCCTCGCTCGTCGTGTCCCAGTCCGCCGTGGAGGCCCAGGTCGTCGCGCGCGGCCGCGCGCCGGGCTGCAGGCCGCGCTCCTCCCGGTCGGTCAGCTCGAGCGGGATCTCGTCGAGGAAGCGCGAGCGCGCCCCGTAGCTGCGGGCGCCGAAGACGTTGCGCGTGCGCGCGTAGGTGATGTAGAGGTCGCGCATGGCGCGGGTGATCCCCACGTAGCAGAGCCGGCGCTCCTCCTCCAGGCCGCCCTCGTCGAGCGCGCGGGAGTGGGGAAAGACCCCCTCCTCCACGCCGATGACGAAGACCACCGGGTACTCGAGTCCCTTGGCGGTGTGGAGCGTCATGAGCGTGACCGCGCCCTCGGCGGTGCCGAGCTGGTCGGCGTCGGCCACGAGCGAGACCTGCTGGAGGAAGTCGGGCAGCGAGGGCTCCTCCGCCGTGCCGTCGTACTCGCGGGCGACCTCGACGAGCTCCTCGAGGTTCTCCGTGCGGCCCTGGGCCTCGATCGTCCGCTCGGCCTCGAGCGCCTCGACGTAGCCGGACTCCCGCAGGGTCTCCTCGAGCAGCTCGGCCACCGGCGGGTTGGTCTCCGCGCGCTCGCGCAGCACGCGCATCGTCCCCATGAAGCGGGCGAGGGCCTTGCGCGCGGCGGTGCCGAGGCCGGGCACGGCGTCAGGGTCCTCCGCCGCCTCCCACACCGACAGCCCCGAGGTGTTGGCCCAGCCCAGCACGCGGGCGAGCGAGGTCGCCCCGAGCCCGCGCCGGGGCACGTTGGCGATCCGCGTGAAGGCGCCCTCGTCCTGCGGGTTGACGAGCAGGTTCAGGTAGGCCAGCGCGTCCTTGATCTCGGCGCGGTCGTAGAACCTCGTCCCGCCGATGACCTGGTAGGGCAGCTCGCGCCGCACGAGCGTGTCCTCGAGGACGCGGGACTGGGCGTTCGTGCGGTAGAAGACGGCGATCTCGGCACGCGAGACGCCCTCGTCCACGAGCCGCTCGATCTCCCCGGCCACGAAGCGCGCCTCGGCGTGCTCGTCGTCCAGCTCGCGGACGTGGATCGGGTCGCCCGGGCCGGAGTCGGTCCACAGCGACTTGCTCTTGCGGCCCCGGTTGTGCGCGACCACCGAGTTCGCCGCGCTCAGGATGTTCTGCGTCGAGCGGTAGTTCTGTTCGAGCCGAACCACGTGAGCGTCGACGTAGTCCTCTTCGAAGTCAAGGATATTTCTAATATCCGCCCCACGGAACGAGTAGACCGAGTTATGCGTGACGAGGCCATTCGCGATGAAGTTGTGCGTGTCCGCGATATCGAGGTCGTAGAACCGTCGCGCGCTCTCCACGCGATCAACGGCCTCGACGATGTCGTAGTCCCCGTCGTCCGTGAACATGACCATCCCGGGGCGTATCGACGAGGCGCGCATGAACGGCAGAGCGTTCTTGAAGCCTTGCCTCGAAGCCCCGATGCGCGCCACGCAGCGCAAGGTGACATCGCAGCTCTCGTCGATTCTCCGTGCCATGTCCATCGCGGCGGACACGGATGGGAACGCCGCCTCGCAGCGCCAGGCTCCCGTTCCTGTTCGAGCTTCCGATTGCACGACAAGGCCCAGTGCGGCGAGTCGCCTTCGCAGTGTCGGGTCGCGGCCACGCATTGAAAGCGAGTGAGCAACCGAACCCTTCGTTTCAGTGGCGCAGAGCGTGAGGACGAGGTTTCGCCGCGCGCCATCGAAGGCCTGCGGCTGGTGATGGGGCGTCTCGGGCCAGAGTTGGTTGTCGTGAAGAAGTTTGACCCCGGCGGAATCGATGTCCACGCTCCCGAAGATCTGATCGAGCAGGTCCCGGGACTCGAGCAACCCGGTGCCGCGTTTCGCCGAGTGGGCGATGAAGGGCACGGTTGGCAAGCCGTAGCGGAGGGATAGCTTCACTTCGGCGGCCCGGGCTTCGGCCTCGGTCTTGTGTGTCGAAATAACCCAGGCCGCGTCGGCTTTCTCCTTCATTGCCCGAGCCAGGAGCCCCGCCACCGACTTCCCCTGCCGAGATACGGTCCGAGTCATTCCCACGCGACACCCCTTATCTCGACGGCGCATGAGATAGGTCATGAACATCGGAGGGGTGTGTCCGGCGCGATAGCCGGCAAAGTGAACGTGCTCAGGGGTGCTGACGATCACCCGGCCCGACGCGGTGGTTATCCGGAGCGCTTCACCCGGCGGAGCCCGATGGACCCGGGTGACCTCGGCGGGTCTGAATCGGCCGCTGCCGGATCCGGATCTCACGAGCTCGCCAGCTCTGACATGCTCGATCGGTTTCTCCGTCCCGTCCGCCATGGTGACGCGAGTTCCTTCGGCAAGGCACTGATCGTCGTCACCCACGACCATCAGGTTTCGCCGCTCGCCGGCCAGGAGCTGGAGCCAGCGGTACTGGGCGGCGTTCGTGTCCTGGTACTCGTCGACGAGGATGTAGCGGAAGGCGGCCTGGTAGCGGTCGCGCACCTCCTGGAAGAGCTCGAGCACGTTGACGGCGCGCACGAGAAGGTCGTCGAAGTCCATCGCGTTCATCCGGTGCAGCTCGCGCTCGTAGAGGCGGAAGGCGTCGGCCACCGTCTGCTCGAAGAAGGAGCCCACGAGCTTGCCGTAGGCGTCGGCGTCGCGGAGCCTGTTCTTGGCGTCGGAGATCTGGTTGTGGATGGCCGCCGGAGTGAAGCGCTTGGGATCGATCCCCAGCTCGTCGAGACAGCGCTTGGTCAGGCGGCGGGCGTCGGCCTGGTCGTAGATCGTGAACGTGCGCGTGTAGCCGAGGCGGTGGGCGTCGGCGCGGAGCATGCGCACGCAGGCCGAGTGGAAGGTCATGACCCACATCGCTCGCGTGCGCGGGCCGACGAGCCGCTCCACCCGCTCCTTCATCTCCTTGGCGGCCTTGTTGGTGAAGGTGATGGCGAGGATCTCGCCCGGCCGGGCCTCCCCGGTGGCGAGCAGGTGGGCGATCCGGTGGGTGAGGACGCGCGTCTTGCCCGACCCGGCCCCGGCGAGCACGAGGAGCGGGCCCTCCCCGTAGGTCGCGGCCTCCCGCTGCGGGGGGTTCAGGCCCTCGAGGAGGGCATCGGTCGGCTCGGTCGGGGCGGGCACGGGCGGACCCCGCACCGTAGCCGCGGGACCGGCGTACGCTCGGCCGCGATGGGGCTCCTCGAAGACGTGCGCCGGCACTGCGCGGGGGTCGCGCGACGCGCTCGGCACGTGGAGATCGATGTCGGCGCATTTCCGGGGCTCGAGGCCGGCCCGCCGCCCGGCCTCGACCCGGCGCTCCACCCGCTCGAGCTGGACCTCGAGGCGCGCGCGCTGTGGGTCCTTGAGTGGGACGCGATCAACTTCGGCTCGGGCTGGTTTCCGACGCTGCGGAAGCGGCCGGGGCTCTCGGGATCGCTCAGCATGACGGCGGCGTTCGGGAAGCACGCGCGGTCGCGGGGGGCGCCGTTGAGCGCGGCCGAGCTGCGCGCGCTCGACCCGGCCGCGGTCGCCCGCGTGCTCGGCCAGGACCCCGGGCACGAGCTGATGGCGCTCTACGCGCGAGCCGGCCCGAGGCTCGGCCGAGCGCCTGGCCTCCCTGCTCGCCGAGGGACTGTCCCTCTTCCGCGACGTGGGCTTCTACAAGCGCGCACAGATCACCGCGAGCGACCTCGCCCTGGCCGGGCTGGCCGAGTTCGGCGACCTCGACGCCCTGACGAGCTTCGCCGACAACCTCGTGCCCCACGTCCTGCGCGTGGAGGGCGTACTGGGCTACGACCCGGCTCTCGCCACCCGGATCAACGCAGGGGAGCTCCTCCCGCCCGGCTCCCGGGAGGAGCGGGAGATCCGCGCCTGCGGCCTGCACGCCTGCGAGCTGATCGCCGCCGAGCTCGGGATCCCGCCCCGCGAGCTCGACATGCGGCTGTGGAACCGGGGCCAGGCTCCGCGCTACAAGCGGGTCCCCCGGCACCGGACGCGGACGGTGTACTACTGACGCTCATGCCCGAGATGACTTCGCAGCAGATCCGCGCCTTCCTCACGGCCGAGCCGCCCCGCACGGGCAAGGTCGCCTTCACGGCCCGGGACGGCTCCCCGCGCGTCGTGCCGATCTGGTTCGTCGTCGAGGGCGACGAGCTCGTGTTCAACACCGGCGCCGAGACGCTCAAGGGCCGCGCCTTCGCCCGCGACCCCCGCATCGCCCTGTGCGTGGACGACGAGCGGCCGCCGTTCTCCTTCGTCACCGTCCGCGGCGAGGTCACGCTGTCGGACGACCCGGGGGAGGTGCGCCGGACGGCGGCGGCGATCGGCGGGCGCTACATGGGCGCCGAGCGGGCGGAGGAGTACGGGGAGCGGAACGGCGTGCCCGGCGAGCTCGTCGTGCGGCTACCGCTCGCGGGCGCGCGGGGGGTCCTCGACCTGGCGGAGTGAGCCTCAGCCGCCGGCCGGGTTCGGCCCGCGCACCGGGCGCAGCGGGCGAACCTCGCCGCCCGCCGGCTCGGGCTCGTTGCGGAGCTCGGCCTGGCGGCGCTCGATGACGGCGATGCGGCGGGCGAGGTCCTTGATCGCGTCGGCCACGGGATCGGGCAGATGGACCCAGTCGGCGTCGGGGCCCTCGGGGCGGCGGCCGTCGATCCGCACCGGGTGGCCGGGGTTGCCGACGACGGTCGAGTTCGGCGGCACGTCATGGATGACGACGGAGTTGGCGCCGATCTTCGAGCCGTGGCCGATGCGGATCGGCCCGAGGAGCTTGGCGCCCGAGCCGATCGTCACGTTGTCCTCCACCGTCGGGTGGCGCTTGCCGGTCGCGAAGCCGGTCCCGCCGAGCGTCACCCCCTGATAGAGCGTCACGTCACGACCGAGCTCGGCCGTCTCCCCGATGACGACCCCCGCGCCGTGGTCGATGAAGAGCCCGCGCCCGACCCGGGCGGCGGGGTGGATCTCGATGCCCGTCAGTGTCCGGGCCGCCCCGGCGATGACGCGCGGTGCGAGCGGGATCCCGGCGTCGGCGAGCGCGTGCGCGACCCGGTGGGAGAGCAGCGCGTGGACGCCCGGCCAGGTGGCGAGGATCTCCGTCGGGCCGGCGGCCCGGGCGGCGGGGTCGCGCTCGCGCACGGCGCGGAGGTCCCGGCGGATCTCGCCGGCGATACGGGCGGCGGTTCCGAGCCCGAGCACGGCGCGCAGGCTAGCCCGCGCGCGACCTCGCCGCGAGCCGCTCCCGCGTCTACGGCGCGAAGAATGGCGCCGAGATGTAGCGCTCGCCGGAGTCGGGCAGGACGCAGGCGATGGTCCTGCCGGCGAACTCGGGCCGCGCGGCCAGCGCGAGCGCGCCGGCCAGGGCGGCGCCGCAGGACATCCCGGCGAGGATCCCCTCCTCGCGCGCGAGGCGTTGCGCGAGCTCGATGGCGAGATCGTCCTCCACGGCGATGACCTCGTCGAGGATCTTTCGGTTCAGCACCGGCGGGACGAAGCCCGCGCCGATCCCCTGGATCCGGTGCGGGCCGGGCGCGCCGCCCGAGAGCACGGGCGAGGCGGCGGGCTCGACGGCGGCGACGTGGATCTCCGGGTCTCGACCTTTGAGGAACTCACCGACGCCGGTGATCGTGCCGCCCGTCCCGACGCCCGCGACGAAGGCGTCGATCCGCCCCCCGGTCGCCTCCCACAGCTCGGGGCCCGTGTGCTCGCGGTGGGCCGCGGGGTTGGCGGGATTGGCGAACTGCTCGGGCAGGAAGACATCGTCGCGGGTGGCCAGGGCGCGCGCGGCGGCGACGGCCTCGTCCATCCCGCCCAGCGACTCGACCAGCTCCACGCGCGCGCCGAACAGGCGCAGCAGCGCCTCACGCTCCCGGCTCATCCCCTGCGGGAGCGTGAGCACGAGGTCGTAGCCTCGGGCCGCGCACACGAAGGCCAGCGCGATGCCGGTGTTGCCGCTCGTGGCCTCGACGATCGTCGAGCGGCCCGGCGCGATGCGTCCCTCCCGCTCGGCCGCCTCGATCATCGCCACGCCGATCCGGTCCTTGACGCTGCCGCCCGGGTTGAAGGCCTCGAGCTTGGCTAGGATCCGGGCCTGCGTGCCCGGCGGCGGGACCCGCGTCAGCTCAACGAGCGGGGTCCGGCCGACGTAATCTGAAATGGCGGTCGGGATTTCCCCCATTCGCGGGAGAATAGGCGCCGACGGGCGCTCAGATGTAGTACATGGGCTGCACTTCCCGTCAGGGCGGGGAGTTCAGGCCCCGCGCGCCACTCCGCGCGCCAGTACGCCTGCGAGGTAGGTCTCCTGCAACGTCGCGGCTGCCGCCTCCTCGCCGGGGAAGAGGTGCTGGTAGCGGTCGAAGGTGACGGCGATCGACGAGTGGCCCATGTAGCGGCTGAGGACGTGCGGCGGGACGCCGGCCGCGGCCATGACGCTCGCGTAGAGGTGCCGGCAGACGTGCGGCGTGACACGCTCGAGCCCCACGGAGGCCCACGCGGCATCTGCGCGCTCCTGCAGGCCGCGAGTTGCTAAGGGCGTCTCGCCGTCGCCGAACACCGGCCCTTCCCGCCGGCCGCTCCGTAGACGGTGCTCCCGCAACAGGTCCGAGAGCGTCTGGCCGACTGGGATCGTGCGGACGCCTCGGCGGCTCTTCGGAGGCCTGGGGCCGCTGCTCGGGTCGTGCGAGCCCTCCACGCGGAGCGTCCCGGCCTTCAGGTCGAGGTTCTCCCACCGGAGCGCGAGGAGCTCGCCGCGGCGAAGCCCGCAGAGCATGAACGTCGCCCAGGCGGCACGGTCCTCGCTTGGCGCGGCGTCGAGGAGGCGGTGAAGCTGCTCGGGCGCCGGTGGTTGCCGGGCTGAGCCGTGCATCGGCTTCTCGGGGAGCTCGAGGCCGTCCGTCGGGTCGATGGTGACCTCTCCCCTTCCCTTCGCCCGCCGGTAGACGAGCCGGAGCGGCAGGACCGCGGTCTCGATAGTGGAGGCGTTGACCCCGGCTGCGGAGAGGCCGTCGACCCAGTCCTGCAGGTCGAGCAGCGTCACCCGCTCGAGGCGCCGCTTGCCGAACTTCGCGGCGGCGTGCTTGCGGAACGTCTGCTCGACGCTCCGGATCGTCGCCGGGGCGAACGGCTTGCGGCCTCGGGTGCGGACGGTGCCGGTGCGTGCCGCTTCGAGCCAGGCCTTGACTGCAGCGTCGACGGTGACCGCGTGCTCGGGCGCTGGCGCTATCTCCCCGCGACGGACCGCGACGAGCATGTCCTGCCGCCACGCCTTCGCCGCGCCCTTCGCCGGGAATGTCTTGCGGATCTTCCTGCCGGTCCGCACGTCGAACACGGACGCCTGAAACGTCGGGGAGCAATCGCACCTCCCGCTCTCGCGGAAGGTGCATCGCTTCGAGTGACGGGGGTCGATGCCGGCGGGCATCAGGCCTCCCCTCCGATCGGGATGAAGCGGGTGTCGCGGTCAAAGCCGCTCTCGAACGGCGCGACGGGGCCAGGAAGCCGCTCGCCCGCGCTCACGCGATCACCGCCTCGGCGCCGAGCTCGTCGACGAAGCGCTCGATGCGGTCGATGCGGTCGATCATCCGGCGGTGGTCCTCGGTGGACGAGCCCTCCGCGAGGTCGCCGAGAGCGCTTCGCTGCATCTTGGCGACGTCGGTCAGAGCCAAGCCGACGGCTCGCGTCATCGACGGCGTCCGATCGAGGATGAACTCCATCCCCTGCGCCGTGCCGAGCGGCAGATCGAGCTCGGCGGCCAGCGCCGCCAGGTCCCCGATCTGCGCGAGCGCCTCGCGGATCTCTCGCGCATCCCCCTCGGTAGCTTGCGGCCAGTCGCCGTCGTAGACGCGGACCATGTAGGGCGAGGTCGCGCTGTGCAGGCGGTCGCTCAGGGTGTGCAGGTCGCCCATGACGCCGGCGCGTACCTCGTCGGTCAGCTCCGGGCTGAGGGTGATGTTCTCGCTCATGCTGCTCCTTTCGGTCCGGTACCGAAGGAGGGTCCGCTGGCGAGAGAGGCGCGTCGCCCAGGGCGGGTAACTTGCCGGTCGCGCCGAAGGTCGAGCCCTTCGGTGCCACGCCCCCCGGGCCGTTGACGCGGTCGCGGGGGGCACTTGGTTGGTAGCCGGGAACATACTCCTGAGGGGCATCGACGCGCAAGCGGTCCCCGAGAACGCCGGCCAGCAGGGAAAACCCCTCACGGGTTCGCCACCGATTTGCCGTTGGGCCGATCTGCCGTTCATTAGCGCCACAGGTGGGTAGCCCAACCATTCGAGTGGCTGACGATCATGAAGACCCAATCGAACGTGCGAGGCGAGGCCCTCGCAGTCCGCGCGCCGTTCGTTCCCGGGCCGACGAGCTTCTCTCCGGTCCGGAGGATTCTCAGCGAAGCGGCGACCGGGAGCGACTCGAGGAAGGCGCTCGGCGACTCCTGCGCGAGCTCGACGCGACGGAGCCCCAGGAACAAGCGCCCGGCTCAGAGAACTAGGCCGGCATGCTTCCCCCGGGCGATGCTGGATCATCGTCCGCCCTTCAGTTGGTTGCAGTGACGGCATGCGGCTTGGAGTTCGGCCATTGTTTCGCCTCCACCGCGGACGAGCGGCACGACGTGGTCGACGACGGTTGCTCGGCCCGCGCAGCCGGGAAGCCGGATTTGGCACTCGTAGTTGTCGCGGGCGAGAATTGCCTGGCCGAGTGGGTTGCCCGCCCTGACCTTGGACGTGCGGTTGACGCGGTGGGTAGGACATCGGGAGCCGGTGCTCGGCGTGCCGCATTGGATGCAGGGTCGGAGGACCATCTACCCGAAGACCTCTATGAACGGCATCACGGGCCGCGCGTCGGTGTTCTGCGTCAGGAGTCGGTGGGCCATCGCGAGCGCGATGACGCCGTCGATCGGCGGTCCTCGACGTTTGGCCTTCACGAGCCGCCAGGCGTCGGGGCCGATGTCTTTGACCACGCCGGCCGTTACGTGCGCGGCCAGCCGGCGGTCGCCGTCGTGTACGAGTTCGCCCTCGAGGATGGCCTTGCGCAAGCCCATTGACGCCGGACCCATGCGCGCATTGGACTGGTCGAACTTGACCATCGGCAGGCCCTCGTGCTGGAGCTCCTCCGCCGCCTGATCGAAGTAGCGGGGGTCAAACGCGACGGCCCGGAGCTCGTGGTCGCGATCGAGGGCGCGGATGGCGTCCATTACGGGCGCGTATTCGATCGGGGCGTCCTCCCCGCCCGAGGCCCAGATCCGGGCGCGGACGACCGGAGGCTTGTCCCCGCGGTCCCAGAGCCACACGAGCGCCGTGGAGTCGCTGTAGCGGCCCATATCGAGGCCGGCGACGATCTCCCCTTCCGGCGGGATCGACAGGGACGGGTCGGCGAGGGCGTCCCACGCGCCCGCAGGGAGCCACGACTCGAACCCGGCGGTCCACCGGTTCGCCCGGTAGCGCGCGAACGCCCACGGCGTGATCCCCGGCGCCTCGAGCGCGTCGCGGAGACTCTCCACGGTGACAAACGAGGCCGGGTTCGCGAGCGCCACCACGTCGGGGTCTGAAAGATCGTCCTCCGCCCGGGAGGCCCACTCGAGGAATGCCGTCCGGTCCGACGCGGAACGCGCGATCGTCAACCGACCATCCGGGGACGAGCGAGGCGTGCCGTCCGCGTCGACCGTGAGCCCCTCGTCAACGCTCCCGCCCTCTTGGTCGAGGGCCAGCATCCCGCGGCGGAGCTTGCCGAGGGTGGACTCCTGGTCATGGCCGGCGGTCGTGATGACCACGACGACTCCGTCCCGCTTGAACGCCGCAGAGCGCAACGCGACATACAGGGCGTCGTTGGGATGGGCGTGCAGCTCGTCGACGAGCGCGAGCGTCGGATTGAACGAATGCCGCCGGCCCCCGGCCGCCGACGTGTCGCTGGCGAGCACGCGGATGAACCCGGCGTCGCGTCGTGACCGGATCTCTTTCGTCGATGGTCGCACGAGCAGCAACCTCGAGAGCTCAGGCTCGGACTCCACGAAATGCTGCGCGAACCGAAAGATCGTCGACGCCTGCTCCCGATCCGCCGCGCCCACGAAGACCTCCGCGTTCTTGGTCACGAGAATGTGAAAGACCGCGGCCGCGGCCAGCAGCGTCGACTTCGCGTTGCCCTTCGGGAGCAAAACGGCCAGCTCCACCCGCCCCGGCGCGAACAGCTCGCGGATAATGAGCCGCTGAAACGGCTCGAGGCGGAACGGCCCGCCCGATGGAAGCTCGAGCCGCTCCACGAAGTCGCAGAAGTCCTCCTGCCGCCACGAGTAGGGCTCAGACGCGGCCATTGAACTTCCCTTCGCCGGCCCGGACCTCGACCTCGTGGCGTTTGCGCGCCATCGGCGTGAGGAGAAGGTCGAGGGCGTAGTCCCGGGCGTCCCGCTCAGCCTCCCGCTCCGTCCGCAGATTCGGATGCTGAACGAGCTGGCCCTGCGAACCCACCGCGGTCAGGGCTCCCGCGCGCTCCTCGCGCGCTAACCGCGCGCGCTCCACCGACCTCACGTACCGCTCGAGCGCCGGCCGGTCAGAATCCTCCCACGTCCCCTGGCCGATTAGATGCCGCAGCGTCTCCCGCCACAGAGACTTCCCGCTCCGCGTCAGGTCCGGCGGCGATATGCGCGCCCGATCACCCTTCACGCCGATCCCCTCCAGGCCAAAAACGGGCCGAGACACGATCTTTGTGAATGGACCTATCGGGGTGATCGGGCGCTCTTTCTCGGCGTCCCTTGGACGCCCCCCTGGTGTTCATGCTGCCGCCTGTACGCGGAGTCGCCGAGCCACACCGACGAGCAAGCCGACGTGGTGCTCGCAGAGGGCGACGCCGTTGGCGAGGGTCTCGGGTTCGTCGGGGAGCAGCCGGTGAACTTCGAGGTCTTCGGTGTTGGGGCAGCGCCGACCGTCGACGTAAACGGCGCACTGCTGGCCGTCGGTGCGGATGACGGCGGCGACGACGGCGGGGTCGGTGACTCTCATGCCGCCGCGCTCCGGATCGTCGGATCGTTGGAGTTCAGCGTCTGGATCGGGTAGGAGATGCCGGCGTCGAGGGTGCGCCTGACCTGGTTGGTGACGGTGTCGAGGTTGAGGTGGGCGCGCGCGGCGTTCGGTCCGTACGCGACGCTGGTCAGTCCGTCAGCGACAGCGGTCAGTCGATGCCACGCGGTCACGCTGTCGAGCACGGCTTGGAGGGCGGTGACGATCGCCGCCTGTGCGTCGCGGGCGGCTGGGGTGAGCTCACCGAGCAGCGCGCCGATGTGCGTCGTGATGTACTCGCCGACGTCCTGGTTGGCGCGTTGCGCTCGGCGGCGTGCGGCTTCTGACAGTTGCGCCCACGGCTGGTCGACCGCTGCCTCGGCGGCCTTGAGTGCCTTGGTTGCAGCGCCGGGGTCCTGCTCTCGGGTGTAGGCGTCGACGAGGGCTTCACGGGCCTCGCCGAGCGCGGCATGGGCGTCGCGCTCGTCCTGCTGCACTTGGCGCTCGGCCTGCCGCAGTTCGCTGGCGCGTGCCCGTAGGGCTTCGAGCTGCTGAGTGGTGGTTGGCTTGGTCATGTCAGTCCTCGGTCCAGGTGGTGGTACTGCGGTTCAGGTGGGCGAGCAGCGCCT
>JBBQAA010000051.1:0-17870 GCA_038276395.1 Solirubrobacterales bacterium | reverse complement strand
TCGGCGCGTAATTGGAGACCTCGGAGCGCACCTCGGAGATTGCCCCACGCATGGTCTCCAGTATCTCCAGCCGCCCCTTCTTAGCCTGTCCGAGCGCTTCTTTCAAAAGCTCGGCGGAGACGCCAGTGATCTTCATGTCCATCTGGAGCGCCGTGATGCCGTCACTGGTACCGGCGACCTTGAAGTCCATGTCGCCCAGGTGGTCCTCAACGCCCGCGATGTCGGAGAGGACTATGTAGTCGTCGCCCTCCTTGATGAGGCCCATCGCGATGCCCGCCACGGGCGCCTTGATCGGCACCCCGGCGTCCATGAGCGACAGCGAGGAGCCGCACACCGAGGCCATCGAGGAGGACCCGTTGGACTCGAAGATGTCCGAGACGACGCGGATGACGTAGGGGAAGTCCTCCTGGCTCGGGATCATCGGCACGAGGGCGCGCTCGGCGAGCGCGCCGTGGCCGATGTCGCGGCGCTTGGGGCCCCGCATGAAGCCCGCCTCCCCGACCGAGAAGGGCGGGAAGTTGTAGTGGTGGAAGTAGGACTTCTTGGTCTCCAGCCCGAGCGTGTCGAGGCGCATCTCCTCGCGCGTCGTGCCCAGGGCGGCGACCGAGAGCGCCTGCGTCTGGCCGCGGGTGAAGAGCGCCGAGCCGTGCGTGCGCGGCGCGACCGAGGTCTCGATGGTGATCTGCCTGATCTCGTCGGCGCCGCGGCCGTCCGGGCGCTTCTTGTCGACGGCGATCCGCTGGCGGATCGTCGTCTTCTCGAGGCGGTCGAAGGCCATCTGCGCGGCGGCCCTGCGCTCGGCGTGCCCGTCGGACTCCGGGTCCCCCGCGTAGTGCTCGAGGATCTCGGCCTCGACGGCCTTCGTCGCGTCCTGGCGCTCGAGCTTGTCCTCGACCTGCGTCGCGGCGTCGAGCTTCTGGCCGTGGGAGCCCTGGATCTGGGCGAGGAGGTCCTCGTCGAGCTGGGGCACCTCGACCTCGGCCTTGGGCTTGCCCGCCTGCTCGGCCAGGTCGCGCTGGAGCGCGCAGAGCTTCTTGATCTCCTCGTGGGCGATGTCGAGCGCGTCGAGGATCTCGGCCTCGGGGATCTCGTTGGCCCCGGCCTCGACCATGAGGATCGCCTCCTCGGTGCCGGCGACGACGAGGTCGAGCTCCGAGACGCCCTCGAAGAGGTCCTCCTCGGAGGGGTTGACGACGAGCGAGCCCTCGATCTTGCCGATGCGCACCGCGCCCACGGGCGTGGCCACGGGGACGTCGGAGAGCATGAGCGCCGCCGAGGCCCCGTTCATCGCGAGGATGTCGTAGGGCTGCACGTGATCGACGGAGAGCGGGATCGCCACGAGCTGGGTCTCACGGCGCCAGCCCTTGGGGAAGAGCGGGCGGATCGGGCGGTCGATCATGCGCGCGGAGAGCGTCGCCTTCTCGCCTGAGCGGCCCTCGCGCTTGAAGAACGAGCCGGGGATCTTGCCCGCGGCGTACATCCGCTCCTCCACGTCCACGGTGAGGGGGAGGAAGTCGACGTCGCGGAGGTTGCCCGCGGTCGCGGTGCAGAGCACCATGGTGTCGCCCGCGCGGACGACGACGGAGCCGGAGGCCTGCTTGGCCATGCGGCCGGTCTCGAACGAGATCTCCGTCCCGGAGATTGTCGTCGTGACGGTGGTCACGTCGTGTGACATGAAGTTGTTTCCCTTCGGCCCAGGCGTTCGGTAGCCCGGGGCTGATCTATATCTGTCTGTATCCGAACAGGACTTATGCTAGCCACCCGAGGTGTCGTGACCCAGACCTCCAAGCCCGGCGGCGCCGGTCCGGTGCGCACCCCGCCGACCGGCGGGCTGGCCACCGCGCGCCGCAACGCCGCGGTCCTGCGCGGCCTGCTCGGGGCGCTCGGGGTCCTGCTCGTCGCGACCCACCCGGCGCTCCATCCCGTGCCGTGGGCCGCCGCCGCGGGCGCGGTCGTGATCATCCTCACCTCACCGTCCGCTCGCGCCTGCGCGAGCGGACGGTGCGCGCCGAGGAGGCGCTCTCGTGCACGGCGGCGGTGACGATCGTCGGCCTCGGGGAGGGCCGGGTGACGGTCCTGACGCTCGTCTGGCTGACCGCGGTCGCCCTCGGCGTCCTGGCGCGCGGCGGACGCGCGGGCGCGACCGGGCGGATCCTCGTGCTCGCCGCGCTTGCTCGCCGCGCTCGTCATGCCGATGGTCATCGAGCAGCGCGTCACGCTCGAGGCGGTCGCGCAGGCGCTCGTCTCCGTGGCCCTCCTGCTCGCGGTCGGCCGGGTGTCGCGGGAGACCGCGCTGCTGCTGCGCGATCCGCTGACCGGGGCGCTCGCCCGTCCGTCCTTCCTGGCCCAGGCCGAGCGGATGCTGGCCGCGCGATCCCCGGATGAGCCGCTGGCGGTCGTGATGGTCGACCTCGACGACTTCGGGATCCTCAACAAGGCCCGCGGTCACGCCGCGGGGGACGCCGCGCTGCTCGCCGCCGCCGAGGCGCTGCGCTCGGTGCTGCGCGCCGACGACGCGCTCGGGCGGATCGGCGGCGACGAGTTCGCGGCCGTCGTGCTCTCCGAGGACGCGGAGGGTCTCGCCGGCCGCATGGTCGCCGCCGTCGCCGAGGCCGAGCCCCCGGAGCTCGGCGCGTGCGCCGGCGGCGCGCGCTGGCCCCGCGACGGGCGCTCGATCGCCGACCTGCTCGCCTGTGCCGATCTCGCCATGCGGGCGGCCAAGCACGACGGCGACGGCTCGAGCGGCATCTACCGGGGTCCGCCGCTGGATCCCGACGGGCGGGAGGGCGCCCGGGCGATCATCGCCGGTCTGTGCCGCGGCGAGGGCCTCCGGGTCGTCGTGCAGCCGATCGTCGATCTGCGGGAGGGGAGCATCCGTGCCTACGAGGCGCTCGTCCGCGTGGCGGGCGAGGAGCATGGCTCCCCGCGGCCCTGGCTCGCGCTCTCGGAGAGCCTCGGCTGCCGGCCGGAGCTCGAGCTCGCCTGCCTGCGGGCGGCGCTGCCGCTCGTGCCCGAGCTGCCCGCGGGCACGGAGCTCGCCGTGAATCTCTCCGCCGGCCTGCTCGAGGACCCGCGCACCATCGAGACCCTGTCCTCCTGCCCGGAGCCCTCGCGGCTCGTGCTCGAGGTCGCCGAGGAGGGGCCCCTCAGCTCGAGCGCCGCGATCGAGCGGGCGCTCGCGTGGCTGCGCGAGCGGGACGTGCGGCTGGCGCTCGACGAGACCGGCGCCGGCTCGCCCACGCTCGGGCAGCTCGCGGTGCTGCGCCCGGCCTACGTGAAGCTCGATCGCTCGCTCGTGCGCGGCCTCGCGGGCGACGAGTCGCGGATCCGTCTCATCCGGGCGCTCGCCGCCTACGGCGCCCAGACCGGCTGCCTGCCGGTGGCCGGAGGGATCGAGACGCCGGCGGAGCTCGAGGCCGTCCGCCGGGCCGGTGTCCCGCTCGCCCAGGGCTTCATCTTCGGGGAGCCGGCGGCGCCGTGGCCGCTCAGCCCGAGGCTCCCGGCGCCGGTGCCGGTGAGCTGAGCCGGGGCACAAGGTCGGCCAGCAGCGCCTCCACCTCGGCCCGCCCGCCGAACAGGCGGCCCCCCCAGACGACGCCGGGGGTCGAGACGACGCCGCCGCGCAGGCCGCCGCGGAACTGGGCGTCGATCCGCGCGAGGATCGCCGGCGAGCGCCGATCCTCCTCGAAGCGCTCCAGATCCAGCCCGAGGGCCCCGGCCCGCGCCCACAGGTGGGGATCCTCGAGCCGACCCTGGTCGGCGAAGAGCGCGGCGTGCATCGCCCAGAACTCCCCCTGCTCCCCCGCCGCCTCGGCGGCGGCGGCCGCGGCGCGGCTGCGGGGGTGCTTGGAGACCACGGGGAAATGGCGGAAGACGTGACGCACGGGAGCCTCGGTGAGCCGCAGCTCGAGGGCCGCGCAGAACGGGCACTCGTAGTCGGCGTAGGCGATGAGGAGGGCCGCGCCCGCCGGGCCGCGGACGCGGTCCTCCGGGCCGGGCGGCGGGAAGGGCGCCGAGCCGAGCCCGGTCACGGCACGCTCAGACGGCGGCGAGGCCGTCGAACAGGACGTTGGCCCCCGGCAGGTCGCCCGGCGAGGGCGCCTCGTAGCTCCAGGCGACCTTCCCGTCCCGGAGCATCACGAGCGCGCGCTGGGGAAAGCCCCCGGGATGCAGGACCCCGAAGGCGCGGCACGCCTCCCCCTTGGGCTCGAAGTCCGAGAGCTGCTCGATCGACACGCCGAGGCTCTCGCGGAAGGCGGTCTGGGACTGGCTGGCATCGCAGGAGACGGCGTAGAGGGTGGCGCCCTGCTCGTGCAGCTCGGGCAGCACCTCCTCGTAGATGTTCAGCTGGCTGCTGCAGACCGGCGAGAAGGCGAAGGGATAGAAGACGAGGACGGCGGTGCCCTCGGGCAGATCGGCGGGCGTGAAGTCCCGTCCGTCCTCGCGCCGGAGGCTGAAGTCCGGCACCGGCGTACCCGCCGGGAGGACGCTCACCGCCGCAGGCCGAGCTCGCGGATGAGGGCGCGGTAGCCCTCGAGGTCCTTCTTCTGCAGGTAGTTGAGAAAGCGCCGGCGGCGCCCGACGAGCATGAGCAGGCCGCGCCGCGAATGGTGGTCCTTGGCGTGGCCGCGCAGATGCTCGGTCAGCTCGTTGATCCGCTCGGTGAGTACGGCGATCTGGACCTCGGCCGAGCCGGTGTCCTGCGGGCTCTTGCCGAACTTCTCAGCGAGTTCCTGCTTGCGTTCGATCGTCAGCGTCACGGGCGGGGCAGGTTAGCAGCGGCCCGCGTCTTCGCCACGTCCTCGTGCATCTGCTCGACGAGCGCCTCCACGGCGCCGAAACGCCGTTCGCCACGCAGCCGCGCGCGGAACTCGAGGCGCAGCTCGGCGTCGTAGAGATCCCCGTCGAAGTCGAGCAGATAGGCCTCGACGAGCACCCCGCGGCCGGTGGCGAAGGTGGGCCGCACGCCAATCGAGACCGCCGCCGGCCAGTCCCCGCGGCCGGGCACCGTGGCGCGGCAGGCGTAGACGCCGTGGCCGGGATAGGCGTAGGCGTCCTCGGGCACCAGGTTCGCCGTGGGGAAGCCGAGCTCCCGGCCGCGGCGATCCCCGCCGACGACCGTCCCGCGCAGCTCGAACGGATCCCCGAGAAAGCGCGCGGCCTCCGTGACGTCGCCCGCGGCCACGAGGCCGCGGATGTGACTCGAGGAGACGACCTCCCCCGCCGCCTCGACGAGCGGGACGATGCGCGTGGCGAAGCGCCCGTCGGCGGTGAGGAGCGCCGTGTCCCCCTGCTGGCGGTGGCCGAAGCGGAAGTTCTCCCCCACGGCCACCTCCTCGGCGCCGAGCGCCCGGACGAGCACGTCGCTGACGAAGTCCTCCGGGCTCTGCTCGGCGAAGGCGGCGTCGAAGGGGATGACGACGAGCTCGGCCACGCCGAGCCCGTCGACGAGGTCGGCCTTGCGGGCGAGCGGGGTGAGGAGCTTCGGCGCCGACTCGGGCGCGACGACGGTCCGCGGGTGGGGATCGAAGGTGAGGACGGTGTCGGCGCCGCGGATGACCTCCCGGTGGCCGAGGTGGACGCCGTCGAACTCCCCCACGGCGACACGGCGCGCGCGGGGCCGCGCGTCGGGCAGCCAGGTCGTCTGCATCGCGCGGGGAGGCTACGCGGCGACCGGGGCGGGCTCGGCCTCGGGCGTGTCCGGCCAGGCGCCGGCGTCGCGGCTGGCGCCGACGACCGACCCGCCGGGGCAGTCCTCCGCGCGCACGACGCGGCGCGGGTTGCGGATCCCGATCGCGCCGAGGATCCCGCCGAGGCCGACGAGCGCCGCCGCCAGGGCGATCGCGCGGTGAAACCCCGCGACCGAGACCGAGCCGCCGGCCACGGCGCCGACGACGGCCACGCCGAGCAGGCCGGCCACGCGGGCGATGGCGTTGTTGACCGCCGAGCCGATCCCCGCCTGCCCCGGGGAGACGCCGGCCAGGACGGCAGCGGTCAGCGGCGCCACCGTCATCGAGAGCCCGAGGGCGAAGACGAGCAGCGCGGGCAGGACCTCCGTCGCGTAGTCGACGCGCGCGCCGACGCGCAGGAAGAGCACGAGCCCGGCCGCGGCCGTGAGCGGCCCGGCGCTCATGAAGAAGCGTGGCCCGGCGCGATCGGCCAGGCGCCCCCAGCGCCGGGAGAGGGAGAACATGACGACGGTCGTGGGCAGCGTCGCCAGGCCCGCCTGCAGGGCGCTGTAGCCCGAGACCTGCTGGAGGAACAGGGCGAGCAGGAAGAACAGCATCGAGAGGCCCGCGTACATCGCCAGGGTCTGCACGTTCCCCACCGCGAAGTTCCGCTCCCGGAAGAGGCCGAGCGGGAGCATCGGCCAGATCGCCTCCGCCTCGTAGGCGAGAAACCGCCAGAGCAGGAAGAGCCCGAGCGCGATCGGGCCGAAGACGGCAGGATCCCCCCAGCCGAGCCGGGGCTGCTCGATCAGCGCGAAGACGGGCCCGGCGAGGCCGAGCGCGCAGAGCCCGGCGCCGAGGTAGTCGATGTGGCGCTTGGCGCGGCTCGGCGGGGCGGCGGGGATGACGCGGAGGATGAGCGCGAGGCAGAGTGCGACGAAGGGGACGTTGACCGCGAAGATCCAGCGCCAGGAGCCGGCGTGGACGATCGCGCCGCCCGCGAGCGGGCCGATGATCGCGGCGATCCCGCCCCACGCCGTCCAGGACCCGATCGCCGCGCCGCGCTGCTCGTCGGGGAAGGTGGCGATGATGACGGCGAGGGCGCTCGGCGTGAGCAGCGCGCCGGCCGCGCCCTGCAGCGCACGGGCGGCGACGAGCAGCCCGATCGAGGGCGCTGCGGCGCAAAGCAGCGAGGTCAGGCCGAAGCCGCCGATGCCGAGGGCGAAGATCCGGCGCTCCCCGAAGAGGTCGCCGAGCGAGCCGCCAACGAGGATGAGCGAGCCCAGCACGAGCAGGTAGCCGTTGACGATCCACTGCTGGCCCGCCAGCCCCCCGCCGAGGTCTGAGCGGATGGCGGGCAGGGCGACGTTGACGATCGTCCCGTCGACGAGCGCCACGCCCGACCCGAGGATGCACGCGAGCAGGGTCAGGCGCTGCTTGCGATCCATGCCTCGCAGCGTAGGGAGCGCACAGCCGCCCGGGCGGTACGCTCCGTTCCTGAGCGGGGTCTGACCCCTCTCAGGGAAGCGGACGCACGTTCACGGTCTCGTTCTCGCTCCCGGGTGGGTAGTCGGTCCGGGCCGCGTGTGGCTCGCGGAACGATCCCACGGGCCCGAGTTGCGCTGAGGGGACGAAAGCGCCCCCGGGGCGCGCGGATGCGACGCCCCCGACGCCACCGTCGCTTTGTTGCACCCCCGCCGACGCCCGACGCCGAAGCGACAAACCTGTTGCCGGACGACGGTTTCGTTGACATCACGCGCCGCGAGGACGCGTAGGCGACAAAACGACGGTCCCGGAGCCCCCTCACGGTCCCGGAACCCCCTCACGGTCCCGGAACCCCCGGAGCCCATCGTCCTTCCTGACCCAGCGCGGCCCGAGCCCGAGCCGCCGGTGCGGAGTGACCGCGGCCCTACCCCGGCCGCAGCACGACACGCGGCTTGAGCCCGCCGCCCTCGACCGGCTCCCCGAGCGCCACGAGCGCGCCGCCGGGGGCGAGCAGCCGCACCGTGCCCTCCGCCGCGCCGGGGACGAGCGCGCCGTGCGCGGCGCGCCGGGCGTCGTCCCCACCGAGCGAAACGCTCGGCAGGAACGCTAGCGCCCGCTCCAGCGGCACGAGCCGCACCTGGTCGGCCTCCTCCACCGAGAACTCCCCGATCGCCGTGCGCCGGAGCGCCTCGCAGTAGGCGTCGCCGAGCTCGGCGATGAGCACGCGCACGTAGGTCCCGGCGCCGCAGCGGATGCGAAACGCGCGCCGCGGGCCCTCCCGCCACAGCTCGGCGAACTCGTCCACGCGGACCTCCCGCTCCGCGACGAGGACCTCCTCCCCGCGCCGCGCGCGGCGATAGGCGCGCTCGCCGCCGACCTTGACCGCCGAGTACGCCGGGGGGCGCTGGCGCAGCACCCCCGTCGGCAGCTCGAGATCCCCGGCGGGCACGACCCCCGTCGAGGCGATCGGCCCCTCGGGATCTCCGGTCTCCGACACCGCGCCGAAGCGCGCGACCGCCTCGTAGGTCTTGGGCAGCGCCATCAGAAAGCGCTGGGCGCGCGTGGCGCGACCGACGAGCACGAGCAGGAGCCCCGTGGCGAACGGGTCGAGCGTCCCCGCGTGGCCGACCCGCACCCCGCGCGGCAGGCCGCGCCGTACGCGCGCGACGACGTCGTGCGAGGTCACACCCGCCGGCTTGTCGAGGAGGAGGACCCCGTCCCCGTCGGCCTCGCTCAAGAGAGCTGCGCGACCAGCTCGGCGCGGAGGAAGGCCACGAGCTCCTCCCACTCCATCCGGGTCGTGAAACCGGCCGCCTGCGGATGGCCGCCGCCGCCCTGGGTGCGGCAGATGGCCGAGACGTCGACGCGCTCGTCGCTCGCGCGCAGCGAAACCTTGCGGTTGCCCTCCTGCCCCTCCCCCAGCCGGTCGCGCACGAGCGCGGCCACGAGCGTGCCCCGCAGCGAGCGCAGGTGGTCGATGACGCCCTCGGAGTAGCTCTCCTCGGCGTCGGCGGCGCGGAAGTCCTCGGCGGTCAGTCGGGTCATGGCCAGCGCGCCCTCGTCGTAGCGCTCGACGCGGTTCAGCGCCCGCGCGAGCAGGTCGAGCTTGCCGGGCGGCATGCCCTCCCAGATCCGCCGGTAGATCTCGAAGGCGTCGACGCCCGCCTCGATCAGGTCGGCGGCCATGACGTGCGCGCGCGGACCGGTGTTCGAGTACATGAAGCGCCCGGTGTCCGTGACGAGCCCGGTGTAGAGCGCCTCGGCCATCGGCAGGGAGAAGGGAACGCCGAGCTCGCGGGCGAGGTCCCAGACGATCTCCGCCGTGCACGACGCCTCGGGGACGACCTGGTTGACCGCGCCGAAGCGCGTGTTGTCGTGGTGGTGGTCGATGTTGACGATCCGCGCGTGGGCGGCCTCGTCCACGGGCGCGCCCGGGTTGCGGTCGATGTTCCCGCAGTCGAGGAAGACGAGCGTGCGCTCCTCGAGGTCGGCCGGGGGATCGGGATCGAGCCCGGCGAGGGCGAGGAAGGCGTACTCGTCGGGCAGCGGGAGCTCGTCCGGGTCGAGCCACATGACGGAGTCGCGCCCGAGCGCGCGCAACAGCTCGTGCATCCCGATGAGCGACCCGAGCGCGTCGCCGTCCGGGTGCTCGTGGGTGAGCAGCAGGAACTTCGCGTCCTCGCGCAGATGCAGGAGGACCGCCTCGCGATCGGTGTCGCTGACCGTGCTCACGCGCTTCCCCGCTCGATCTCGAGCAGCTCCGCGATACGCATCGCCTGCTCGGTCGTCGCGTCCCAGGCGAACTCGAGCGTCGGGGTGTGCTTGAGCTGGAGCTCGCGCCCGAGGCGGCGCTGGAGCACCCCGTGGGCGGAGGCGAGGCCGTCCAGCGTCGCCTCCCGCGCGCCCTCGTCGCCCAGCACGGAGACGTGCACGGTCGCGTGGCGGAGGTCGGGTGAGGTGGAGACGCCGGTCACGGTCACGAAGCCGATGCGGGGATCCTTCAGGTCCTGGGTGATCGCCTCGGAGAGGACGGCCCGCACCGCCTCGTCAACCCGGCGCATACGGCCTTCGGCCATGCTAACCGCAACCGTCCTTTTTGGTCCTGAGACGCACCAGAAAGCGCGGGAGCGAACCCGCGGGCTACGAGGCGGCGAGCTCGCGCTCGACGCTGCGGGTCTCGAACACCTCGATCTCGTCGCCCTCCTTGACGTCGGCGAAGTCCCTGAGGACGATGCCGCACTCAAAGCCCTGTGCGACCTCGCGCACGTCGTCGTTGAAGCGGCGCAGCGAGCCGATCTCGCCGGTGTAGACGATCGTCCCGTCGCGCACGAGGCGGCACTTCGCCCCGCGCGTGACCTTCCCCTCAGTGACGTAGGAGCCGGCGATGGCGCCCACGCGCGAGGCGCGGAAGATGGCCCGGACCTCGATGCGGCCGACGGAGTCCTCGACCTCCTCGGGCTCGAGCAGGCCCTCCATGGCGGCGCGGAGATCCTCGATCGCCCGGTAGATGACCGAGTAGGAGCGGATCTCGACGCCCTGGGCGTCGGCCAGGGCCCGCGCGTCGCCCACCGGGCGGACGTTGAAGCCGAGCACGACGGCGTCCGAGGCGGCGGCGAGCATGACGTCGGACTCGGTGATCCCGCCGACGCCGCGGCCGATGATCTGCACCGTGACCTCGTTCTGCGGGAGCTTGGCCATCTCGTCCTCGAGCGCTTCGAGCGAGCCGGCGACGTCGGACTTGACGACGAGGTTGACCTCTTTGAGACCCTGGGCCACGAGGTCCTCGAGGGAGATCCGGCGCGGCGCGCGGCGGGCCTGGGCCTCGGCCTTCAGACGGGTCTGGCGCTCCTGGGCCTGGGCGCGGGCCTTTCGGTCGTTCTCGACGACGCGCACGGTCTCCCCCGCCTCGGGTACGGAGTCGAAGCCGAGCACCTCGACGGGCTGGCCGGGCGTGGCCTCCTTGACGCGCGCGCCGGTGTAGTCGGACATGGCCCGCACGCGGCCCCAGTGGGCGCCGGCCACGAGGGCGTCGCCGACCTTGAGGGTGCCGCGGGAGATGAGCACCGTGACCACCGCGCCCCGGCCGGGATCCAGGCGCGACTCGATGACCGAGCCCGACGCCTCGACGTTGGGGTTGGCGCGCAGCTCCTCAACCTCGGCCATGACCTGGATCGTCTCGAGCAGGTCGTCGAGGTGCTCGTGGGTCTTGGCCGAGACGTCGACGAACTCGGTGTCGCCGCCCCAGTCGACGGGGTTGAGACCCTTGGCCGCGAGCTCGCCGCGGACGCGGTTCGGGTCCGCGCCCTCCTTGTCGATCTTGTTGACGGCGACGAGGATCGGCACCTCGGCGGCACGCGCGTGGTCGATCGCCTCCTCGGTCTGGGGCATGACGCCGTCGTCGGCGGCCACGACGATGACGGCGATGTCCGTGACCTTCGCGCCGCGGGCGCGCATGGCGGTGAACGCCTGGTGGCCCGGGGTGTCGAGGAAGGTCACCTCCTTGCCGTCGTGGTGGACCTGGTAGGCGCCGATGTGCTGGGTGATCCCGCCCGCCTCGCCGGCCACGACCTCGGTCTGGCGGATGGCGTCGAGCAGCGAGGTCTTGCCGTGGTCGACGTGGCCCATGATCGTCACGACCGGCGGGCGCTCGACGAGATCCTCCTCGGCGTCGTCGAAGCCCGGCTCCTCCTCGACGACCTCGTCGGAGGTGAAGATCTCGACCTCCTTCTCGAGCTCGGAGGCGAGCAGCTCGATCGAGTCGTCGGTCAGCGTCTGGGTGAGCGTGGCCATCTCGCCCATCTTCATGAGCGCCTTGATGACCTCGGGCACGGGGATGTTCAGGGACTCGGCGACCTCCTTGACCGTCGAGCCGGACTGCACGCGGACGGTCTCCTTGGAGGGATCGACGGCCTCCTTGAGAGGGGCGGGCTCCTCGTCGAAGTAGCGCCGGCGGCGGCCGCCGCCGCCGCGGCGGCGCGGGCGCTGGCCGCCCGGAGGCCCGCCCGGTCCGCCGGGGCCGCCCGGCCCTCCGGGCCCGCGGCGCGCGGCCTGGGAGTCGATGACGACGCGGCGGCGACCGCCCGCGCCGGTGGCGGGGGCGCGCTCGCCCTGCAGGGAGTCACGGGTCGGGCGCTGCTTGGCGGCGTCGGCGGGGCGGAGCTTCGGCGCGTTCTCGCCGCGGGGATCGGACGCCTGGCCGTCGGCCGGGCGGTTGCCGGCCCCGCCCGGGCCGCCGGCGCGGGGGGTGGCGGGCCGCTGGGAGGCGCCGCCGCGGTTGGCTCCGCCGGCGCGCGGGCCGCGGGTACCGGTCGGGCCGCTGCCGGGTCCGCCCGGGCCGCGACCGGGGACGACGGGATCGACGGCCTGGGGCCGCCGGCGCGTCTTCGGCGGCTCCGCGCCGTTGACGCCGAGGATGCGCTTGGCCTCCGCCTCGTCCACGGTGGAGGCGGCAGCCTTGACCGACAGGCCGGCCTTCTGCAGCTTCTCGATGACCTCCTTGGCGGGGAGGTTCGCCTCCTTGGCTATGTCGTTGACGCGCTTCTTGGCCATTCCTTGATCCAGTCTACGGTTTCGATGGGAAGCCGGGCCGGGACCCGGAAGGCCCGGGGGATGGCCCGGCGGCGCTCGGCGAGCGCCAGGCAGTCCGGGCCCGGATGGACGTAGGCGCCCCGTCCCGGGCGCCGCCGCTCGGGGTCGGGGAGGACGAGCCCGCCGGCGAGGGCGAGCCGGAGGAGCGCCTCCTGCGGCGCCGCCTTCCGGCAGCCGACGCAGGTCCGCTCGGGCCCGGTCGCTATCGGCCCGGGACTATGCGTTCGCGAGGTCCTCGACCTTGTCCGAGCCGATGGCCTCGAGCGCCTGGTGAGAGTCGAGGCCGCAGTAGCGCGAGCCCGGCAGCGAGGCGTTCGGGCAGCGCCGCCCGTTGCGCGTGATCGCCGCGCAGCGGCCGGAGAGCTCCTCCTCCTCGAAGCCCTCGCTGGCCTCCTCCTGGGCGAACTCGGTCTCCGAGCGGATGTCGATCCGCCAGCCGGTCAGGCGCGCGGCCAGGCGGGCGTTCTGGCCCTCACGGCCGATGGCCAGGGAGAGCTGGTCGTCGGGCACGATGACCGTGGCCTGCTTGCCGGCGTCGTCGACGAGCACCTCGCGCACCCGCGCCGGGGAGAGCGCCTTGGCCACGAAGCGGGCGGGCTCGTCGTTGTAGGGGATGATGTCGATCTTCTCCCCGCGCAGCTCGGAGACGACCATACGCACGCGCGAGCCGCGCGGCCCGACGCAGGCGCCCACGGGGTCGACGCCGTCCATGTGGGAGACGACGGCGATCTTCGAGCGGTAGCCGGGCTCGCGGGCGACGTCGGTGATCTCCACGAGGCCGTCGGCGATCTCCGGCACCTCGAGCTCGAAGAGCGACTTGATGAGCTCCGAGTCCCGGCGGGAGAGGATGATCGAGGGGCCCTTCGTCGAGTTCGAGACGTCCTTGATGACGGCCTTGATCCGCTGGCCGTGGTCGTAGCGGTCGCCGTCGACCTGCTCGGACTTGGGCAGCAGCGCCTCGACGCGCTCGCGGATCTGCACGAGCGTGTAGCGGGCGTCCTTCTGCTGGACGATCCCGGTGATGAGCTCGCCCACGCGGTCGCGGTACTCCTCGTACATCATGTCCCGCTCGGCCTCGCGGATGCGTTGGAGGATGACCTGCTTGGCCGTCTGGGCGGCGATCCGCCCGAAGTCCTCGGGGGTGACGTCGCGCTCCTCGATCTCGTCCCGGTGCTCCATGAGGCGCGGCAGCTCGACCTCCGGCTCCTGCGGCTCGCGGGGCTCGCCGGTCTCGGGGTCGATGTCGGAGAGGACCTCCTCCTCGGTCACCTCCCCCGCCGCGGCGGCCGCCTCGGCCTCGGCCTCCTGGTCGGCGAGCAGGCGCTGCTCGAGCTCCTCGGGAACGAGCAGCTCGTAGACGCGGAAGTCGGCGGAGTCGCGGTCCATCTCCACGTAGGCGTACTTGGCCGAGCCGGGGGTCTTCTTGTAGGCGGAGAGGAGGGCGTCCTCAAGCGCCTCCATGAGCGTCTCGACGGCGATGTTCTTCTCGCGGGCCAGGCCGGCGGCGGCCTCCAGGATCTCTCGGGACATGGGCTACTCCGTGGGAACGAGGTTGGAGCGCAGGATGTCTGCGTAGGGGATGGAGACGACGCCCGTCTCGGCGGCGAGCGTGACGTCGGTCTCGCTGGCGCTCACGAGCTCTCCCGCGTAGGTCTTGTGGCCTTCGCGCGGCTCGCGCAGGCGCACCCGGGCGGGGCGCCCGAGGTAGCGCCGGAAGTGATCGGGCTTTGAGAGCGGGCGCTCGCGGCCGGGCGAGGAGACCTCGAGCGCGTAGGTCTCGCGGACCTGCGGGAGCAGGCGCGTCACGCGCTCGCACAGGGCGAGCGAGACGCCGTCCGGATGGTCGATGAACAGGCGCACGGTCCTGCCGCCGAGGACCTCGGCGAGGAGGACCTCGGCCTCGGGCTCCGCCTCGGCGAGGCGCGCCTCGATCTCGGCTTGGAGCTTGGTCATCTCATCCTCTCAGGTCATGAAAAAAGCGGGCTGATGCCCGCTTTCAACGAACGCCGGACGGCCGGCGCGAAAGCACACTTCTGTGCTCTGAGAATAGCACCGGAGCGGGACTTCGGGCGCTCAGCCCACCCCGGGGTTCAGGATCGCGCCAGGGTCGAAGGCGGCCTTGACACGGGCGGTGAGGGCGCTCGCGCCGGGGCCGAGCGCGCGGTCCCGCCAGGCGCGCTTCAGGCGCCCCGTGCCGTGCTCCCCGCTCGGGCGGCCGCCGAGGTGCAGGGCGAGTTCGAGGACTCGCTCGGCGGCGTTGCCCGCGCGCTTGTGAGCGTCGCCGTCCTCGAGGTCGAGGAGGAAGGAGGCGTGCAGGATCCCGTCGCCGGCGTGCCCCCAGGAGCAGGCTTCGAGCCGGTGCTCGGCCCCGATCCGCGCGATGCCCTCGATCGCGTCGGCGAGGCGCGGGACGGGCACAGCGATGTCGTCCGAGCGCTTGGTGCCCCGGTGGGCCTTGGCGCGCCCGTGGACCTGCTCACGCCAGCGCGCGAGGGCGCGCGCCTCGAGCCGCTCGACGTCGGCCGCCGAGGGCGCGAGCGCCGCCTCGAGCTCGGCCGGGTCGCCGTCGGGCTCGAGCAGGAGGACGAAGGCGCCCTCCGCGCCGGGGGTGTGCTCGTCCAGGAAGTCGAGGACGTTGGTCTGCAGGCCGGCGGCGATGATCGTCCTCACCGCCTCGGTTCCCAGGTGCGCATCCGGGAACCGCGCCTTCAGCCCGGCGGGCCGCGCCGGCGCGGGCCGCAGGCGCAGCTCGACGGCGGTGATGACGCCGAGGGTGCCCTCCGAGCCCGCGAGCAGGCCGACGAGGTCGAGCCCGGTGGCGTCGCGCGGCAGCGCGCCGCCGAGGGTGAGGAGCTCGCCGCCCGGGAGTGCCACCTCGAGGCCGGTCAGGTGCTCGCGCGTCGTGCCGAGCCCGTAGGAGTGTGGGCCCCCCGCGTTCGTGGCGACGTTCCCGCCGATCTGCGAGGACTCCGCGCCCCCCGGATCGGGGCCGAAGACGAGGCCGTTCTCTTCTGCCAGACGCCGGACCTCGGCGGTTCGGAGCCCCGCCTCGACATGGAGCCGGCGCTCCTCGGGCACGTGCGCGCGGATCGCGCGCAGGCGCCGGAGCTCGAGCGCCACGCCGCCGTGCTCGGGCACGGCGCCGCCCGCGAGCCCCGTGCCGCCCCCGCGGGAGGTGACGGGGATGCCGCGGACCGAGCACCAGGCGAGCACCTCGGCGACCTCCTCCGCCGTGCCGGGCGCGACGAGCCAGTCCGCCCGCGCGGGGAGGAAGGCCGGGTCGGCGGCGTCGGCCAGGCGATGGGCGGGCGGGTCGGCGAGGACGTGCTCGGCGCCGGCGATGGCTCGGAGATCCTTCACGGTCGCGCTGAGGCTAAGCCCGCGCGGTCCCTGACGGGAGTCGCGGCTCCCCCGCGAGGGCGGGCCGCGGGGGCGCGCGGGGAGCGGCTGCAGCAGCTGCCCGCGGGAGAGGCTCCTACTCGGCAGTCGGCGTGATTCTCCGCCGCTGCGCTGCCGGCTGCAGCATTTTGGCCCCGGGAGGAGCTTACGCGACAGTCGGGCGCGAGGCACCGGCGCCGACCCCGCGCCTCGCAGCTCGTCCGCGCTGCCTTCATAGCTGGGCCTGTGCGAGAGCCTGGCCGTGGCTTCCGCGTCCGGCGTGGCCGGATGGGCGATCTAGCCTGGGCGGTCGTGGCCACCGACGCGCGCACGATCGTCGACGACTACATCTCCTCGCTCGACGGGGACACCCGGCGCGTGGCCTTCTCCGAGTGGGGGTTCACCCTCGAGGCCGCCGGCTGGCCGCTGCACGTCGGCGTGGCGATCCGGGACGGTCTCCTGCGCGCCCAGGCGCCGGTCGCCGAGCCGGGGGCGCTCGACCCGCACGACCTGCTGTGGTGGAACCGCACGGTCCCGCTCATCCGCTTCTCCCACACCCAGGCGGGGGAGCCCTGGATCGGCTTTGACCTACCGCTCGCGGCGGTCTCGCCCAAGGCGCTCGACGAGTTCCTCGGGCTGCTCGTGCTCGCCGCTACGCAGGCTCGCCGGCACGCCGCCGCGCCCGGTCCCGGTAGGCCCGGTAGTCCCGCCGCTCCGGCCTGAGGCAGCTCGCCAGCGCGAGCGGATGGCGCGCCTCGGCGTGGCGGCCGAGCATCTGCAGGGAGCGCCCGAGGCAGAACAGCGCGTAGTCGTTGGTCGGCGCGAGGTCGGCCACGGCGGCGAACTCCGCGCGCGCCTCCTCGTAGGACTGCGCGTGGAACGCCGCGCGGCCGAGCGCCTCGCGGATCGAGGTCTTCTCCGGCTCGAGGTCGCGCGCCCGGCGCAGCGGCACGAGCGCCGGGTGGAAGTCACCGGACTCGAGGAGGGAGAGCCCGCGCTGGTAGAGGTCGTAGACGTCTTCCACGTCGGCTCATCCTAAGGACCGCGCCCGGCGCGGCGGGAGCGCCCACAGCGCGCGCAGCCGGCCGCTCGGACCGAGGCCGCGGGCCAGCTCGCGGCGGAGCGCCCGGCGCCCGCCCGCCCCGGAGGCCTCCGGCGGCCAGCCGTAGCGCGCCTCGCGCAGGGCGCGCACGTAGGCACCGGCCGCCTCGGTCCCGCGCAGCCGGCGCTCGAGCTCGCGCAGCGTGACGGTCGGCGCCGGCGCCCGCCCGCAGCGCCGGAGCGCGTCGGCGAGCTCGGCCACGCCGTCGGCCCGGCGGGCGCGCGTAAGGCGCCGGGCCACCGCCGCCGCTCCGCCCAGCAGCACGACCCCGGCGAGCGCGAGCAGCCCGAGCCCCGCCGCTCCCGGCCCGCCGCTGCTGTGCGGGACGAGCGCCCCCGCGCGGCTCGGGCGCCCGCGGCGGGAGAACTGCGGCGCGTCACCGGGCCGCAGGCGCGGCAGGGTGAAGGAGAGCGCGGGGGCGGCCGGCGGCGTCGGGTCGAAGGTCACCCAGCCCTCCCGCGGGAACCACACCTCGACCCAGGAATGCGCGTCGTAGTCGCGCACGACCCAGTCGTCCCGCGGCGCGTCGTGCTCCCCGGGCGTGAACCCGGCCGCCACCCGCGCCGGCACCCCGCCCATTCGCAGGAGCAGCGCCATCGCCCCGGAGAACTGCTGGCAGTAGCCGCGCCGATCGCGGAAGAGGAACGTCTCGAGTGGGCGGGCGACCCGGGGCGCGCGCTCGGAGTAGCGAAACGAGGGGCCGCGCAGGAAGCCGCGGACCCGCGCGGCGAACGCGTAGGGCGTGGCCGCCCCGCTCGCCAGCCGTCGCGCCAGCGCGTAGGCCCGCCCGTAGCCCGAGCGCTCGATCGCGCGCACCGAGCGCACGGGGTAGCCGCTCGGCGCGAGCTCGCGCGGCGCGAGCCCGGAGCCGTAGGGCGCGAACTGCGCGGTCAAGGGGCGCCCGTCCCGGCCGGGCAGGACGAGCTCCCGGTAGGCCCCCGTCCAGCCCGGGTAGTCGGCGGGCTCGACGCCCAGCGCGCGCGCGCTGGGCGGCGGCGCGTAGACCGAGACCTCGTAGGAGGAGCCCGGCCGGAGCTCCCCGACCGCGTCGAAGGTCCCCGGGCTGCCCGTGCCGACGACGCGCACGGGCGCCCCCGTCACGGCCAGCGAGGTCCCCGCGCCGACGACGAGCCCGGAGGCCAGGCTCC
>JBBQAA010000050.1:0-25882 GCA_038276395.1 Solirubrobacterales bacterium | reverse complement strand
GAAAACCCCCGACCGCGGCGACGATCGCCACCCGGAGCACGAACGGGTTCTTCCCGCCAAACGCCTCGCGGAGAAAACTCACACGCGCCGCCTACCCCGGGCCCCAACGCCCAAAGCAGGAACGGTCCGCAAGCTGACGCCGCCGTCCTCCAGGCCACCTGTTCGGAGGGACCTGGGGAGGTTTGCCGCGGGTGGGTATGGCGAGAGCGTGGGCGGCTCGCTCCTCATCTGGTTCGGGCGCCGGGGCCGGCAGGGGCGTCGGCGGTCTGCGCAGGGTGTCCTGCGCGTGCGAGCGGCGCTCTCTCCGATCGCTCAGACGGCGGTCGCGGCCGGTGCGGCGTGGTGGCTGGCTCGTCACCTGCTGCCCGAGCCCCGCCCGGTCTTTGCTCCTCTTGCCGCGATCGTCGCGCTCGGTGCGACGCGCGGGGAGCGCGGCAGGCGCGCGCTCCAGGTCTCGCTCGGGGTGTCGATCGGGGTCGGCGCGGCCGAGCTCATCGTGCGGTTGCTGGGGGCGGGAACGCTTCAGCTGGCGCTCGTCACGGGGCTGGCGCTCGTCGTGGCGGTCTTTCTCTTCGAGGCGACGACGTTCGTCGTGCAGGCCGGCGTGTCGGCCGCGCTCGTGGTGGCGACGTCGAGGGCGGTCGCGACCGATCGCTTCCTGGAGGCGCTCGTCGGGGCCGCGGTGGCCCTGCTCATGAGCCAGGTGCTCTTCCCGGTGGACGCGGTGGCGAAGGTGCGCGCCGCCGTCTCCGCGGCGCTCCCGAAGCTCGCCGACGGGCTGGACGAGGCGGCGGCGGAGCTTGACACCGGCGAGAGCCCGAAGGCGCGTGCCGCGAGCGACGCGCTGCGACGCGCCAACACCCGCGTCGGGGACGTGGAACGCGCGCTCGCCGCGGCGCGCGAGTCGGCCCGGTTGTCCCGTCGGCGCCGGGCGGATCGGGACGAGCTCGAGCGGTTCGAGGGCATCGAGGATGACCTGGGGGCCACCGTCAGCGCCGCCGACGCGCTCGCGCGGGCCGTCGCGCGGCTCCGGGGCGGCCCGGGAGAGGCCCCGACCGAGCTATCAGCAGCCCTGCGGGGGCTGGGCGACCTCGCCCGGGATCTCGCCGGGGACCTCGACCGCGAGGGTCACGAGCTGCTCGATCGGGCCCGGACCGTGACCGCGCACGCTGCCGCGGCCGCTCGGCACGATCCGCGCCCCACCGCCGCGACCGCCTCGACGCTGGCGCGCTCGGTGGCGCAGGGCCTGCTGAACGTCGGTGGCGTGGAGCCCGAGCCGGCCGCTGACGCTCTGGAGGAGGCCGCCGCGGCCGGACGGGAGGAGCGCGACCCCGCAGATTGAGCCCTGGACGGCGCCCTCGTTCACACCGACCGCCCGCGGAAGCAAGCCCCGACCCCGCGGCGGTGCCGTTCGGGTTCTATCCGCGGGCTCCGTTCTCGGCCGCCGCAGTCGTGACCGGGACCTGGGACGGCGGCGAGCCGAGCACAGCCAGCCCTCAGGGAGCTGCTCAAGGAGTCCCTGCTGGCGTAGACACTGCAGGGAGTAGGTCACCGAGGGACGCCGGGCCGCGACCAGCGACGCCAGGTCGTGGTGGCACAGCGCACCGCGAGCCGGACCCCGGCCGGCGTCACGCGTCCCCAGCGATCCGCGAGATGCCAGAGCGCGCCCGCCGCGGTGATCCACGACCACCTGGCGGAAGGGGAGGGCGAATGATTACCCCGGGCTACGGCCCGAGGAGCGCTGCGTATCGATCCAGTAGGTCCTCACGCATTCCTTCGGTGGAGAACGGTCCGCCTCTCTTCGATCCGTGGGTGGCCGCGTGCCAGCCCCAGGGGTCGCCGGCGAATCCCGGTACCGACCGGTTCGTGTGGGTAGGCCGACCAGTGGCGCTTTCCACGCCATCGCATCCGACCGAGCTCGGGCGGCCGTTCAGGCCGCCGGAGAGAAGGAGACCCATGCCCGCTACGCCGACGAGCAGGAAGACCGCCGAGGGGCTCGCATGAGTCGTGAGGACAACATCTCCGCCCAGGAGGCGCTGGGCGCGGCCGTCAACGCCCACGACCTCGACGGGATCGCCTCCCACTTCGCCGAGGACGTGATCGACCACGACCCGGCCCCCGATCAGGGCGGGGGCCGCGCGGGCATCCGGGACTTCTGGTCGGCGATGCTGACCGGCTTTCCCGACGCCGCCATCGAGCCCGCGACGCTCGTGGCCGACGACGAGAACGTCGTCGTCGCCTACACGTTCACCGGCACGCACGACGGGGAGTTCCAGGGCCTCGAGCCGACCGGCAGGCGCATCGAGGTCCGAGGCGTCCAGATCGGCCGCTTCGAGGACGGGGTGATCGCCGAGCGCTGGGGCTCGAGCGACGAGCTAGGGATCATGAAGCAGCTCGGTGCGGCGTGAGCGGCTCGACCCCGCTCGGCGCGCTCGCGCGCGGCGCCGCGGCCGGCGTCGCGGGCACGGCGGTCATGACCGCGGCCCAGACCGCCTACATGAAGGCGACAGGCGGCGAGGCGAGCTCGACCCCTGCCGAGGTCGCCAAGCGCATCGTCGAGGGCGTCCTGCACCGCGAGGTGCCGGAGGAGCGGATGGACCTCCTGAACAACGCCATGCACTGGTTTTACGGCACGAGCTGGGGAACCATCTACGGCCTCGCGGCGGGGAGTCGCGCGCCGGACTCGGCGCTGCGCTCCGGTCTCGGCTTCGGCTTCGTGGTCTGGGGCGCGAGCCTCGTCCAGCTGCCCGCGATGAAGCTCGCGCCGCCGATCTGGGAGACCCCGCCCGCGACGATCGCGCCCGATCTCGGCTTCCACCTCGCCTACGGCGCCGGGGTCGGCGCGGCCTGGGCCGTGGTCGGCTCCTAGCCCGATGGCGCTCACCGAACAGATCTCCGGCGGCGTCCACCGGGTCGCCGACGGCCTCGTCAACTTCTACCTCGTCGACGACGGGGAGGTGGCGATCTACGACGCGGGCTGGCCGCGGAGCTGGCCGCACGTCGAGGCCGCCCTCGGGGAGCTCGGCCGAGGCCCGGCCGACGTGAGCGCGATCGTCCTCACCCACGCCCATCCGGACCACCTTGGGGCCGCTGAGAAGGCGCGCCGGGAGACCGGTGCGGCCGTCCATGTGCACGAGCCGGAGGTCGCGCGGGCGCACGGGAAGGCCAAGGGCTCGTCGCCGTTCTCCCTCGTGCCCGGCCTGCTGCCGACGCTCTGGCGCCCGTCGGCGAACGCGTTCGTCCTGCACGCCACGGTGCGCGGGTTCATGACCCCGACGTGGGTCAAGGACGTGACGCCGTTCGCCGCCGATGCCGTACTCGACGTGCCCGGGCGGCCGCGGGTCGTCCCCACCCGGGGCACACCGAGGGCCACGTCTCCTTTCTGCTCGAGGACAGCGGCACGGTCATCACCGGCGACGCGATCGCCACGCTCGACGTCCTCACCCGCGAGCAGGGCCCGCGGCTCATGCCCGACCCGCTGAACGGCGACCCGGAGCGCACGCGCGCCTCGCTCGACGCGCTGGCCGGCCTCTCCGCCGGCACGCTCCTGCCCGGCCACGGCGACCCGTTCCGGGGCGAGCCCGGCGAGGCGGTCGCGCGAGCGCGCGAGGCGGACGGCTGAGCGCTACGGCGTCGCGCGGACCAGCGGAGCGGGCACGCGCGTCTGGACGGCACGGCGGGCTCGCTCGAAGACCGTCGGGTCCCCTAGGAGAATGAACGCGGTGTTGGCGGCGGCGAGCCGCCTGGGGCTCGAAGGCGAGCTGTGCGGGGTCCTGGCCCGAGTCGAGCTCGCCGAGCTCTTGAGCCTCGCGCGCCAGGCGCTCGAGCGCTGCCAGCCACTCCGTCCGCTGACGAGAGATCGCATCGCGCACCGGCCCGGGCCACGATGCGACGTCGACTGCCGCGGCGGAGAAGAAGCAGCCGCCGGGAAAGACCCCGCGCTCGACGTGTGAGAGGAACTCCTCGCAGGCCGAGTGCAGGCGCCGGATCCCCCTGGGCGCTTCGAGGGCGGGGCCCAGCACCTCCGCGACGAACGTTCCTCGGGCGCTCTCGATCGTGGAGAGCTGGAGCTCCTGCTTGGAGCCGAAGTGGGCGTAGACGCCGCTCTTGCTCATTCCGGTCGCCTTTGCGAGGCCACCCACCGAAAGACCGTCGATCCCGACGACCGTCGCCAGCCCCGCCGCCTCGTCGAGGATCGCCGAGCGTGTCCGCTCGCCCTTCGTTCGCGTCTCTCCGTCGATCGCCACAGGCGACAGCATAAAGGCACGGACGTGCTATTACCGCCCCGGCAGAACAGACCGGCCGTGCCTTTCAACGAGAGAGGGATGACGGAGACCGACTACGTGGTCCTTGGAGCCGGCGCGAGTGGTCTCGCGTTCGCCGATGCGCTCGTCGCTGATGCGGATGTCGACGTGACCCTCGTCGATCGCGGCGTCGGTGGCCACTGGCGCGACGCGTATCCATTCGTGCGCCTGCACACCCCGTCCGCGTACTACGGCGTCGGCTCGCTGGCGCTCGGCGAGAACCGCATCGACCGCGACGGCGAGAACGCCGGCTACTACGAGCGCGCGACGGGCCCGGAGTTGCGCGCGTACTTCGAGGAGGTCTCCGAGCGGCTCGCCGCCACCGGGAGGGTTTGCGTTCTCGGAGCGCACGAGCATCTCGGCAGCGAGGCCGGCGTCGAGGTCGTTCGCGATCTGCGCACCGGCGCTCTGCACCATCTCGTCGTCCGTCGCAAGGTGGTCGACGCTCGCTACCTCGAGGCCTCGGTGCCGGCGACGCACGAGCCCACCTTCGAGGTCGGCCCGGACGCTCGTGTCGTCTCCGTCAACGACCTGCCCACCGCGGCGCGGCCCGGTCGCTCCTACTGCGTGCTCGGAGCGGGCAAGACGGCGGTGGACGCGTGCATGTGGCTCCTGGATAACGAGGTCGATCCCGACAGCATCCGCTGGGTTCGCCCTCGCGACGCCTGGTTTCACGACCGCCGCGACTTCCAGCCGCTGGCGCAGGTCGGCGCGATCATGTCGAGCATCGCGCGCGACGCCGAAGCCGGAGCGCGCGACGCCGACGACGCTGACAGGAACCGGCTATGCCCACCCAACCCGTACCCGAGCGGGATCGACGACTGGCCGGGGATGACCTCCCGTACCTGGAGGGGCGATGGACGAGGGATGTGATGAACGCCAACAAAGCGTTGTGGGAGAAGGGTGACTTCACGCGTATCGCCGCGACCATGCGAGAGAGCGGCGGGGATCTCGTCAAGCGCCTGGGCGTGACGCCAGGCCTCGAGGTGCTCGACGTCGGCTGCGGCGACGGGACCACCGCGATCCCGGCAGCCGAACTGGGGGCGAACGTGGTCGGCATCGACATCGCGGCCAATCTCGTGGCCGCGGGCAACGCCCGGGCGCGGGAGCACGGGCTCGAGAACTGCCGCTTCCAGGAGGGAGACGCCTCCGACCTCCACGCCATGAACGACGAGCGCTTCGACCTCGTGATCAGCGTCTTCGGCGCGATGTTCGCACCGCGACCGACCGATGTCGCCAAGGAGCTGGTTCGCGTGACTCGGCCGGGCGGGCGAATCGTCATGGGGAACTGGATCCCCGGAGACCCCACGCTCGTCGCGCAGATCCTGAGGATCAGCTCCTCCTACTCGCCACCGCCCCCGGAGGGCTTCGTCAGCCCGATGGCCTGGGGCCTCGAAGACACCGTGGTCGAGCGGTTCATGTCGGCGGGGATCGCGCGAGAGCAGATCTCGTGCGAGAGGGACACCTACACGTTCCGGCTTCCCGGCTCGCCGTCCCAGCTGCTCGCCAGGTTCACGCAGTACTACGGACCGACGATGAACGCGGTCGGCGCCGCCACGGCCAACGGCCGTGAGGCGGAACTCCAGACGGAGCTGGAGACGCTCTTCCGCGAGCAGAACACGAGCGATGACGCGACATCGATCCCCGCGACGTTTCTGCGCGTGACCGTGCGTCGTTAGCCGGGCACGGTCGCATCGTCGCCGTGCGAGTCCGGTCGCCCGCCTCCGCGCGCCTACCGCCGCCCGGCCAGCGCGTTCAGCCTCCGCACGGCGGCGAACAGCCGTCCCGAGCGGTACATGTCGACGGCGACGATCGTCGGCATCTTGTGGCGGACCCTGCGGCAGACGAGCGCGCGGTCGACGATCGCCGAGAACGCGTTGACCCGCGCCGAGGTCGCAGGCTTCGGCGCCACCGGCGGGGACCAGTGGTTCATGAGAAAGAGCGAGCCCTTCCGGTCGCCGCGGTTGGGCACGCAGCTCGCGACCCGGTTCTGGGGCGCGGTGAGCAGACCCGGCGTGGCCCACGTGTACGGCGTCTCCTGCACGATTCCGGCGTAGTCGAGGTGGTCCCACGACGGCCCGTCGGCCTTGTGCTCGGAGAGCATCACGACCTGCTGGCGGGTGCGGATCATCGTGCGCAGCGTCGGCCAGCGGGGGCCCGGCTTGCCGCGGTAGACGAAACGCGCGAGGCCGGCCGCCGCAACGGCGCGAGCCCAGTCGCGCGTCGTCACGTAGTCCTCCTGGTCGATCAGAAGGACGTTGTGCGGATGGGTTCGCAGGAACGAGGCCAGCGGCCGCAGCCCGGCGACGAGCGGCGTATGGCCGATCGAGCACGCCTCGTGGCACAGGTAGGGCGCGTCGCCGGGCCGCGGCGTGCCGTCGTCGGTGACGAGCTTGCCGTCCGGGCCCCGGTGCGCATAGTGGGTGTCGAGGAGGAAGCCGCGGATGCCGTCGCGGAGCTGGGCGGGCATGCCCACCGGCTGGTTGGGGATGGCCCAGCCGAGCGAGGCGGCCGACATCGAGTTGTGGGTGGCGGGGAGGACGACGCGGTCGAACGTCCGGTCGCACAGCGCCGCGGAGCCGTTGCAGCGCAGCGGCGGCCGCTTCGCCTTCCCCTTCGCCCCGGCGCTCGGGGACGGGCCGAGCACGGCCACCGAGGCCAGCGCCACGGCCGCCGCGCGCCTCACCGTGAGATCGGCGCCTTGGCCAGCCCGCGCGGGATGCTCCGGGACAGGCCCGTGTGCACCAGCGCCGCCACGCCGGGGATCGCCGAGTCGATGTGGATCCGGTAGTCGAGGTGCGTGCCGCCGTCGGGCGTGGGGGAGAAGCGCATCCCCCCCAAGTGGTCCTTGAGCGGGCTGCCCTTGGTGATCCGGTACTCGATCAGCTCATCGGGCACGAACTCGGTTACCGTCTCCTCGAACGGCGGCAGCGGGCCGATCCGCAGCTCGCGCCGCGAGCCGACGCCGTCGCGCTCCCCCTCCGCGCCGGAGGCCAGGCGCTTGATCTTCGCCCCGAAGACATCCTCCAGGTGCTCGTGCCGGGCCAGGTAGGCGAAGACGATGTTCGGCGGCTGGGGGAAGTCGCGCTCGACGTGAACCTCGCGGGCCATGGCGCTATTGAAGCAGACCGCTCACAGGCGCCGCAGCACGTCGGCCGCCGTCGCCTGGCCCGAGCGCACGGCGCCGTCCATGTAGCCGTTCCACAACGTCGCGTACTCGGCGCCCGCCCAGTGGATCCGCCCGACGGGCTCCCGGATCGCCGTGCCGTAGTCGAGCAGGACGCCGGGCGGCGTGTAGCCGACGTAGCAGCCGCGGGTCCACTCCTCCCCGCCCCAGTTCTGGTCGAGGTACTTCGTCGGCTTGAGCGCCTCCGGCCCGAAGTAGGTGGCGAAGTCCTTGAGCACGGCCGCCCGGCGCACGGCGGCCGGGCGGGAGCCGTAGTCCCGGGCGGCATGGCCCTCGATGAAGCCGAGCAGGACGCCGATCGAGCCGTCGGGCGGGGAGTTGTCGTAGGTCAGGCGCACGGGGCCGGTGTCGCTCGTCGTCATCCCGGACAGGCCGTCCTTGCGCCAGAACGGCGTCGGGTAGACGGCGACGCACTTGATCGCCGAGCCCTGGGGGAAGCGCTGAGTGAGCTGTGCGCGCTTGATCGGAAGCTGCGGCTCGTAGCGGATCTGCGCCGTGAGCGCGGGCGGCCCGGTGACGATGACCTGCTTGGCCCGCCAGCTCCCGGTGTCGCTGAGGACCGTGACGCCGCCGCGGGCCTGCACGATCCGGCGCACGGGCGAGTTCAGGTGCACGCGCCGACCGAGCCGATCGGCGAGGCGGATCGCGATGAGCTGCGAGCCGCCGACGAACCGCCGCTCCTGGGCGCCGCCGTCGGTGTCGATCAGGCGGTTGAAGTCGGGCTTCGTCCGCTCGTTGCGGGCGGAGGCGATGTAGAAGAGGATGTGCAACAGGGAGATGTCGCGCGGCTCGGCCGCCCACACCGCCTGGATGCCGAGGTCGAGGAGCTGGCGGCCCTCGACCGTCGTGGTGTTCGCGAGCTTCCAGGTCTCCGCCGTCTGGGAATCGAACTCGACCGCCCGCGCCGCTCTCCACGGGGCGTCGGTAGGCACGCCGGCGGCCAGGTCGTTGAGCTTGAAGATCGCGGTGGCGACGTCCCCGATCCCGGTGGTGGCGGGCGGGATGGCGCCCGTGTAGCGCTTCAGCGCCCCGTCGTGGTAGTAGAGGTTCTCGCCCTTCAGGTAGGTGGGGAACTGCTTGACGCCGAGCTCTCGGGCGAGCGCGTCGAGGTGGTCCTGGGTCGGGCCGATCCACTGGCCGCCGATCTCCACGACGTGACCGTGGCCGAGCTGGGCGTTCAGCGTGCGCCCGCCGACCCGGCCGCGCGCCTCCAGCACCGCCACGGACCTCCCCCGGCGGACGAGCGCGCGCGCGGCGGAGAGGCCGGCGAGGCCGGCGCCGACGACGACGACGTCGACCCGGCGGGACGGCGGACGGCCCTCGGCCTCGGCGGCGGCCGGAACCGCGGCCGCGGCGGCGCCGACGGCGGCGGTGCCGAGCAGACCCCGGCGGGTGATCTCGGGCGAGCGCTCAGTCATGCCGGCAGTCTGCCACGGCTCACCACCCGAGCGTGCCGGGAGCGCCCTTGAAGGGTCCCTCGATGTCCGCCGTGATCCAACCGCCGTAGAAGTCCCCCTCCTGGGAGCGGACGCGCTCGTCGCCAAGGAGGCACTCGACGCGTGAGGGGTAGAAGCAGACGTGGTCGCGGAGCGCCTCCCACCCCGGGACGGGGTCGGGGTAGGACCACCCGGCGGCCTCCGCAACCTCCTCCCCTCCGCGGAGCCCGGGTGGGTGGGCGTCCCAATACACGGCGAGGCCCTTCCACTCGCACAGCGTCCGCCGCGCCCGCGCGGGCGTGAGCGCCCCGGGCCGGATGTCGTCCGGGGGCACGTAGATCGTCGGCGGGTGGGAGGTCTCGAGCACACGGAGAGCCCTCCGGGAGTCGGCCACCACCTCGCCGCCGAGCCGCACCCGGACGCGGCGCACCGATGGGTGCAGGCGCGGTGGCCTTGGGTAGTCCCATACCGACTCCATCCTTGGAAGACTGACACTCCGAGACTCGCCGACACGCCAGAGAAAGCAGGCCCGACATGTCCTCCTCCGCCAACTCGTTCGACGCCCAGGCGACCCTCAAGGTCGGCGAGGAGGAGTACGAGATCTTCCGGCTGGGCGCGCTGCAGGAGAAGTTCGACGTGGCGCGGCTCCCGTTCTGCCTGAAGATCCTGCTCGAGAACCTCCTGCGCAACGAGGACGGCGAGGGCGTGCGCAAGGAGGACATCGAGGCGCTCGCCACCTGGGACCATCGCGACGAGCCGTCCAAGGAGATCGCCTTCACCCCCGCGCGCGTCGTCATGCAGGACTTCACGGGCGTCCCGGCGATCGTCGACCTCGCGGCGATGCGCGACGCGATGGCCGACATGGGCGGCGACCCGCAGAAGATCAACCCCCTCGTGCCCGCCGAGCTCGTGATCGACCACTCGGTTCAGGTCGACGCCTTCGGCTCCAAGGACGCCTTCCAGAAGAACGCCGACCTCGAGTTCGAGCGCAACGAGGAGCGCTACGCCTTCCTGCGCTGGGGTCAGGGCGCCTTCGAGGGCTTCTCCGTCGTCCCGCCGGACACGGGCATCGTCCACCAGGTCAACCTCG
This sequence comes from Solirubrobacterales bacterium, assembly GCA_038276395.1. GTDB lineage: Bacteria > Actinomycetota > Thermoleophilia > Solirubrobacterales > Solirubrobacteraceae > JBBQAA01. The sequence goes on along the minus strand of JBBQAA010000050.1, from coordinate 15,865 downwards.
AGTACCTGGCCCGGGTCGTGTTCCGCAAGGACCAGGAGTCCGGGCCGCCGCAGGCCTACCCCGACACGCTCGTCGGCACCGACTCCCACACGACGATGATCAACGGCCTCGGCGTCCTCGGCTGGGGCGTCGGCGGGATCGAGGCCGAGGCGGCGATGCTCGGCCAGCCCATGTCGATGCTGATCCCACAGGTCGTCGGCTTCAAGCTCGCGGGCGAGCTGCCCGAGGGCGCGACGGCCACGGACCTCGTCCTCACCGTGACGGAGAGGCTGCGCGAGACGGGTGTCGTCGGCAAGTTCGTCGAGTTCTTCGGGCCCGGCGTGCCCAACCTGGCGCTGGCCGACCGCGCGACGATCGGGAACATGAGCCCGGAGTTCGGCTCGACGTGCGCGATCTTCCCCATCGACGCCGAGACCCTCCGCTACCTCGAGTTCTCCGGCCGGCCCCAGGAGCTGATCGACCTCGTCGAGGCCTACGCCAAGGAGCAGGGCCTCTGGCACGACGAGGACTCCGAGGCGCCGACCTACTCCGAGGTCGTCGAGCTCGACCTCTCCGACGTCGTGCCCTCGGTGGCGGGGCCGAAGCGCCCGCAGGATCGCATCGCGCTCAGCGAGGCCAAGCCCTCCTTCCGCGAGGCGCTCGAGAACTATGTCGAGGGCGGCGCCGGCCCCGAGACCAACGAGGGCGTCGAGGACACGTTCCCCGCGTCGGATCCGACCGCGGACCAGGTCCCGGGCGCGACGCCGCGTCAGCACGACGAGATGGACGGCTCGGACCTCGACGATGCGCTGCAGGAGGGCGTCGAGGAGGTCGTCGGCGAGATCCCGGGCGAGTCGCTCGGCTCGGGCGGCGGGGGGACGCAGGTCGCCGAGCGCACGAAGGAGTCCGTGTCCGTGACGATGGACGGGAAGGAGTTCGAGCTCGACCACGGACACGTCGTCATCGCCGCGATCACGAGCTGCACCAACACCTCGAACCCGTCCGTCATGCTCGGCGCGGGGCTGCTCGCGCGCAACGCCGTGGAGCGGGGGCTCGAGGTCAAGCCCTGGGTCAAGACCTCGCTCGCCCCCGGCTCGAAGGTCGTCACCGAGTACTACGAGCGCTCGGGGCTGAACGAGCCGCTCGACGAGCTCGGCTTCCAGCTCGTGGGCTACGGCTGCACGACGTGCATCGGCAACTCGGGGCCGCTGCCGGAGGAGGTCTCCGCGGCGGTGAACGAGCACGACCTCGCCGTGTGCTCCGTCCTCTCCGGCAACCGGAACTTCGAGGGCCGGATCAACCCCGACGTGAAGATGAACTACCTGGCCTCGCCGCCGCTCGTCGTCGCCTACGCGCTCGCGGGCACGATGGACATCGACCTGCTCGAGGAGCCGCTCGGCCAGGACAGGGACGGCGAGGACGTCTACCTCAAGGACATCTGGCCGGATTCCAAGGAGGTCGCCCAGACGATCGAGGACGCCGTGCGGGCCGACATGTTCACCTCCTCCTACGGCGAGGTGTTCGAAGGCGACGAGCGCTGGAACGGGCTCGACGTGCCCACCGGCGACCGCTTCGACTGGGACGAGGGCTCGACCTACGTGCGCCAGCCCTCCTTCTTCCAGGACCTGCCCGAGGAGCCCGCGCCGGTGCGGGACATCGAGGGCGCGCGCTGCCTGGCCAAGCTCGGCGACTCGGTGACGACCGACCACATCTCCCCGGCCGGCTCGATCAAGAAGGACTCGCCGGCGGGGGAGTACCTGCAGGAGCATGACGTGAAGCCCAAGGACTTCAACTCCTACGGCTCACGGCGCGGCAACCACGAGGTCATGGTCCGCGGCACGTTCGCCAACATCCGCCTGCGCAACGAGCTGGCGCCCGGCACCGAGGGCGGCTTGACGAGGAAGGACGGTGAGGAGACGACGATCTACGAGGCGGCGATGGCCTACGCCGAGGAGGAGGTGCCGCTCGTCGTGCTCGCGGGCAAGGAGTACGGCTCGGGGTCCTCGCGCGACTGGGCGGCCAAGGGCACGAACCTGCTCGGCGTCCGCGCGGTCCTGGCCGAGTCCTACGAGCGGATCCACCGCTCGAACCTCGTTGGTATGGGCGTCCTCCCGTTGCAGTTCAAGGACGACCAGTCGGCCGACTCGCTTGGGCTGACGGGCGAGGAGGAGTTCACCGTGACGGGGCTCGCCGACGCCGAGGAGGTCCCGTCGGAGGTCACGGTCAAGGCCGGCGAGAACGAGTTCCCGATGCGCGTGCGGATCGACACCCCGAAGGAGCAGCTCTACTTCCTCCACGGCGGGATCCTGCAGTACGTGCTGCGGGGGCTGCTGAAGGAGGACGGCGGTTCCTGAGAGGGGTCAACCCCCCCCTTCCGAAGCGTTGTAGTATGCGACTATGTTGACGGTACCTGAGGCAGCCCGGCACACGGGGCGGAACCCCGAGACCATCCGGCGCTGGATCCGCGCCGGCCGGCTCCGCTCGGAGCGGGTGGGCACCCAGCACCTGATCGACGAGGACGAGCTCGACGCGCTGACCGGCGACATCATCTTGCCGGTGCCCGGCGGCTGGGGCACGTTCGCCGACGGGACTCCCCAGCCGGACTGGGCGCGGCTCGTGCGGCGCGACCGCGACGAGCATTGACGCTCGTCGTCGACGCGAGCGTCGCCTTCTGGGCGTGCGGCTCGGCGCGTCTTGACGAGCTCGCGGCGACGGGCGACCTCGTCGCCCCGCGGCTCATGTGGTCAGAGACGCTCTCCGTGCTGCACGCCAACATGCGGCGCGGGACCCTCACCCGAGCCCACGCCGAGGAGGCCTGCGGACACCTGGCGCGTCTGCCCGTGGCGCGCCGCGATCCGGCCCGCCTGCCGGGTGTCGCCTGGGCCATCGCCGAGGAGCTCGGCTGGGCGAGGACCTACGACGCGGAGTACCTCGCGCTCGCGCGACTGGTGGGGGCGCGCGTCGTGACCCTCGACGGGCGTCTCCTCCGCGGAGCGGAGCGCACCGGCCTCGTCGTCGCGCTGCACGAGGCGCTGCCCGCTTCCTGAGAGGGGTCAGCCCCTCTCAGGAAGCGAGGCCGTCGAGCAGGCCCGCGAGGACGGCCTCGGACTCCTCCCGGGCCGCCGGCGGATCCTCGGCGCGCGCGATGAAGAGTGCAGCCTCGTCCAGGGCGCCGACGACGATGTGGCCCAGGGCGGGCAGGGGCTGGCGGCGGATGGCGCCGGACTCCATCGCCGCCGCGAGCGTGCCGGTGATGAAGGCGAGCGCGGTCTGCTCACCGAACGCGCGCCACTCCTCCCACCCGAGCACGGCCGGCGCGTCGAGCAGGACGATGCGCTGGACCTCGGGGTCCGTCGCCGCCTCGAGCCATCCGGTCACGCCGGCCCGCAGGCTGCCGAGCGGTTCGTCGGCGGCGAGGGCGCGTCGCTCGGCGCGCGCGACCGCCTCGCTGTCAACCTCCTGGAAGACCGCCCGGAAGAGGTCGCGCTTGTCGGCGAACTGGTGGTAGAGCGCGCCCCGCGTGACCCCGGCGGTACGGACGATCTCCTCGGTTCCGACCTCCGCGTAGCCCCGCTCGGCCCAGAGCGCGCGAGCCGTGGCCACGAGCCTCGTCCGCGTCGACGCGCGTTGCTCCGCCTTACTTGACATACGTGCTGTCTGTATGCATCATACGTACACCTTGTACGCAAACCTTAGGGGAACCTCATGCCGGACGCCGTGACCAAGACCGCCGAACTCTCCGCGGGCCCCGTCCGCTACCGCGACGCGGGCGCCGGCGAGCCGCTCGTCTTCCTCCACGGTCTGCTCGTCGACGGTACGCTGTGGGACGGCGTCTGGCCGGCGCTGGCCGAAACGCATCGCTGCCTCGTTCCCGACTGGCCGCTCGGCGCCCACCGGCTGCCGATGCACGGAGGCGCCGATCTCGCGCCGCCGGCGCTCGCGCGGCTCGTCGCCGAGTTCATCGAGAGCCTCGATCTCTCGGGCGCGACCCTCGTGGCCAACGACACCGGGGGCGCGATCGCGCAGCTCCTCGTGTCCGAGCGCCCGGAGCTCCTCGGTCGCCTCGTCCTGACCTCGTGCGACGCCTTCGAGAACTTCCTGCCCCCGATGTTCCGGCCGCTCCAGAGGCTCGGCTCGACTCCCGTCGGTCTGCGCGCGGCGCTCGAGCCGATGCGCCTGCGGTTCCTGCGCAACCTTCCGATCGCCTTCGGCGGGGTGACCGTAGACCCGATCCCCGACGAAGTGGCCCGCCGCTGGATGGAGCCGTGCCTGACGAGCGGCGACATCCGGCGGGACACCGCGAAGCTCCTCAAGGGCATCGACTCCGCACAGACGCTCGCCGCCGCGAATCGCTTGCTCGGGTTCAGCCGCCCTGCGCTCGTCGCCTGGGGCGCGGAGGACAAGATCTTTCCGCTCGCCCACGGCCGCCGGCTGGCCGAGCTACTCGGCGGTCGCTTCGAGCTCATCCAGCACGCCAAGGCATTCGTGCCGTGGGACCAGCCCGGGGCGCTCGCGGAGCTCATCGGCGCCTGGCTGCGCGAGAAAGCGCTCGCGGCATAAGATCCCGCCCATGCCGATGCCCGAGGGACTTCGCCGCCTGCTCGCGGCCCACGGCCCGTCGGGCTACGAGCAGGAGGCGGCCGGGGTCTTCCGGGAGCTGGCGCGGGAGCTGACCGACGACGTCGTGGCCGACACCGTCGGCTCGACGATCGCGCGTGTGCCGGGCACGGCGGACGGCGGCCCGGTCGTCGCCGTGATCGGTCACATCGACGAGATCGGGGTGATCGTCTCGCACATCGACGAGCACGGCTTCCTGCGCTTCCGCGGCGTCGGCGGCTGGGACGTCGCCGTGCTCATCGGCCAGCGCGTGGAGATCGCCGCGCGCGACGGCCTGGTGCCCGGCGTCATCGCCCGCGCCCCGATCCACACCCTCGACTCCGACGCCCGCGAGAAGCTGCCGAAGCTGAAGGGCCTGCACATCGACATCGGCGCGCGCGACGCCGAGGAGGCCCGCGGGCTCGTGCGGATCGGCGATGTCGGAGTGCTCGCCGGGGACCCGCTCGAGCTGCCGAACGGCCGCATCGTCTCCCGCGCGCTCGACAACCGCCTCGGCTGCTGGGTCGCGCTCGAGGTCGCGCGGATGGTCAAGGAATCCGGCGCCGCCGCCACCGTGGCCGCGGTGGCGGCCACCCAGGAGGAGCTCATGGCGAGCCAGGGCGGCGCCCGCGCCGTGGCCCACGCGCTCCAGCCCGACATCGCGGTCGTCGTCGACGTCACCTGGGAGACGAGGCAGCCGGGCGTCGAGGTCGGCGAGTCGACGACTATGGAGTTCGGCAAGGGCGCCGTCATCTCCCGCGGCCCGCAGCTCCACCCGGCCGTCTCCGGCGGGCTTGTGGCCGCCGCCGAGGCCGCCGAGCTTCCGCACGTCGTCGAGGCGACCGGGCGCGGGACCTTCACCGACGCCGACTCCGTCTACCTCGAGCGGGGCGGGGTCGCGACCGGGCTCGTCTCCATCCCCACGCGCTATCTCCACTCCCCGGGCGAGATGTGCGAGCTCTCCGACGTCGAGGCCGCGGCGGAGATCGTCGTCGGCTACGTCCAGGGGCTCGAGCCCGGCGCCGACCTCACGCGGTGAGCGCCGCCCCGCTCCTCGCGCTCTGGGACATCGACGGGACGCTGCTCCGCGGCGCCACGGTGGACCACGCGGGCGCGCTCCACACTGCGATCCGTGAGGTCTACAGCGTCGAACCGGAAGGGGTGCCCGTCGACCCGGCCGGGCGGACGGACCTCGAGATCGCCCGCCAGATCCTGCTCGGCCGCGGCGTACCCGCCGAGCACATCGACGCCGGCTCACGCGACTTCCAGATCGCCTGCGGGGAGGCCTACGGCCGCGCCGGGCCGGGGTCGCTGGCGGAGTTCGTCCTGCCCGGCGTGCCCGAGGCGCTGGCCGAGCTCACCGAGCGGGACGACGTCATCCTCGCCCTGCTCACGGGAAACTTCCAGCCGATCGCGCGGATGAAGCTCCGCCGCGCCGGGATCGAGCACTTCTTCGCCCACGGCCAGGGCGCCTTCGGCTCGGACTCCGAGGACCGGACCGACCTGCCCGCCGTCGCCCGGCGCCGCGCGGGCGCGGAGGGCGAGCCGCATCCGCGCGAGCGCACCGTCGTCATCGGCGACACGCCGCGCGACGTCGCCTGCGCGCAGGCCGATGAGGTGCGCTGCGTGGGCGTCACGACGGGCCGGTTCGAGGCCGATGAGCTGGCCGGCGCCGACGCGACCGTCGCCGGCGCCCGGGAGGCGGCCGAGGTGCTGGCGGGCTGGGCCTGAGCGCCGGCGCTGGACAATCTAGGCCCGGCCGGGCTGGGGGAACTGCGTGCGCATGACGCGATCCCACATGCGATCCGAGAGCAGCCGGCGCTGGGCGATCGACAGCGGCGCCGAGGGCGTGACCGTGTACCGCGCCCTGGGCCTCTCGGTCGTGAGGGCCTTCTCGATCACCCCGGCCACGTCGTCCGGGCCGCCGCCGATGAGCTTTCCCATCCGGTTCTCGTAGGCCTCGGTCGTCATCTTGCCGACGTGGCGGTTGAACTTCGCGTAGGGGCCGTCGCCCTCGGGCACGGAGGCCACGGCGGTCTCGGCGAAGCTCGTGACGATGAGGCCGGGCTCGATCAGCACTACGTCGACCCCGAAGCCCGCGACCTCGAAGCGCACGGCGTCGGAGAGCGCCTCGACCGCGTGCTTGGTCGCGTGGTAGACGCCGCCGCCCGGGAAGGTGAGCTTCCCGCCCATCGAGCCGATGTTGACGATGCGCCCCGCCCGGCGCTCGCGCATCTGCGGCAGCACGAGCTGGGTCATGCGGATGAGCCCGAAGACGTTCGTCTCGAACTGGCGGCGGATCTCCTCGAGCGGGATCCCCTCGAGCGCGCCCGACTGCGAGTAGCCCGCGTTGTTGACGAGCGCGCCGACGGCGCCCTCGGCCTCCTCCACCGCCCCCACGGCCGCGGCCATCGAGCCCTCATCGGTGACGTCGAGCGCGAGCGTGCGCATCCCCCGCTCGGCCAGGTCCGCGATCGACTCGGGCCGCCGCGCGGTGGCGTAGACGGTGAAGCCCGCGCCGTGCAGGCGGAGCGCGGTGGCGCGGCCGATGCCGGAGGAGCAGCCGGTGATGAGGACGTTGCGAGCGGTCGAGGCGGTCATGCGGCCGGACCCTAGCCGGCTTCCGCGCGCCACCAGCCCTCGGCGCCCACGGGCTCCTCGGCGCCCACGCGGGAGAGCCGCTCGCGCGCCTCCTCGCGGTCGGTCTCGAGGATCGCCGCGACCTCGGCCGAGGCCAGCGGCGTCTCCGCCCAGGCGAGGATCTCGGCCGGGTCCTCCGGTGCCTCGCGCCGCTCGAGCTCGGGGGCGAGGTTCGCGAGCGTCACCTCGTAGGCGGCGAAGGGCTGGAAGCCGGGCACGGAGAGCGTCGGCCCGACGCCGTCGCAGCGGCGGATCTCGTAGGACGGGCAGGTGTAGCGCCGCCCGTCGCCCGCGGCGGCGAGCTTGTGGGTGAGCGCGAGCGCGCGCTCGGCCGGCTCGCGGGCGAGCCCCGCGTCCTCCTCGAGCGCGGCGGCGACGTCCTCCTCCTCGCACCACGCGCGCAGCTCCTCCGGGTCGAGCCCGGCGTCGCGCGCGGCGGCAGCGATGAGCTCGGGGTCATCGAGGACGCCCCCGTCCATGAAGCGTACGCGCAGGCGGCGGAGGAGCGCTCCGGCGTGCTCCGGCGCGTGCAGCCGTGCGGCGACGAACGCCCGGCACGCCGGCTCGGTGGCGCCGACCGCCTCGCGCTCGATCGGGTCGATCGGCATCCCGTGCTCGCGCTGCAGGCGGCGCAGGGAGGTGGACTGCTTCTTTGGCGTGAGGCCCTTCTCCGCGTAGTGGGCGCGGGTACGGGCGAGCACGACCATGCGGTCCTCCCATTCGAGCTGGTCGCCGAAGAGCCAGCGGAGCTTCAGGCGCGCGGGCTCGGCTGAGAAGGCGAAAGGGCAGCCGGGATCGGTGTAGTGGCGGATCTGGAGAGTGGGGGTCACGGAACGTTCCTACCCGGATCGCCGCGAATGGACTACGGTTGGGCTCCCGGTCCGTGAAATGGAGGTCGTCATGCCCGTTGGGATCAGTCAGCGCTGGGAGAAGGGGACCGCGGAGCAGTACGAAGCCGCGCACAGGCTGCTCAACATCGAGAGCGATCCGCCGGACGGCTTCCTCGTGCACTCGGCGGGCCCGGTCCACGGCGGCTGGGGCGTCATCGACTTCTGGGAGTCGCGTGCGCACTTCGACACCTTCATCGGGGAGCGGCTGCGGCCCGCGATGGAGAAGGCCGACGTCTCCCTCGGCCCGCCCGCCGAGGTCAAGGAGTTCCCCGTCCACAATCTGGACATCAACTCCGCGGCGTAGAGCCGAGAGCGCTGATCCGGGCGGCTACGCCCGGATCAGCTTCTTGTACGTGATCCGGTGCGGGCGGTCGGCCTCCGCGCCGAGCTGCTCGTGGCGCCAGGACTCGTACGCCTCGAAGTTCCCCTCGAACCACGTCACCTGCGAGTCGCCGGTGAAGGCGAGGACGTGGGTGGCGATGCGGTCGAGGAACCAGCGATCGTGGGAGATGACGACAGCGCAGCCGGCGAAGGAGAGCAGGGCCTCCTCGAGCGCGCGCAGCGTGTCGACATCGAGGTCGTTGGTCGGCTCGTCGAGCAACAGGACGTTCCCGCCCTCCTTGAGCAGCTTGGCCAGGTGCACGCGGTTGCGCTCCCCGCCCGAGAGCTTGCCGACCTTCGTCTGCTGGTCGGTGCCCTTGAAGTTGAAGCCGCTGACGTAGGCGCGCGAGCTCATCTTCTGCTCCCCGACCATGATCTGCTCCGAGCCGCCGGAGATCTCCTCCCACACCGTCTTCTCCGGGTCGAGCGCGTCGCGGGACTGGTCGACGTAGGCGAGCTCAACCGTCTCGCCCACGCGCAGCGCGCCGGCGTCCGGCTCCTCCTGCCCCGTGATCATGCGGAAGAGCGTCGTCTTGCCGGCGCCGTTCGGGCCGATCACCCCGACGATGCCGCCGCGGGGGAGGATGAAGGAGAGGTCCTCGATGAGCAGGCGCTCGCCGAAGCCCTTGCGCAGCTCGCCGGCCTCGACGACGACGTCACCGAGGCGCTGGCCGGCGGGGATGTGGATCTGGACCTGGTCGAGCTTCACGTTGCGGTCCTGGGCGAGCAGGGACTCGTAGGCGTTCAGGCGAGCGCGGGGCTTCGAGCGCCGCGCGGGCGCCGAGAGCCGGACCCACTCGAGCTCCTGGTCGATCGTCTTCTTGCGCGCCGACTCCGCCTTCTCCTCGGTGGCCAGGCGCTTCTGCTTCTGCTCGAGCCAGCCCGAGTAGTTGCCCTCGTAGGGCACGCCGCGGCCGCGGTCGAGCTCGAGGATCCAGCCCGTCACGTTGTCGAGGAAATAGCGGTCGTGGGTGACGATGACGACGGTGCCCGCGTACTCCTGGAGGTGGCGCTCGAGCCAGGCCACGGACTCGGCGTCGAGGTGGTTCGTCGGCTCGTCGAGCAGCAGGAGGTCGGGCTGGCGCAGGAGCAGGCGGCAGAGCGCGACGCGGCGCCGCTCGCCGCCGGAGAGCGTGGTCACGTCGGCGTCGCCGGGCGGCAGGCGCAGGGCGTCCATCGCCGTGTCGAGCATGGTGTCGAGGTTCCACGCGTCGGCGGCGTCGATCTCCTCCTGCAGGCGGGCGAACTCGTCGGCGGTCTCCTCTGAGTAGTTCATCGACAGCTCGTTGAAGCGGTCGAGCAATCCGCGCAGCGCGCTCATGCCCTCCTCGACGTTCCCGCGGACGTCCTTTGCCTCGTCGAGCTCCGGCTCCTGCTCGAGCAGCCCGACGGTGGCGCCGGGGGCGAGCATCGCGTCGCCGCGGAAGTCGGTGTCGCGCCCGGCCATGATCCGCAGGAGCGTCGACTTGCCCGAGCCGTTGTAGCCGAGCACGCCGATCTTCGCGCCGGGGAGGAAGGCCAGCGTCACGTCCTTCAGCACCTCCTTGTCCGGCGGGTAGGACCTGGTCAGGCGGTGCATGGTGTAGACGTACTGGTGGGCCACGTCTGCAGGGTACGAGCGCGCCAGGGATCAGCGGCGGCCGGAGGCGGTTGGGCACACCGGAGCGATGGACCGCAAGGTGTGGAGCGTCGCCATCGTCGTGATCATCGGAGCGATCATGTCGAGCCTCGACACGACGATCGTCAACGTCGCACTCGACACGCTCCAGCGCGAGCTACACGCGCCGCTCTCGACGATCCAGTGGGTCTCGACGGACTACCTGCTCGCGCTGGCCACGGTCATCCCCCTCACGGGCTGGGCGGCCACGCGCTACGGCGCGCGCCGGGTGTGGATGACCGCGGGCGGCAGCTTCACCGTGGCCAGCGGCCTGGCCGGGCTCGCGCGGGTCGAGGCGCGGGAGTGCCGGGCGGAGCGCGCCGAGGCGGGCGCGCGCCCGCAGCCGGTCGCGGCCTAATCTGGAGGGTCATGCCGACCGTCCTGGATCTCGAGCAGTCGATCCTCCTCCTCGAGATCGAGCCGCCCTTCGACAAGCGCGCGGTGCAGCTCGCGCGGCGCCGGCAGGCCAAGCGCTGGCATCCCGACATCGCGCCGCCCGGGCGCCGCCACGAGCACGAGCGCCACCTGCAGGCGATCAACGAGGCGGCCGACCAGCTCGAGTCGCTGGCCGAGGACTCCCGGGGCGGCACGGTCTCCCAGAACGCCGTGCGCGTCTCGGCCGCGGCGGCGCGTGCCGCGCGCGCGGAGGAGGGCCGCCGCGCCTACGAGGCCCAGCAGCGGGAGCGCGCCGCCGACGCCGACCGGCAGAAGCACGACCCCTTCGGCGCCCAGGTCCCCGACCACTCGGTCGTGCACCGCTACGCGCGCTGCCTCTCCTACCCCGAGTGGGGGGTGGGAAGCGTGACCGGGGTCTACTTCTCCGGCGAGGGGGACGACGTCCAGCAGTGGGCGCGCGTGGAGTTCCAGCTCGGCGTGCGCACCGTCCCCGCGGGCTCCCTGCAGTTCGTCGACTTCGGGAAGCCCGACGCCGCCGCCGACCGCGTCGAGCGCTTCCTGACCGCCGCCCAGCACGCGATGCAAGAGGGCGAGCCGGAGATCGCGGCCAAGCGCCTCGTCTACGCGCGGGACGCCGACCCGCGCAACCCGGTGGTCCTGCGCCTGCTCACCGTCGCGTTCTGGCAGTCCGGCAACCTGCCCGCGGCGGCGCGCTCAGTGCGCGACTGGGCTCGGGTGGAGCCCGCGCGCCCCGCGCCGCATCGTTACGCGGCGCGCATCTACGAGGACATGGGGTCGCTCTCCCAGGCCGTCGACTCCGCGCGGCGAGCCACGCGCGTGGCGCCCGCCGACCCGGACGGGTGGGCTCGCCTCGGGCGCCTCGAGCTTCGGCGCGGCCGGCGCGAGCGCGCGATCGCCGCGCTCGAGCGGGCCCGGCGGCTGGGGCCGAGCGTGGAGGCGCTGCTCGATCTCGCGCTCGCCTACCTCCTCTCGGGCGACGTGGGCGGCGAGGTCTCCGCGGCCGAGCTCGCAACGCGGCTCGAGCCCGAGTCCCCCGAGGCCTGGGCGCGCTACGCGCACTCCCTGGCGCGGACCGACCGGCGCGCCGACACCCTCGCCGCCGTCGACCGCGCCCTCGCGCTCGCCGACGACCCCGAGGTGCGGGATCTACGCGAGCGGACGCTCGCCCAGATCCCGCGCGCGCTGCCGGACGCGAGCGCCGCATAGCCCGAGGCGGGCGGCAGGCCGCCCGGCGCTCAACCGTAACCGGGACTCGAACATGGGAGCCGCGCAACGTGAAGGCGCCTCCCGTCTGCGCCCCTGAGAGGGCCGGACCCGGTGTTGGAGAAGCGGTGGGGCGTGTCGCGCGGTACGAACGCGACGGTGCCGGGACACGGCTCGTGCACACGGTCACCGACGTGAAAGTCCAACGAGCCGACCAGGACGTCGGCAAGCCGAACCGCGCGTTCTCGTCGGCGCCACGGCACCGCGGGTGCGGACCGCGATCCGCCGGGCGCCGCGTGCCTGCGAACTGACGACTCAGACCACTAGCGGTTCTCGGGCACGAACTGGCTGGCGGTGAAGGGCGCGCCGGCCGGATCGGCGAGGACGGCGAAGCGCACCCACGGCGCATCCTGCGGCTCGGCGAGGACCGAGCCTCCCAGCTCGCGGGCCCGCGCGGCGGTCGCGTCCGCGTCGTCGGCGGCGAAGGTGACGCTCCAGTGCGCCGGGGCGCCGTCCCGGGGCAGGATCCTCGCGACGACGTCCTCGAAACCCTCGGGCGCGCCCCCCTCCTTCATCCCTGCCCGCAGGCCGGGGTTGAGCTCCTCGAGATGGTCGCCGTAGCCCGGCAGAGCCCACATGGGCGAGCCGACATCGATCGTGGTCCAGCCGAACACGGCGCCGTAGAAGCCCTTCGCGGCCTCGACATCGTCGGTGTGGAGGTCGTTGAAGTTCACCGCGCCGTGCTCGTTGACGGCCGCCGAGCCACGGTGCTGCCCGGGCTGCCAGACAGAGAAGACCGCGCCCTCATGATCGGCGAAGACACCCATCCGCCCGGAGTCGAAGACGTCAAAGGGCTCGGAGAGCACCTGCCCGCCGGCGTCCCGCACCTTGTCCGCGGTGTCGTCGGCGGACTCGACGCGGACATAGGTGTTCCACGCGGCCCGCGGTGGCGCGGCGGAGGGCAGCGAGGAGATCGCCGCCACGTCCCGGCCATCGATGCGAGCCATGAAGTAGTGAGCGCCCGAGTCCGGAGGCATGGCGTCCTCGGTCTCCCAGCCGAAGAGCCCGGAGTAGAACCGGGCGGCGGCGGCCGGGTCGGGCTGGTTGGTGTCGACCCAGCACGGCACCCCGGCCGGGTAGTCCTCGCGCGTGCTCATGACGGCACCCTATAACAGCTCCTCCCGTCCCGCAGAGCGCCGCCAGCTGCTTGCCCGGACGTGAGCCCGGCGTAGGGTCGCGCGAGGCACATGCGGGAATGTCCACCCGCACGACGGCCAGATCGTCGAGTCCCGCGATTACGGCGACCACATCGGCCTCGCGCGTGCATTCAGCCGCCTCGACGAGCTCGTCGACCACCTTCACGACCAGCAGCGCCCTCAGTCCTCATAGACCTCGCGAAAAGCGCCCCATCACCACCGCGTTACCCAACGAGTACCGGAGATCAACCAGTCCCCAGCTGCCGTTCCGCTACCGGCGCTCTGCGCTGTCGGCGCGGCTGACCACGACTTGGACGCTGCTCCCCATCCGCGGCAGCACGCCGCGGCCGATGGTCGTCATTCCCACGGCACCGAGCATCGCGTCTAGTTCGGCGGGGGTGTTAAATTGACCGCGCTTGCCGGCGGCCCAAAACGCGAGTCGCAGCCCGCCAACGGCGAAGCCGTCGGCGAGCGCCATCAGCCCGCCCGTGGCCAGCACGCGCCGAACCTCGCCCAGGCCCGTCCGCTGGTCGGCCCAGTGGTGAAAGGACATGGACGACACGACGAGATCGAAGGTCGCGTCGGCAAACGGCAAGGCCTCAGCAGCGCCCTGCAGGAACCGTACCCTGACATCGCTCGATAGCGATGCTCCGGCCTGGCCGACCATCTCCGCGGCGGGGTCGACGCCGACGAGCTCAGCGGCGGGGAACACGGCGGCCGCGCGACGAAGCAGTTGGCCGGTTCCGCAGCCTACGTCGAGGATCCGCCCGGGCCGCAGGAGCTCGTAGCTCGCAGCCTGGAGAGTCGCGCGGTGCACGGGCTCGAACACCAGGCGCTGCAGGTAGGAGCGATCGTAGGTGGACGCCCATCGGCCGAATCGCTCGACGTCGTTGCGACGGTCAGCCATCCCCGCCATGGTGGCATTCCCGGCGTCTCGCTCACCGATCCCTCATCGAGACGGCCGGGCGTTCCCGGCAGGGAAACTAGCCGGCGTGTGCGCGAAGCGCCTTCGTGTACCACTCCCAGGCATCCACCGCGTCTTCCGGCACGGGGCCGCCGAGGGGCCAGCCGTTGACGATGGCCACGAGCGTCCAATAGCGAAAGACGCGGCGGTCGGTGAAGGCCCCGATGCGCTCAGCGACCCGCGCTCGGTCTCCGCCACCGCCCGGGGTCATCGATTCGACACGCTCGATTACGGCCAGCGCCTCGGGCGACCTGGGGTCGCCGCCGGCGCGGAGCGCGGCGCCCGCATGGTCGCCGACCGCCTCGATCGCGAAGTGCGCGCCGTCGGGCTCAACGCCCTCGGCCCGGGCTCGCTCGGCCATCCGGCGGCCGGCCTCGACGTAGTTCTGATCGCGCAGCAGCTCGGCGAGCTCGACCCAGGCGGCGACCTGGTCGGCGGTCGGGTCGTCGGGCAGCTCGGGCGCGCCCATGCGCAGCCGATCGGCGACGGGACTGGCGTGGTCGCCGAAGACGGCATCGAGGTACCCATCGAGGATGCGGCGGCGCTCCTCGGCGGTCAGCGTGGTCAGGTCGGTCATGCGCTGCAGCTCCTCTGGATGGGTGGATCGGGCGACGGCGCCCAGCACGGCGCGCTGCAGCCGCAGCGTCCGGATTTGCGCGTCGAGCGCGCGTGTGTGGGCCGCCGCGACGGGCGATACTCGATCGGGCATGCAACGTATACAGCCACCCCATCCCGATCAGACTCCCAGGCGTCGGCGATGACAAAGGCCTGGGCTTGTTCGCTTCACCAAAGAGCAGGCGAAATGACGCCCCCCGACGCCGCGAACGTCCCCCACGGCCAGAACGAGAGATCGGCGATCACGCTGTACCAGGCCGTGTCGCGCCAGGTCCCGTCGGGCAGGGCCAGGTGATACGGTGGATTCCTTCGAACTGCGCGGGGAGCGCCGCCATCGCCTCGCGCGATCGAGCGTTACGAGCATCGGTCTTGAGTTCAACGCGCTCGCACCCCAACTGCTCGAACGCCCGGCCGAGCAGGAGCAGCTTGGTCTCCACGTTTGCCCCCGTGCGCCACCACGGTCGCCCCAGCCAGGTCCACCCGATCTCGAGCGAGCGATGCTCGGGCCGGAGCGCCAGATAGCGAGTGCTGCCGATCGGGCGTGCACTGGGGCGATCGATTATCGCCCACGCGCCCTCCTCGCCAGCTGCGGTAGCCGCAAGCGCCTGTTCCATCCAGCGATGGAACCGCGCACGGGTCTCGAAAGCATTCGGGAACGCGGTCAGGTAGGCCCACATCTCGCGGTCGTGGCCCGCCTCAAAGAGGCCGTCCTCGTGCTCGGAGCGGAGCGGCTCGACCACTACGAGGTCTCCCATCATCCGCCCGGTGAGATCAGGCCAGTCGCTCACGACTGCAGGATCGCACGGCCCGGCGGCCGACTCGTCACGCGACGATGGTGTTTCGCGGGCCGTCCCCGCCGCCGATCCCCTTGCGCGACGACCGGCTTGCGCCTACCCGTCGCCTCGCCGTGCACGCTCGAGCATCGCCGTCAGACCCATCACCGGGCCGAGGTGCGCGAGCTTGTCGGGGTTGACGATCGAGCGGACGGACTGGATCCGGTCCTCGGCGATGCCGAGCGACCAGACGCCGATCAGGCCGCTGTTCGCGTCGGTGATCACCGCGCCGGGCTCCCCGTTGACCTCGACCCGCCGGACCTCGAGGCCGCCTGCGCGGCGGCCGAGTCTGATCCAACTGTTTAGCGTGCGGGCAACGCGGCGCCGGCCATGCAGGGGACGGGCGAGCGCGGGCACGCGACCGCCGCCGTCACCGTGCAGCTCGACGTCCTCTGCGAGCAGGGACTCGATCGTCTGAAGATCGCCGTCGCCGGGGGCCGCGAAGAAGCGCTCGGCCAGCTCCTCACGGCGCCGCCGGGTGGACTCGTAGCGCG
>JBBQAA010000049.1:0-31322 GCA_038276395.1 Solirubrobacterales bacterium | reverse complement strand
GCGGGGGCACGTCGCATGCAGGCCGCCTTCGCTCGCGACGGGACTCCCGCGGTCGTGGCCATCCTCGAGACGATGACTGGGGGCGCCCCCAGTGCCCCGTCAAACGCGTAGGCGAGCCGGATCGAGCGAGGCGTTCGCGGCGCTTGCCGCTGCGAATCACGACGATCTACAACGGCACAAAGGAGCTCCTTAGGAAGAGCCGAGGAGGAAAGGACTGGGGGTCCGACGCCGGTTAGTCGTCCAGCGCGGCGAGCCTTGTAGCGGTGTCTGCGCGCGCGAGGTTTGGCGTCGAGCAGACTGGCGGACTCGGCCTTGTTACCGGGCAGGAGATGGCCGTAGCGATCGAGCGTGATGCCGATGGTGGAGTAGCCCATGTAGCTGCCGAGGCTCTTCACGTTGCAGCCGGCAGCGATCATGAGCGAAGCGAAGCATGGCGGCACTCGTGGAAGCCGATTCGGCTAAGCCCGGCGGCAGCCCATGACTTCTCAGCTCGCAGGGTGCCCCCTCGCGGATTGAAGGCGCTTCCGTCTGCTCGGGCGAAGACGAGGGCCTCCTCCTCAGGGGACCTGCTGCATCTTGAGACCGACCAACTCCTCACGGAGAGCTGCTGGGATCGGGACCCTTTGCGCCTGCCGGCAGCGCTCTTCGGCGGGATCACGGTTCCCTGCGCGTCAAGGGTGTCAAGGATCACGGGAATTCCCCACCTTCGATCATGAGAATTCCCCAGGTCGAGGGGCGCTCGTTGGGGCTCCGGTGAGGGCGGGTCGGAGGGCGTTGATGGCGTCGCGGTGGCGGCGCATGCGGTAGCTGTCGCCGGTGGCCGAGAGGACCGAGGCGTGGTGCAGGAGTCGGTCAAGGACGGCGGTGGCGACGGTCGTGTCTTCGAAGATGTGGCCCCAGTCGGCGATGCCGCGGTTCGTGGTGAGGACGATGGATCCGTGCTCGTAGCGGCGGCTGATGACCTGGAACAGATGCGAGGCGGCTTCGCCGGGCATCGGCAGGTAGCCGAGCTCGTCAACGATGAGAAGCTGCGGCCCGGCCCAGAACCGCATCGTGTTCGCCCAGCGGCCTTCCATCGCGGCCCTCGTGGTGCGAGCGACGAGGTCGGCGGCGGTGGTGTAGTAGACGCGGTAGCCGGCGTGAACGGCCCGGTGCCCGAGCGCGATAGCGAGGTGAGTTTTCCCGACACCTGGAGGCCCGATCAGCAAGACGTTGGCCTTCTCCTCGACGAAGCGCAGCGTCGCGAGGTCCTCGACCTGCCGCCGGTCGAGTGTCGGCTGCGCGGCGAAATCGAACTGCTCCAGCGTCTTGTGCGCGGGCAGCTTGGCGAAGCGCATCCGTCCGTCCAGGCGCCGCTGCTCGGTCGCCGCGACCTCGGCTTGGAGGAGGTCGTGGAGGAACTGGGTGTAGCCCGGCTTCTCCCGCTCGGCGGCCTCCAGCGCCGGGGCGAGGGCGTCGGCTGCGGCGGTGAGCTTGAGGTAGGCGAGGTGGCTTCGGAGCTGCTGGTAGATCGTGTCGGTGCTCATCAGCAGGCGACCTCGGCCAAGGCGGCGTAGTCCGTCAACGACACGACCGCGGCAGGCGCGAGGTCGGGACGTTGGTGTAGCCGCGCGAGCTCGGCGAGCGCATCCTTGTCGGGCGGCCGGTTGACCTTGCGCCCGCAGCTGGTCTGCGTGGTGAACGCGTCGAGCACGGCCTTGCGCAGCGCTTGGTCGTGCTCGCCGGTGCGGATCGTCTGCCCTGCCCCGGCGCTCGCGCGTGGGTGCGTTGCGACCTTCAGGCCGGTGAGGGTGAGGATCCTCAGGTGCGGCTCGCCGACCCGTGCGCGGACCTGTAGGCGCTGCCCGGCGTAGCCCGGCGGCACGCTGTAGCGGTTGGCCTCGAACGCGACCAACGCCGAGCGCGAGGCCACGCGCTCGCAGATGATCTCGGCGGGGAACGCGAGCGCCGGCAACGGCCGTAGCGGCTCGGTGGCGCCGAGCTCGCCGACCGTGCTCTGCTCGCGGCGCCGCGCGTCGGAGACCGTGGCGGCGAACGTGTCCAAGGACTGCTGGGCCTGCAACATCGAGCCGGCCTTGGCGGTGCGCCACCAGCGCTGGCCGATGAACTTGATCGCCGCTTCAACGACGCCCTTGCGCTGCGGCCGATGCGCCGGGCAGACCTGGACATCTGCGCCGTAGTGCTTGGCCATCTGCGCGAACTGCGGGTTCAGCCGGTTGGTGCCGGGGATCACCGCCGTGGCCATCCGGTCAACGCGCCACACCCGCGGCGTGCCACCCAAGCCGGTGAGGATCTCGTGCAGCGCCCCGGCCAGATGGCCGAAGGTCATCTGCTCGCAGAACACGCCGCGCCAGCGGCCGGAGTGCGACAGCGCCCCGACCAGCACGAACGCGGGTTCACCCCAGGGCGTGTCGTGGAGCTCGAGCCAGTCCCACTGGATCTCCTCCCCGACCGGGTGATCGACCTCGACCGTCGGCGCCCGCCCGCGGCGCTGCTGGCAGACCAAGCACAGCGGCCGCAACTGCAGCCGCCGCAGCTCCCGCACGAGCGTCGGGTAGGAGCGCTCGAAGCCCGCGGCCCTGAGCTCCTCCTGGAGCGTCACCGCGGGCAGGTGCGGGTCATCCGCGAACCGCGCGCTGATGTAGCCGCGGAACGGTTCAAGGCAGCTCGCGGGCCGCTCCCGCCGCGCGCCGCCGACAGCGCCAGCCTTGACGTACTTGGCGACCGTCTTGCGGTCCCGGCCGGTATGACGACTGATCGCAGACAGCGACCAGCCCCTCGCGTGTAGCGCGTGGATCTCCACGTCGTCCTCCTGTGTGAGCATCCCCCTGGGGACCCCTTCCTTCTCGTCGATGGCGTCAAGCACCACCGACCCTGGAGGGGGTCCCCGACAGACCGACGCGCACGCGACGGGCGGGACAGAGGATCGCCCCTCCGGGGCTCACCTCCGTCACGCCCACCGCGGCCCTCCTACGCCTCAGCCACCCGGGGAATTTTTGTGATCAGAAGTGAGGAGGAAACCGTGATCGCGCTCAAAGGGCACGCTCGACACACGTATCACGCCGGCTGCGAGATCAACGTCGCACGGCCTCGGCACGCAGGAGAACTCCTTTAGGTTGAGCAGCTCGCGCGCACGCGGGCGTTGAAGGACTCCGCGAACGGGTTCTGCCACGGTGCGCCCGGCTCGATGTAGCTCGCCTGGATCAGCGCGCCCGCGCACCAGTCCCTGAGGGCGTGCGCGGTCAGCTCGGGCCCGTTAGCACAGCGGACGTTCTCCGGCGCCCCGCGTACGGCGACAAGCCGCTCGAGCGCGGTCACTGTCTGCTCGGCGGTTGCGGCCTGCTCGGGGGCCTCCGCGCTATTCCGGTCAGCTTGCCGCTGACCTCCTGTGAGGCAAGAGGCTTCCGACGGAACGAAGATGCTGCTGCTGCACATCAAGCACCTCGAGTCCGCCGGCCCGGTTATAGGTGTGCATCGCCCGGTTACGCCACTTGCGCCTTGGCTCCATCCGCGTCACCGGGACCTCCCGGTAAGCCGACAGCGAGAGTTCCTCGATCGCGTTGAGGCAGATCGCGTACCCGTAGCGGCGAGAGCCATCCTGAGAATGACGCACGAGAGCTCCGCCCATCCGGATGATGGGCCCCGCAGGCCGAGCCCGTCGCACGTCGGACACCACCGGATTGAGAGGGTGAGGCACCCAGTCGTCGAGCGGGGAACGCGCAGAATAGAGGAAGAGCTCGTCTCCCACCTCGCTGCCGTCGACGGCGATGCTCGTGAACAGCCAGAGGCGATCGTCGTGGAACAGGACCGTACTGTCGACGGCGAAGACGTCATCGAGCAGGATCTTCGCGCGTTCCCACTCGTTGGGGAACGAAACGCAGCGGTAGAGCTCGACCGTTCGATTTTCGCCACTCTCCGGGATCAGCCACCAATCCCCGTCGAAACGAAACACGAACGGATACGAGAGGTGATAAGGCCGTTCGAGGACAGGCCGCAGGGGCGCCACGGTGCCGTCCGCCTCGACGAGCGCATGCGCGATCCTGCCGCGGCCGGCACGCAGGTCGAACTCCTCCGCGAAGAGGTGGGCCGCACGGTCATCGATCACGAGCACCGGATCCGTGTACCAACGCCCGTCACTCGGGGGGACAAGGCGGAGCATCGACGTTGCCTGACTCTCGCCGTCGAAGCGTCTCAACGCGATCCGCCAATCTTCCTCGAACAGTATGCGCCGGACTCGCCTGAGTGTGACGCCGCCCACGAGGCGCGCCACGAATCGCAACATCTGGGAGTTGGTTGGCGTTTTGTAGATCCTGTCCTTTTCGTATGCCTCAGAAGGCCCGACTCCTGGGAGGTCGGCGATCCAGTCCCAGCCGTACTCATACAACTCCCGCAGGCGTCGAGGCGCGAATTCGGCCGTCTTCCAGTACGCCGAATTACGACTCCTATATAGAGACGTGGGGTCCATGCGCGACCAAGAGCGGTAGAGCACGAGCCCGGCATCGAGATCCTCTGTGAGGACCTGGAGCAGCGTGCCTACTACCCGCTCGCGTTCGTACATCTCCCAGAAGAAATCCGGGCTGCCGCGGTAAAGCCGGTTGTCGCCGTGATGGAAGGACCAGACCCCGTGGCGGGCGCAGTTCAGGATCTCACCACGGATGATGTTGAAGCCGAAGCGAAACAGCACGTCCAGGTTGTGCGCATCGACGGCGGCAACGTCACTGGGGTTGAAACGATGCTCGAACACCCGTGGGCGGAGAGGGACGACGTCGAGTCGAGGAACGCCCGCAAGCCTCGCCTCGAGATCAACCGGCGCGAACGCGTCCGGGTCGATCCTGAAGAGGCGAGTGTCCAGACGCTGATACAGGTTGAACAGCAGGTGGTGGCGCCGCGGCTTCCGAAGCCGTGAGAACCGGGGAAGCGGCTTAGGTCCCTCTGCGTTCATGACTACGAGGGCGACCTCGGCAAAATCTCCGTCGAGGACGCGAGTGACTATCTCCGCCATCCACGCAGGCAATGTTGTTCCGTCGAGGAGGAGTCCGATACGAAGCGGTGTGCGGGGGCTATCGGTCATCTGCTGAGGACTGGAGACGATACGGGTGGCGAGCTCATCGGGGGTCGTGGAAGGAGGCAACAACCGACGCACGACGCTTCGTGAACCGGCAATGACCCGGCTCTGAAAGGGGCCGAGGAGGAAAGGACTGGGGTCCGACGCCGGTTAGTCGTCCAGCGCGGCGAGTCGTGCGGCGGTGTTCGAGCGCTCGAGGAAGGCGTCCATCAGTCCGGCTGCCTCAGCCTCGGCACCCGGCACGAGGTGGCCGTACAGGTCCATCGTGGTGGCGATGTTCGCGTGGCCTATGAAGGTGCTGAGGCTCTTGGCGTTCACCCCGGCGGCGATCAGGTAGGAGGCCGCGCAATGCCGCGCCTCATGCGGAGTGATCTTCATGAGGCCGGCAGCCTCCCAGCGTCGATAAGCCCGCTGAGTGATCGTCCACGGATTGAACGCAGTTCCGTCCGCTCGAGCGAAGACGAGGCCCTCCCCTTCACCGGCCATCTTGTGTTCGACTAGCGCATCGCGGAGAGCTGAGGGGATCGGGACCTTGCGCTTGCCGGCGGCACTCTTCGGTTCGATCTCGCCCTCCTGCGCATTGCGGGAGGCCGAGGCCTTGCCGCCGGAGCCGCGCGCCGGGTTGAAGCGGCTCGGCTGATGACGCGCGCAGTAGGAGCCCGAGGGCGTGAGCGCGCCGCAGCGCAGGCAGGGCCGAGCGGGCCCCGGTCAGGTGCTCCCGTGGGCACGGCGTGGGCACGAAACGGGGTTTCGCTGACTCTGAGTGACGCCGACTGACCTACTGGCGAGCGCCTCCCGGACCTCCGCACATATGCGCGTATGCAGGTAAATCCCTGCATCTGAAGCGGAGGGGGAGGGATTCGAACCCTCGGTACGGCAAGACCGCACAACGGTTTTCGAGACCGCCCCGTTCAACCACTCCGGCACCCCTCCGAGGGCTCCTGCGGGACGGCCCGGTACGTTAGCGGCGACCGGCGGCCCGGGAGCACGGGCAGATCATCGGGAGGACGCTCGGCCGGCGGCCGGCGGGCGCGCGGCGCGCCCCCTCCGCTCACCGCCCCCGGCGCGCGGCGAAGAACGCGCGCAGGAGCGCCGCGGACTCCTCGGCGAGCACGCCGCCCCGGACCTCCGGGCGATGGTTGAAGCGCGGCTCGGCGAGCACGTCGAGCACGCTGCCCGCCGCGCCCGCCTTCGGGTCGGCCGTGCCCCACACGACACGGGGCACGCGCGCGAGCACGATCGCGCCCGCGCACATCGCGCACGGCTCGAGCGTGACGTAGAGCGTCGCGTCGAGCACACGCCAGGATCCGAGGCGCGCGGCTGCCGCACGCAGGGCGAGGAGCTCCGCGTGGGCGGTCGGGTCGCTCTGCAGCTCGCGCTCGTTCCGCCCCGTGGCGAGCACCGAGCCGCCCCGCACGACGACCGCCCCCACGGGCACGTCGTCGTGGGCGAGCGCGGCGTCGGCCTCGGCCAGCGCGAGGCGCATCCAGTCGGCGTCGGGGCGGGGCGCATGTGAACTCTGCATGAAGAGCGAGAGGAGAGAGGAACTTTCTCGGCTAAAGGATGTTCTCATGGAGGACGACGCCCATATCGTGGGCCGACAATCCGTGCACGCGCTTCGCCTCGCCCTCCTCCTCTCCCTCGCCGTGGTCCTCGCGCCGGGCGCCGCGCGGGCCGCCACCCCGGCGCCCTACCTGCCGGGCAAGGTCGTCGTGGGGACGAAGGACGGGAGCTCGCACGTCGCCGCGCTCCCGCCCGGCGAGACGGTGCCCGCCGGCATCGCCCGGCTGCGGCAGGACCCGGGCGTCTCCTACGCGGTCCCCGACTACGTGGCGCACATGACCGCGGCGTCCACCGCGCGCACGTACACCCCGAACGATCGCGGCATGGGCCGCGGCTGGATGCGCCTGCAGTGGAACTTCCTGCCCGGCGCCGGGGTCGACGCGCCGCGGGCCTGGGCCAACGACCGCCGCGCGCGCCATCCCGGCGGCCTCGGCGTCCGAATCGCCGTGCTCGACACGGGCGCGGCCTACAGCACCGCCCGGGGCTACAAGCGCTCGCCGGACTTCGCCGGGACCCGCTTCGCCGACGGGTACGACTTCGTGCGCCGGGCCCGCGGGCCGCTCGACATCCGCACCTGCCGCGTCACCGACAACGGGCGCTGGCACGTCATCGACGGCGGGTTCGGCCACGGCACCCACGTCACGGGCACGATCGCCGAGGCCACCAACAACCGCCGCGGGGTCACCGGCCTGGCCTACCGCGCGACGATCATCGAAGTCCGCGTGCTCGACTCCTGCGGCTACGGGGTCGCCTCGACGATCGCCAAGGGCATCCGCTACGCCGTGCGCCAGCACGCGAAGCTCATCAACCTCTCGCTCGAGTTCCCGCGCATCATCACCGCCGCCGGCATCCCCGACGTGCTGAGCGCGCTGCGCTACGCGCGCCGCCGCGGCGTGCTCGTCGTCGGCGCCTCGGGCAACGACGGGGCGCGCTCGGTCTCCTACCCGGCGCGCAGCGCGGACGTCCTCTCGGTGGGCGCCACGACCGACGATCGGTGCCTGGCCGACTACTCGAACACCGGCCGGGTCGACGTCGTCGCCCCCGGCGGGGGGGACGACGCCGACCTCCCCGGCGATCCCCATTGCAACCTGAACCACATCGGGCGCCCGATCTACCAGGAGACCTACTACGCCTCGACGCGGACCTTCGGCCTGCCCGCCGACTACGAGGGCACGTCGATGGCCTGCCCTCACGTGACGGCGACGGCGGCGCTCGTCATCGCCAGCCGCGTCATCGGCGCGAACCCCTCGCCCGCCGCGCTGAGCCGACGCCTCGAGCAGACGGCCACAGACCTCGGCGCCCCCGGCTACGACAGGGACTACGGCTCCGGACTGATCGACGCCGGACGCGCCACCAGCCGCTGAGTCGCGCCCGACCGGCTCAGGTCGTGCGGATGATGAGGACCGAGGACGGCGCGTGGTGGGAGACCTTGTTCGGCACCGAGCCGAGCAGGAAGCGCTTGGCGCCCGTCATCCCCTTGTTGCCGACGACGATGAGGTCAGAGCCCTGCTCCTCGGCCACGTCGAGGATCGCGTCGGCCGGATCGCCCTGGCGGGCGAAGGTCTCGACGTCGACGCCGGCCTCGTCGGCCTGCTCCTTGGCCTCCCGGAGCGTCGCCTCGACGTCCTCGCGCTCGTTGACCATCCACTGGGCGTCCTTGGGCACGTCGCGCTGCTCGGAGCGGAGGCGCTGGTCGGAGACCGGCTCGTAGGCGGAGACGATCTGGAGCTTCCCGCCCACCGACTTGGCGAGGTCGATGGCCTGGCGCACCGCCTCGTTGGCCGTCTCCGAGCCGTCCGTCCCCACCACGATCGAGCTGTACATCCGCGCCTCCTCGGCCTCTGAATCCCCGGTCCGGCCGGATACTACGCGAGGCTAGGCCAGCTTGACGATCGCGATGACCATGGCCGCCACGACGCACACGACGATGCCGACTTGCATCCAGATCCAGAACGGCGACATCCCCCGGTCACGCTAGCCGTAGGGTGGCCGCACATCATGGCCACCGGCCTCGCCGCGGGGGATCCTGCTCTACGCCACCGTGTCCTCGCGCTGCTCGTGCCCGCGATCGTTTCGCTGTTCGGGCGCTGGAACTGGTGGCTGCCGGCGGGTGCTGCGGGTCGAGCCCTCGCGGGCGCGACCCTAGGGATCCACCGGCACGATCCGGAGGAGGCTCTCCAGGCCGGCGAAGTCCTCCGGGTTGGCGGTACCCGGGCGCTTTCGTTGCTCGCCTGGGCTCCGGATCGGTCAGGGCGACGAAACGATCGCCCCGCAACCACTTCGTTACACGGGCCGGTCTTCCGAAGCCCAGCGCAGCAAAACGACGGCCCGCACCCTCCTCCGGCCAAGCCCAGCCCCCGGCGACCTACCGCTCGACGCGCGAGCCGCCGACGATCTCGTCCCGGCCGTCGGCGAAGCGCACCCAGGCCTTGTTCCCGCCGTCGTAGTCGGGCGCCCAGAGTATGAGCGTGGCCTCGTCATCGCCGACGCGGCAGGTCTCCGTGCCCTCCTGCTCCGCGCCCTTCCAGATCCGCACGAAGGGGTTGTCCTCGGATTCGTCGTGGATCGTGGTCGGCTCGCGGTGGCCGGGGTGCACGCGCGTCTCGGGCGGCAGCTCGAGGAGCCTCAGCACGGAGCCCTTGAGGTCCGCGAAGGTCGTGTGGCCGGGCGCGAGGGTCCCGCCCACCGTGCCCTTGAACAGGACATCGGCGGTGAGCACGTCGGTGCCGTCGCACAGGAAGGCGAGGTGGCCGGCGTCGTGGCCGGGAGTGTGGATCGCCCGGATCTCGAGGCTGCCCGAGGAGAGCGTCCCCCCGTCCTCGATCGTCTCCGTGACGACGTCCACCCCGAGCGCCTCCTGCGTCAGCGGATGGCCGACGACGGGGACCCCGAACCGCTCGGCCAGCTCCCGGATCCCGACGACGTGGTCGGCGTGGTGGTGGGTGACGAGCACGTGTGTGATCGTGATGCCGTCGCGCTCGATCTGCTCGAGCAGCGGCTCGATCACGCCGTTGCCGTCGACGAGGACGCCCGAGCCGTTCGGCCCCTCGGCGACCAGATAGGCGTTGGAGAGCCAGTCGGGGTGCTCCGCGCGGTCGATCTTCAAAACGAGATCACGCTCCTGATTCCATCCTGGGCCTCCATGAGCTCAAAGCCCCGGTTGACCTCGTCGAGGGTGAGTGAATGGGACACGAAGGGCTCGACGTCGATGTCGCCCGCGAGCCAGCGCTCGACGAGCGCGGGCACGCCGTCGCGGCCCTTGACGCCGCCGAAGGAGGAGCCGGCGACGCGGCGGCCGGTGATGAGCAGGCGCGGGACGATGTCGAGGGTCTCCCCCTTGCCGGCCACGCCCGCCACCGTGCAGAGGCCCCAGCCCATGCGCGCGGACTCCACGGCCTGGCGCATGACGGAGACGAGGCCCGTGGCCTCGAAGGTGTAGTCGGCGCCGAAGCCTCCGGTCAGCTCGAGGATCTGCGCGACCGTGTCCGGGCCGGGGTGGGAGGGACTTATCACGTCCGTCGCGCCCTGGCCGCGGGCCAGCTCGAGCCGCTCCTCGGAGAGATCCACGCAAATGATGCGCTCGGCGCCCTGCAGGCGGCAGCCCGCGACGGCGCCGAGGCCGACCATCCCCGCGCCGAAGACAACGCAGGTCGAGCCCGCCGTGACCTGGGCGGTGTTCATCGCCGCGCCGAGCCCGGTCGAGAGCCCGCAGGCGAACAGGCAGGCGCGGTCGAGCGGCGCGTCGGGCGAGACCTTGGCCAGCGCGATCTCGGGCATGACCGTCGCCTCGGCGAAGGTCGAGGTGCCCATGAAGTGTCGGATCGGCTCGCCCTCGCGCGAGAGCCGGGTCGTCCCGTCGGGCAGGAAGCCGAGGTTCTGCTGCTCGCGGATGGCCAGGCAGAGGTTGGTCCGCTCGTCCTCGCAGTGGACGCAGTCCCGGCACTGGGGGGAGAACAGCGTGACGACGTGGTCGCCGATCGCCAGGTCGCGCACGCCGGGGCCCACGGCCTCGACGACGCCGGCGCCCTCGTGGCCGAGCACGGCCGGCGCGTAGCCCGAGGGGTCGGCGCCCGAGGCGGTGTAGAGGTCGGTGTGGCAGACGCCGCAGGCCGACAGGCGCACGAGCACCTCGCCCTCCCGCGGGTCCGCGAGGTCGATCTCCTGCACCGCGAGCGGCGCGCCGAACTCCTCGAGGACGGCAGCGCGGATCCTCACGAGCCGGACTCGGCCTGCCTCTTCAGACCGTCGGCGGCGCCGCCGAGCAGGAAGTCGCGCACCGCGGACTCGGCCGGGCCCTTGAGGAGCATCCCGAGCATCCGCCCGGGGTCGACGGCCAGCCCGTAGCTCGCGCGCGTGCGGCCGTCCCCGATGTCCTCGAGCGTCCACCAGCCCTCGAGGGACTTCACGTCGCCCTTCTCCTGCGTCCAGGCGATGCGGTCGTTCGGGTGGTAGGCGAAGCGCAGCCGTGTCGAGACGGTCTTGACCTTCGCGTCGGACTTCGTGTTGACGACCTCGGCCCGGCCCTCGGCGTCGGTCGAGAGCACCTCGACGTCCTTGAGCGCCTCCTGCCACTCGGGCGCGTTCTCGATGTCGGCGGCGATCTCGAAGCAGCGCTCGACGGGCGCGTCGATCTCGACGGTCTTCTCTCCCTTGATCAGTCCCATGCCCGGGACCCTACCCGAGCGGCCTTCCATCCCATAGGCCCCCGATAGAGGGGAATCGTGAGCCACCTGCTGCGCGAACTCTCGATCCCGCTCTTCACCCGGCGCGATCGGCTACGCGACGAACTGGAGCGGGGCCGCGCCGTGCGCCGCCGCATCGACCTGACGCCGTTCGGGCGCGACTTCTGCGAGACCTGCCTGCCGCTCGACACCGCCGAGCTCGGGGCGCTGCCGGGCGCGGTCGAGGTCCCCGGCGCCGGGGTGCCCCCGGCGCCGCCGGGGGAGCGGGCGGAGGCCGCCGCTCAAGCTCGGCCGATCGGGGGCGAACCCTCAGCCGGACCTCAGCCCTCCGGGCGATGATCGGCCCATGAGAACCCCACAGAAGGCCCTACTCACCGCGGGCGCCTGCGTGGCGATCGGGGGTGCCACGGTCTCCGTGCCGGGCGGCGCGACCGTCGTGCGGAACGGCAGGAAGACCGCGCTGGCCGACCTGAAGACCGGCGACCGCGTGCACATCTCGACCTCCTCGGAGGGCGCGTTCGTGTTCGCCTTCGACAAGAGCTTCCGCGGGTTCGGCGACCGCGAAGGCGATCACGGCCCGGCCGGTCCCGGCTTCCGCGGCGGCCCGCCGCCGGGTCTCTAGCGGGTGGCTTGATGCCGGCCGGTCGTCCTGCGCCCGAGAGCTGCGCGGCGCGGTCTCGCGGTGACGCGGCGCGGACGGGGCTTCGGCCACCGTGCCGGGGGAACGGGGGGTGGGCAGCGTTTCGAGCCCTGGAGTTGCGAAATGCAGCCCTCCCCTCCCCCTCCTCCTCCGGGACCAGCGTCCCCGCGCCTCTGTCCTCGCCACCAGCGCCGGACCCCGGTTCACCGGGGGCTGATTCCGCTCACGCGCCGCCGAGCACCGCGGCCTGCAGGCGCCGCATGCCGGCGATCCAGCGGTCGGGGTCGTCCCCCCGGCGGCGCAGGTACTCGCGCACCTCGGGGTGCGGCGTGACGAGGAAGCTCTCCTTGCGCATGACCTCGACGACGGCGTCGGCCACCTGCTCGGGCTGGAGGACCTCGCCCGCCGCCTCGACGACCCGCGGGCCGAGGCTCTCCTCGCCGCCCTGCGCCAGGCCGCCGCGCAGGAGCGGCGTGTCGACCCCCATCGGGCACAGGCAGCTCACGCGCACGCCGCGCTCGCCGAAGGTCACCGAGAGCCACTGGGCGAAGGCCACTGCAGCGGCCTTGGAGACCGAGTAGGAGGCGTCGCCGATCTGCGTGAGCAGGCCGGCGGCGGAGGCGGTCGAGACGAAGTAGCCCTCCCCGCGCTCGAGCCAGCCGGGGACGAGCAGCCGGGCGGCGAGAACGTGGGCGCGGAGGTTGACGTCGAGCACGCGGTCCCACTGCTCCTCCGGCGTGTCGAGCCCGCGGCCAACGCCGATCCCGGCGTTGGCGCAGAACACCTCGACCGGGCCCCAGGTCCCCTCGGCGACGGCGAGCAGCCGCACGACGGACTCCTCCTCGGCGACGTCACACCCCGCCCCCCGGCCCTGCGCGCCGATCTCCCGGGCGACGCGCTCGGCGCCCACGGCGTCGAGGTCGGCGACGAGCACACCGCGCGCGCCCTCCTCGGCGAAGCGCAGCGCCAGCGCGCGACCGATCCCGGAGGCTCCTCCCGTGACGACCGCGACCCGGTCTCGTAGCTCCATCCGCGAGACCCTAACCGGCGAAGGTGAACGTGAGTCCGCCGAGCTCGACCGAGGCGCGCCCGCGACGGACCGCGTCGGGCACGCGGAGGCTCACCCCGACGAGGCCCTCCTCCCCCGCGACGAACTCGACTCCGGGCGTACGCTCGACCCCGAGGATGGCGGCCCACCGCCTGGCCGCGGCGTGCGGATCGGGCACGGCGATGGTCGCGCCGAGGATCGAGCCCTCGGGAGCGCGCCCGGCGCGGCCCGTCCACTCCGGCCCGGCCCAGCGCCAGGACCCGGGCGGCACGGGCGCGTCGGCCGAGACGATCGCCCCGCCCATGTCGCGCGGGTGGAGATGGACCGTCTCCATGTCCTCGAGCGCGATCTCCCAGACGACGCGCACGCCCTCCGCTGCCGCGCGATCCCGCACACCGCCGGTGTCGCCGACCTGGAAGATCAGCATGTACCCGCCGGGCCCGCGCCGCGCGAGCGTGCGCTCGGCCGCCGTGCCGTCCTGCGTCGGTGCGACGACCTCGAGGAACTGATCGCCGAGCGCCATCACCGCGTTCTCGAGCCCGAAGAGGGAGACGCCCGGGTCGGCGAACGGCGCGCCGACCCCCAGCTCGGCCCGTAGCGCGCTCGCCAGGGGCTCGACCTCCGGCGCGACGAGGACGGCCTGGCGAAGACGCACCACAGCGAGCGCCAAGCTACCGTGCCGCCGAGCATGAGCGACGACATCCCCTTCGCCAACCACCAGTACGAGATCTACCTCAAGGGCATGGCCGGCGAGCGGCCCGAGCATCCCCTGGGGATGGCCGCCCTCGAGGCGGCGGCGCACGACGCACTCGACGCCGAGCCCCGCGGCTATCTGTTCGGCGGCGCCTCGACCGAGGACACGATGCGGGAGAACCTCGAGGCCTTCCGCCGCCACCGGATCGTCCCGCGGATGCTCCGCGACGTCTCCGAGCGGGACCTCTCGCGGGAGATCCTCGGCACGCGCTTTCCCGCGCCCGTCGGCCTCGCGCCGATCGGCGTGCAGTCGATCGTCCACCCCGACGGCGAGCTCGCCACCGCCTGCGCCGCCGCCGCCCACGGCCTCCCCTACGTGGCCAGCAGCGCCGCCTCCCACACCATGGAGCAGATCGCCGAGGCCACCGGTCCCGACTCGCCGCGCTGGTTTCAGCTCTACTGGCCGCGCGGAGAGGAGCTCGCCGCCTCCTTCGTCCACCGTGCCGAGGCGGCGGGCTACGCGGCGATCGTCGTCACGCTCGACGTGGCCATGCTCGCCTGGCGCCCGCGGGACCTCCAGCTCGCCTACCTCCCCTTCCTGCAGAGCGTGGGGATCGCCAACTACCTCTCGGATCCGGTGTTCCGCTCGACCCTGGAGAAGACCCCGGAGGAGGACCCGCAGGCCGCGGTCGGCCAGTTCGTCGGCGTCTTCTCCAACCCGGCGCTCAACTGGGAGGACCTCGCCTGGCTGCGCGAGACGACCGACCTGCCGATCCTGCTCAAGGGCGTCCTCGACCCCGACGACGCCCGCCAGGCGCGCGAGCTGGGGGTCGACGGGCTCGTCGTCTCCAACCACGGCGGGCGCCAGGTCGACGGAGCGATTGCCGCGCTCGACGCGCTGCCGGATGTCGTCGGGGCGGTGGGGGACGAGGTGCCGGTGCTGCTCGATTCGGGCGTGCGCTCGGGCTCGGACGTCGTCAAGGCCCTCGCCCTCGGCGCCCGCGCCGTCCTCCTCGGCCGACCCTACATGTGGGGGCTCGCGCTCGGCGGGCAGGAGGGGGTCGAGCGCGTGCTGCGCGCCTTCCTCGCCGACGTCGACCTCGCCCACGCGCTCTCGGGCCATACGACGCCCGACACGCTTGGCCCGGACACGCTCGTGCGCCAGCCGTAGCGCCGTAGGATCCCCGCCCGTGGACCTCACGTTCACCGACTCCGAGCGCGCCTTCCAGGAGGAGCTGCGCGCCTGGCTCGCCGAGCATCCCGCCGGAGAGTCGCCCGAGGGTGAGGACGAGTCCTACGCCTGGCGGCGCGACTGGCAGCGCGCGCTCTACGAAGGCGGCTGGGCCGCGGTGCACTGGCCGCGCGAGTACGGCGGCCGGGGCGCGAGCCTTATGGAGTCGGCGATCTTCTTCGAGGAGATCTCCCGCGCCAAGGCCCCGCTGCCCGCCAACGTCCTCGGCCTCCTGCTCGGGGGGCCGACCGTGCTCGCCTGGGGCACCGATGAGCAGAAGGAGCGCTACCTCGACCCGATCCTCTCGGCCGAGGAGATCTGGTGCCAGGGCTTCTCCGAGCCCGACGCGGGCTCGGACCTCGCCGCGCTGAAGACGGCCGCCGTCAAGGACAACGGCGGCTGGCGCGTCACCGGGCAGAAGGTCTGGACCTCGGGCGCGCAGTACTCCAAGTGGTGCATGCTCGTCGCGCGCACCGACCGCGAGGCGGCCAAGCACAAGGGCCTCACCTACTTCCTCATGGACATGGAGCAGGCCGAGGTGGACATCCGCCCGCTGCGCCAGATCACCGGCGAGCCCGAGTTCAACGAGCTGTTCATCGAGGATGCCTACATCCCGGACGAGAACGTCGTCGGCGGGGTGGGCAACGGCTGGAAGGTCGCGCTGACGACGCTCATGAACGAGCGCGCCGGCCTCGGGTTCTCGCTCCAGGTCCGCCTGCGCCAGCTCCTTGACGAGCTGTGGGCCGAGGCCCGGGAGAACGGCCGCGCCGAGGACCCGCGGATCGCCGACGCCTTCGCCGAGCTGCACCTGCGCACGGAGACGCTCCGCCTGCTCGCCTGGCGGGGCCTCTCGACGATCCAGCGCTACGGGCAGCCGGGGCCTGAGGGCTCGCTCGTCAAGTGGCTGTGGTCGGAGACCAACCAGCTGCTCAC
The DNA here is from genome assembly GCA_038276395.1 of Solirubrobacterales bacterium. GTDB lineage: Bacteria > Actinomycetota > Thermoleophilia > Solirubrobacterales > Solirubrobacteraceae > JBBQAA01. The sequence goes on along the minus strand of JBBQAA010000049.1, from coordinate 15,467 downwards.
GCAGTTCGCCGTCGACGTCGTCGGCCCGGAGGCGCTGCGGGCGAACACCAAGTGGTCCTACGAGCTGCTGCGCGCGCGCGGGAACTCCATCGAGGGCGGAACGACGGAGATCCTCAAGAACATCATCGCCGAGCGGGTCATGGGCCTGCCGCGGGCGGGCCGCTGAGCGCATGAACTTCGAGCTCACCGAGGACCAGCTCGTGGTCAAGCGCACCGCGCGCGAGCTGCTCGCCGCGCGCTCGGGGTGGGAGCGGGTGCGCGAGCACGCGACCGCGGGACGCTACGACGACGCGCTGTGGCGGGAGCTCTGCGAGCTGGGCTGGCCGGGCATCGCGGTGGCCGAGGCCGACGGCGGGCAGGGGCTCGGGCTGGTCGAGCTGTGCGTGCTGCTCGAGGAGCTCGGGTACGCGTGCGCGGCGACGCCGCTGCTCGGGTCGGCGCTGGCGGCGCTGGCGCTCGACGGCGACGAGTGGCTGCCGCGCCTGGCCTCCGGCGAGGCGCGCGGGGCCCTGGCTCACGGCGAGGCGCTCGTCCCCGATGGGCCGGGGGCGGACGTGGTGGTCGGGATCGACGGCGCGGTCCGGGAGGGAGGGTTGGCCGACGCGGCCGCGATCGATCCGACGCGCCGCTACGGGGTCCCATCCGGGGGCGGCGCCGCGGACGGGGCTGGAGGCGGGACGCTCGCCCGTGCGCAGATCGCCGTCGCCGCCGAGCTGCTGGGGATCTGCCAGCGCGCGCTCGACATGACCGTCGCCTACGTCAAGGAGCGCAAGCAGTTCGGCGTGCCCGTCGGGACCTTCCAGGCCGTGCAGCACAAGGCCGCGCAGATGCTCCTCGACACCGAGAGCGTGCGCTCGGTCGTGTACTTCGCGGCGTGGGCGGCCGACGCCGACCCGTCTCGGCTGGAGGAGGCGGCGGCGATGGCCAAGGCCTCGGCCTCGGCCGCGGGCCGCTCGGTCACCGCGGCGGCGATCCAGCTCCACGGCGGCATCGGCTTCACCTGGGAGGCCGACCTCCACTGGCTGTTCAAGCGCGCCCAGCTCCTCGCCCCGTACCTGGGCGGGGCGGGCGCGCAGCGCGCACGGATCGCCGCGCTCGCCGGCGTCGGATCCTGAGCGCGCGGCGCGCGATCCTCCCCGCCGCCGGGCGCGCTCCGCTCGCGCTCTACGACGGGGCGGTCGCGCTCGGCATGCGGGAGCGCGCGTTCCGGGCGGAGCTCGCCGCTCGCGTGCTCGACGCCGGCCCCGCGCCGGCGGTCGTGGACGTCGGCGCCGGGACGGGGACGCTGGCCATTGCGCTGGCCGCGGCAGGCGCGAGGGTGACCGCCGTCGAGCCCGACCCCGCGGCGCTCGCGCGGGCGCGGGGCAAGGAGGGCAGCGAGAACGTCACGTGGGTCTCCGCGCACGCCGGCGAGCTGCCCGCGGAGGATCGGAGCATCGACCGGGTCGTCCTCTCCCTCGTCCTGCACCACCTCCCCGACGCGGACCAGGTCGCCGCCCTGGCCGAGGCGCGGCGCGTGCTCCGTCCGGCCGGGCGGCTGCTCGTCGCCGAGTGGACCGAACCCGGCGATCCGCTCATGGCCCTCGCCTTCCGCGGCCTCCGGCTCATCGATGGCCGCGAAGCCGCCGCGCTGGCCGGGCGCGGCGGCGTCGGCGCGCTGCTCCGGAACGCCGGGTTCGCGGAGATCGTCGAGCATCTCCGGCTCCGCACCGCCTTCGGCCGCCTGGCGATCACCTCGGCGCGGCCTGGCTGACGACCGGCACAGCCGCCCGACTCGCTTCGTCAGGCTGCAGGCCAGTCGAGTTGTCCGGCGAGCTCGGCAGGGCCGGCGGCGATGACGCGGCTGCGTCCGACCGGGCGATAGGCGCCTCCCTCGTCCAGGGCGAACCAGCGGAGAGGTCGCAGGAGTGCGGCGAGCTGCCGCTCGAGCTCGGCATGCGCGCCGGCGGGGGCGGGAACCATGTGCAGCACACCTCCCACACCTCGTCCCGGCGGTCGGCGCCGGCTCGGTGGCCCCGCTCGAGCAGCTCGGTCAGCCCGGCGGACGGCGAATCGAGAATGAGCGTCCGCAAGGTCCGAAGCCTGCCTCCGGCGCGCGGGCCCGGTGTCGATCGCGCACAGGGCGAGCGCGAGCGCCACGGCCGTGTCGTGGAGCGTCGCCTCCACGACGCCGCGCATCCGCCCGAGCTCGTGGTCGGCGTGCGGAGGTAGCCGCCACCCCGCCCGTGGCAGGATGCGCGGATGGATTTCGCCCCCAGCCCCCGCTCGCAGGAGTTCGCCGAGAAGCTGACCGCCTTCATGGCGGAGAAGGTCCGCCCCGCCGAGCCGGTCTACGAGGAGCAGCTCCGGGAAGCCGGCGACCCCCACGCCCAGCCGCCGATCATGGAGGAGCTGAAAGAGGAGGCGCGCGGCCGCGGGCTGTGGAACATGTTCCACCCCCACCCCGAGTACGGCGCCGGGCTGACGAACCTCGACTACGCGCCGCTGGCGGAGATCCTCGGCACCTCGCACATCGCCTCGGAGACGTGCAACTGCTCGGCGCCCGACACGGGGAACATGGAGGTCCTCACGCAGTTCGGCACCGAGGCGCAGAAGGACCGCTGGCTGCGCCCGCTGCTCGACGGCGACATCCGCTCGGGCTTCGCCATGACCGAGCCCGACGTCGCCTCCTCCGACGCGACCAACATCGCCCTGCGGATCGAGCGCGACGGCGAGGAGTGGGTGCTGAACGGCCGCAAGTGGTGGACCTCGGGGGCGATGCACCCGCACTGCCGGATCCTCATCGTCATGGGCAAGACCAACGCGGACGGCCCCACGCACAAGCAGCAGTCGATGATCCTCGTGCCCACCGACACGCCGGGCCTGACGCGCGTGCGGAACCTCCCCGTCTTCGGCTACACCGACCAGGAGGGCCACGCCGAGTTCGTCTTCGAGGACGTCCGCGTACCCGCCGACTCCCTCATCGCCGGGGAGGGCGACGGCTTCATGATCGGTCAGGCCCGCCTCGGCCCCGGGCGCATCCACCACTGCATGCGCACGCTCGGCGCGGCTGAGCGCGCCCTCGAGCTGATGTGTCAGCGCGCCGCCGCGCGCGAGACGTTCGGGCGGCCGGTGGCCACGCGGGCGAACGTCCTCGACTGGATCGCCGAGGCGCGGATCGAGATCGAGCTCGGGCGGCTGCTCACGCTGAAGACCGCGTGGCTCATGGACACGGTGGGCAACCGCCAGGCGCGCACCGAGATCGCCGCAATCAAGGTCGCCGTGCCGAACCTCGCGCTGAAGATCATCGACCGGGCGATCCAGGTCCACGGCGGCGGCGGGGTCTCCGACGACTTCCCGCTGGCGTGGATGTACGCCCACGTGCGCACGCTGCGCCTGGCCGACGGCCCCGACGAGGTGCACAAGGGGACGATCGCCCGCCAGGAGCTCAGGCGCCAGCTCGGGGAGTAGGCGGCTCGGTCACGCGCCCACCGCGGCAAACGGGTAGAACTCCCTGCGGGAGATGCGCCAGCTCACGAGCCTCGACACGCAGTTCCTCGCGCTCGAGAACGAGCGCCAGTCCGGCCACGTGGCCGGCGTCGCCGTGCTCGACGCGTCGACCGCGCCGGGCGAGGCGCTCACGCTCGAGGATCTCCAGGAGCTGCTCCGCGCGCGGCTGCCGCTCCTGCCGCCCATGCGCTGGCGCCTGGCCGAGGTGCCCTTCGGCCTCGACTACCCCTACTGGGTCGACGACGAGGACTTCGACCTCGACTTCCACGTGCGCGAGCTCGCCCTGCCCGCCCCGGGCGATGACCGCCAGCTCGCCGAGCAGGTCGCGCGGCTGACCTCGCGGCCGCTCGACCGCCGCCGCCCGCTGTGGGAGCTCTACCTGATCCAGGGCCTCGAGTCGGGGGACTGCGCCGTCATGACGAAGATCCACCACGCGGTCATCGACGGGATCTCCGGCGCCGAGATCATGGGCCTCCTGCTCGACCTCGCTCCCGAGGGCCGGAAGCTGCCCGAGCCGGAGGAGAACGGCGCCGGCGAGGCCGCGCCGAGCTCGCTCGAGCTGCTCGGCCGCGGCCTGCTCGGCCTGCCCCGCTACCCCCTGCGCGCCGTGCAGTCGCTCCCGCGCACGTTGCCGAACATGCTCGACACGCCGTTCGGGACGCTGCCCGGGGCCGGTGCCGTGGCCCGCGTCTCGCAGTTCGCGCGCGACACCGCCCGTCGCCAGGCCGGACGCCCCGACCTGACAAGCCTCGTCGCGCCCAAGACCTCGTTCAACGGGCAGATCTCGCCGCACCGCCGCTTCTGCTTCGGGCAGCTCTCCCTGGCCGAGGTCAAGGAGGTCAAGAACCGCCACGGCTGCACGGTCAACGACGTCATCGTCTCGATGTGCGCGGGCGCCGTGCGCTCGTGGCTGATCGAGCACGACGAGCTGCCTGAGGAGCCGCTCGTCGTCCAGATCCCCGTCTCCGTGCGCTCGGGCGAGCAGGTCGGCACCTACGGCAACCGGATCCTGCTCATGGCCGCGCCGCTCTTCACCGACGAGCCCGACCCCATCGTCCGCCTGGCCCGCACCCACGAGGCGCTCGCGGTCATGAAGGAGCGCCACAAGGCGCTGCCCGCCGAGCTGCTCCAGGACGCCAACCACTTCATCCCCCCCGCCGTCTTCTCCCGCGCCGCCCAGCTCACCTTCCGGCTCTCGACCGGCCGGGTCGGCCGCCCGACGTGGAACCTCGTCGTCTCCAACGTGCCCGGGCCCCAGTTCCCCCTCTACCTCGCGGGCGCGCGACTCGTGGCCAACTACCCGGTCTCGGTGATCACCGACGGCATGGGGCTGAACATCACCGTCATGAGCTACGAGGGCCACCTCGACTTCGGGATCGTCGCCGACCGCGACCAGATGCCCGACCTGTGGTGCCTGCTCGAGTGGCTCGAGGACGAGCTCGAAGACCTGAAGTGAGCTCGCGCGTCTTCCGGGACGGGCTGCTCGACGGGCAGGTCGCCCTGCTCTCCGGCGGCGGCTCGGGCATCGGCCGGGCGACGGCGCTCGAGCTCGCCGCCCTCGGCGCGCGGGTCGTCGTGTGCGGGCGGCGGGAGGAGCCGCTGCGGGAGACCGCCGCGCTCGACCCGGGCGGCCGGATCGACGCGCTCGCCTGCGACATCCGCGAGGAGGAGCAGGTCGACGCGCTCGTCGCGGAGGTCCTCGCCCGCCACGAGCGGATCGATCTGCTCGTCAACAACGCGGGCGGGCAGTACCTCGCCCCCGCGGAGTCGATCACGCCCAAGGGCTTTCGCACGGTGATCCGCCTGAACGTCGAGGGGACCTGGCTCATGACCCACGCCGTCGCCACGCAGGCGATGATCCCCTCGGGCCGCGGCGGGAAGGTCGTCTCGGTCACCCTCTCCCCCCACCGGGGGATGCCGGGGATGGCGCACTCCTCGGCCGCGCGAGCGGCCGTCGAGAACCTGATGAAGGTGCTGGGGATCGAGTGGGCGCGCCACGGGATCCGCCTGAACGCGATCGCGCCCGGCCAGATCGGCACCGACACCTTCATGACGAAGTACCCGCCGGAGATGGTGGCGGCCACGGCGGCGACGATCCCCCTTGGGCGCCTGGGCACGGCGGAGGAGATCGCCTGGCTCGTCGCCCACCTCGCCTCGCCGGCGGGGGACTTCGTCTCCGGTACCGTCCTCACGATCGACGGCGGGCGCGACAACTGGCTCGGCACCTGGCCGAGCGGCGGAATGGCCGACGACGCGGGCAACCCGCGGGCCGAGGCGCGGCGGCCGCGGCCGTGAGCGCGCTCGTGGAAGCGCGGCCGGCGGCGCCGACGCCGCCCTTCACCCCGCGCCACGAGGCGCTGCGCGCCGAGATGCGCGAGTGGGTGGCCGCCGAGCTCCGCCCCCACGCCGCGGAGTGGGAGGACGCCCGCTGGTTCCCGAGCGAGCTGTTCGGAAAGCTCGCCGAGGCGGGCTGGCTCGGCCTGCGCTTCCCGGCCGAGTACGGCGGCGCCGACGACCCCGTGGGCGCCGCGGTGTGGTGTGAGGAGCTCTCGCGCTGCGGCTCGGGCGGCGTCGCCTCCGGCCTCGGTGCCCATCCCTCGATCGCGCTGCCACCGATCTGGCACTTCGGCACCGAGGAGCAGAAGGAGCGCTGGCTGCGCCCCGGCCTGCGCGGCGAGCTCATCGCCGCGCTGGCCATCACCGAGCCCGACGCGGGCTCGGATGTCGCCGGCATCCGGACCCGCGCCGTGCGAGAGGACGGCGGCTGGCGCGTCAACGGATCGAAGATGTTCATCACCGGCGGCGTGCGCGCCGACATCCTCGTCGCCGCGGTCAAGACGACGGCCGAGGGCGGCCACGGCGGGCTGTCCTTCCTCGCCATCGAGCGCCAGGAGGGCGTTCAGGCCAGCGCCATCGAGAAGCTCGGCTGGCACGCCTCGGACACCGCGCTCATCTCCCTAGACGATGTGTGGGTGCCGGAGGAGAACCTGCTCGGGCAGCTCGACAAGGGCTTCTACCTGATCATGGCCAACTTCCAATGGGAGCGGCTCGTAATGGCCTTCGGCGCGCTCGGGGCGATGGGCGCCGCGCTCGACCGCATGCGGGAGGAGGGTCCGCGCGGGCAGGCGGCGCGCCACCGCGTGGCCGAGATGGGCGTGGCCTACGAGACGGGCCGGGCGCTCACCTGCCACGCCTTCCGCCTCTTCCTCGCCGGGCGGGACGCCGTGCGCGAGGTGACCGAGGCCAAGCTCGCCACCCAGCGCGCCGCCGTCGACGTCATCGCCGGCTGCCTGGAGATCGCCGGGCCCGACGCCGAGCTCGAGCGCGCGCTGTGCGACGCCCGGCTCGGGCCGATCGGCGGCGGGACGGACGAGATCATGAAGGAGATCCTCGGCCGCTCGCTCGGGTTGTAGATGGCGGTCGACCCGCCCATCCAGCGCATGCTCGACATCCTCGCGGGGCTGGGCCGGCCCTCGCTCACCCAGACGTCGGTCGAGGAGGCGCGCGAGGGGTTCCGCACGCTCGCCATCGGCTCGCGAAAGCCCGAGCACGTCGTCCCCGTGGCCTCGGTCCGCGACCTCGAGGTGGACGGCGGCGCCGAGGGCCCCCGCCCCGCGCGCCACTACGCGCCCGAGGGCGAAGGCCCGCGGCCGACGGTGGTCTTCCTCCACGGCGGCGGCTACGTCCTCGGCGATCTCGACACCCACGACAACCAGTGCCGCTGGATCTGCCGGGAGACCGGCGCCGACGTGCTGTCGGTCGACTACCGCCGCGCGCCCGAGGATCCGTGGCCGGCCGCGCCTGAGGACTGCTTCGTCGCCACGCGCTGGGCCGCCTCGCACATCGAGGAGCTGGGCGGGGACCCGTCACGCCTCGGGATAGCGGGCGACTCGGCGGGCGGGAACCTGGCCGCGGTCACGACGATCCGCTGCCGGGACGAGGGCGGCCCCGCGCTCAAGGCCCAGCTCCTCATCTACCCCGGGACGGACTTCACGGGCGGCGACGCGCAGTATCCCTCACGGGTGGAGAACGCCGAGGGCTTCCTGCTCACCCGGGCGGACATGGGCTGGTTCGACCGCCACTACACGAGCACCGCCGAGGATCGCTCGGACCCCTTGCTCTCCCCCATGCACGCCGACCACGACGACCTGCCGCCCGCGGTGATCGTCACCGCCGAACACGACCCGCTGCGCGACGAGGGGGAGTCCTACGCGTACATGCTCGGGACCTCCGGCGTCGACGTCACCCCGATTCGCTTCGACGGCCTGATCCACGGGTTCTTCGACCTCGCCGCGCTCTCGCCGGTGGCCAAGGACGCGGTGCGGCGGACGTGCGCGGCGTTCCGGGAGCTGCTCGAGGCCTGAGCCTCGACGTGGGTTCGCCGCCGAGGCCCGGACTCGCTCAGGCGTCGCGCGGATCGCCTCGGTGGACAGCAATGTCGTCCTGGCGAGCATTTCTGTCCCGCGCGCTCCTCCGAGCGGTCGGTGGACGGTTATGTCGGCCCGGCCGGCATTCCCGCCGCGGCCCGTGGCCGGGCTCGGCTTCCTGCCCGGGAGCGACTCCGTCCACTACCACTCCGAGCCCGAGCGGCGGCCGCGCTACCTCGACGCCGTCGGCGCCGAGCGCATCCCGGCGGGCTACGGCGTCGACGATGGCGTCGCGCTGCCCTGGCACGGCACGGAGCTGGCCGAGGCCGTCAGCGCGCGTCGCCAGGCGGGCGCCTGGCGCGTCGAGCCCGACGGCGCGGGTGGCGCGCGCGAGACGCCGCTCGATGTCCGCCGCCTGCCGGAGCCTCCCCGCTATGCGAAGCACGCCGCTTCCGCGCCGAGATCCGGTAGATTGCCGCCCTTCCCGATCCCCCGTCCGTCTCGGCGGCAACGGCCTGTGGGGGTTCTACGGCGTCGACCTCGGCCGGCGCTACCTGACGATCCCCATCCGCTACGACCTCGACCGGAAGATCCGGGTCCTCACCTGGTACTACAGCTGAGGCCGGCGGCTACCCCTTCCCGTTGACGATCGGCACGTAGCGCCGGCACGGCTCGCCGCGGAGCCCCGGGCAGGGCGGGAAGCGCTCGGCGTGGGGCACCCGCACATGGCCGACGACGGGCAGCACGAGCCGCGAGGCGTGCGGGGCCGAGCGCGCGATCGTGATCCGGGCGCTCCTCGTCGGCGTCGTCTCCCCGAAGGACCAGACGGGCTGATCCCCGCTCGGCGCCGTGACGACGATCCGCAGGCGAGAGCCCCGACGGTAGACGTGGCCCTCGTAGTAGAGGGGGACGACGACCCGGGCGAAGCGGCCGCGCGGCATGGGCGCCGCATCGGCGCGGGTGAGGCTCGGAACCGGCTCGAGGAACGTGCTCTTGGCCGGGTCGAGCTTGCGCGCGCTCGTGCGCAGCCAGCCGTTCTGGACGAACACCTCGCGGCCGTCCGGCCGCACCTCGGAGACCGTGACCTGGAGGTCGGCGCTCGGCACCGAGGTCTTGACCCACGCCCGCAGCGCGCCCGCGCCGATGACGGCGACCGGGCCCCGCAGCGGCCGCGTCACGTAGGAGACCGCCGTGCCCGCCGAGTTCTCCGTCCAGCGGTAGCTCGGCGTGTCCGTCCACAGGCCGTTCGTGCCGCCGGACGTGTCGCCGGTGAAGTCGGTCGGCGGCCGGGCGCTCTGGCGCCACGTGAAGGCGTCGGCGCCGCCGTGCGTCCGGGGGTAGTAGTCGGACAGCAGCCCGCCGCCCGCCAGCCACCACGAGCGCGCGCGGGTCCGCGGCAGCGGAAAGCGCGGCCAGGACTGCTCGAAGGCCGGGTAGGGCTTCCCCTTCTCCACGCCCCCGTTGTCGAACAGGATGCGCACGGGCGGGAGCTTCTGGAAGGCGGCCAGCGCGCTCGCGTAGGTCGGCTTCTCCTGGATCGGGTCGGGCGGGAGCTGTACGCCCTTGACCCCCATCGCGACGGCGAAGATCGTCGGCGCGAGCGCCTTGGCGATCGCGCCGGGAACCCGCGGCACGCGGCGGGCGACGTAGAGCGAGAGGAAGTCGAGCCAGCGGTTGAACGTGGCCGGGTCGAGCGAGTCGATGTGGGTCCCGTTGGTGAACGTGATCCACTTGCGCTTCGTGCCCGTCAGGCGGCTGGCCAGCGTCGCGCAGTGGCCGCCCGTCTGCTCGTCCTCCCACTGGCAGGCGAGGAACACCGGCTCGTGGATCTTGTGGACGAAGGTGACCGGGGAGAGTGGATCGGCGACCGACGGCACGTAGTACTTGTTGCGACGGATCTTGGCGATCAGGTCGACGGCCTGGGAGTGGAGCGCCTGGTTGGCCTGGCAGGTCCTGTCGCCGTCCTTGATGCGCTCAAGCGCCCACGGCTGGCCGCCGGTGGCCGAGGCGGGCATCGCGTCGTGCACGCGCTCCCGGCCCCAGTTGAGCGCGAAGCCGGTGTTGAGGAAGCCGCCCGGGTAGAGCGTCGTCGCCGTGTTGTCGATCACCGAGAGCGGCGCGATCGCGGCCAGGCTCGGCGGGTTCGTCGCGCCCACGAAGAGCTGGGAGATGCCGCCGTAGGAGATCCCCATCATCCCCACCTTGTGGTGCAGCACCCACGGCTGCCGCGCCACGGTCTCGACGGCGTCGTAGCCGTCGAGGCTCTGCAGCGGGTCGAAGTAGTCAAAGGCGCCGCCCGAGCAGCCGGTGCCGCGCATGTTCACGTCGACGACCGCGAAGCCGAGGAGCGTGGCGATCGGCGAGATGCCGCTCTGGGCGCCGCTCGGCCTGGCGTAGCCGTAGCCCGAGTACTCGACGAGCGTCGGGAACGGGCCCTTCCCGCTCGGCAGCCGCACGTCGATCGCGAGCTTCGTTCCGTCGCGCGTGCGCAGGTAGCCGTAGCCCGACTTGGGGATCCTCTGGTCGTAGCCCTTCGTGCTCGGCGGGGCCGGGCGGTCGGGGAGGACGGTGACCGCGCCCCCGCCACCGGGCGTGACGCGGTAGCCGGGCCCGGTCCGCAGGCCGCGGAAGACGACGGCGCCGAGCGACGTCGCGCGCCGCGTGGCGAGCGTCGCGCCCGTGGACGAGTGCAGCGCGAGCCGCGCGCCCGGCGCCGCACCGGTGACGTCGATCTGCTGGACGCTCCCGGTGACGGTCAGGCCTCCGGCTGCGCGGGCGGCCGAAGCTCCGGAAAGGAGCAGGAGAAGGAAGGCGAGGGCGAGCGATCGGTGCATGCCCGCACCCTTGCACAGCGGCGCCCGGAGGGTCGCGCTCACGCCTTCTCGAACACGAAGCGAAAGTGGTCGAGCAGCTCGCGCTCGAAGCACACGGAGTTGGCGCTGACCCCGGAGGTGAAGGCCAGGCGGAAGTCCCGGCTCGTCAGCCAGCGCGGCACGAGCCGGGCCTTGAAGAGCGTCTTGCGCAGGCTCGGCGCGCCGAAGCGCGCGCGCCACTGGCGGATCGTCTCGATGTAGTCGAGCCGCCCGCTGCTCGACTCCACGAGGCGGAAGCCGGGCGCCGCGCAATCCACCACCTGCTCGGCGCCGAAGGGCAGGAGGGAGCCGGGGAACTGCTTCTCGAGCAGCGCGAGGTACCAGGCGTCGGACTCCCGCGGGGCCTCGAGGCTCGCCTGCTCGAGCGGGATCATGTTCCGCCCGAAGACCATCGTCTGCAGGTAGAGCCGCCCGCCCGCCGGGAGGATCCCGGCCGCATTCGCGAACACGCGACGGTAGATCTCCTCCTGCCGCCCCGCGGCGTGCTCCTCGCGTGAGCAGAAGTGCTCGAAGGCGCCGAGGCTCGCCACCGCATCGAAGCCGCCGAAGGTCTCCCGGTCGACGGCGCGCGCGTCGTGGACGCGCACGTCGAGGCCGTGGCGGCGGCACGCCTCGGCCTGGGCGCTCGAGAGCGTGACGCCGAGCCCGGCCGCGCCGCGCCGGCGCGCGTCGGCGAGCAGCGGGCCCCAGCCGCAGCCGAGGTCGAGCAGCCGACGACTTGGGCCGACGCCGATCTGCTCGGCCACGTAGTCGTGCTTGCGGGCCTGGGCCTGCTCAAGCGTGAGCGAGAAGTCCCCCTCGTACCGGGCGCCGCTGAAGTCGGCGAGCTCGCCGAGGCTCAGCCGGAAGATCCGGTCGATCAGGCTGTAGGTGAACTCGATCTCAGCGCTGTCGGCCACTACGGCGGGGCAGGCTCACGCCGCGGCGCCGGCCACGCCGGCGCTCCCGAGCGGCGCGCGCCCGCGAATGAGGTCGCTCGCGCGCTCCGCGACCATGATGGTCGGGGCGTTCGTGTTCCCACCGGGGATGACCGGCATGACCGAGGCGTCGACGACGCGCAGGCCCTCGAGCCCGCGCACCCGCAGCTCGGGGTCGAGCACGGCGTCCTCCCCCGTGCCCATCCGGCACGTGCCGACGGGGTGGTAGATCAGCATGAGACGGCGGCGGAGGTCGGCGGCGAGGTCCTCGTCGTCCTGCACGTGGACGCCCGGCTTCAGCTCGCGGAGGACCTTGCCCGCCATCGGGTCGGCGGCCATGACCTCGCGCGCGAGCTTCATCCCCGCCACGAGCGAGGCGACGTCCTCGGGCTCGGAGAGCGAGTTGGTGAGGATGCGCGGCTTCTCGGTCGGCTCGGCGGAGCGCAGCCAGATCTGCCCGCGGGCCTGGGGGGAGACGAGCGTCGGCCCGACGACGAAGGCGTGGCCGTCCCAGGTCTCGGCGCCGTGGTCCTCGTAGTAGGCCGAGCCGGCGTGGAACTGGATGTCGGGCGCGGGCAGGCCGCCCCGGGTGCGGACGAAGGCGACGACCTCGGCCACCGTCGAGGTCAGCGGCCCGGTGCGGCGCAGGAGCCACTGGGCCAGGTACTTGGGGGCGTCGGCGCCGTAGAGGGTGTTCGTCTCCGTGACCTCCCACATGAGCGTGAGAAACGGATGGTCCTGCAGGTTGCGTCCGACGCCCGGCAGCTCGTGGCGGGGCGTGACGCCCGCGACGCGGAGCTCGTCCGGGTGCCCGACGCCGGAGAGCATGAGCAGATGGGGCGAGTTGATGGCGCCCGCGGCGAGGATGACCTCGCGCTCGGCTCGGAGCACCTCGCTCCCGCGCCGCCCGGCCCTGACCCGGACGCCGGTCACGCGCCCTGCCTCGAGCTCCAGGCCGAGCACCAGCGCGCCGGTGCGGACCTCGAGATTCTCGCGCTTCAGCACCGGGCGCAGGAAGGCGTCGGCCGTCGACCAGCGGCGGCCTTCCTTCTGGGTCGTCTGGAAGGGCGAGGCGCCGTCCTGCTCGGGGCCGTTGTAGTCGGCGACGTTGGGGATCCCCGTGGCCGCGCAGGCCGCGAGGAACGTGTCGTTCAGCGGCCGGGGCGAGCGCTGGTCTGAGACCTTGAGCTCCCCGCCCGCGCCGTGGAACTCCGAGGGGCCGCGCGTGTTGTCCTCCGAGCGCATGAAGTAGGGCAGGACGTCCTCCCACCCCCAGCCCTCGGCGCCGGCCTTGACCCACAGGTCATAGTCGATCGGCCGTCCCCGCACGTAGAGCATCGCGTTCATCGAGCTCGAGCCGCCGAGGGTCTTGCCGCGGGGGACGTAGAGCTCACGGCCGTCGACGTGCGGCTCAGGCTCGGTGACGTAGTTCCAGTCGAGCTTCGTGCGGAACTGGTTGGGGAAGCCGGCGGGGATCTTGATGTTCGGGCTGCGGTCCTTCCCGCCCGCCTCGAGGAGCAGGACGCGCACGTCCGGGTCCTCGCTCAGGCGGTTGGCGAGCACGCAGCCCGCCGAGCCCGCCCCGACGATCACGTAGTCGTAGCTCGCCACGGCGCGGATTGTGCCAGGTCGGGGCCGGAGGGTGAGCGCTGCGGCCTGCCCGGTGCGGGGCGGGCGCGCCAGATTCGCCCGGCGGCGCCCACCCGGCGCGCCCGCGCCGCTCACTTTGCCCCGGGGCTCCTCTGACCCCTACCCCCGGTTGCGCCCGTAGAGGTCGTGGGCGTCGACCCACTCCTCGGCGACGATCGCCGAGCCGAGCGACAGCTCGCCGCACAGCACCGTGGCGGCGACGATCTCCGTCAGCTTGCGGACCTTCCCCGCGCCGTAGCAGCCGAGCAGCTCGAGACACTCGCGCTGGGTGGCCAGGCCGGTTCCCCCGCCGTAGGTGGCGACGATGAGCGCGGGGATCGTCACCGCGTAGTAGTAGTCGCCGTTCGGGCGCAGCTCCGCGTAGACGAAGGCGGCCGAGGACTCCGCGACGTTGGCCGCGTCCTGCCCCGTGGCGATGAACATCGCGGTGATGCCATTGGCCGAGTGCGCGCCGTTGTTGTTCACGCCCGACATGAAGCCGCCGAGGTTCGACACCTGCCGCGCGCGGTACATGAGCTCCGAGTCCGAGCGCATGACCCGCTTGAACAGCTCGTTGGGGATCGTCGCCTCGGCGATGACCTTCTTCCCCCGCGTGTTCAGCATGTTGATCTGGGAGGACTTCTTGTCGGTGGCGAAGTTCGACTCGAGGAAGAAGCGCTCGATCGGCGCGTGCTCGGAGACGATCCAGTGGCACGCCGCCTGCGTCGCCTTGCCGGTGAGGTTCTGGCCGGCGGCGTCGCCGGTCGTGTAGTTGAAGCGCGTGTAGAGGATCCGCCCGGCCTGGTAGCGCTCGATCTCCTGCAGCTTCCCGGTGCTCGTCGTCGCCTCGGCCGCGGCCTTGATCTCCTCGAAGCGCTCGTCGATCCAGCCGTCGAAGTCCCGCGCCTCGCGCGCGCTGTGGAAGAGGAACGCGGGCGCGCGCTGCATGTGGTCCTCGGTGATCGTCGTCTTGACGCCGCCGGCCTCGTGGAGCAGGCGCATCCCGCGGTTGTAGGAGGCCACGAGCGTCCCCTCCGCGGTGGCGAGCGGCACGTAGAACTCCCCCTGAGCGTGCTCGCCGTCGACGAGCAGCGGGCCGGCGAGGCCGATCGGGACCTGCGCGACGCCGAGGAACTGCTCGACGTTGCCAGTGAGGTTCGCCGGGTCGAGCGAGAAGTGCCCGACGTGCTCGAGGGAGGCGCCGCTCTGCCCGGTGGCGAACTCGCGCCGGGCCGCGGCCGCGGCCGGCGTGTAGTCGTTCTCCTTGTCGCGAGGGACGGGTACGCGCTCGGCCACGGCTCAGCTCCCCGCGAAGGCCGCGCGGTGATCGGCGGCGAAGGTGCGAAAGTCGCATGGCGGGCGGCCGGTGACGCGCTCCACGTCATCGCTCACCCCTTCGGCGGCGCCCGTCGCGTACATCTCCCACAGCTCGCCGAGGCGCTCGGCGGTCCATTCGCCGACAATCCCCTTCAGGTGCTCGACGGTGTCGGGGACCGGTGACTCCTGCACGCTCAGATCGCGATCCAGGAGCTCCGCCACGATCGCCAGCTCCTCGCGCGAGGACAGCGGCTCGGGACCGGTGAGCGTGTACGTGGCGCCCGCGTGGGGGTCGGGCTCGACGAGCGCGGTGGCGGCGACCGCGGCGATGTCGCGGGCGTCGATGATCGACCAGCGGGCGTCGGGGACCGGCATGCGCACGGTGCCGCTGGGGATCTGCGCGGCCCAGGCGAGCGTGTTCTGCATGAAGCCGTTGGCCCGGAGCATGGCGGCGGGTACGCCGCCGCGCCGGATCGCCCCCTCCGCCGCGCCGTGCACGCGGTCGAAGTCGATGGTCGCGTCCGGCTCCGCCCCGATCACCGAGAGCTTGACGACGAGCCGGAGGCCGGCCGCCGCGGCGGCCTCGGCGAACGCGCCCTCGCGGGCGGGGAGGCCCGGCGAGGCGGGGTTGACGAGGTAGGCGGCGGAGGCCCCGTCGAGCACGTGCGGGAGCGCGGTCGGGTCGTCGAGGTCGGCGACGACCGCCTCGATCCCGGCGCTCTGCTCGAGCTTCCGCGCGCGGCGCGGGCTCCGGGTCACGGCGCGGACCTGGGCGCCCCGTTCGAGCAGCGCCGTGACGACGGCGCCGCCCGTCGTCCCCGTGGCCCCGGTGACGACGATGGGACCGGCGGGCGCGGGCACGGCCGCGAGTCTAG
>JBBQAA010000048.1:0-5292 GCA_038276395.1 Solirubrobacterales bacterium | reverse complement strand
GAACCAGCCGGGATTGCTCGAGACGTGCGCCATCGCGCCGCCCCAGTTGGCGTGCCAGCCGTCGGGCTCGCGGTGCATCTCGAAGAACTCCCACATGCGATCCGTCGCCGGCTGCCACAGCGCGAGCTGGCTGTCGCTGCCGGGAGCCGGCTCGGCGCCGGCGGGGAGCGGAACCGAGCGGAACGCACGCGCCAGGCTGAGCTTGTAGGGCGCGAGGTTGTCGACCTGGACCTGCACGACGGGCTGATCGGCCCGCACCTCGTAGAGCGGCACGCTCGAGAGGCTCGTCGCGATCCAGGGTCCGATCCCCGCGCTCTGCTCGCGGGCCGCCTCGGCGGCGAGCCCGGCGACGAGCTCGCCGCTGCGCGGATCGAGCGGCGCACCGGGTGGCACCGCCTGGTTCCAGATGCCGTCCGCCGAGAACAGTCGCGTCGCTGGCGGCGGATGCAGGATCGGCGAGGGCACGAGGGCGCCCGTGTCCGTCCGCTGCACCGCGCCGCACCCCGCGACGGTGGCGGCCAGGCCCGCCGCGAGCATGCACCGGGCGGGCCATCGCACCCGCCCAGGTTACGGTTTCACGAGGATCGGAGGTCCATCTTCAGCACCTGCAGGTGGCTCCACGGGAACTTCTGGAGGAGGTAGTTCGGGGCCAGCCCGCCGAACAGCCCGGTCGAGCCCACGTACGGGTTGGGAGCGTCGAGCGGGTCCTCGGCGGAGAACCCGAGCGCCCAGCCGGTCTGGTCGCGGACGACGATGCCGTACCTCTGGGCCGCCTCGGCCATCATGCGCGCGGCGGGCGGCAGCCCGAGGGCGGCGATGTCGAGGTTGGGGTCCAGCCGCAGGTGCGCCCCCTCCGGCAGCGAGTTCGGGTCGGCGTTCCGGCCGTCGGTGCGCTGGGCGGGGAACGACCACACCCCGCTGCGGGCGAAGGGCACGTTGAGCGCGAGCGCGTGGTCGATGTGCCCGCGACGGAGCTCGGAGATCTGCATGACGCCACCCGCCACCGGCAGCGAGGAGGCCGTGGCGCCCCAGTAGGAGGAGCTGCCGGGCCACGAGGAGCTCGTGTAGTAGCCCGGGCTCGTTGAGACATGGTCGATGGCGCCGCCCCAGGCCGCGTGCCAGGTGCCGTCCGCGTCCTGGTGGGCGTGGATGAACTCCCACAGGCGGTCGGTCGAGGGCTGCCAGATCGTCAGGTGCCCGTCGTTGCCGGCCGCCTGGCGCGTGCCGGGCGGGATCGGCACCGCGGCGAACGCCGCGGCGAGGCTCATCCGCCACGCCGCCGTCGGGTCGTCGAGGGCGACCTTGACCACCGGCTGGCCGGCGGGCGCGATCACGATCGGCGTCGAGGTGTTCGTCGTGGCGATCCACGGACCCGTGCGCTTCGTGAACTCGGCCTGCGCCTCGCCCGCGAGGCTCGCCACCATCGCGCCCGAGGCGGGATCGATCGGAGCGCCGGCGGGGACGGGCGCGTTCCAGACGCTCGTGGACGAGAAGAGCTGGGGCCAGACGGGGGGGGCGGGCGGCGCGGGAGCCGGCGCCACGGCGGGTGCGGGCGGCGCGGGCGTGGGTGCGGGCGGCGCGGGCGTGGGTGCGGGCGGCGGGGTGGCAGCCGGGGACGGCGCCGGGGTCGCGACCGACGGGGCCCCGGAGGAGGGTCGTGCCGGCGATCCTCCGGGGGTCGGGACCGGAGCCGCGGTGGGCTTCGCCTTCGTCCCGCGTGCCGGCCGCTCCTTGCGCCGCGCGATCGCCCGGCCCACGGCCGAGCGAGCGCCCCTGGCGTCCTGCGCGCGGGAGCACGACCGGGCGTGGCCCCGCCGGCGAACGGCCCGGGCGCAACGCTTCGACCGCTGTCCGCGCGCCTGAGCGCAGCCGTGCGCCCGGCCGCGCTTCGCCGCTGCGCAGACGCGGCCGTGCGCCGCCGAGGCCGGGGCGGCGGGGACCAGTGCGACCGCGGAGAGCGCGAGCGCGATCAGGGCGGCCCGCGGGACGCGAAGGGAGCGGAGCTGTCGGAGCATGGGAATCCTGAACCTCGTCGGGTTGAAGTCCTCCCCATGTCGGCGGCGGGTGCCCGCGGCTCGCCCGGCGCCGTGGTTCGTTAGACGGGTGACCTAGGACATGCGTCCGCCCGCTTACCTCAGGCCGTCAGCCCGCCGTCGACCACGAGCGTCTGGCCCGTCACGAACGCCGCCTCGGCGGAGGCGAGGAACTGCACCGCGGCGGCGACATCCCGGGGTTCGCCCAAACGGCCGGCGGGGGTCCGGCGGGTGATCTGCGTGAGCTGCGCCTCGTCGAGCCCATAGGACATCTCCGTGCGCAGCAGCCCGGGGGCGACGGAGTTGACGGTGATGCCGCGGCTGCCCAGCTCGCGGGCGAGCGACCGGGTGAGCCCATCGAGCGCCGCCTTGGTGGCCGAGTAGACCGACAGGCCGCGGTAGCCCGAGACCCCGGTGACCGACGAGATGTTGACGATCCGCCCCGAGCCTTGGCGCAGCATCCGCCCGCTCACCTGGCGGGTGACTCGGATCGTCGCGCGCAGGTTCAGGTCGATCACCTCGTCGATGCGCGCGTCCGGCGTCAGCGAGAGGACGCCGTCGTGTGCCACGCCGGCGTTGTTGACCAGTACGTCGACGCGACCGAAGCGCTCGAACACCCCGGCGACGTAGACGCGGCTCGCCTCCGCGCGCGTCAGGTCCACGGCCTCGTAGTGGAACCGCTCGCCGAGCTCCGAGCCCCAGGCGTCGGTGGCGGGGCTCGGGGAGCGGCTGCAGGTCGCGACGCTGTCCCCGCCCTCGAGGAACGAGCCGACGAGGCCCGCGCCGAGGCCCCGGCTCCCGCCGGTGATGAGTACGACGCGCGCCACCCGTGTCAGCCGCTCGCCGGCGCCTCGTGGCGCAGGAGCTTGCCACCGCGCGTCTCGAGCGCGGGGACGACTCGGATGCGCCGCGGTCGCCCGGCGGCCGGAAGCCGCCGGCACGCCTCGTGGATGCGCCCCGGGAGCTCGTCGGCGTCGGTCCCGGGGGCGGCGACGACGTCGACGGCCACGATCTGGCCGGTTATCGGGTTCGGCCGGCCGTAGACGGCGGCCAGCTCCACCCCCTCCACCGAGCAGACGAGCTCCTCGAGCGGGAGCGCGTGGACCTTCGCGCCGCCGACGTTGATGATCTCACTCGTGCGCCCGACGAAGTGGAGCCGATCGGCCCCCTGCTCGACCAGGTCGCCCGTCGCCCGCCACCCGCCGGCGTCGTCCTCGTGCGCGTGATACCCGAGCATGCCGGCGTCCGAGCGCACCTGGAGCTCTCCGCCGCGCACCCGCAAGCGGACGTCCGCGCTCGCGTCACGGTCGAGCACCGAGAGCGGCAGGCCGCTGCGGCCGTCGTGCACCGCGACGACCGAGCCGAACTCCGTGCCCGCGTAGACGTGCGAGACGCGCGCGTGCGGGAACAGATCCCGAAGCCGATCGAGGAGCCCCTGCGGCGTCGCCTCCCCGCCCAGCGTGATCTGTGCGAGCCCGAGCTCCGCCGCCCCGCGCGAGTCCAGGCGCCCGATCAGGAGCCGCCAGAAGGTCGGCGTCGCGCTCACGTGGGTGACGGCGTGGGCCCGTATCGCCTCGATCACGTCGTCGGCCCTCCGGGAGGCCGGGACCACGAGCGTCGCCCGGCCGGCGAGCGCGTGCACGAGCATCTGGACCCCGGCGAACTGGTTCAGGTTGTAGGCCAGCAGCCAGCGCGTCCCGGGACGCTCGTCCGGGCGGCGCACCGCCCGGACGAGCCGCGACCAGTCGTGCCGGGCGCCCTTCTGCTCCCCGGTCGTCCCGGTGGTCAGGATCAGGACCGGAGCACGATCGCGGCGCGGCAGCGGCCGGTCGCTCCCGTCACGCTCCAGGTCGCCGAGCGTCATCCCGCGAGCCCCGCCGAGCGGGCGTCCCTGGTCGGCGAGAACCCGGTCGTGGCCAAGCCTCGCGGCCGTGGCGGCGAGTCCGGCCTCGTCGAGGCCGGGGGGATACGGGCACGCCTCGCAGCCGGCCGCCGCGGAGCCGGCGAGCGCGACGAGGGTGTCGGCGGGAGCCGCGAGCGCGCAGCCGAAGCGGGCGGCCCCGAGCCGCGCCAAGCCGTGCGCGACGGCCTCGCCGCGGAGCAGGCACTCGCGGTAGGAGAGCGCGCCCGCCGGCGAGATCAGCGCGGGCGGCGCCGTCGTCTGGCCGGCCGCCTCGCGCACGAGCTCGAGCAGCACGAGGCGGCGCTCAGGACGCGTAGAAGGCGATGAGCTCGGCGACCGTCTCGGGGAACAGGCCCTCGGAGAACGGGTCTCGCCCGAGTTCGTCGGCGAGCGCCACCGAAAGCTCGGCCAGCTCCAGCGACTCCATCGCGAGGTCGGCCAGCAGGCCCGACTCCGGGCGAACGTCGGTCGGGCCGGTCCCGCGGCGCTTGAGCAGCTCGCGAATCGCCGCGACGACGGTATCTGGTGGATCGGTGATCGTCTGGGTATCAGCCATCTTGTCGGAGCGAGGTCAGTCTAGAGACTCGCGGTAGGCTCCGGCGGAGTGGCACCGATGCGGGATACGCTCGTCCGGCTCAGGCGGCGAGGGCTCGATCGGCTCCGCGGCGAGCCCAACCTGGAGCGCCTCGTCGCCGCCGGTCTGCAGCTCGGCGAGGGCACCCACATCGCCCATCCCATCTACTTCGATCGCCTCCATCCGTGGCTGATCGCGATCGAGGACCACGCGACGCTCGCGCCCTACGTGGCGGTCATCACCCACGACGCCAGCCTCGGCCATCACACGGGCCAGACCCGCCTCGGGCGCGTCGTCGTGGGCAGGCGCGTGAACGTCGGGGTGGGCGCGATCCTGCTCCCGGGCACGACGATCGGCGAGGACTCGGTCGTCAGCGCGGGGGCGGTCGTGCGGGGCGAGATCCCGCCGAACTCGCTCGTCGCCGGCAACCCGGCCAAGGCCTCGCCCATCAAGGCCGTCGCGGCCTGGCAGCGGGCCAGCGCCAAGCGGGCGCCGAGCTGGCCGCACGAGGGCTGGACGATCGACACCGGGATCACGGAGGAGCGCAAGCACACCCAGCGAGAAGCGCTGGCCGGCGGGGTCTCGGGCTACGTGCCGGCCGAACCGGCGCCCGGGAGCCCGCACGCGCTCACCGAGCGCCCCTAGCCCGGATCGTGCACGAGTCGGCGTGATGTGAGTGCTGTCGCGTGTCGGCGGCATTTGAGGCGGTGGTCGCCGCGGGGTGGGGCCAGGTGAGGCCGTCGCTGGCCGAGCGCGGGCGCCGCGGATCGTCGCGACGCTCG
>JBBQAA010000047.1:0-32398 GCA_038276395.1 Solirubrobacterales bacterium | reverse complement strand
GCGCCGCCCGGACCGCGACACGCGGGGCTACTTCGACGGGCACGGGCGGCGCGTGTGGGTCGACGTATTCGCCGGGTGAGCGGAGCGCGGTCCAGAGCGAACCAGGCCAGTTCCCGCACTTGAGGGCGCTGGGGGACCCTAACTGCAGGAATCACGCGCGAGCCCGCGCCCTGCGCCGCGGCCTGGAGCGAACCGCCCGCGCGCGGAGTGCGTTACCGCGCCTGGGCGCCAGGTCAGGGGTTCAGGCCCGCGGGCGCATGAGCGACACGAACGCGCCGAGCAGCGAAGTCGCGGCGAGCACCCAGAGCGCGACGTGCATGTTGGCGATGAATGGGTCGAGCTGAGCGCTCGAGAGCCCCGAGGAGATGCCCGAGAAGATCTTCAGCAGCACCGCTTGGGGCACCGAGGCGGTGACGACGGCGAGCACGAAGGCGATTGAGATGACCGCGCCCGTATTCTGGACCATCATCCGCGCGCCGGCGGCGATGCCCCGCCGGTGCTCGGGCACCGCGCCCATCATCGCCGCGGTGTTCGGCGAGTTGAACATCCCCGACCCGATCCCGACGAGGGCGAGCCACAGCGCGGCGAGCACGTAGGAGGAGTGCTGCCCGAGCGTCGTCATCGCCGCCAGGGCGGCGGCGGAGACGAGCATCCCGAGCGCAGCCAGTGTCCGCGAGCCGTGGCGGTCGGCCCAGAGGCCGGCCAGCGGGGAGGCGACGAGCATCCCGAGCGCCATCGGCGCGAGCTCGATGCCGGCGGTGATCGGGTCCTGGCCCTTGACGCCCTGGAAGTAGAAGACGAACACGAAGAGCAGCGAGAAGCGCGAGAAGCCGTTGATGAAGGCGGCGCCCGTGGCGGCGGAGAACAGGCGGTCGCGGAAGATCGAGAGGTCGAGCATCGGCGAGGCGGTGGCGCGCTCGATCGCCACCCACACCGGCAGGAAGATCGCTCCGAGGACGAGGCCGCCGATGACGAGCGGGTCGCCCCAACCCGAGAGCCCGCCGCGGGAGATCCCGAAGACGAGCCCGGTCAGCCCAACCACGTAGGCGAGCGTGCCCGGGATGTCGAAGCCGCTCCTCCCCTCCGGCCGGACGAGCTCGTGCAGGACCGAGGCGGCCCAGATCGAGCCGAGGAGCCCGAGCGGCACGTTGAACCAGAAGACCCAGTGCCAGGAGATGCCGACGAGGGCGCCGCCGAGCACCGGCCCGAGCACGAGCCCGATGGCGGCGACCATGACGTTCGTGCCCATGGCCACCCCGAGCTGCTCCTTGGGGAAGGCGTCGGTGACGAGCGCCGCGGAGTTGGCGAAGAGCAGCGCGGCGCCGACGCCCTGGACGACCCGCCAGAGGATCAGCTCGGTGCCGTCGCCGGCGAAGCCCGCGCCGAAGGAGGCCAGCGAGAAGACGAGAAAGCCGGCGACGTAGGCCTGCTTGCGACCGAAGAGATCGGAGAGCCGCCCGGCGGAGAGGACGAGCACGGTCGAGGCGATCATGTAGGCGAGGATCACCCACACGAGCGTGAGGATCGAGGTGTGGAGGCTCCGCTCGAGGTCGGGCAGGGCGATGATGAGCGTGCCCGAGTTGATCGTGGCCAGCAGCATCCCGAGGCTCGTGCACGAGAGCGCCCACCACTTGTAGTGAGGGTGCTCGGCGTCGACCCCGGGCCGGCGGCGGCGCGCGGGCGCGGCGGCGGGCGGTGCGGTGACGGTTTCAACGCTCACGCCCGTTTACGGTAGCAACTTGTCTAGGTACCTACTTAGTAGCTACACTCGGCACATGCCCGCGGCCCTCGCCACCTCCGCCGCCGAGTTCGAGGCCGCCTGGGAGGAGTTCCTCGCCGCCACCCGCCGCGCCCGCGCGCGCTCGGCGCGAGACCAGCCCGGCGGGCTCTCCCTCGCCCAGCTCCATCTCCTGAACCCGCTGGCCGGCGGTGAGCCCCAGACGGTGGGGACCCTGGCCGCCGGCGCCGGCGTCGCCGGCCCGACGGCGACGCGCATGCTCGACTCCCTGGAACGCGACGGCATCGTCGTGCGCGGGCGCTCGGCCGCCGACCGCCGCGTCGTGACGATCGAGCTGACCGAGCCCGGCGCCGCGCTGCTCGCCGCCAAGCGCCGCTCGATTTCGGGCCGGCGCCGCCGCGCCTTCGCCGCGCTGAGCGACGAGGAGCGCGCCGCCGCCGCCGCGCTGCTCCGGCGCCTGGCGGCGGTCGTCGAGGAGCTGTAGCCGGTGCTGGGCGGAGGCGCTCGCACAGGCTCGAGCCATGAAGCCCGCGGGGCCGAGGCGGCGAGGCAAGGGTGCTGGCGCCGGCTGCCGCGTAAGAGCCCTTCCGAGGGCCAAGCTGCGATAGTCAGGACGCCGAAACCGCGGGGATCACGCCGGCCGGTCACTCAGAGCCCCCACAGGGGCCACGCTCGACCGGTCGCGCCCCCGCTCCAATCCCGAACCATTTGATCCCGTGCTGAGCGCCGAGGACTGGTATCGGAGCGCGCGGACTCTCGAGTTCGCCGGCCACGCGATCTCCCATCGCCTGGCGGGCGCGGGGCCGCCTGACGTCACGCTCATCCATGGCTTCCCCACCTCCTCCTGGGACTGGGCCCGGGTCGCGGCCGAGCTCGAGGGCGAGGCGCGGGTCGTCACCTTCGACCTGCTCGGTCAGGGCCGTTCGGCCAAGCCCGCGGGCCATCCCTACTCCGTCCTCGAGCAGGCGGACATACTCGGCGCCGTGTGGGCGGCGGCGGGCGTCGAGCGCACGCTCGTCCTCGCGCACGACCTCGGCGCCACCGTGGCGCAGGAGCTCCTGGCGCGGCGGGCCCACGGCACGCTTCCCGTGGAGCTGACCGGCGTCGTGCTGCTGAACGGCGGGCTCTATCCGGAGCTCCACCGGCCGACCGACGGGCAGGCCGCGCTCACCGACCCCGAGCACGGCCCCGCGGTGGCGAAGCTGATGGACGAGGCGCTCTTCCGCCGCGCGCTGCTCGAGACCTTTGGGGAGGCCACGCGCCCGAGCGACTCCGAGCTCGCCGAGCACTGGGCGATCCTCGCCCACGCGGACGGACAGCTGCGGATGCCGGAGATCCTCGCCTACATCGAGCAGCGCCGTGGGTACCGCGAGCGCTGGGTCGGCGCGCTCGAGGGCACGGAGGTGCCGCTGCGGTTCGTCTGGGGCGACCAAGACCCGATCTCGGGCGCCCACGTGGCCGCGCGGCTCCGCGAGCGCTTCCCGGCGGAGGTCATCGACGAGCACCCCGAGGCCGGCCACTGGCCCGCGCTCGAGGTGCCGGGCGCCGTCGTCGCGGCGGCGCGGGCACTGCTGACCGGCGGGTAGCCGGCCGCGGGGCGCCGCTGAGCGCGAGCTCAGCGCCCGAGGACTCGCCGTAGAGGCAGAGCGGGCCGGACGGCCGGCGGCAGCGCTCGCCGGCGACGCCGAGCACGTGGCCGGCGAGGATCGCCAGCGGCACCGGGAGAGCGCGACGCACGGCGCGGCATGATCGCGCATCTCTCGGTCGGATGCGAGGGGCGCGCGACGCGCCGCCGCTCACGTGCCCGCTCCCCCCGGCCCCGGGCCGCCCGCCCGGAGCGCCAGCCACGGGCTGTCGGCGCGCGCGAGCTCGGCGCTCCCCGCCCACTCGAGCCGGGCGCGGTAGGCGCCGGGGAGCGGCAGCGTCACGCGGGCCCTCCGCGCTCGCGGCCGGAGCGGCTGCGCGAGGACCGTGCGCCAGCGCCCGTGCGCCCGGCGCTGGAGCACGAGCCGGAGCGAACCGACCGCGGGCCGCGCCCTGAAGGTGAGCGCGGCGCTTCGCCCTGTGCGCAGCCGTGTGCGCGCCGCGGTGAGCGTCAGGCGCGGCGCCACCGCCACCCGCACGATCTCCGAGCGCAGCGGCGCGGCGCCGGGGCCGGGCTCGAAGCCCGCGCGCAGCGCGGCACCCGCGCTGAGCGAGACCCGCGCGCTCCAGGTGCCGTCGGGCCGAGTCCGCGCGGCCGCCAGGGGTGCCGCGGCGATCGCGCCGGCGCTGCCGATGACGACGACGCTTCCGGCCGGGGGCGGGCGCCGATCGAGCAGCACCCGGCCGGTGAGGAGCGCGTCGCCGCCGTAGCGGACCGCGGCCGCCGGGCCCGCCAGGGTGATCGACGTCGGCGGCTGGGTGACGAGGGCGCGGGACTCGACCCGCGCCCGCAGCTCGCCGAGCTGCCCGTAGAGATCCTGCCCCGGGCAGTCGGTGGCGTCGACGTCACGGTGGCCCGAGACGCGGTGCAGGCGGACCGGCGTGCCGGCGCGAAAGCGGTTGAAGACGCCGCCCTGGGAGACCACGGTGACCATGCCCGCGGCGGGCGTCCCGTGCCGCGCGAGCTTCCAGGCGATGAGCCGCACGAGCGCCGAGAGGCCCCGCTCCGTCTGGCCCTCGGCGTCGAAGGTGCCGATGTTGGCCACGCCCGTCGAGGCGGAGTTGAACCCCTGCGCCTGGGCGCCGACGACCGCGCGGGTCACGCCCCCGGCGCGGCCCTCGAAGATCTGACCGTAGCGATCGACGAGGAAGTTGTAGCCGATGTCGTTCCACCCGTTGGTGTTGCGGTGGTAGAGCCCGATCGAGAGGACGATCGCCGCCGTGTCGCTCGGGCCATACGTGTTGGCGCTCACGGTGTGATGGACGAAGGCGAGCTCGACGGCGCCGGTCTCCGCGCGCACGCGCGGGCGGCACTGGCCGTGGGGATCCCACACGCGGCGCGGAATGATCGGCGGCGCACCGTCCGGCGCGATCGTCGGCACCGAGGCCGCCGCCGCGCGGGCGCGCCGGGCGCGCGTCGCGCGCCGCGCCGCCAGGGTCGCCGTGCCCGTCGCGTTGACGAAGGCGAGCCGGAGCCCGCCGACCGGAGCGCGCAGCCGTATCTGCACGCGATCGGCGCCCCCGAACCACACGCCGTCGGTTCCCGCCGGCGCCTCGCGGCGGCCGTCCGGCGCGTGGCCGTTGAGCAGCGGCGCCGTGGTCCACGGCGACCACGCGCCGCCGCGGCGCCGGCCGCGCAGCTCGACGTCGTTGTGCTCGGGGCCGGAGCCCCAGCGCGCACCGGCGAGGTCGAAGCGCCCAGGGGCGGTGAGGACCGGGGAGACGAGCCGCCCCTCGGCGTCACGGGTCAGGTTCCCGCGGGCGACCCCCAGCGTGAAGTCAACCGCGCGCGGCGGCCCGGAGCGGATCCCGGCGGCGAGCGCCGACTCGCCGCGCACGAGGGCGCGGGCGAGGGCGGAGCCGGCGGCGCCGAGGAGGAACCGCCGGCGGGTGAGGGCCTGGAGGACCGACATGGGCGTCCGGCGGCGAGCCGGCCGGACGCGACCGAGGCTAGCCCGGCGGGAACCCGATCGGGCCGGATCCCCTCCGCCAGTGAGTGAACTCTCAGGCGGCCGGGCGGTAGACGCCGACCACGCACGCCCCGCCGAGGCCGATGTTGTGCTGCACCGCCACCCTGGCGCCCGGCACCCGGCGCGCATCCGCCGTCCCGCGGAGCTGCCAGGTCAGCTCGGCGCACTGGGCCAGACCGGTCGCGCCGAGCGGATGGCCCTTGGAGATGAGCCCGCCCGAGGGGTTCCACGACGGGACCCTCGCCACCGTAGGTCGTCGCCTCGCGCTCGACGAGCTCGTGCCCCCGCCCCTCGCAGCGAGGCCGAGCGCCTCGTAGGTGATGAGCTCGTTGGCGCTGAAGCAGTCGTGGAGCTCGACGAGGGACATGTCCGCCCCGACGGTCGTGATCGAGGAATTCGAGCCATCGAACGTCGAGGCGAGGTCGGTCACGCAGGCGTGCCGTAGCAGCCGACCACGCCTGCTCGATCCGCTCGTAGGCGATCCCGGCGTCGGCGAGGGCCCGCCGCCCCGCCTCCTGCGCCCAGTCGGGGTAGTCGCCCGCCTTGGTTCCGGGCTTGTCGAACTTCGTCATCCCGACGCCGATCACGAAGCTGCGGTTGCTCATGGGAAAGCGTCTGGGAACCGTCACACTCCGGGCGTGACGCGAGAGTCCGCCACCGCGCTCGAGCGGAGCGCCGCCGAGGCCGCAGTGCTCGCGCGCACGCACGCCGAGGAGACCGAGCGCGAGCGGCGGCTGCCCGCCGCCGTCCTCGCGCCCCTGCGCGCCTCGGGGCTGCTGCGCGCCGGGGTCCCGGCCGCCCTGGGCGGGCCGGAGGCCGACCCGGCGCTCGTGCTCGCCGCCGCCGAGACCGTGGCCCGCGGCGACGCCTCCGCGGGCTGGTGCGTGTCCATCGCCGCCACGAGCAGCCTGCTCGCCGCCTACCTGCCGGAGGACGGCCGCCGGGAGGTGTTCGGCGACCCGGGCGCCGTGGCCGCCGGCGTCTGGGCGCCGCGGGGGGCCGCGGAGGTCGACGGCGAGGGCTTCCGTGTCTCCGGGCGCTGGGGGTTCTGCTCGGGGATCGACCACGCGGACTGGCTGTTCGCCGGCTGCGTGGCGGATGGTGCCCTGCGGGTCGCCGCCCTCCCCCGGGCCGAGCTCGACGTTCTCGACACGTGGGACACCGTCGGGCTGCGGGGCACCGGCAGCCACGACTGCGTGGCCGACGCGCTCCCCGTACCGGCGCGGCGGACGCTCGCGCTGCAGGACGGCCCCGTGCTCGACGCTCCGCTCTACCGCTTCCCCGTCTTCGGCTTCTTCGCGGCGTCGATCGCCGCCGCCGCGCTCGGCAACGCGCGCGGCGCGCTCGACGAGCTGACCGGGTTGGCGCAGGAGAAGCGGACACCGGGCAGCGGGCGGCCGCTGGCGGCGCGCAGCGCGACCCAGGCCGCGGTCGGTCGGGCCGAGGCGGCGCTGCGCGCCGCGCGGGCGCTCTTCCACGAGGCCGTGGCCGCGGCGTGGGCCGCGGCGCAGCTCCCGGCCCCGGTCTCCGAGGAGCTGCGGCTCGGCCTGCGCCTCGCCGCCACCCACGCGGTGCGCTCGAGCGCCGAGGTCGCCCGAGACATGTACGACCTCGGTGGCGGCAGCGCGATCTACGCCGGCTCCCCGCTCGGCCGCCGCTTTCGCGACGCCCACACCGCCACCGCCCACTTCCAGGTCAACCCCGCCACCTGGGAGCTCGCGGGCCGGCTGCTGCTCGGCGTGGAGACCGACGCCGGTCAGCTCTGAGGCGCGGCGCCACCGTCTCGTACGCCCCGGCCGGCCCGACCGCGCGGTCCTGCCCCTGACACGTGTCGGCCCGGCGCTCGCATCCGAGACGACTTCGTCTACCCTGAGACTCTCGGGCGACCTCACCGGGGACGTCCGTCCGGCGGCACCAAAGGCAACGCGACCGCGACCACGAGCGCGGTTTCGGCTCTGACCATCGTTCCCGGGATCTCGGAGAGCCGTGTCTGTTTCGCCGTCCCAGCTTCAGAAGGCACCCGGTGAGGCGTCGGTCCTGCTCCGCCGCTTCCATGCCGAGGGGGATCCGCGGGACCTCGACCTGCTCGTGCGCCAGTTCGCGCCGCTGGCCCGCAAGCTCGCGCTGCGCTTCGCGCGCGGCTCCGAGCCCATCGACGACCTCGTGCAGACCGCCAACCTCGCGCTCGTCAAGGCGCTCAAGCGCTTCGACCCCGACCGTGGCTTCGCCTTCACCTCCTTCGCCGTGCCGACGATCCTCGGCGAGCTCAAGCGCTCCTTCCGCGACACGGCCTGGGCCGTCCGCGTGCCGCGCATGACCCAGGAGCTGGTGGCCGAGGTCCGCGTCGCCTCCGACGTGCTCGTGGCCGGGGCCGGCCGGGCGCCGACGGTCGAGGAGCTCGGCGCGGAGACCGGCCGCACCCCCGAGGAGATCACCGACGCCCTCCAGGCCGGGCAGGCGATGACGTCCCTGTCGATCGACGCCCCGGGCCGCGACGAGGCGGACGGCGAGCCGGCGCTCATGTTCTCCGAGCGCCTCGGGGGGGAGGACGACGGCTACGAGCTTGTCGAGGATCGCGCCGCGATCGAGTCAGCCCTCCCGTTCCTGAGCGACGTGCAGCGCCAGGTCCTGCGCCTCCGCTTCTCCGAGGGCCTGCTGCAGAGCGAGATCGCCCAGCGCCTCGACGTCTCCCAGATGCAGGTGTCCCGCATCCTCCGCGCCGGGCTCGACCGCCTGGGCACGCTGGCCCACCACCAGTCCCTCGCGAGCGTGTAGCCCGCCCGGCGGGGAGCGCCGGGGAGCTACGCTGGAGGCTTAGCCGCTTTCGGGGTTCTGTCTTCCTCCGCCTTGCTCGCGCGTCCTCTGAGGGAGAGACAGGACGCCGTCATGGCCATAGACACCGCACCCTCGGGCATGAGGGAGATCTCAAGGACGATGGTGGCGCTGCACAAGGAACAGTTTGGCCGCGGCCCGACGCGGTCCCGCTCCTACTTCGCGGGCCCCGACAACCTCGTCTGCGTCCTCGAGGAGGTGCTGCTGCCCGCTGAGCTGAAGCTCGTCGAGCTGGGCGAGGCCGACCGCGTGCGCGATTCCCGCTCGGCCTTCCAGACGGCGACGAGGCCCGACTTCGTGAACAGCATCGAGCGCATCCTCGACCGCCGGGTGCGCGCGTTCGCGAGCGCCGTCGACCCGCACGCGGACGTCGTCTGGGAGGTCTTCTGCTTCGAGCCCGACCCGGGCGACGGAGCGCAAGCGGCGCCCGCCCCCGCCTGAACGCGTCCGGTGCGGTCGGGTCTGGACCGCGGCGCTCTCCTACCATCCCCGTCCATGACCAAGCGCTCCGCCCTCATCCTCCCGGTCGTCGGCCTCGGCGTCCTCTTCCTCGTCATCGCCGTCGTCTACTTCGTCTCGACCGCGCACGGGCTGCCCTCGTTCTTCCCCGGGCACGTGGGCGCGAGCTCCTCCGAGGCGGCTCACCACCACGTCAAGCACGGCATCGCCGCGCTCGTCGTCGGCGCGGGATGCTTCGTGTTCGCCTGGTTCCAGTCCGGCCCCGCGGGCGCCACCGGAGCGGACGCCGGCCGCCCGGCCTGAGCTACAGCGCGAATACGAGGGTGCTGATGAGCCCGGCGGCGATGCAGTAGATGCCGAAGGGCGTCAGCCGGTTGGTCTCGAAGAACCGGAGCAGGAACTTGACCGCGAAGTAGGTCGTGAGGGCGGCGCACGCGGCGCCCGCCAGCGCCGGACCGCGCACGCCGTTGCCCGTCGGCCCGAAAAGCTCGGGGATCTTCAGGAGGGCCGCGGCGCCGATGATCGGCGTGGCGAGCAGGAACCCGTAGCGCGCGGCGTCCTCGTTGGAGAGACCGACGAGCAGGCCGCCGCCCATCGTGATGCCCGAGCGGGAGATGCCCGGGACGAGCGCCGCCGCCTGGGCCGTGCCCACGGCGACGGCCTGCCGCCAGGTCAGCCGCGCCAGGCGGACGTCGGTGGGCGCCGGGTCCTCGGCGACCCGCGGCGGGCGGCGGCGCAAGCGCTCGAAGGCGAGGAGCAGGATGCCGTTGAGGATGAGGAAGGCCGCGGCCGAAGCCGAGGAGGCGAAGAGCTTGCGCAGCGGGTGCTCGAGCAGCAGGCCGATGAGTCCCGCCGGGATCGTGCCGACCACAAGCAGCCAGCCGAGGCGCGCGTCGGCGTCGTCGGAGCGGATCTCCTTCTGCTGGAGCGAGCGCCCGAGCCCCTGGGCGATCCGCACCCAGTCGCGGAGGAAGAAGAACAGCAGGACGATCGCCGTGGCCAGGTGGGTGGCGACGAGGAAGGTGAGGAAGAACTTGTCGTTCTGGTGGATGTCCCACCCGGCGAGCCGCGGCAGGATCACGCCGTGGCCGAGCGAGGAGATGGGAAACGGCTCGGCCACGCCCTGCACGAGCCCGAGGATCACGGCCTGGAAGTAGGAGATGGGGTCGTGGTGCATCGGCGCGAGAGCCTACGGCCCGCACCGGCAGGCCCCGGCGAACGGCGCCCGCGTTCAGGTTCGCGTGAGCTGCTCGTCGATCGCGGCGAGCATCCGGTCGGGCAGCCAGGCGCGGTGCATCGAGTGGTCGACCTCCGGCACCTCGACGGCGCGCACGATGCCTGAGCGTTGCACGCGCCGGGAGCGCCGTCCCTCCCGATTGCGCAGGTACTCGATCCCGTCGTCGTTCTCGGCGAAGACCATCGACACGGGCACCCGGGCGCGCTCGAGCTCGTCGAGCCAGCGCCCGGCGGCGGAGCGGTGACCGAGGACGTCGGCGGCCGTCCACTCGAGCACGTGCGGGTCGTAGGGGCGCGCGGCGCGTAGCCCTCGTCCGGGCTCCCGCCCCAGCCGCGGAGGACGAGGCGGACGCAGCGATGACCCCGGGCGGCGAGCCCGCGCGCGTAGCGCGCTCACGCTGCTCGCCCCGACGCCGGGTCCCGCCCTGAGGCTCGTCGCCGCCGACCCCGAGGCCTCGTTCTGCGACGGGCCCCTGCCCGGCCAGCGCCACTGGGACCTCGTCACCGTCCTCGACGTCCTCGTCGACTCGATCCCGCAGACTGGTCCGCGTTCGAGCTCACTCGCCTGGAGCGCTACGCGGCTGCTCGACGGGGGACCGGCGCTCACCCCGCCCGCACGCAGCGGACCTGGAAGACCGACGTGAAGCCGGTCTGAAAGCCCGAGCGCGCGGCGCGCAGGTATAGGCGCCAGACCCGGACGCGCTCCGCCCCGGCGAGGTGCTCGGCCTCCGCCCGGTTCGCGTCCAGGCGCGTCGCCCAGTGGCGGAGGGTCTCGGCGTAGTCGTCCCGGAAGCCCTCGACGTGCCGAGGCTCGAACCCCGCGAGCTCGAGCGCGCGCAGCACCCGGGAGAGCGGCAGCGGGTCGGCGTCGGGGAACACGTAGCGCTCGGAGAACGGCCCCGCCTCGGGGTCGGAGTGGCGCAGGCGGGCGATCCCGTGGTTCAGCAGCCGGCCGCCCGGCCCGAGGAGCGCCGAGAGCCGGGCTGCGTACTCGTCGATCCGCTCCTCCCCCACGTGCTCGACCATCCCGATCGACGCGATCGCGTCGAAGCGCTCCCCGCCGAGCTCCCGGTAGTCGGCGACGCGGATCTCGACGCGGTCGGCCACGCCCGCCTCCCGCACCCGCGCGCGGGCCAGCTCGGCCTGGGCGGAGGAGAGCGTGATCCCGACGACACGCGCGCCACGCGTCCTCGCCGCGTGGATCGCGAAGCTCCCCCAGCCGCAACCGACGTCGAGCACGCGATCGCGCTCCTCCACGCCGAGCT
The DNA here is from genome assembly GCA_038276395.1 of Solirubrobacterales bacterium. Taxonomy (GTDB): domain Bacteria; phylum Actinomycetota; class Thermoleophilia; order Solirubrobacterales; family Solirubrobacteraceae; genus JBBQAA01. Next base: position 21,254 of record JBBQAA010000047.1, on the reverse strand, counting down.
TCGCGCAGATGAGCTCGAGCTTGGCCTCCTGCGCGGCCTCGAGATCCTCGGCGCCGCGGGAGAAGATCCCGCACGAGTAGGTCATCGAGCGGTCGAGGAAGAGCGCGAAGAACTCGCCCGAGACGTCGTAGTGGTGGCGTACGGCGCGCGCGTCCCGCTCGCGCGAGTGGCGGGCGCCGCGCGGGCGCAGCTCGGCCGCGGGCGGCGACGGGATCCGCCGCGGGCCGCTGGCCGCGAGCGCCGCGAGGAGGAGCCGCGCCCGGGCGCCGCGGTCGAGGGCCGGCGGCTCCCACTCGGCCACGACCCGCATCACCGCGTCGAGGTCAGAGAGCGCGAGTTCGCCCGACACGTAGGCGCGCCCGAGCCCGAGCTGCCCCGGCGCGGCGAGCGCACGGGCGACGGCGTTCGGCGTCCGCACCGTGAACGTGGGGGACCCGGGCGCGGTCGCCTCGACCCGCGCGCCGTCCCAGAACTCGACGGCGAACGGGCGCTCGGGGAACGCGCGCTCGAGCTCGCGGCGCAGGAACCAGGTCGCGGCCAGGGGCACGCGCGGACCCTACGCACGCGTCTCCTACACCCGGACGGCCTCGCGCGCGCGCATCTTCGCCTCCTGCCGCTCGGGCGCGATCCGCACGACGTTCCAGGCCAGGCCCACGCGCTCGAGCCCGCGGATGATCGCCGCCGAGACGTCGATCTCGTACCAGCGCAGGCCGTGCACCGCCGAGCGCGGGAAGGCGTGGTGGTTGTGGTGCCAGGACTCGCCGAGCGAGGGGATCGCCAGCCAGGCGACGTTGGTCGAGCGGTCCTCGATGTCGAAGCGGCGCGAGCCGAAGAAGTGGCAGACCGAGTTGATCGACCACGTCACGTGGTGGACGAGGAAGATCCGGACGAGCCCGCCCCACACGTAGCCCCGTAGCGCGCCCTCGAGCGTGAAGCCGTGCAGCGCGAAGCCGGCGAGCGTCGGGATGGCGAGGGAGGCGAGGACGAGCCAGGGGAAGCGCCGGCCGATCCGCCGCATCCCCGGGTCCTCGTAGAGATCCCTGGCGTACTGCTTCCAGTTCGCCTGCCCCTGGGTCTCGAGCAGCCAGCCGGTGTGCGCGTGCCAGAGGCCGCCGAGGCCCGAGCCGTGCCCGACGTGCGGGCTGTGCGGATCGCCCTCCTCGTCGGTGTGGGCGTGGTGCTTGCGGTGGTCGGCGACCCAGTCGAGCACGGAGCCCTGCACCGAGAGCGAGCCGAGGACGGCAAGGGTGCGCTCGAGCCACGGATGGGTCTGGAAGGAGCGGTGGGTGAGCAGGCGGTGGTAGCCGACCGTCACCCCCATCGCGGTCAGGAAGTAGGTCGCGGCGAGGATGGCGAGGTCGATCCCGTCGACGGCGCGGTTCCACAGCAGCACGATGCTCAGGAGGACGCCGGCGAAGGGGACGACGACTCCGGCGAGGTTGGCGGCACGTTCGGCTCTGGTCATCCTCCGAGCTTTCCCACAATCCCGCTCCGTGCCTGTGGGAATCCGGACGCCTCGCCCCGCCCGGATTTGTCACGACGTGATAAGGCGGCTCAGTGCTCGATCGTCACGAGCGTGCCGATCGGCGTGTAGGGCCAGACCTTCGCCGCCGAGGCGAGCGGCAGCTCCACGCAGCCGAGGCTCTGGGGGGTGCCGAAGGAGGCGCGATTGAACGAGTGCAGCGCGTCCCCCCCGTTGAAGTAGGAGATCCACTTGATCCCCGGGTCGTTGTAGTGCGAGCCGTCGGGGTTCGTGCCGCTCATCGTGCCCACCGGGATGTGCTCGAAGACGGGGAACGTGCCGAGCTCGGTGGGCGCGGCGGGCACGCCGGTGTTCCCGGGCGAGCGCAGCACGACGCGCCCGTTGTGCCAGAGCGTGAGGAGCTGCGGGGTGTCCCGGTGGACGTAGACGTAGCTGTAGCCGTCGCCGCGGCGGCGCCCGGCGAGCGCGTCGCCGATGAGCCCGCGCCAGGTCGCCGCGCCCGCGAAGGCGTCGACCGCGAGGCCGTGGCGACTCTGGAAGGCCATGATCGCCCCGCGCGTGATCGGGTTGGCCTTCCCCTCGCTCCACGGCGCCCGCAGCTCGGGCGGGGTGTTCGCGTAGCGCCAGGAGAAGTGCCCGGCGGGAGGATCGACGGCGGCGTCGACCTCGGCCCCGCGCTCCCGCCGGACGGGCGCCCCGGCGGGCTTCCAGGTGAGCGGCAGGTAGCCCGCCTGCGCGAGGAGCTGCTGCAGGCGGAGGGTCGAGCCGGGCGGCACCTTCCACTCGACCTGCGCGGTCGTGCGCAGGTTCGTGCCCGCGGGGCCGCCCACGGCCAGCGCCCGCGGCAGGCGCAGGCGCGGACGGGTGCCGAGCGCGAAGCCCACGCCGGAGGGGGTGAAGGCGAGAGTGTGGCTGTCGGGCTGTGTCCAGCGCCCGGGCGTCGCGGGGTCGAGCGCGGGCCGCGCGGAGCCGAGCGCCGAGCGGACGGGTGCGGAGAAGGTGAGCCGCAGCGACTGGCCGGGCGCGAGGCGGCCCGACGGCGAGGGCGTGACGACGGCCACCGGCCGGCGCGAGCACGGGAACCACGTCACGGTCTCCGCCGCGCCCGGCCGCTCCCAAGTGCGCGCCGCGGCGGCGACGCGCACGCTGCCCGTCCCCCCGCCGCGGGCGACGAAGAGCGAGCGGCCCTGAGCGCGGACGACGCGGGTCGACCCGGGGGCGCCGATGAGCGCGCGCGTCACCGGGCGGTCAAAGCTCACGCGCACGCCCGCGCCGCCGGCGACCGTGAGCCAGCGGCGCGTCACCCGGGCCACCGGCGCGCGCACCGTGAGGCGCTCGTGGCGCTCGTGCCCGATGAGCCAGCCCACCGAGGAGGGGCGGCGGACGGTGACGTCCACCGTCACGCGCTCCCCCGGCGTGAGCTTCTGCCTGGGCGTCAGGCGGCCGCCGGCGACCGCGAGCGGGATCGCCCGGCCCCGCGGGTCGAGCGCCCGGGCGCTGACCAGCTCGCCCCCGAACGTCTGGACCTTGACGCGCGCGAGCGCGCTCGGATCGGCGGCGAGCTCGGCGCCCGAGCGGCTGAGGACGAGGAACCCCGCCCCGAGCAGGACGAGCACGACGACGCCGAGCGGGATCGCCCACGCCATTCTCGACCGCCGCGACGAGCTCGAGCGCACCCGGGAAGCTTAGGCCGGAGCGGCGGGCCATACTGCAGTTCATGGCGCCGAACCGGTCCCGCGAGCGCCGGAGACGACGGTGGGGGTGACGAGGCAGAACGTGACGCTCATCTCCGCCGTCGGCGGGATCGTCCTCGGCGTCTCGGTCGCGCGCACGGTGGACGTGGCGCTCGGGCTGCGGATCCTCGCCTTCCTGATCGTCGCGGTCCTCGTCACCGTCGTCCTACGCGCCGTCCTGCGCCGCCACATCGCGCGCGAGGAGCGCCGGCGGTAGCGGATTCAGCACCCGCCGCCGACCACCGCCCGCGCGAGCCGCTCGGCCACGAGGCGGGTCTCGCGGATGTTGCCGCTGATCGGATGGGTGAAGCCGACGAAGTGCAGCCGCGGCGCCCCGGGAAGCGTGTCGGGGCCGTGGGCGCGCGGACACCCCTCGGCGTCGAGCACGCCGAGATGGCCGACGAGGTCCCGAGCCCCGGGGAGTAGCCGGTGGCGGCGAGGACGACGTCGGCGGGCAGGCGCCGGCCGTCCTCGAGCACGACGCCGGTCTGCGTGAGCCCGCGCACGCCGGCCACGACCTCGATCAGGCCGTCCCGGACGGCGTCGCGGAACTCGAGCGTCACGATCGTCGGGATCGTCCCGTCCCGCTTCAGCCGCGTGTAGAGCCCCTCGGGCGGGCGTACGAAGCCGTGGTGGCAGAGGTCCCCGAAGCTCATCCGCTGCGCCCACCAGCCGAGCTCGTCGACGAGCCTCGCCGGCAGGGGCCGCAGTGCGATCGCGTAGGCGTCGTTGGGGATTCCGAGCATCGAGCGCTTGATCAGGGTCGGCGGAGTTCGCACGGCGAGGATCGCCCGCGCGGCTCCACCCTGGCCGAGGTCGAGGACGATCTCCGCGCCCGAGTTGCCGGCGCCGACCACGACCACCCGCCGTCCGCGATAGGGCTCGGGGTTGCGATAGGCGGCGGCGTGGAGCAGCTCGCCGCGGAAGTCCGCTCGACCCGGCCAGTCCGGGACGGTGGGAGTGTGGTCCTTACCGGTCGCGACGATCACCCGATCCGCCTCGATCGCGCCGGTGGAGGTCTCGACCCTCCAGCGGCCGTCGTGGCGGCTCAGGCGGCGGACCGCGGTCCCCGTGCGCAGCTCGAGCCGGCGCTCCCTCACGTAGCCCTCGTAGTAGGAGACGAGCTCGTCGCGGGAGGGGAAGCGGCCGTAGGGCGCCGGGAAGCGGTAGCCGGGCAGGTGGGAGAACCAGCTCGAGGAGTTCAGGTGCACGCGGTCATAGCGGTGGCGCCAGCTCGCGGCGACCCGGTCGCGCTCGAGGATGAGGGGCCGCGCGCCGCCGGCCGCGAGCGCGCCCGCGGCGGCGAGCCCGGCGGGGCCCGCCCCGACGACGACGCATTCCCTGACCATGGCGCGCCGCGCTAACGCGGCGGAACGACCACGACGGGGCAGTCCGCCTCGGGCAGCAGCGCGTGCGAGCCCCGCTCCAGGTGCTCGCCCCGGGTCTCCTCGGAGGGACAGCTGAGGCGGGCCGAGCCTCCGAGAATGATCCGTCCGCCCGGGCCGACCCGGCGCGCCCCGTACTCGAGCGCGCGGCGGCTGAGCTCCGAGCCGGCGTAGCCGGCGACGGTCACTGCTCCGGATCCGGACGCGGTCCCCCCCACGTGGGTCCGTACCCCTGTCGGCCGGCGGCGAAGCATGAGCCCTCGGTCCCCCGAGACCGGTTCGCCGGGTGAGGGACAGGAGACGGAATCGGGCCTGTCCGAGACCGACAGCGAGCGCGGTGTTCTGCGCAACGCCGACGTCGTCACGACGAGCCCGGTGACCCGCAACAAGCTGGACGCGCTGCGCGAGGCATCCCCGAGATCGACGACCGCCTCCAGGCGCTGGCCGCCGAGCGCGGCATCTGAGGAGGGCGGGCGTCGCTCAGGGGGCGGGGCGGGGCGGCGCGTCGGTGGACGCGTGGTGGGCCAGCGCCGCGGCGAGGAACCGGTAGGTCCACTCCTCGGCGAGCTTGCGGGAGTCGGCGAAGACGATCGGCACCGCCGGGTAGCGGACCTGGAGACGCGCGACGAGCTCGAGCAGCCAGCCGGGCTGCGCGTGCCTGCTCTTGAGCAGCGCGCCGTAGCGCTCCTCGACGACGACCGCGGCGGCGGGCAGGGCCGCCAGCTCGGCCAGCGCGAAGTTCAGCGACCCGTCGACGAGGGAGCTCGTGAAGTCCTCGAGGGTCTTGCGCTCGACCGCCGCGACGGGCCGCGCGCGGTCACCGACGGCGTAGTCGCCGGCGGCCAGCGCGCCGCGCTCGCGCACCACGGGCCGCGCCGCAAACCGGTAGGGGTAGCGCTCGCGGGTGTCGACGAGGATCGTCAGCTCTCCCTCGCGCGCTGCCCGGCGCGTGGGCACGCGCTGCCCGGGGCGCGCGCGCTGCGCCGTTCGCGGCGTCTGCCAAAAGATCATCGGCCGCCCGCCGGCGCGCCCGGCACTCGGCTGCGCGAAGACGACCTGCGAGCGGCTGTTCCGCGCGCGGTCGAGCACGAGGTCGATCGCCGCGCCGCGCCGCCGGCAGCTCCGGACCGGGACCTGCTCGAGCAACTCGGCGTCCGCCGGCCAGGTCTCGAGCGGATGGCAGTAGACCCGCGCGGTCACCGGCCAGGGCTCCCGCGCCTTGAGCAGGACGCCGCCCTCGACGGGCAGCCGCAGCAGGTAGGGCAGGGAGCTTTCGGCGTCGGGGTTGCGCGCGAGGAGAAAGCAGGCAGCGTCGACGTTCGGCATGACGCGAGCGGAGCGTAGGGCTCATGGCTGATGGTGCGCCGCGAGCCACCTGCGGACCAGATCGGGAGGCTTGGGTCGCCGCCCCAAAGCCAGCGGCTTCGGCAACCATGCCCTGCAGCGCGTCCGGCAGGCCATCTCGAACCCGAGCTTGCGTAGCGCCTGAACGTTGACCAGCAAGTCTTCGCGCTCCTTCTCCGCGGGGCCAGGCGCTCGCACAGACTCGGGCTACGAAGGCAGCCGGGACGAGACCGCGAGGCACGGGGCGAGCGCCGGCGCCTCGCGCCGACTGTCGAGCAAGAGCCCCTCCAGGGGCCACGCTGCGACAGTGGGACGCCGGAAACGCGGGGGGATCAAGCCGACTGGTCACTCAGAGCCCCTATCGGGGCCACGGTCGACCAGTCGCCGCGCGCTTCCGCATTCCTCCCAGCGCATTCCCGCCCGGACCGCTCCAAGCCCAACCGCATCAAGCCTCTGAGATGAACGTCGGTGTCAAGTTGTGGTGGTTGTGGCGTGTTGCTCCTGGCGCAGGGGTTGGTGCTGGGGCCGGAGGAGTACTCGGTCGCGGTGATCCCGATCTACGCGGTCAGCGTCGCGATCCCGCGGAGCGCGAGGGCGACCCCATCAAACCCAAGACGACAAGGAGGTCCTCGAGCTCCACGCGGCCTGAGACGCCAACCGCTTCACCGACGAGATGAACAACGCGAACCTCTTACACCACGTCCTGGGACTTGACTGGACTGGACGGCGATCCGGCCAAGGATCCCTTCTCAGTTCGAGGTGCGAGCCACACCCCGTGCGGAGTCGGTTGTCTGCGCTTCGCCACGCCCGGCGCCCCGGCGCACCTCGATGTCGAGGTCCGCCAGCACGGCCGCACCTATACCGCGCGCCTCAGGACTCGGTGGCGACCAGCCGGAACGAAGCTTGCGCGGCGGCTGTTGGATAGAGCCGAGGCGCGCATGCGGGCACTCAGGAGCGTGCGCGAAAACGAGCGGGTCTCGAGCACTCCCGGGCGCTTCGCCATCACGAACTACAGGCTCAAAGCGCCGAACCGGTTCGCCTACAAAACCAACGGGGGCGTGAAGAGCATTGTGATCGGCGCGACGCAGTGGGAGCGCCCGGACCTGAGGATGGGATGGCAACGGGGCCGATTCGGCGGCGGCCTCCCCTTCCGCACGCGAAGCTGGTTCAACTGGTCGACCTACGCACGGTCGATCTACCTCCTCGGCTCGCGGACCGAAGGCGGCCGGCGTGTCGCCGTCGTCGGCCTCATGGACCCGGGCACCCCCGGGTGGTGGCAGATCTCGATCGACCCGACCCGCGACCTCGTGCTTCGATCCCGACTCGTGACAAACGGGCACTTCATGAGCCAGCGCTACTACGCGTTCAACCGGCCCGAGACAGTTCGACCACCGAAGTTGGCCGCCCATGACCGGTAGCGCCGACAGGACGACCGGGTCGAACGAAAGCGTCTCAGACCAGGATGGTCCCGGGACCGAACAGCGAACTTCGGCGACGCAGCGACACGGGTCGCTGCGCTGGCTGGTTCGGGCGCTCGGCGCGCTCGCCCCCGTGTCCCTAATCGTCCTCCTCGGCTACGGGCTGGTCTCCGAGAATCCGACGACGACGATCGACGACCAGCTCGCTCGGGACCACGTTGCGAGGGCGCCGTCATACCGACTCGCCGTGTTGCAGACCGGGCGTCTCGGACCAAGGCTCACGGCACGCCTCGCGCCCGCGCTCGCCGACCGGTCGGTCACGAGCACCGAGCTACGCGGCCACCCGTACGTCCTGAACTTCTGGGCATCGTGGTGCGTGCCCTGCCGCGGGGAGGCACCTGTTCTCGAAAGCACGTGGCGAGGAGCTCGCCCAAGGGGGGTGCTGTTCGTCGGTCTCGACATGCAGGACGTCACTGAGGACGCACGCACCTTCACGCGTCACTTCAACATCGACTACCTCAACATCCGCGACCCGACGAACGACGTCGCCCGCCATTATGGCGCGACCGGGGTACCGGAGACGTTCTTCATCAGCGCGCGGGGGGACGTGGTCAACCACGTCATCGGTGTCGTGTCGACCGCCCAGCTTCAAGCCGGAATCGCGGCCGCAGTCGCCGGTCGTCCCCACGCGGCCCGCCAGGGCGGGGCGCAAAGGCCAACGCGCTGAAAGACGCAGTCTGCTGCTAGGCGCGCAGGTGCCCCAACAATCTGCGCGAGCCAAGCAGCGCGCCAGCCCCCATGATCAGCGGGACCGCCGCCATCATCACCATGCACAGCTCCGACGCCAGCAGGGGCAGATCGATCGTGCTGTGCACGGTGGCCTCAGCAGTGCGGAGCGCAATGATCACGAGGGCTCCCACTACGACGACGGCCCACGCCAAGAGCGCCAAAGGGAGCTGCCACCTCGGGCGCTCGCCGAGAAGATGGTCGACGCGCTCAGGGGCGATGCCCACCACGGCAGGGTCGGCGGCTCGGTCAAACGCGAGCAGCGCCGAGGCGAGCGGGGCGGGGTCGCTGTGGTTTTGCCGCACGGCGGCGGCGTCGGCAGCGAGCTCGGCCAGCGCCGCGTAGCGTTCGGCGAGCCGACGGAGCACCGGGAGGAAGAACAGTGCATCCGAGAGCGTGCGAGCGAAGAAGATGCGCAGTGGGTCGCGGTAGCGCGCGTGGTGGGCTTCATGAGCCAGCACCGCCGCGAGCTCCTCAGCGCTCAGCAGCGCGATCGTCGCATCCGAGAGATAGATCCGGGGACGAAGCAGACCGGCACAGAACGCCTGCGGGTGAGAGCAGGCGAACAGCATCGTGCCCGCCGGGCCGACGGGCGCTGAGCGTAAGTCAGCCAAACCTGCGAAGAACCGCCGACGGTGGTGCAGCTGGCGAACCGCCGACCGGAGCGCCAGCCCGAGAACGGCGAAGGCCAAGCTGCCCAGGGCGAGCACGACGAATTGGGGAAACGTTGCCCGAGGTAGAACCCATGCGCGACACGCGCTCAGCAGACTCTCGACACTCGCCGTATGAACGGACACCGAACTCGCCGCGATGCCGAGGAGCAATACCGTCGCGCCAACGCCGAACAGGCCCACGAGGAGCTGCAAGCCGAAGATTCCCCGAGCCCTACCCACGGCTCGCCAGTCGCCGTAGCTGATCGCGGCGCTTGGGATCAAGGCTCGCCATCTGTTTGGCGAAGTGGACCAGCGCCACGTCGCCGTACTCACTCACTAGCGCCCCCACCTGCGCCTCAGTCCGGGCCTGCGCGTATTGCTCGCGAGAGAAGATGGGCGTGTACATGTCCGTCTTGCCTTCCCGGCGACGCGTGAATAGACCCTTGGTATCCAGCCGGCTCATGATCGTCAGGATCGTCGTGTACTTGCGCTGCTTCTCAGCGCGCGCGTTCAACGCTTCCATGACCACGCGGACGTTGACCTCCCCGCCGAGCGCCCAGACTTCCTCCATGACCTCTGACTCGAGCTCATGAAGCGGCGGGGGCGTGAACCCATCGGTGGCCGGCTTCGTCACGCGGAAATCCTAACGGGCGCCCGACGCTCGGTGAACCCGCCGTCCGCGCGTCATAAACCTCGTCCTCGGATCCTCCGCACTACGACAGAGGCTAGTACGCCCACCGCACCGATCCACTAGGCGGTGCTGAGGCCGAGGGTGCGGCAGTGGAGCTGGGGAGTTCTGAACAGTCCGTGACGCGCTGGCGACACGGCCTCAGCAGTACTACGAACGATCGTAGGCTCGCGATACCGCCATGGTGCTTCTTCTCGTTTTCTCGCTCGTAGCCGGCGCCGGCACGGGACTGACCCCGTGTGTCCTACCGGTGCTGCCCGCGCTGCTCGCCGCAAGCTCCACGGGCGGACGGCGCCGTCCGCTCGCGATCGTGGTCGGGTTGACGACGACGATGACGCTCACCGTCATCGGGGTCGCCTCGATCATCGACGGCCTCGGGTTCGGGGATCAGTCCCTTCGTAACTTCGCCATCCTCGTCCTGGCGCTTTTCGGCGTCTCCTTGCTCGTGCCCCGATTGGCCGAGGCTCTGGAACGCCCGCTCGCGCCGCTCTCGCGGTTGGGGCCGCGAAGCTCCGGCAGCGGCATCTGGTCCGGGCTCGGAGTCGGGGCCGCGCTTGGAGTTGTCTGCGCACCGTGCGCCGGGCCGATCCTCGCCGCCGTCGTCTCGGTGAGCGCCACGCAGGGAGCCTCGGGGAGGCTCGTCGCAGTGGCCGTCGCGTTCGGGATCGGTCTCGCCCTGACCCTGTTCCTCATCGCGCTCGGAGGCCGGAGGGTTTTGGGTCGGATGCGAGCGGCGGGTCGGGGGCTCGCGCTCCAGCGTGGACTCGGTGTGATGATGCTGCTCACCGCGCTGGCCCTCTCCCAGCAGCTCGATCTCCGCCTCACCACGGCGCTGGCCAGCGACTTCCCATCGTTTCTGACATCGCCAACCGACGGGCTCCAGCAATCAGGCGCCATCAAGGCGCAGCTGGACAGCGTCCGAGGTGGACGAGCCAAATTCGACTCTGCCTCCTCAACCGCCTCCCAGCGGGCAGCCGGCGCCGCCGTCGCGATCCCCGGGGTGAAGACGCCGCCGCTGCCGGTACTCGGCCGCGCCCCGGAATTCACCGACACCCAGCAGTGGTTCAACACCCGGGGCAACAAGCCGCTCACGCTCGCCTCGCTGCGGGGACGAGTGGTGCTCGTCGACTTCTGGACCTACACGTGCATCAACTGCATCCGCACCTTCCCCTACCTGAAGTCGCTCGACGCCAAGTACCGGCAAGTCGGACTGACGATCGTCGGAGTGCACAGTCCCGAGTTCTCGTTCGAGCACAACGCCGATAACGTCCGAGCCTCCATCGAGCAGAACGGGCTGAAGTATCCCGTGGCCCAGGACAACAACCTCGGGACCTGGAAGGCGTACGGCAACGAGTACTGGCCCGCCGACTACCTCATCGATGCCCGCGGGCGCGTGCGCTACACCCACTTCGGCGAGGGGGACTACCCACGAGGGGAAGCCGCCGTGCGGACCCTGCTCGCCGAGGCCGGCGCCGCGCGAGCGCTGGGCTCGCCGGCCAACGCAGAAGGAGACAAGACGGCGACCCGCCTCGCCACGCCGGAGACCTATCTCGGTACCGCGCGAGCGGAGCGCTTCGTTCCCACTGCACCGCGTAACGGCACCCACGACTACCGCGCGGTTGCGCCCCCCGGCCTCAGCAAGTTCTCCTACGGCGGCCGCTGGACCATCACCGACGAACGGGCGACCGCCGCCAAGAAGGCCACCCTCAGCACCGACGTCCAAGCACAAAAGGTCTTCCTCGTCCTCGGATCTGTCGACGGGCGTCCACGACACCTGCGTGTTCTGCTCGACGGACGCGCCATCCGGCCCTCGCAGGCCGGCTCCGACGTTCATGGCGGGATCGTCACGGTTCGCGGGCAGCGTCTCTACAGCCTCGTCTCGCTCCCAGCCGTCGCGGAGAGCCGCCTGACCCTCGAGTTCGACCCCGGGATCTCCGGCTTCGCTTTCACCTTCGGGTAAGGCGACCCGCTACGCGCCTGTCGGCTGAAGCCTCGATGAGCAGGCCGGCGAGTACCGCCGGCGCTGCCGTCGACGTACAGGATCTCGATTGGCACGCCTCACGTACAGGATCTCGATTGGCACGCCTCACGTACAGGATCTCGATTGGCTCGCCTCAGATGCTTTGGAAGAAGTTCAGCCCGTATTGGCTGAGTAGGTGCTGCGCCTGGATGTTCAGGCGGAACAGTTCGCCACTGAGCACGAGCACCCCCATGGCGATGAGGACGACCCCCGAACCGGCCTGCACCGCGACATAGTGGCGCTTGAAGAACGCGAAAGCGCGCGTCGCCGTGTTGAACGCGACGGCCGCGAACAGGAACGGCAAAGCCAGCCCCGCGGAGTAGACGGCGAGCAGGAGCGCGCCCCTCCCGGTCCCCTGACTCGTCGACGCGAGCCCGAGAATCGCGCCGAGGGTCGGCCCGACACACGGCGTCCACGCGATGGCGAACGCCGCACCGGCCACCACCGGGCCGCCCTTGCCCGCGCGCTCGATGAGCCCCTCCGGACGCCACTCCCGGTTCAAGCGCGTGACGAAGACCGAGCTCAGGAAGAGAAGGCCCATAACGATGATCGCCACGCCCGCGACCTTGTTCAGCGTCGGCTGGTTTTGGAACAAGAACGAACCGACGGCGGTAGCCCCGAGCCCCAGCAGAATGAAGATGAGCGAGAAAGTGCCCACGAACACGAGGCTGCGCCGGATCACCCGCGGATCTACGCGACGACCGAGATCAGAGGGACGCGCCCCCGACACCGTCGCCAGGTAGCCCGGCACCAAGGGCAGACAGCACGGAGAAACGAACGAGACGAGCCCAGCAGCGAACGCGAGAAGGACGCTAGGGGCGCTAACCATGAAGCGCGTACCGGACGATGTCCGCGTCGAGCTTTGCCTGCGTCGCGTAGGCTCCGATGTGCGTAAAGACGAGCTTGCCGCTCGCCGTTAGAAACGCCGTCGTTGGCCACGCCCGACCGCCGCCGAACGTCCTCGAGATCGATGCGTTCTCGTCGTAGAAATGCGGGTAGGGGACCGGCAGCCGTTTCAGAAACGCCGTGGCGTCCGCACGAGAGTCCTGGGCGTCGACGCCCAGGAACGCGACTCGGCCGTCGTATCGCTTGGCCAAGCGCTGGAAGAACGGAAATTCAAACCGACACGGCCCGCACCATGACGCCCATTGGTTCACGACCACCGGCGTGCCGCGCAGACTCGCGAGCCGGGCCTTGAAGGCCGGGAGCCCCCCGTCGAGCAGGCGGTCGGCCTGCGTGCGGAGCTGAACGAGCGCGGCTCGGGACCGTTGTCGGGAGGGCACCGGGCCGCCAGCCCCACCCACCGTCTGAGCTGTTCCGCATGCGCCGATCACCAAAGCGCTCGCAAGGAGCCCCGTGCGCAGCGGCCAGCGACACGATAGAGAACGCATTATCTCCTAGGGTCCATAGTACGCGCCGGCAGGGAACTCATCGAGGACGACGAGGAACGATAGGTGCGTCTTGTTCACTTCCACGGCCGGCGGCGAACCGTCGGCAGCTACGGCGCAATGATCACCCCGCTGGCGGTGTTGGCCGGAACCGTTCTGCGAGTCGACCCTAGGCCGCGGGAGCCGAGCCAGGCTCTCGCGTTCCGCGAGGTTCCGCGTCAATCGCCGCGATGCGGGCGGCCAGTTCAACCTGGCGTCGGCGGAGCGCGTCGAGATCCGCTCCGACAACATCGCGCTCCGCCCCCCCAAGGGCGACGGGGGAACACGCGCGACCGCGTCGATGCTGCCACCACATGTGGAGCGGACACGCCGCGCTCGCGAGGACGATTAGGAGCAGCAACCACGCGCTCACGATCGCATCCCGGCCGGGCTTTCATTTCGACCGTGGTCTTCGCCCTCAAGCCGGTCTATTTCGTCCGAGAGCCGACGCTGCTCGTTGCGAAGGGCCTCGAGCGACGACGGAGTCGGTTGGGACGAAGGCGGGGTCGACACTGACGAGGCATCCCCACGACCTCTCGTCCCGCGCATCATCATCCACATCATCAGGCCCATACCGATCGGGCAGGCGAGCAGGGCAAACGGAGCGAGGGTCGCGCCGACGGTTGCTAGAGCCATACCGTCCTCCTAAGACTCGAAGTACGATGCAGTGTAGTAGACCTTGGCTTGCCTCCGCGGAACCCGCGGGAGCCGAGAGTCCAGGGCTGCGGGGAACGTGTGGGCCTCCGGGTTCGGGCCTCCGGCTATCCGATCCAGATCTCCCTCCGGCGAACACAGGGTGCTGGCGACGCTCAGCGCAGGGCCGCCGTGACCGCCGCCCTGAAAGCGTTGATGCCGAACGCGCCTTCTAGGCGCGCGGCGACTCGTCCCGTCCTGTCGAACGTGAACAGCCATGGCTCCGTCTGAAGATGGAACGCCCGGAGCTGGGGACGTAAGCCTTGATTGACCTGATTGCCGACATAGACCTCCTCGTGAATGAATGCCGCTCGCTTCCCGTAGGTGTGCTCCAACTCAAGCTCCAGGTCGGTTACCGGTCCACATACCCGCGACTGGCAGAGCTGCGGTGTCGAGAACAGCAACACGACCGGCTTCCTTCCGATCACGTCACGGAAGTTCGTCGTGTGCATGTCGTCGTGCGGGATACGCGTATCGATCGTGTTGAGGTTCCCGTGGGCCGACGCGACGGTATCGGTGCTTATGCGGGGCGCTCGAGCCCCGACCCGCGGGATCGGGCTCGTAGCCCGTACCTTTAGCTGCGAGGTGCCGCCAAGGAGCTTTCCCCCGACGTTGCTGATGATCAGCAATGAGTACGTGCCGGGCCGCTTGAACGCCACCTGAGTGGCGTAGATCGCCTTGATGTCGGCGGTGTCGGCCGCTGCGGTCTTGCTCAAGAACGGCCTCGACGGGACGAATGAGTCCGCCGGCGCCACGAACGGACCACGTGCAGTATCTCGCGGCGAGCGGGCGACGTAAACCGCAGAACGGCCGTAAATGAACTTCTGGTCGGGCCCGATGAGACCAAAAGCCACGCGATTCTCGCCGGGTAGCAGCACCGAGGCGGCCAGGCCAACTTGCGGCCCAGGTTTCAGCGTATTCGCAAGAGCCTGAAGGGTGCGACCCCCCACCGGAGGGAAGTCGCGCCGGGACGGATGCTCGGCGTCGCGCAGCTCCGCGGACAGGGACGGCGAATTGGAACCGTGGCTCGGCACAGAAGAACGCTTCGACGATGAGCTTGTCGTGCTGCCAGCGCTCCCACAGCCAGCCGTCAAGAGCACGAGCACGCCGAGCAGGCTTAGGGATCTCGCGCGCATGTCCTGAGCTTACGATCCCCTCCTACCCGCCTGTAGTGCGAACCCGCACCGGACGGGGCGGTTCGAACACGCGGGGTTCCCATCGGCCCGCGGACGCTCCGGGCCCGACACCAGGGGCGCCGTCACGATCTTCGACTTCGGTGCGGCCGTGGAAATCAAGCTGGGACGCCGCCTTATAGCGCAAAGATCCCGAGCTGCGTGTGCGGGGCCCGCGCGCCGGCGAGGTCCGCCTCGATCTGCGAGCGGTCGAGAGTGATGCTCCGAACCGCGAGACCTCTCGCTACGGCTCAGCCGTTTCGTCGCCGTCTCGACAGAGCGCTCGTCGAGGGCGGCGTTGACCGCGCTGCGCCCGGCGGGTGCCGGGCGCGCGGGCGCTGCGGGGCGGGTGAGGCGATCGTTGCGGCTCACCAACCTGATCAAGGACCGTTCGACGATCCCACGCTTGCCGCGGAGGTCGTCCTACTCGCGGACCTTCTCCTGCGGCTCCTCGAAGCCCGCGCGGCGCTGCCCACCGGGCCGGGCTAGGCCGGCACGGCGTACCACCACCTTCGCTCACGGCGAGCGCGTAGAGGCGCCCGACAACTCGTCGGGCAGCTGAGCGTGCTGGCAATTCGGAGTGAGTGCAACGCGAAGACGTGCGTCGGGAGCGTCGGGCGACCTGCGCGGCCCACCGACTGCACCGGCCGCGCCGGCAACACGTCTGGAGCACAGGCCGCGCTGCGCCGGGCGCGGCCGTCGGGCACAGGTGAAGCGGCAGGGCTCGCGCAGGTCAAGTGGCAGAGCCCGCAGACCGCTCGACGCGGGTGCCGTGAGCGGATCGGCTACCGGGACGGCTTCGCGAGGGCGCACGCCCGTCGCCGATCCTGCTGGAGGGTTAGGCGTGTCGTACTCCGAGCCAGCGGGGGTCTGGTTTCGATAGCGGCGGTAGGTGGCGTCGAAGTCGCGTTCGAGGTGGTCCTCCTCGACCGGTACCCACCAGCGAAAGACGAGCGCCGCGGCGCCGGCGAGCGCAAGCACACCGCCCGACCGCCGCGCAAGCCCGACGCCCGAGAGAAGGGCGATATAGCCGGTGTACTGCGGATTGCGGCTGTAGCGGTAGACGCCGCCGGTCATGAGATCACCGATGTCGGTGCCGGAGATCTGGCCGACGCTCGCGAACCGGTCCATGCCCGCGGCGCAGAGCGTCATGCCGGCGGCGATAAGCACGGCGCCCGCCCAGGCGCCCGCCCGCGGGAAAAGTGGGAGGGCGCCGGACCGGTGACGAGCGGCCTGCGCGGTGGCGGTGGCGTGGGCGGCGTAGCAGGCGTACATGGCGGCCACCGTCGGCGGGCTCAGCTCCCCGGTGGCGTCGAACTCGCGGCGCATGCGGCGCAGCACCGGCACCGTCAGGGCTACGGCCGCGCCGGTGGCGAGGACGGGAAGCCGACGCGTCACGACGGGTCGATGTGCTGTTCGGGCAGCTCGAGCGGAACGAGCTCGCCGCCTTCGTGGTCGACCTGCAGGGTGGTGTGCTCAAGCTCGAAGCGCTCATGCAGGAGCGCCTCGAGGTCACGGCGCGCCTGGTGGCAGTCCATGTCGCGGCGGACGATCACGTGCGCGGAGAGCGCGGGAAAGCCAGAGGTGACTTCCCAGACGTGCAGGTCATGAATTTCGGTGACACCCGCCCCGCCGGCCATCGCCGGGCCGATCTCGTCGGGGTTCAGGCCCGGCGGGGCGGCTTCGAGGAAGACGCGGCCGGAGTCGCGCAGCAGCCCGTAGGCGGCGCGGAACATGATCGCGGCGACGATCAGCGCGGCGATCCCGTCGGCGCGCTCGAAGCCGGTGAGCAGGATGACCGCGCCGGCGATCGCGGTGGCGATGAACGCGGCCAGGTCGGTGAGGATGTGCTGAAAGGCGCCTTCGACGTTCATGCTCTGCCGGTTGGCCTTGCTGAGCGTCCAGGCGGCGATCAGGTTGACCGCGACCCCGATCAGCGCGACGACGAGCAGCGCGACCCCCTGGGTGCCGGGCGGCTCGATGAGCCGCCGGATGCCCTCGTAGACGATCAGCAGCCCGAGGACGAGCAGGGTCGCGCCGTTGAACTGGGCGGAGAGGATCTCCGCGCGCTTGAGACCGAACGTCAGCTGGCCACCGGCCGGGCGCTGCGCGAGGCGGATAACGAGCAGCGCGAGGGCGATCGCGCCCGCGTCGGTGAGCATGTGCGCGGCGTCGGAGAGCAGCGCGAGCGAGTGCGCGGTGATCCCCACCACGACCTCGATGGCCATGAATCCGACGATCAACCCGAGAGCGATCGCCAGCTTGCCGCGGTCGGCATCGGCCGAGACGCCGTGCGAACGCCCGTCGTGACCATGGTCGTGCCCGGCCATCAGCGACAGCACTCCTGCCGGCACGCCTGATCGGCCTCCAGGCCCGGGACGTCGGCGCAGGCGCAACCCTCCCCTGCCCAGGCCTCGCGACCTTCCTTGACGGCAACGGCCGCGATGCCCAGCGCGATCGTTGGGTCAACCCACCACCATCCGAACCCCGTGTTGGCGAGCAGGCCGACGAGCACGCCGGCGGCCAGATAGGCGCAGAGCAGGTTCTGCGAGCCCTCGCCGGCGGTGGCCGCCGAGCCGAGTCGCGCCCCGATGCGCTGCTTGGCCCGGCCGAGCAGCGGCATGATCACGATGCTCGAGATCGACAAGCCGATCCCCACCCAGCTCGTGGACGGGCGCTCGCCGGCGAGCAGCGTGCGGACCGCCTCCTGAGCGACATACGGGGCGAGCATGAAGAAGCTGATCGCCACGAGCTTCTGCGCCCGCCGCTCGGCGTCCTCGGTCAGCCGGCGGCTGCCGGTGAAGCGCCAGATGATGATCACCGACGCGAGGCCCTCGATCGCCGAGTCGATCCCGAAGCCCAGCAGGGCGACCGACCCGGCGCCGATGGCCGCGGTGATCGCGACCACGCCCTCGATGGTCATCCACCCCAGGCTCAGCCACGACAGCCCCTTGGCCCGGCGGATCAGCCGATCGCGCTCGACCGTCGAACGACGACCGGCTGTCGATTGGCGCCCCGCTGCCGCCACGTCGACGGTCGGCGACTCCGCCGGCGGCGTCATGTCGCGGCTCTGCTCGCCGAGAGATGCGCGTCCACGAGCTCACGGCCGGTCTCGGTGAGCGCATAGAAGACCATCTTGCCCTCGCGCCGCGAAACGGCCAGCCCGGCGGAACGCAGGGCGCGCAGATGGTGCCCGACGAGGTTCTCGGCCCGGCCGGCAATCCACGCGAGATCGCAGACGCACAGCTCGACGCCCTCACGCAGCGCCAGCGCGACCGTCAAGCGCGTCGAATCGCCCAACGCCTTGGCCCGCACAGAGGCCGCCGCAATCAGCTGGTCGTCGAGCCGGTGGCGGATGCGCTCCGCACGCGGAAGGTCCAAGCAGAGCAACTCGCAGCGATCATCTGCCATACCCACATCCTAACGGCGGCTGCGGTGACGGCTGGCGGCACCATCGACACTTCCGCGCATGCGACACCGAAAAGGGGCGCGGGCACGGGTAAGCGAAGGCCTCCCGTTAGCCGAACCCCACCGGGACACCCGTCCCCTCCCCCAGCCCGCCGGCGCAGCGCCGAGTGTTTCGTAAGACCCGCCCAATGAAATGCCCGGTCAACGTCCGACATACTGGAAACACTTCCGGGCGTGTCCGGACTACTGATCGGTACGCGCGCGTCTCCCCCGATGCCCAAGATCTCACCGCCCAGCGCAACGGTCTGCAAGCGCTCGGCGTAGAGCCCGAGCGCATTTACGTCGATCACGGCCTCACCGGCACCCGCCGCGGCCGGCCCGGCCTGCGCGAAGCGCTCGCGCCGCCTGTCGCGCCGGCGACACGCTCGTCGTCACCAAGCTCGACCGGCTCGCCCGCTCGCTGCCCGACTCCAGAGACATCGTCGACGACCTCGCCTGCCGCCATGTCCGCCTCAACCTCGGCGGCTCGGTGCACGACCCGACCCGACTCCGTCGGCCGGCTGTTGTTCAACGTGCTCGCCATGGTCGCCGAGTTCGAAGCCGAGCTGATCCGCGCGCACGCGCGAGGGCGTGAAGGTCGTGAAGGTCGCCAAGGCCAAGGGCCGCCTGCGCGGCAGCAACCCAAGCTCACCGAACGCCAGGAGGCTCACCTCGTCGCGCTACATCTCAGCGGCGAGAACGCCAGCGCCGAGCTCGCGGAGCTCTTCAACGTCGCCCGCTCGACCGTCTCCTGACGCTCGGCTGGCGTCTGAAGGCGTGAGGCGGTTCCATGCTCGACGCGCTCCGCTGCCGAACGACCCCAAATTCGGAAGCGCAGTCGTACAGCGAAGCCAATGGATGACCGACCGGTCCCTCGACGGCAACGACCGCCCGGGCACTCGGCGGCGCGGGGCTCATCGCGAGCTGCGTGCCGATGGTCGCGATGCTGCCCGCGGCCGCTTCCGGGGTGCTGGCCTTCATCGGCCTCGGCGCCTCGAGCGCCGCCGCCACCACGCTCACGCCGGCGCTCAACCATGTCGCTCAGCCGCTGCTGCTCGTTTCCGCGGGCCTTCTGGCCGTCAGCGGCCTGCGCTGCAGCCGCTCGACCGTCGCTCTCGCAGCTATCGGCGGTGTGCTGATCTATCTCGGGATGTACGTGTTCACGCGCTCCGACGGGACCACATCGCCCGTTCTGTTCTACCCCGGCGTGGCGTTGTTCTTCGGTGCCTATGTCGTCGGCTGGCGCAAGCGTCGCGGTCTGCGTTGCCGGCCAGTGGTGAGTGCTGTACTGGCGGGCAGACTGCTTGCCGTCACGCTGGTTCTCGGCGCGGCCGTGGTCGCCGTGACCGCCGTCACCGCCAGCTCAGCAGCGGGTCACGACGGCACGCACTCGCCGAGGAGCATGCCGAGCCGCGGCTCCTCGATGTCGCCCGGCTCCATGTCGGGCATGTCCAAGTAGCGCACACCGGCTTCGCGTCCCACGAGAAGCCTCGCGGGGACTGCCCGCGCTACGCCGGCTGTGGCGTCCCGGCGGCGTCGAGTTCTGCCTCCAAGCCACTCGACGCGCCGCCTGACGTCGTCGCGGGTGGCGCCCACCTCATCAATCGGACAGGTCTTCGAGGTCCCAGTCGACCTAGCGCCTGCCGGGGGTATACGGGCCGGCATTGCCGCAGCCTATCGTGACGACGACGTCGGCCTGCTGGGCGAGCTTTGGGCTGAGGTGCGCTGGGGGCGGAGACATCGAGGCCGCCGAACAGCACCGATGAAACGTGCCCGTCGAGGAACCGCAACGCGCACGCCGCCAGCGCAGGAACGGCCGCTTCGGAACGGCCGCTTCGTTACGCGCGAGTCGACCGTCCGATAGGCCGAAGCCCGGGAAATCCAGTGCGAGGACCCAGGTCGTCCTGGTGATCTCGTCGGGCGGCAAGGATCGGCTCGGACGTGCGCGCGTGTTCCACGAGCCCTCGGGACGGGCCTCTCGGGGGTGGGACTCGATCAGCCAAAGGACGGCGGGCGGCCGATCGGCTACGCCATGATAGACAGGCAGGCACGCGTGCGTTACGTGACGCTCGACCCCGGTTACCTCGACCACCCCTTCGAGCTGGCGCTCATTGCGAAGGCGGTGGCATGAACACGGTAACCACGTGGGCGCGGGCTTACCGGCCGTTGGGTTCGCGCACCCTCCTCCTCCAGCTCGCGGTGCTCGTGCCGACCGAAGCCGCGTTGTTCGCGAGCTCCCTCGGGCAAGACGCTGACTTCCATTGGGCCACCCACTTTCTCGTCGGTCTGGCCGTGGCGGCTTTGTTCCAGAGCGCGTGGCTGGCTCTGAAGGGCGCCCCGGGGCGCGGCCTGCTGGTGAGCATCCTCGTCGCACACCTCGTTGCGATGGCGCCCGACCTGCTCTTCTCTGCCGGCATCCCACACGCCGGTTGGATGAACATCTTCCTCGGGCACATCTGGGTGCACTACCTGCCCGGAGGCGACTTGACCTGGCTGATCATCGCGCTGGCCGCGTCGGGTGCCTACACCGGGTTGCTCGGCGCCTGGCTGGCCGCCCGCGGCCGCGAGGTCGACTGCGGGCTGGCTCCCGGCATCGGCATTGGCGGGAGCGCCCTGATCCGCCCCCAGGCATCGCCGGCCAACGGCCTCTCCAGCGTCCGCTACGGGCCCGCCATTCCCGCGCAGGTGCTGCTGCTTCACGGGTTGGCCGCATCCAACGAGGTGTGGGCTCCAGTTGCTCGCGAGCTGGGCGCCCGCGACGTCTCCGTTCTCGTGCCTGACCTCCTCGGCTTCGGACGCTCGAGAACCATCGGGACCACCTTTGCGCTGGAGGACCAGGCGAACGCCCTCTGCAGCGCGCTCCAGCAAGAGGGCAGCGGCGCCCTCCCGGTGGTCGGCCACGCCTTTGGCTGCGCCGTCGCCGTCGAGCTCGCCCGGCGCGCTCCAGACCGCGTGAGACGCCTCGTGCTGATCGCCCCGCCCGTGTTCCGCGATGCAGCAGGTGC
>JBBQAA010000046.1:0-15147 GCA_038276395.1 Solirubrobacterales bacterium | reverse complement strand
GGCGCCGTTCGGGCGGAACCGCAGATGACCGCGCCAGGGCCACGCGAACCTCCGCGACGGCGGAGGTCGACGGGCAGCTCGTAGGCCGCCGTGGAGATGACCCGCGGCTGGGTCGTCCGCGCGACGCGATCGAGCGGTGCGGGAGCGCGGCGATGTTGGCCGTCGCGATCCCGTCCGGCCGCCGGTCGGGCACGTTCGGCCCGCCCGGCGGCGCGCGGTGACGGTGGCCGCGCAGGCGGCGGCCGACGCGACGATCCGCTGGTACTACTCGGGGGGTCCGCACCGCGCCGCGGCCCGCGCGGCGGCGGCTTCACGGCCCACGGCGCCGGCCCGGTGGCGATCGACCTGCGCGGGCTCGCTTCGCGCGCGACGCCTCGGTGAGCGGGCGCGTCGATGTTCCGTCCCGGCGCGGGCGGTCGCCGCGCGGCTCACGGTCCGGCTCCCGAGCGGCGGGCGCCTGCGCGTCGTCGTGAGCTTCACCGAGCGGACCCGCCGGGCCGCCGCGCGCGCGGGGGCGAGCGTGCTCAGCCTCCCGGCCCCGTGAGCGCGAGGCCGGCGCGCCCCGCGCCCCGCGCATTAGATTCCCCGGGATGACGCGGCTCGCCGGCTACTTCCTGCCCACCGAGAAGGAGCCGCCCGCCGACGCGGAGGCGCTCTCCCACAAGCTGATGGTCCGGGCCGGGCTCGTGCGCCAGGTCGGGGCCGGGCTGTGGTCCTGGCTGCCCGCGGGCTACCGGGTCCACCAGCGGGTCGTGCAGATCGTCCGGGAGGAGATGGACCGCATCGGCGGCCAGGAGATGCTCATGCCGGTCCTCAATCCCGCCGAGCCGTGGAAGCGCTCGGGGCGCTGGGAGTCGATGGGGGCGGAGCTCTTCCGCCTGACCGACCGCCGCGGCGCCGAGATGGTCCTGGCCATGACCCACGAGGAGATCGTCACGGGCCACGTCGCCCAGGTCGTGCGCTCCTACCGCGACCTGCCGCTCATCCTCTACCACTTCCAGGTCAAGGAGCGCGACGAGCCACGCCCGCGCGCGGGGGTCCTGCGCACGCGGGAGTTCGTCATGAAGGACTCCTACACGTTCGACCGCGATCCGGAGGGCCTGCAGGCGGCCTACGAGAAGCACGTCGCGGCCTACGACCGCATCTTCGACCGCGCGGGCCTCGAGTGGTATCGCGTCGAGGGGGACGTCGGGATGATGGGCGGCTCGGGCGCCCACGAGTACATGGCGCCCTGCCCCGCGGGGGAGAACGACGTCGCGCTCGCCCCCGGCTACGCCGCCAACGTGGAGATCGCCACCGCCGAGCCCCGGGCCGTCGCGCTGCCCGCGCCCCGGCCCGCGCCTGAGGAGGCGAGCACGCCGGGGGCGACGACGGTCGAGGCCGTATCTCGCGCGCTCGGGGTCGAGGCGGGCGCGCTGCTCAAGGCCTTCCCCGTCGTCGTCGAGAACCGCGGGCTCGTGCTCGTGCTCGTGCGCGGCGATCATCGCGTCAACGAGGTGAAGCTCGGCAACCACCTGAAGGCCGGCTTTCGGCCCGCCCGGGAGGGCGAGGTGGCCGAGCGGATCGGCCCCGCGGGCTTCCTCGGGCCGGTCGGCGTGGACGTCCCCGTGCTGCTCGACGACGCCGTCGCCGGCGACGGCTCCTACGTGACGGGCGGGAATCGGCCCGATCTCCACCTGCGCGGGGTCGAGCCGGGGCGGGACTTCCCGTTCAGGCGCGCCGACGTCCGCCGGGTCGAGGCCGGCGACAGCGTCGGCGGCCATGCCATCCGCATCGAGCCGGCGATCGAGGTGGGGAACATCTTCCAGCTCGGCACGCACTACTCCGTGCCGCTCGGGGCGAGCTTCCTCGACGCCGGCGGGGCCACGCAGCCGATCTGGATGGGCTGCTACGGGATCGGCCCAGCGCGGATCGTCGCCGCCGCCGTGGAGCAGGGCGCCGATGATGCGGGGATCACGTGGCCGAAGGCCCTCGCCCCCTGGGACGTCGAGCTCGTCGCGCTCGGCAAAGCGGGCACGGAGGAGCGCGGCGCGGCCGAGCGCCTCTACGAGGAGCTCGAAGAGGCGGGCCTCGCCACGCTCTACGACGACCGCGACGAGGGCCCCGGGGCGAAGTTCGCCGACGCCGAGCTCGTCGGCTGCCCGCTGCGCGTGACCCTCGGCCGGCGCTCGCTCGAGGCCGGGGAGCTCGAGGTCCAGATCCGGCGCGGGCGGGAGGAGCGGACGGTGCCCCTCCCGGGGGCGGCCCAGGCGGTGCTCGAGCTGTGGCGCGCCGCCGCCTGAGCACCGCGCGGCTCTTCGGGCTCGACCGCTCGGGCCCGCCGCCCCGCTCGACGCGCGCGGGCGAGCCCCTCCACCCGTGGACGATCCCCAACGCCATCGGCTTCGCGCGCGCCGCGCTCGTCCCCGTCTTCCTGCTCGTCGCGCTGAACACCGGGAACGGGCGGGACGCGCTCGCGGCCACGCTCTTCGCCGTCATCGGCTGGTCGGACTACCTCGACGGCTTCACGGCGCGGCTGACCGGCCAGTACTCGCGGCTCGGCGCGCTGCTCGACCCGGTGGTCGACCGCGCGCTCGTCGTCTCCGGGCTCGTCGTCTGCTGGCACTTCCATCTGCTCCCGCGCTGGGCGCTGGCCGTGCTCGTCGCCCGCGAGCTGTTCATGCTCGGCCTCTCGCGCTACGCGCTCACGCGCGGTGTCGACATCGAGATCAACTGGGCCGGGCGCATCGGCGTCGCCCCCGTCATGGCCGCGCCGTTCTCGGCGATGGTCGGCCTGCACACGCTGGCGCTCGTCTTCCTCTACCTCGGCGGCACGCTCGCGCTGACCGCCACGGCGCTCTACGTGCGCGACGGTCGGCGCAAGGCGCGGGAGGTCGAAGGCTCAACCCGAGGTTGACCCTCGACCCGTGTTCCGGTTAGGATGCGCGGATGGACACCTTTCCCGACCTCGGCTCGCTCTCCGACCAGGAGCTCAAGGACCTCATCCGCCAGCTCACCGAGGAGGAGATGGACATCTCCTACCGGCGGCGCATCCTGCACGGCAAGATCGACATCCTGCGCGCCGAGCTCGTCAACCGCTTGCGCAAGAAGCACGAGGGCGGGGAGGACGTCATCTCCGGCTCCGACGTTCAGAAGCTGACGGACATCCTCGCCGGCCGGGTGCACGGCGGCGACGGCGTCTAGCCGGCTCGGAAGGCGCTCCGTCGTCGTGGCCTCAAGCTGCCCCGAGTGCGGCTTCCTCAACGCCGAGGACGCCAACTACTGCCAGAAGTGCGGCGCCTTCCTGGGCGGCGCCGAGGCGGGCGGCGAGCACACGACCGCGACCTACCGCGTGGGGGAGACCGGGGAGATCGAGCCGCTCGCCCTCGACGCGGTCACCGAGCGCGGGGCGGCGCTCGTCATCCGCGCCGGAGGCGGCCGGGTGGGAGAGTCCTTTCCGCTCACGGGCGAGCGCATGGCGATCGGCCGGCGCCCGGAGTCCGAGATCTTCCTCGACGACGTCACGGTCTCGCGCGACCACGCGCTGCTCGTGCGCCGCGGCGAGGCCTGGCATCTCGACGACTGCGGCTCGCTGAACGGGACCTACGTCAACCGCCGCCGGGTCGACTCCCACCGGCTCACCGACGCCGACGAGCTGCAGATCGGCAAGTACAAGCTCGCCTTCCTCGCGCCATGAGCGTGACCGGCCTTCCGGGCCCGGGGGCCGGCTCCGGGGCGGGCGAGGACGCCCCGCCGCGGCAGAAGTCCGTGACGATCGGCGCCGTCGTCAAGGCGCTGGCCCAGGAGTTCCCTGACATCTCGATCTCGAAGATCCGCTACCTGGAGGACCAGAAGCTGCTCACGCCGCGGCGCACGCCCGGCGGCTACCGGGTCTACACCCAGCTCGACATCCAGCGCCTGCGCACGATCCTGCGGCTCCAGCGCGACGAGTTCCTCCCCCTACGGGTCATCCGCCAGGAGCTCGCCGCGGGACGGACCGACGACGAGCCCGCCGCCGGCCCGGAGACCCCGAAGCCCGTCGAGCGCCGGACCGCCGGCGGGCGCCGCGCCGCGATCGCGGTCAAGGACCCGGGGGCGCTGTACTCGCTCGAGGACATCGTCGAGGACACCGGGGCGGACCCGCGCCTCATCCGCGAGCTCGAGGAGTACGGCGTCATCAAGGCGCGCCTGCGCGGCGGGAACCGCTACTTCGACGAGACCGAGCGGGAGATCGTCCGCGCCGTCGGCGAGCTCGCGCGCTACGGGGTGGCGGGAAGGAACCTCCGGGTCTTTCGCACCTCGGCCGACCGCGAGGCCCAGCTCCTGCAGCAGATCCTCGCGCCCGCGCTGCGCTCGCGAAACCCCGAGCGGCGCCGGGAGGCGATCGAGACGCTCGAGAACCTGGCCTCGGTGACGAACTACCTGAAGCACCTCCTGCTCATCCGCGATCTGCGCCAGATCACGGGCTGAGCCCGCGGCGGCGCTCGACATGACGGTCGATCTCGAGGCGCGCGTCCGTGACGTGCCCGACTTTCCAAAGCCGGGGATCCTCTTCCGCGACCTGACGCCCCTCTGGGCCGACCCGGTCGCCCTCGACGCCGCGCTGGCCGCGCTCACCGGCCCGGTGGAGGAGCTCGAGATCGGCCTCGTCGTCGCCCCCGAGGCGCGCGGCTACGTGCTCGGCGCCGCGCTGGCCCGCGCGCTCGGCGCCGGGTTCGTCCTCGCCCGCAAGCCCGGGCGGCTGCCCGCCGCCACCCGCCGGGTCGAGTACGCCCTCGAGTACGGCACCGACGTGCTCGAGGTCAACGAGGACGCCTTCCCGCCGGGCGCGCGCGTGCTCGTCCACGACGACCTCCTGGCCACGGGCGGCACCGC
This sequence comes from Solirubrobacterales bacterium, assembly GCA_038276395.1. Lineage (GTDB taxonomy): Bacteria > Actinomycetota > Thermoleophilia > Solirubrobacterales > Solirubrobacteraceae > JBBQAA01. The sequence goes on along the minus strand of JBBQAA010000046.1, from coordinate 10,293 downwards.
GGCGGCCGTCTGCCGCCTGGCCGAGGAGGCCGGCGCCAAGGTCGTCGCCTGTGCCTTCCTGCTCGAGCTGACGGGGCTCGGCGGCCGCGACGCGCTGGCGCCGCGCGACGTCCACGCCGTGCTCTCCCTGCCCGCAGCGGAGTAGATGCCCAAGGTCTCGCGCACCCGGACGCTCGCCGTGGCGCCGCCGGACGTCTGGCGGGTCGTGGCCGACCCCCACCACCTGCCGCGCTGGTGGCCGCGGGTCGCCCGGGTTGAGACCGGCGAGGAGGACGAGCGCTTCACCCAGGTCCTCATGACCGCCAAGGGCCGCCCCGTGCGGGCCGACTTCCGCCGTATCGCGGCCGAGGCGCTCGTGCGCGTGGCCTGGGAGCAGGAGCTCGCCGGCACGCCGTTCGAGCGCCTGCTGCGCTCGGCCACGACGGAGGTCGCGCTCGCCCCCGAGGGGCCGGGCACGGCCGTGACCCTGACCGTGCGCCAGCAGCTCCGGGGCTGGGCCCGCTTCGGCCCGTTCTTCTTCCGCCGCGCCGCCGGCCGCCAGCTCAACGAGGCCCTCACCGGCCTGGAGACGCTCTGTGGCTGAGCCCGGCCCGGCGCCGGTGCGGCCCGCGCGGCGGCGCGGCCGGGAGATGGCGTGGTGGGGCTGGGGCGATCCCGCCCATCCGCGGGCGCTGCCCGCCGGCGCGCTCGAGTTTCTCGGCGCCGAGCTCGGCCCGCTGCGTCCGGAGCCTGTGCCGCCCCCCGCGCTCGCCTCGGTCGCGCTGCCTGAGCCGGCGCCGGTGCCCGACCTCGGCGCCCCGTCGGACCGGAGCCTCGCGGCCCGCGTGGCGCGGGCGGCGGGGCGGAGCTACCCCGACCTGGTCCGCCTGCGCTCGGGCGCGCTCGAGCGGGCGCCCGACGCCGTCCTCACCCCCCGCAGCGCGGCCGAGGTCGCGGCCGTCCTCGCGCGCGCCGCCGGTGCGGGCGTCGCCGTCGTGCCCTGGGGCGGCGGGACCTCGGTCGTCGGCGGCCTCGATCCCCTGCGCGGCGATCACGGCGCCGTCGTCGCGCTCGACCTCGGCGGACTCGACCGGCTCCTCTCCCTCGATCCCTGCTCGCAGCTCGCGGTGCTCGAGCCGGGCCTGCGCGGACCCGAGGCCGAGGCGCTCCTGAACGCCCGGGGCTTCACGCTCGGGCACTTCCCGCAGTCGTGGGAGTACGCGTCGATCGGGGGCTTCGCGGCCACGCGCTCGGCCGGCCAGGCCTCGACGGGCTACGGGCGCTTCGATCAGCTCGTGCGCGGGCTCCGCGTGCTCGCGCCGGACGGGCGGCTCGACTTGACACCGCGGCCGCCAAACGCCGCCGGGCCGGACCTACGCGAGCTGCTCGTCGGTTCGGAGGGGATCCTCGGGGTGATCACCGAGGTCACGGTCCGCGTCCGGCCCGTGCCCGCCGTGCAGCGCTACGAGGGCTTCTCGCTGCCGGACTTCGAGACGGGCGCCGAGGCGTTCCGCGCGCTCGTCCAGGCGGGCTCGGCGCCCGATGTCGCGCGGCTCTCCGACCCCGAGGAGACGCGCGTCGCGCTCGCCCAGGCCGGCGGCGGCGCGGGCGTGCGGGCGCTCTCCGCCTATCTGCGCCTGCGCGGCCATCGCGCCGGGTGCATGGCTGTGCTCGGCTTCGAGGGCGAGCGCGGCACGCTGGCCCGCCGGCGCGAGTGTGCGGCGGCGATCCTGCGCGCCCACGGCGGCCTCGCCCTCGGCGCGGCGCCTGGGCGGGCGTGGGCCCACGGGCGCTTTCAGAGCCCCTACCTGCGCGACACGTTGCTCGGCCACGGCGTCATGGCCGAGACGCTTGAGACGGCGACGACGTGGAGCGGTCTCGCCCGGCTCTACCGCGGGGTCGGCGACGCGCTGCGCGAGGCCCTCGCCGCGCGCGGCACACCGCCGCTCGTGCTCTGCCACATCTCTCACCTCTACGCGACCGGAGCCTCGCTCTACTTCACGTTCCTCGCCCGGCAGGAGGAGGGAGCCGAGCTCGCCCAGTGGCGCGCGGCCAAGGAGGCCGCGGGGGACGCGATCGTCGCCGCGGGCGGCACGATCACCCACCACCACGCGGTGGGGACGGACCACGCGCCCTGGCTCGCGGCCGAAACGGGCGAGGCGGGCCTGCGCGTGCTGTGGGCGGCCAAGGCCGAGCTCGACCCCGCGGGCATTCTCAATCCCGGCAAGCTCCTCCCCGCTGCGTAGAACCTCGCTCACAATGCCCGCTCGGCATCCCCGAGCCGATCACTCCGACGCGCTCACCTCATTGTGAAAGAGGTTCGAAGCGGGCGCCGCCCGGCGACGGCGAGAGCCCGCGCGCGGGCTCCGCTTCAGCCCGAGGCGAGCTTGCCGGTGATCTTGAGCGGGCCGCTCAGGATCGTCTGGCCGGGCGTCGTCGGCGCCTTTTTCGTGCTCGCCGTCGGCTGCAGTGTGACGATCATCGTCGTGAAGGACCGGACGTTCTTCGGCACCGGCGCCACCGCCGAGATGCGACCGGAACGGACGTCCTGGTTGCGCACCGAGCCGAGGAACAGGGGCTTTACGCCGGAGCCCGTCAGCCAGACGCCGTGGTAGGTGCCCGGCTTGGTCGGGATGCCCTTCGCGGCCACGACGAACCCCGCCGTCGTGCCCTGCTGGATGAGCTGGGCGACGCCCACCGTCGTCTTGGAGTTGTCGGCCGTCTTCAGGGCCGCGGTGCCGATCGGCCGGGGGGAGGTCGCGTTCGTGCCCGTCCCGGTCCCGGGGGTCGTCGGGGTGGTGGCCGGCGTCGTCGCCGGCGGGGGCGACTGCGCGGCCGTGCTCGGGGTCGAGGTCCCGCTCGGCCCGCCCGAGCCCGAGTTCAGGAGCACGATGACGAGCACGCCGACGAAGATCCCGATGCCCGCGAGGAGCAGAGCCCCGCCCAGGCGGGAGGAGCGCTCGCGCCCGGGCGCCGTGAGCAGGTCGCCCTCCGCCTCGCCGCCGAGCCCGGCGGCCGGGGCGGAGGCCTCGGCGGGAGCCGCCGGCCGCGGCGCGGGTGGGGCGCCGGCCGCGGCGGCCGGAGGCATCTCGGGCGCGCCCCCCGAGCGGACCATCGGGACCTCGGGCAGCGGTGCGGCGGCCAGCGGGGAGAGGTGGATGGAGAGGAGCTCGGCCCAGTCGCGGGCGGGGGCCGACTCCTCGAGCAGCCCGCGCCCGAGCGGATCCTGGCCGAGCAGATAGTCAACGACCTCGCCGCGGTCGGCGCGGCCGAGATCGTCCGGCGCCGGCGCGAGCGTCTCCGCGCCGAGCCGCGCGCGGACGCGCACCTCCTCCGGATCGATTCGGAGCAGCCCGGCGAGCGCGGCGTAGGAGCGCCCCTGGCGGAGGACGAGCTGCAGGACGGCGCGCTCGTCGGGCGGCAGGGCGTCGAGAGGCATCGGCGCGGAACCCTACCGAGATAGCCTGGGAAAAAGGTGAGCTTCGATCCCTCCGCTGCCCCGGCCGCCATCCCCTACGAGGAGACCTTCGACGCCCTGTACGGGCTCGAGATCGTCCATCAGGAGGAGGGGCTCATCCGCGGCCGGGTCCCGGTGACGAACCGCGTGCGCCAGCCCATGGGCCTCGTCCACGGCGGGCTCTACGCCTCGATGGCCGAGTCGCTGGCCTCGATGGCGACCCACATGGCGGTCGCGGAGGAGGGAAGGGTCGCCGTCGGCCTGGCCAACGCCACGAGCTTCGTGCGCCCGATCCTCGAGGGGCACGTCCACGCCGAGGCGCGCGTGCGCCACCGCGGGCGCACGACGTGGCTGTGGGACGTCGAGATCACCGACGACGCGGGGCGGCTGTGCGCAACCACGCGCATGACGATCGCCGTGCGCGAGCCGCGCTGAGCGGTTTCGGCCCGGCTCAGCTTCGCCCGTAGCGGTTGGTGATCGGCATCCGCCGGTCGCGCCCGAAGGCCTTGGTCGAGATCCGCACCCCGGGCGGCGCCTGGCGGCGCTTGTACTCCGCGCGGTCCACGAGCCCGAGCACGAGCGCGACCTCCTCGGGATCGAAGCCCTCGGCGGCGATGTGCTCGGCGTCGAGGTCCTGCTCGACGTAGAGCCCGAGGATCGCGTCGAGCCGCGAGTAGGGGGGCAGGGAGTCTTCGTCGAGCTGATCGGCGCGGAGCTCGGCGCTCGGCGCGCGCTCGATGATCGAGGCGGGCGCGCCGCGGTGGCGCGCCAGGGCGTAGACGAGTGTCTTCGGGACGTCCTTGATGACCGCAAAGCCGCCCGCCGTGTCCCCGTAGAGCGTCGAGTAGCCGACCGAGGTCTCGGACTTGTTGCCCGTCGTGAGCACGAGCCAGCCGAACTTGTTGGAGAGCGCCATCAGCAGGTTGCCGCGGATCCGCGCCTGCAGGTTCTCCTCGGCGAGGTCCGGCTCGCGGCCCGCGAAGACCTCGCCGAGCGCGGCCTCGTAGGCCTCCATGACCGGGCCGATCGCGAGCTCGAGGCACTCGACGCCGGCCTCGGCGGCGAGCGCGCGGGCGTCGCCCTGCGTCCCCTCGGAGGAATGGGGGGAGGGCATGACGACCGCGGTCACGCGCTCGGCCCCGAGCGCGTCCACGGCGAGCAGGAGCACGAGCGCCGAGTCGATCCCGCCCGAGAGCCCGAGGACGACGCGCTCGAAGCCGTTCTTGCGCACGTAGTCGGCCAGGCCGAGGCGGAGCGCCGCGTAGACCTCCTCGAGCTCGGGCAGGAGCTCTGAGACCGGGGCGGGCTCGGTCGCGGGCGGGGCGTCGCCCTCCCGCGCCGGGAGCTCGACCTCGGCGAGCAGCGGCACGTCGCCGCGGGCGAAGCGCCGCGCCGCGCGCTGGCGGGGATCCTGCAGGCGCAGGGCGTCGGCGCCGTCGGTGTCGAGCTCGGCCACGAGCAGCTCCTCGGCGAACTGGCAGGCGCGAGCCACCACCTCCCCGCGGGCGTCGATGAGCAGCGAGTGGCCGTCGAAGAGCAGCTCGTCCTGACCGCCGACGTGGTTGCAGAAGGCGATCGACGTGCGGTAGTCCCGCGCGCGCTGGACGAGCATCCGCTCGCGCTCCAGGCCCTTGCCCACGTGGTAGGGGGAGGCCGAGGCGTTGACGAGCAGGGTCGCGCCGGCGAGGGCCTCCTCGGAGCCGGGGGGGCCGGGCTCCCACAGGTCTTCGCAGATCGTCAGGCCCGTGGGGACGCCGCCCAGGCGCACGAGACCGCCGCCCGCGCCCGGGGCGAAGTAGCGCTGCTCGTCGAACACGCTGTAGTTGGGCAGGTGGACCTTGCGGTAGACGGCGCGCACCTCGCCCTCGGCCAGGAGCGCCAGCGCGTTCCCCACGTCGGCGTCGTGGTCCGGGAAGCCGACGAGCGCGACGATCCCCTCCGTCGCGCGGGCCAGGCGGTCGACCACGGCGCGCGCCTCGCGCAGGAAGTGGCGCTTGAGCAGCAGATCCTCGGGCGGGTAGCCCGTCACGGCCAGCTCGGGGAAGAGCGCGAGCTCGGCCCCGGCGGCGCGGGCGCGATCGAGCGCGTCCGCGATCCGCTCCTCGTTGCCCGCGAGGTCGCCCACGGTGAGATCGAGCTGGGCGAGCGCGATCCGCATCGGGCCAGAAGCTACCCCGTGGGACCCGCCGCTACTTCGCCGCGGGCGCGCCCGCCCCGAGCCAGAAGTCCGCGAAGGGAGCGAGCGTCGGCTCGGCGGCCGAGCGCGCGAGGAGCAGGTGCCCCCAGGCGAGCGCGACGACTCCCGGGCCCGTGCCCCGGTAGGTGCCGAGGATGACGGCCTGGCCGTCGGCCCGCAGCGCGGGCGTCGAGGGCCCGCCCGCGACCGTCGCCTGGACGCCGCGGAGCGCGGCCGGCGCCGGCCCCGGCGGGAAGAGCAGCACGATGTCGCCCGCCTCGAGCGCGGAGAGCAGCGAGTCGGCGGTGAAGTGGGCGCCGTCGCCGGGGATGGGGACGGCGCGGTGGGGCCCGCTCGTGGGGGGGAAGGAGGAGTAGCGAAAGCCGGGCGCGGCGCGGTGCTCCGCGCCCTGGAGCGGGAACGCCCGGCCCGGCCCGGCGTTGCCCTCCGCGCCGACGCCCGCCTTGTCGCGCCCGGAGAACACGAGCAGGAGCACGAAGATCCCCGCGAGCCCGAGCAGGACGGACAGCACGCCGATCAGGACCTTTCGCAGCATGCGCGCCTCTACTCCGGGGAGCCCGCCGGCGTTCTCGACCCCGCGGGCGCGGCGGGCCGGCGGCGGTTCGTGCGGCGCCCGCGCCCCCGCGCGCCGCCGGGACACCGCGGCAGGCCGGCGAGCACCGCGAGCTCCTCGACGGCCTCGGTGAGGTCGGTGGCCAGCGCCTCGAGATCGGGCAGCGCGTCGTAGTCGGCGGAGAGCCCGAAGTCGAGCTGGCCGTCGTAGCTCATGAGCGCGATGCCGAGCGCCTGGCCGGCCGCCAGCGGGACCATCGGGTAGATCCGCTCCAGGCGGCGCCCGAGCAGGTAGAGCGGGAACTGCGGGCCGGGCACGTTGGTCACGACGAGGTTGAACAGGCGCTGGCGGGCCTGCAGGCGGGCGGCCTGGCTCATGATGGTCGGCGGTGCGAACTGGCCGAGCTGGGTGATGACCTCGGCCCCCACGGCCTGCCCGGATTCCTTGAGGCCCTCCATCGCCTCGCGGACGAGCATCAGCCGCTCGGCCGGGTCGGTGACGCCGACGGGCAGCGGCGCGTACATCGCCGAGACCCGGTTGCCGAGCGCGCCCCGCTCGAGGTCGGCGCGCACGGAGACCGGCACCATCGCGCGCAGGACGAGCCCGCGCGTGGGATGGCCGCCGCGCCTGAGGTGGCGCCCGAGCGCGCCCGCCACGGCGGCGAGCACGACGTCGTTGACCGTTCCCCCGAGGGCGCTCTTGATCGCGCGGAAGCGGCCGAGGTCCCCGTCGACCCAGGTGAAGCGGCGGTGCGGTGAGATGGGGACGTTGTAGGGGGAGGGCGGCGCCCCCGAGGCGCGAGCGATCGCGCCGATCCCCCCGAGCGAGCGGGCGGCCGACGCCGCCACGCGCCGCGGGCCGCGGAGCACCGCGCGGGCGCCGCGGGCCATCTCCGCGGGGAGGGTGGCGCGCTCGATCAGCGCGTCGGCCAGGAGCTCGGCGCCGCTCGGCAGCGGCCGCGGAACCCAGGTCTCCCCGGCGCCCGCCACGGGCACGGGCTCGGGGGCGGCGTCGAAGAGCACCGTCGTTATGTCGACGCCGGAGATCCCGTCGACGAGCGCGTGGTGGGTCTTGGCCAGCACGGCGAACCCGTCCTCGACGTGCTCGACGAGCCACAGCTCCCACAGCGGCTTCGAGCGGTCGAGCCGCTGGGAGAAGACCCGGCCGGCCAGGCGCTTCAGCTCCTCGGCGGTGCCCGGGCGGGGCAGGGCCGTGTGGCGGATGTGGTAGCTCGGGTTGAAGTAGGGGTCATCGACCCAGACGGGACGACCCTGCTCGAAGGGCACGGTTGCGAGCCGCTGGCGATAGCGGGGGACGAGGTGCAGGCGCGACTCGACCGCGGCGATCAGCTCGCCGTGGCCGGGCGCCGGCCCGCGGAAGGTGATGCACGAGGCGACGTGCATGTGCGCGGCGCCGCGCTCGAGGTGCAGGAAGGAGGCGTCGAGCGCGGTGAGCCGGTCGGGGTTGGCCACGGCCGCAGTGTCCCGCACGCCGCGGACGGCGGCAACTTCAACATCTTGTGCAACTATAGTTCAACACAGGTACATTGAGGGGCACCATGAATCTGAGAGCTGAGCGAGACTTCGAGAGGGCCTACTCCGAGCACCGCCGCGCGGTCCACGCGAGCGCGCTGGGGGTCCTCGGCGACCCGGCCCGCGCCGAGGACGTCGTGCAGGACGTCTTCCTGCGCCTGTGGCGCCGTCCCGACCGCTTCGACCTCCGGCGCGGCGACCTCGGGCCCTACCTGCGCATGATGGCGCGGTCGCGCGCCATCGACCTCTGGCGCGAGCGGGACGCCGCCGGCCGCGCCGCCGACCGCCTGCAGGCCGTCTCGGGCCGGCAGGAGCAGCCGGACCGCCTGCGCCCGGCCGAGGCCGCCGAGCACGCCGCCGAGCGCCGCGAGGTGGGCTCGGCTCTGCGCGCCCTGCCCGCGGCGCAGCGTGAGACGATCGTCCTCTCCTACTGGGCGGGCCTGACCGCCGCGGAGATCGCCCGCCGTGACGACGTGCCCCTCGGCACCGCCAAGAGCCGCCTGCGCCTCGGCCTGGCCAAGCTGCGCGACGAGCTCGAGCCCGTGGCCGCGTAGACGGCGCGCGGCAGACCGCAAGCTCTCGTCCTCCCCCCGGAGCAGCGGGGATAGGGTCGCCGGCGTGGGACCACAGGAGGGATTGGAGTACCGCAGGCAGGGCCGGACGGTCGTCATCACCCATCGCGGCCGGCCGGCCACGACGCTCCGCGGTGCCGCCGCCCGCCGGTTCCTCGAGCGGGTGGAGAGCGAGGATCCCCAGCGGCTCATGGCGCGCGTGACCGGCCAGTACCGGCACGGGAACGAGCGGACCGCGGCCGCGCACCCTCGCAAGCGCCAGCGCCCTCGACGATCTCCGTCGAGCGCCGCGCCGGCCGGCGGGGCCGGTCGCGCCCGCAGCCCCGATCATGTCGGGGCGCCGGTCTAGCCTCGCGCTCGATGACGCGCTGCGTGGCCCACCTCGATCTCGACGCGTTCTACGCGAGCGTGGAGCTCGGGCGGCGGCCCGAGCTGCGGGGGCTTCCGGTCATCGTCTCGGGCTCCGGGCCGCGCGCCGTCGTGACGACGGCGACCTACGAGGCGCGGCGCTTCGGCGTCGGAAGCGCCATGCCCACCTCGCGAGCGCTCCGCCTGTGCCCGGGAGCCACCGTCATCCCGCCCGACTTCGAGGCCTACCGCGCTGCTTCCCGTGCCGTGTGGGAGCTCGTGCGCGCGCAGATCGAGACCGTCGAGCAGGCGGGCATCGACGAGGGCTACCTCGAGCTCACGGGCTACGTGGCGCCGCGGGCGAGCATGCGCCGCCTCGTCGCGCGGATCCGGGAGGCGACTGGCCTCTCGGCCTCGGTGGGGATCGGGCCGAGCCGCCTCGTGGCCAAGGTGGCGAGCGACTGCGAGAAGCCGGGCGGCCTCGTCGCGCTCACGCGCGAGGAGGCCTGTGCCCGCTTCGCCGCGGCCCCGCCGGGGCTCCTACCCGGGATCGGGCCGAAGACGGCCGCGCGCCTGGCGGGGACGGGCATCGCCACGCTCGCCGCGCTGCGGGTCGCCGACCCGGCGGTGCTGCAGGGCACGTTCGGGGAGAACCTCGGCGTCTTCCTCTCCCGCCGCGCGCACTTCGAGGACGACGCCCCGGTGACGCCCGAGCGCGAGACGAAGTCCCAGTCCAGCGAGCGCACCTTCGACGCCGACGTCGCGGGCGCGGGCGAGCTCGAGCGGATCCTCTCGGAGCTTGCCGCCGATCTCTCCGCCCGGCTGCGCCGCCGGGAGCTGCGCGGTCGCTCGGTGGGGATCAAGGTCCGCCTCGACGACTGGACCACCGTCACCCGCGCGCGGACCCTCGACCACGCGACCTCCGCGGAGGAGACCCTGCGCACGGTCGCGCTCGACCTCCTGCGCGCCTACGCGCCCGCGCGGCCCGTGCGCCTGCTCGGCGTGAGGGTCGCCGGCTTCGAGGCGCCGGTGGTCGAGGACGCCGACCAGCTCCGGCTCGCCGTCTGACACGGTCGCGGGTTGGGCATACGGGGATGATGGACTCCCTGGCCGGCCGGCTCCTCGTCGCCGGGCCGACGCTCCGCGATCCGAACTTCGCCCGCACGGTGGTCCTCGTCGCCCGCCACGAGGAGGACGGCGCGCTCGGGGTCATCCTGAACCGCCCGGCCGAGGTGACGGTGGGCGACGCCGTGCCCGAGCTCGAGGAGGTGCTCGACGGGGCGGAGGTGATGTGGGTCGGCGGGCCGGTGCAGCCCAACGGCGTCGTCGTCCTCGCCGAGTGGGACGACCCCGCGCCCGCCGCCTCCCTCGTGGCCGGGGACATCGGCCTGCTGGCCGCGCGCGCCGACGTGCAGGAGCTCGCCGGCGAGGCGCGCCGGGCGCGCGCCTACGCGGGCTTTGCCGGATGGGGGCCGGGCCAGCTCGACGGCGAGATCGAGCGGGAGGACTGGATCCTCGCCACCGCGCTGCCGCAGGACGTATTCTGCGACACGCCCGACGATCTGTGGAGCGGCGTTCTCCGCCGCCTCGGCGGGACCTACGGGCTCATGGCGAGCATGCCGATCGATCCGTCGGTGAACTGAAGGGGAGGGCGC
>JBBQAA010000045.1:0-5753 GCA_038276395.1 Solirubrobacterales bacterium | reverse complement strand
GTTCCCGAGTTGATCGCCGCGATCGAGCACTTCATCGAGGGCTACAACGAGCGCGCCCAGCCGTTCGTCTGGACCAAAACGGCCGACGCCGTCGTCACCAAGGCCGCCAAACAACAACCCACTTCAGGAACGCTGCACTAGTGACCGCCCCCGCGCTAGAGCGAGAGGATCCGCGCCGCGAGCGCCGCCGCGTTCTTCGGGTTGTCGACGCCCACGCAGGCCACCGGGACGCCGGGGGGCATCTGGGCCACGGAGAGGAGCGCGTCGAGCCCGCCCATGACCGACATCCGGCTCGTGAGGGGGACGCCGATCACCGGCAGGTCGGTGTGGGCGGCGACGACGCCCGGGAGCGCGGCCGAGAGGCCCGCCCCCGCGATCACCACCTTCAGCCCGCGCCCGCGTGCGGACTTGGCGTACTCGGCGACGACTTCGGGCTCGCGGTGCGCGCTCATGACCTTGACCTCGTGGGCGATGCCGCGCTCGGCGAGCGCGTCGGCCGCCTTCTGCATGGTCTCGAGGTCGGAGTTCGAGCCCATGACGATCCCCACGAGCGGGGCCTCCGGGGCCATCTCGTCGAAGGCCTCCTCGACCTGCTCGGCCAGCGCGGGGCCGGGGGCGGGCGTGGCCGCGCCGACCGGGGGCTCGCCCGCGCTCACGCGCCCTGCGCGATGTCGCGCCGCAGTTGACGACCGGGGAAGGTGACCATCTCGGCGGCAGCATAGGCGGCGGCCCGGGCGTCGGCCACGGAGGCGCCGAGGGCGGTGAGCCCGAGGACGCGCCCGCCCGCGGTCACGAGCTGGCCGTCGCTCGCCGCGGTGCCCGCGTGCGTGACCTCGACACCGGGCGGGACGCGATCGAGGCCGGCGATCGGGACGCCCGTCCGCGGGGTCTCGGGGTACCCCGCGCTCGCGAGCACGACCGTGACCGCCGCCTCCGCGCGCCATCGGGGCCGGACCCCGGCCAGCCCGCCGGGTTCGGTGGCGGCGTCGAGCAGATCGAGCAGGTCCGAGGCCAAGCGGGGGAGGACGGCCTGCGTCTCCGGGTCCCCGAAGCGCACGTTGTACTCGATGACCTTCGGCCCGTCCGCGGTGAGCATGAGCCCGGCGTAGAGGACGCCCTGGAACGGGGTGCCCCGCCGCCGGAGCTCGGCCAGGATCGGCGCGTGCACGAGCGCGGCGATCTCCTCCGCGTCGACCCCCGCCACGGGGGAGAAGGAACCCATGCCGCCGGTGTTCGGGCCGGTGTCTCCGTCGCCGATGCGCTTATAGTCCCGCGCGGACGCGAGCGGCACGGCGCGCTCGCCGTCGCACACGGCGAGCAGGGAGAGCTCCTCGCCGGCCAGATGCTCCTCGACGACGACCGCGTCGGTGCCGAAGCGGCGCTCGACGAGGAACGCCGCGAGCGTATCCCGGGCCTCGGCCTCGCTCGCGGCGATGACGACGCCCTTGCCCGCGGCGAGGCCGTCGGCCTTGAGCACCGCGGGGTAGCTCGCAATCGCGTCCATGCCCTCCGCGACCGTGCGCACCGTGGTGTGGGCGGCGGTGGGCACGCCCGCAGCGGCCATGACCTCCTTGGCGTGGGCCTTCGAGCCCTCGAGCCGGGCCGCCGCGGCCGACGGCCCGAAGACGCGCACGCCCGTGGCCCGCAGGTCGTCGGCCAGGCCGGCCACGAGCGGGGCCTCCGGGCCGACGACCACGAGGTCGACCGCGCGCTCCTGGGCGAGCGCGAGCGAATCCCCGGCGAGCACCGCGGCGTCGCCCGCGATCCCCGCGTTGCCGGGCGTGCACAGCAGCTCGGGCGCGCGCGGGGAGCGCCCGAGCGCGCGCACGATCGCGTGCTCCCGCCCCCCGGAGCCGACGACGAGGACCCGGGGTGAGCCGGAGCGGCTCAGAGCGCGGAGATGAAGTCGTCGATCGGGATCGCCGGCAGCGTCTCGTACTTGGCCGTGCCGCGCGAGCCGAGCTCCATCGACACGCGGGCCATCGTCCGCTCGTCCGGCGCCTCGACGATGTTGACGAAGTCGAAGTGGCCGAGCGTGGCCCACTGGGCCTTGACCGTGGCCCCGAGCTGCTCGAGCTCCTTGTTCACCTCGCGGATGCGGGTGGGGTTGTTCTTGACCGTCTGGACGCCCTCGGGGGAGAGGGTCGTGAGCATGATGAAGGTGGGCATGGGACCGTTGTACCTCATTCCCATCCCGGATTCATGCGGACGGGCGGCGAGCGTGGCCGCGTGGGCCTCCGGGACCGCGATCCTCGTCCTGCTCGGCGCCCTCGCCGCGAGCCCGGCGCGGGCCGCGGCCGCGCCGGTCCTCTACACCCGATCAGCGCCGCTCCTGCTACTACGCCACCGGCACCGGCAGCTCCCGAGCGCTCACGGACACCGTCAAGTTCATCGCCGCGGGCTTTCTTCCGAACACCCCGGTCACGGTGGCGGCGAACGAGATCTCGCTGAAGCTCGCCGCCGGGGTGCCGCGCTCCGACGCCTACGGGAACGTGTACCTCGGCGTCCACACCCCCGCCGGGCACGTCTTCTCCGTCACCGACTTCGCCGCCACGGTCACGCCGAGTGCGACGCCGGGGCGGCCGGGCGCTCTCCCTCCGGCGCCGGGTGACGATCCACCTGAACGGCTGGGGGCGCGGGCAGACCGTCTACCTGCACTTCGTCCCGCCGCGGAGCCGCCGGGCGGTGCGCACCGTGCGGGTGGGGCGGACCGCGGGGGGGTGCGGCCACGCCACTCTCCGCCTCGCCCACTTCTGGCCCTTCGTCCCGCGCAAGGCCGGCGCCTGGCGGCTTCAGTTCGACGTGAAGAGGGCCTACGACCCGGCGAACCGCCTGGCCGTGACCTACCAGTCGCTGATCGCATTCTGAGCCCGCTGCGAAGCTACGCCGCGGGCGCGGTCCCGGCGGGCTGCGGGGCCTCCGCCCGGGCGAACACGAGCTCGCCGTCGACCGCCTCGACCCGCACGCGGTCGCCCTCGCCGTACTCGCCGCGCAGGATGGCCAGCGCCAGCGGGTCGACGAGCCGCCTCTGGATGACGCGCTTGAGCGGCCGCGCGCCGTAGACCGGGTCGTAGCCGAGATTCCCCAGCAGCGTCCGGGTGTCGCCCGTCAGCTCGATGGCGATCCCGCGCTCGGCCACCCGCCGCGCGAGGGCGGCGACCTGGATCTCGACGATCGCGCCGAGCTCCTCGCGGGTGAGCGCGGAGAACTGGACGATCTCGTCGAGCCGGTTGACGAACTCCGGCTTGAAGCTCGCCTCCACGCCAGGGATCCCGCCCGGGATGTTCGAGGTCATGATGAGCACGACGTTCCTGAAGGAGACCGTGCGGCCCTGGCCGTCGGTCAGGCGGCCGTCGTCCATGACCTGCAGCAGGACGTTGAAGACGTCGTCGTTGGCCTTCTCGATCTCGTCGAGCAGGACGACGGAGTAGGGCCGGCGGCGCACGGCCTCGGTGAGCTGGCCGCCCTCGTCGTAGCCGACGTAGCCAGGGGGCGCGCCCACGAGCCGGGAGACGGAGTGCTTCTCCATGTACTCCGACATGTCGATGCGGATCATCGCCTCGCTCGAGTCGAACATGAACTCGGCGAGGGAGCGCGCGAGCTCGGTCTTGCCGACGCCGGTGGGCCCGAGGAACAGGAAGGTGCCGATCGGGCGGTCTGGGTCCTGGAGGCCGGCGCGCGAGCGGCGCAGCGCGTTGGCGACCGCCTCGACTGCCTCGTCCTGGCCGATGACGCGCTCGTGCAGGCGATCCTCCATGTGGACTAGCTTCTCGGTCTCCCCTTCGAGCAGTCGGGAAACCGGGATGCCGGTCCAGCGGGCGACGACCTCGGCGACGTCCTCGGAGTCGACGACCTCCTTGAGGAAGCGGGCCTCGCCGGGGTCCTCCGCGGCCGTGCGGGCATCGGCGAGCTGGATCTCGAGCGCCGGGATGTCCTGGTACTGCAGGCGGCCGGCGCGCTCGAGGTCGGCCTCGCGCTTGGCGCGGTCGAGGTCCGTCTTGGCCGCCTCGAGCTCGGCCTGGAGTTCGGAGGCGCGGCCGATCGTGTCCTTCTCGCGCTGCCACTCGGCGGTCATCGCCGCCGAGCTCTCCTGTTCCTCGGCCAGGCGGCGCTCGAGGTCCTCGCGGACCGAGCCGGCGTCCTCGCCGAGCGTGGCGAGCTGCATCTCGAGCTGCATGATCCGGCGCCTGACCTCGTCGATCTCCGTCGGCATCGAGTCGATCTCCATCCGGATGCGCGAGGCCGCCTCGTCGACCAGGTCGATCGCCTTGTCGGGCAGGAAGCGGTCGGCGATGTAGCGGTCCGACAGCGTGGCGGCGGCCACGAGCGCGGAGTCCTGGATGTCGACGCGGTGGTGGACGGCGTAGCGCTCCTTGAGGCCGCGCAGGATGGCGATCGTGTCCTCCACCGTGGGCTCGCCGACGAAGACGGGCTGGAAGCGGCGCTCGAGCGCGGGGTCCTTCTCGATGTGCTTGCGGTATTCGTCGAGGGTCGTCGCGCCGATGGCGCGCAGCTCGCCGCGGGCGAGCATCGGCTTCAGCATGTTGCCGGCGTCGATGGCGCCCTCGGCGCCGCCTGCGCCGACGATCGTGTGCAGTTCGTCGATGAAGACGACGATGCGGCCCTCGGCGTCGGCGATCTCCTTGAGCACCGCCTTGAGGCGCTCCTCGAACTCGCCGCGGTACTTCGCGCCGGCGACCATCGCGCCGATGTCGAGCGCGACGAGGCGGCGATCCCTGAGCGACTCGGGGACGTCGCCGGCGACGATGCGCTGGGCGAGGCCCTCGGCGATCGCGGTCTTGCCGACGCCCGGCTCGCCGATGAGGACGGGGTTGTTCTTCGTACGCCGGGAGAGGACCTGGATGACGCGGCGGACCTCGTCGTCGCGCCCGATCACCGGGTCGAGCTTGTCCTGCTCGGCGGCCTCGGTGAGGTCGCGGCCGAACTTCTCCAGGGCCTGGAAGGTGTCCTCGGGCGTCGGGCTCTCGACGTGCGCGCCCCCGCGGACGGCGGCGATCGCCTCGCGCAGCGCGTCCGGGGCCGCCCCGTGACGGGGGAGGAGTTCGAGGCGCTCGGCGAGGACGGGCAGAAGATGCTCGACCGAGACGTAGGCGTCACCGAGCGCGCGCATCTCGCGCTCGGCGGCCCGGACGAGCGGCGCGAGCGCGAAGAGGTCCGCGGCCCCGGCGGGGTCGGAGACGGTGGGCAGGCCTCCGACGGCGGCGAGGGCGTCGGCGCGGAGCGGCTCGAGCGGGACGCCGAGCTTCCCGAGCACGGGGCGGGTGAGCGTCCCCTCCTGGTCGAGGAGGACGGCGAGGAGATGCTCGGGCGCGACCTGGGGGTTCCGCCGCTCCTCGGCGAGGGCCTGGGCGGACTGGAGGGCGCCGGTGGTGTTCGTGGTGAAGCGATCGGGGTTCATCTCCGCTAGATCTTAGTCGGTACGACTAAGATTTTCAAGCCGGATGACGCGGGGTCGGACCAGGTCCATGAGGGGACGCCGCAGGTCCCGGTTGCTCGACGCGGAGCAGCCGCGACGAGGCCACGCGCCGGCGGACGGCCTGCCAGTCCAGCCCGAGCGATCTCCGAGCTGGCGCTCGGAGATCAGCCCTCCGGGCGCGCCGCGAGCACCGCGACCGCCTCGTCTCGGCGAAGCGCGCCCGAATCCCATCGGTTTCCGAATGCATCGGGGACCGGCTCGCGGGAGGTGGCGGCGGGCACGCGCCGAGGGTCCCGCGCGGCGGCGTCACGCGTCT
>JBBQAA010000044.1:0-65765 GCA_038276395.1 Solirubrobacterales bacterium | reverse complement strand
TGGTCTGGCCCTGATGCTCGATCCAGACCCGATCACGGTCCCAGCGCAGCTCCACGCGCTGATGAACCAGCGCTTCCGGGGCGCGGTAGAAACAGCGGCCGAGCTTGAGGTAGCCGTCCAGCGGAACGCGCGTGCAGCGGCGCCCGGCGGCGTCAAAGCCGATCGGCGGCAGCGCCCGTAGCGCTTCGCGTTCAACGGCCAGGCGCTCGGCGACGATGTGGCCGCCGGTCGCGTGGCGCCGCGGCAGCGCGACCTTCTCGCGCCAGCCGGCGTAGGCCTCGTCAAGTTCGTCGAGCGTCGCGAAGCGCCGGGCCGGCCAGAACCCGGTCTTGTGGTGGCGAACGGCGCCCTCGACCGCGCCCTTCTCCCGCGGCGTCGCCGGAGTGCACGCGTGCGCATGAAACGCGTAATGGCCGCGCAGCTGCGAGAACCGCGGATTCCAGTGAACGACCTCACGGTCGCCAACGCGCTCGCGCCGTGCGACCGCAGCACGCAGGTTGTCATAGACGCACTCCCGCGGAACCCCGCCGAGCCACTGAAACGCTTTCGCGTGACCCTGCAGGAACGACTCGATCGTCATGTCGAACGTGAAGTGCGCCGTCGAGGCCCCGGAGAACGGCAACGTGCAGATCAACGCGTAGACCCGGCGCTCACGGCCCAGCACCCGCGGCCGCGTTGGCATCTCCGCCCAATCGACCTGCATCACCTGCCCCGGCCGGTAGCCGGTCCTCTGCGCCGGCCGCCCAGCCTTCGGTCGCAGCTCCGCCAGCCGCTTGCGAACCAGGTCGACCGACCCCGCGTAGCCATAATCATCGCGGAGGATCTCCGTCACCCGCGGCGCCCTGATGTCCTCGTGATCGGCGATCAGCAGGCGCAACACCGCGTCCAACGGGTCAAGCATCGACCCCGTCGCTTCACGCCGATAGCGAGGCGGCTGCGCCGCCCCGCTCAGCCGCTTGACCGTCCGTCGGTTCATCCCCAGCCGCGCAGCGATCTCCCGCTGCGAGACACCATCCGCCGACAACGCCCGCACCTGCGCCCACTCCGACACGTCACGCACCTCTCCGCCGCCCCTCGCTCGCTCTCGATCAACGAACTCGAGCGTCCCGACGACATCGGTCGCCACCACCGGTGGCGCACAATTCACTTCCTAGAAGTGGCGCAGTATTGGGCTCCTGGCGTCACGCAGAAGACGAGGGGCCGCGAGATCAGCCAGCAGGTTGCGACCGGCGACACCGAACAGATCGCTCACCGGGCACGGCTTGCCGAAACTGATCAGCGTCGAATGGACTCGATGCTTAAGCATCGACTTGTGCTTGACCAGATGCAACCGGAACCGCGCGAGCTCGCGCTCCTGGCGGACGCGCGGATCGGGCAGCCAGATCTCCGGCACCAGATCGCGCTGCGACAAGACCGCGAGCACCCGGGCGTCGATGCGGTCGGTCTTGCACGCCAACGGCGCCAGCCCCTTCACCTTCAGTGCATCGGCGATCAACACCTCCCAACCCAACTGCTCGAGCGTGTCGTGAACGAACCGCGCGCCCGTCATCGACTCGATCACCCCACGCACCTCAACCGGCCCCAATCGCCGCGCCAAGCCACGCAGCCCATCGGCATCAGGCGGAACGGCGAACTCGCCGAGCACCTCTCCCTCGTCGCTGAGCAAGCAGACGTCCAGCCGCTTGCGACTGAGATCCAAACCAGCATGCAACATGTGAGCGGGCCTCCTTCGCTCGCTTCGTCGATCAACACGCAGAGCGTCTCAGCAAGGAGACCCTCCTTTCATGGCAGTCCAAAGCGCAAGCGCGACTGCAGCGCGGATCGCCCGATGCTGCGCGCCCGCCTCGGCTCAGTCGCTCTTTGAGCTATGCGTCCGCCACGCGGCTGCCCCAGACCTCGTGGACCGGGAACTTGTCGGGCTCTGGAAGCTCAAGGCCAGCCGTGGACAGCGCGGCCTTCAGGCCGCCGTCGCACGCCTGCTGCCAGGCGTCCTCCGATTCCCAGATCTCACTGACGCGAAGGTCCGACCCCTCACCGAACAGGGACGTGAGGCTGGAGTGGTGGAGGCGACCCCTCGGGCCCATTCTCCTGAAGAGGGGATCTAACCTCAGGCGCCGGGCTGAGCGCGACGAGGTCTTGGCCAGGGCATCGATGGCCCGAACTCGTCATACGTCTGCGGCCGCGGATGGCTGGGCTGGGGTGAGTCCGTGGCGTCGCATCACGGCGCCGATCGCCGCCGGGTCGGGCGGGCTGCCGTTGGCGTCGGCGAGGATGTCCGCCAGATCCTGGAAGTAGGCGGGGCCGAACACCCCGGGTGTCGCGATCGCGAGGAACCTCACGTCCTCTTCGCCGCGATTCTCGAATCCATGGACTTGCCCGCGGCGTATGCACACCGACTCACCGGGTCCGCTCTCACCTGTCTCGCCGTCGATCGTCCATGTACAGGTGCCCTCGAGGACGTAGGCGGTCTCCTCGAAGCCGTCGTGACTGTGAGCCACAGGCACCCTCGCGCCGACCGGGACGAAGCACTCGAAGATCGTGACGCTCCCGTTGGAATCGCCCGCCTCGACGAGGAAGTCGATTCGCAGCGAACCTAGCTGAATCGTTGTCTTAGAAGCTGATGGCATCTGGCTTCCTTTCCCGCTGAACGGGATCGTAGATTGTCAAGCGATTTGACAACCGTAGTCGCTCGCTCTGATATTGTCAAGCGACTTTATGAACGACTTCGAGTCCCCCATCGGACCGCCGCTGATCGGCGCACTCCTTCGAGCACCGCTCGACACGATCCGCGCCCGGATGGTCGCCGACCTCCACGACGCCGGCTTCACCGACATCGTGCCCGCGCACTTCGCCGTCTTCCGCTACCCGCCCCCCGACGGCCGGCGCCCCTCCGACTGTGCCGCCGGCGCCGGAATGACCAGGCAGGCTATGGGCTACCTCCTCGGACAACTCGAACAGCTCGACTATCTCACTCGCGAGGACGACCCCGCCGACCAGCGATCCAAACGGATCTACTTCACCAAACGGGGATTTGCGGTCGCGCAGACCATCCGCGAGGCCGTCCGCAAGATCGAAGCCGACCTCGAAACAGAACTCGGACCAGAGCAGTTCGCGCAGCTACGCGAGCTGCTCGTGAAGCTGAACGACACCGACACCATCCGCGGCCAGCGACCGCGGCCACCGACCGCACCCTCCGCCAGCCCCTGACGAAACGCCCCCTGACCGACGTGGCGCAATGGGCGATTCGAAGATGGAGTTGATGGGACGACGATCGAACCCTCACGTAAATCGAGGGTTGGCGGGCTGTCGTCGCGTAGCGCGCTCGCAGGCGCGCCGCTAGGGCTTGTGCTCGGGTGTTCGCGTCGACCCAGGTTCGTGTCGGGGCCGAAGCGCTCGAATCCGTGCGGCCGTCCATCCCGACCTCGCGGCGCTTGCCGCCCCCTCCGCACCTCACGATGATCGAGCCGCGCCGAGCCGCCATCAAGCGAAGCGCCGACGGCTCGCATGACCGCCACGATCTCCTCAACCCACGGAGGGTCGAACCGCGTAGCGCCCCCTTATTCCGCGGCGCGCGGCCGCAGTGGTGGAGATCCTCAGGCCGAGGCTCTCGACGAGCTGATCGATCCGGCGGGTCGAGACCCCGCACTGGACCACCCTCACGAGCGCCTGCTCCGAGCGCTTGCGCGGAGTCAGGAACCCCGGGAAATAGCTCCCCTGCCGGAGCTTGGGGATCTGCAACTCGATCTCCCCCGCCCGCGTGTCCCACCGCCGCGGCCGATAGCCATTGCGATGCGTCGCCCGATCCTCGGTTCGCTCGCCGTGCCCGGCACCGATCAGCCGGGAGACCTCGACCTCATCAGCTCAGCGGCGACCGCCCGCACCGAGTCCCGGATCACGTCCACAGGCTCCTCTGCCAGCACCTTCCGGACGACCTCCTCGATCGTCATCCTCTCTGCTCCGGCCATCGACGGCCTCCTATCTCATCGACTCCTTGGAACGAGCCGACGATGATGAGCGCCGCGGTGGCCGGAACCACGTTCCGTCCGACCCGTCCTACATCACGCCGCCCGAGCGCTCGACCAGGCACTCCTGTTCGAGCTGCGCGACGACCGCCAGAATGCGCTTGGGCTCGTAGAGCCTCCGAGCTTCCCGTAGATGGCGTGACCCCGGTCTGGCGAGGAGGTAGACGCTCGTGATCCACGAGATGTGCTGAAGGCCGCCGAAGACCACGCGCACCGGCACCTCGGGGCTCCTCGCCTCCATGCGGCTTCATCCTGCCGTAACGGTTGGCGGCCTAGCGTGCCCGGCGCATGGGACCGTCCGCCCGCCTTCCCGGTACCCGCGAGACGCGGTTCTTCATCGCCGCCGCGGTGAGCGGGGCGGCGTGTGTCGCCGTCGCGCTGATCGAGTCGACCGGGCCGATCCTCGGCCAGGACGGCTGGGGGTCCGCCTGGCCCGTGGCCGTCTGGTGGCCGCTCTTCGCCGTCGCGGCCGCGTGCGTGCTGCGCGCGCCCCGGCGGCCCGCGGTGATCCTCGTGCTCGTGCTCGCCGTGGCCATGCGCCTCGCGGCGCTGGCCGACTCCCCGCGGCTCTCCCGCGACCTCGAGCGCTACGCGTGGGACGGCCGCGTCCAGGCCGCCGGGATCGATCCCTACCGCTACCCGCCGGACTCCCCGCGGCTCGCCAGGCTGCGCGACCCCTGGCTCTGGCCGGGGCCGGCGGGCTGCGCCGCACAGCTCAAGCCGCCCGGCTGCACCCTCATCGACCGCCGCGACGCGCGGACGATCTACCCGCCCGTCGCGCAGGCGTGGTTCGTGGCCGTCACCACGGCGGCCGGGTCCTCCGGCCGGGAGCGCTCGTGGCAGATCGCCGGGCTGCTCCTCGACCTCGCGCTGCTCGCCGTCCTGCTCGCCCTCCTGCGCAGCCAGCGGCGCGACCCGCGCCTCCTCGTGCTCTACGCCTGGAGTCCGGTCGCGGTGCTCGAGGCCACGCAGAACGGCCACGTCGACGGCCTGGCCGCGCTCACCGTGCTCGGAGCGCTGGCGCTGCTGCGCCGCCGCCCGGGGCTCGCGGGCGCCGTGCTCGGGGTCGCGACCCTCGTGAAGCTCTACCCCGCGCTGCTCCTCCCGCTGTGGGTGGGGCGCGACCGCCGCCGCGGGATCCTCGCGTGGGCGGCCGTCGTCGTCATCGCCTACGTGCCCCACGTGCTCTCGGTCGGCGTCAAGGTGCTCGGCTACCTACCCGACTACCTACAGGAGGAGGGGTACTCGCGCGGGAGTCGCTTCCGCCTGCTCGACCTCGTGGGGATCACCGGCACGACCGCCCAGGTCATCGCCGCCGCCCTGCTCGCGCTCGTCGTCGCGGGGGTCCTGCGCAGCGCCCGCGCCCGCTCGCGGCCCGAGGCCACGGCCGCCCTCCTGCTCGGCGCACTGCTGCTCATCGCGACCCCCGTGCAGCCGTGGTACGCGCTCTCGCTCGCCGCCCTCGCGGCGCTGTCCGGCCAGGCCCGCTGGCTGGCCGTCGCCGCCGCGGGCTACGTGCAGTTCTTCGAGGTCCTGCTCCACGGGGACCGCCTGCTCGGCCAGCTCGCCTACCTCGCGGCGCTCATCACCGTCCTCGTCGCCGCCGGCCGCTCGGGGCTCGGCGGCGCGACGCTTCTCAGCCGAACGCGCCGGGTGAGAGGAAGCGCCGTGTCGAGTCCGTGAGCCGCTGCGCACCGACGCCCGCGACGATGGCCAGGAGCCCCGCGGCGGGCAGCATGAACCGGGTTTCGGCGGGATAGCCGAAGAGGGTGATGAGGACGTCGAAGGCGAGCCACGCCCCGCCGATCCACGCCAGCCACAGGAGCAGCGTGTGGCGGCGGCGCAAGGCGGCGGTCAGGCCGTAGGCGGCGGCGAGCCAGACGGGCAGGACGAAGAGCGCGAACGCCTGGTTTGCCGCCTGCACGGGTCGGGGGCTGCCGAGGTAGGCCTGGCGGATCGTGTCCGTGGCGTTCTTGGCCAAGGTCGAGCCGCGCAGCGGGTCGCCCGACCCGAGCCAGTCGCCGCCGAACCAGGCCAGGGGGATGAGGGCCACTGCGGCGAGGACGTAGGGCAAGAGCCGCCGGTCCTCCCGCACGACGGCGATCCCGTAGATCCCGAGGAAGATGGCGGCCTCCTCCCGGCCGAGGGCGACGAGCACGCCGAGGGCCAGCGCGTGCAGGGGCCGTCCGGCACGGTGGCGCTCGACGGCGAGCAGGAGCAGCAGGAGCAGGAGCGGCTCGATGTGGCCCCCGAAGGACAGCGAGGCCCAGCCGGGGACGGCGCAGAGGGAGACCGTGGCCACGACGCCGGCCAGGGTCCCGCCGAGGTCCCGGGCCAGGCGGAAGAGGAGCGCCAGCGCGAGTAGGGCGCTCGCGCGCAGGACGACGAGCCACAGGGCCGGTCCGGCGCCCTGGGCGAAGCTGAGCGGCACGGTGAAGAGGACCGGCAGCGGCTTCCAGGACGGATAGTAGGTCGTGTCGAAGGCCCCGCCACCGGCCGCCAGCTCCTTGCCCCAGCGCATCCATCCCTGCGGGTCGGCCTGGAGCTTTGCTCCCCAGAGCAGCGAGATCGCTGCGGCCAGGAAGGCGCCGCCGACGACGAGCATCGTCAGGCGGGAAACCGGCCAGGGGCGTTCCCTACCCGCGCTCAGGCGGTTACGAATGGTTGTGAGGGCTGTCACTTCTGTGCCATGGGTCGTGCCGACAACTTATTGCCCACATACCCTGAGAACCCTGAGAGATGTCCCGAAGCGGCGAAATCTTTCACGGCGGTGTCAGGACCCCGGGGGATGCCTGTGCGCGCGATCCGGGTGAGGGCCGCGGCGGGTCCGCCGGCCGTCGTGCTCACCGAGTGGGCCCTGGCGCTCGGGCTGCGTGGCTGGGTCCGGGCCACGGCGGGGGGAGGCTTCGAGTTCCACGCGGAGGGGGAGCCGCGTGCGCTCGAGGCGCTCGCCGGGGACCTGCCCGGGGCCACCGTCGCAGCGGCGAAGCCAGAGGGCCACGAGCAGTTCGCGATTCGCGGGGTGCCGGCGGGGGTCTTCGTCGTCCAGGAGCACGCCGCCACCGCCCACCACTTCGACGTGCGCCTCGAGGTCGACGGCGAAATGCGCTCGTGGGCGGTGCCCAAGGGGCCCTCTCTCGACCCCGCGGTCAAGCGGCTGGCGGTCCAGGTCGAGGACCACTCGCTCGCCCACAACGATTTCGAGGGCCCGACCGCCGGCGGCGGGGTGATCGTCTGGGATCGCGGACACTACGAGCAGGGCGGGCGCGTGCCCTGGCCCGAGGCGCTCGCGCGCGGGCACGCCGTCTTCGTGCTGCACGGGGAGAAGCTCCGCGGCGGCTTCGCGCTGCAGCGCACCGGCGCGGGCCCGAAGCCTCGGTGGCTGCTCGTCAAGCGCCGGGACGAGGCGGCGCGACCGGGATCGGACGTGGTCGCCGAGCAGCCGCACTCGGTCCTGAGCGGCCGCTCCCTGGCCGCCCTGCTCTCCGCGCAAAGTGCGGCAACGGATTGACACCGCCGCTCAACCTGGGTGGACGATCGGGCCGATGAACGGTCGAATGGGCGCGGGAGCCGACTCTCCGAAGCACGAGCCGAGCGCGGTCGCCCCGCCCGAGGCGCCGAGCGGGCTTCCGGCCACGATCGAGGGCTACCGCCTGCTGGCCCGCGCCCTGCCCGAGACGATCGGGTTCATGACCGATCGCGCCCTGCGCTTCGTGCTCGCCGACGGGCCCGCGCTCGACACGCTGCCGTTCTCCTCCGCCGAGCTCGAGGGCCAGGACGCGCGCGCCTACCTCCGCCCCGCCGGACGGCTCGATCTACTCGCCGCCTACGAGGCCGCCCTCGCGGGGCAGGAGAGCACCGGGGAGGCGGAGCTGACCGCGGGACGCACTTTCACGATCCGGTTCTGCCCGCTCCCCGAGGACGAGGGCGTCATCCCCGGCGTCCTCGCCGTCGCCCGGGAGGTCACGCGCGAGCGGGAGGCCGCGGCGGCGCTCGCCGAGCGCGAGGCGTGTCGCTCCAGCTCGCGGTCTCGCTCGTGCGCGACGGCGCCGGGGAGCCCCTCCACTTCGTCGCCCAGATCCAGGACATCTCCGAGCGCAAGTCGCTCGAGCAGCGGCTACGGCACCTGGCCGACACCGACCCGCTGACCGGCCTGTGGAACCGCCGGAGCTTCGAGGCCGAGCTCGCCCAGCAGGCGCGCCGCTGCGAGCGCTACGGCGAGCAGGCGGCGCTGCTCGTCCTCGATCTCGACGGCTTCAAGGCGACCAACGACGCGGAGGGCCACCAGGCGGGCGACCGCGCCCTCCGCCGCGCGGCGGGGGCGATGCGGGCGGCGCTGCGCACGAGCGACATGCTCGCCCGGATCGGCGGCGACGAGTTCGCCGCCCTGCTCCTGCACGTCTCCCCGGCCGCGGCGCGCCGCTGCGCGCGAGCTGGGGCCTCGCCGGGCTGGACGCGGAGCACTCCGATCCGGACGCCGCCTTCGTCGCCGCCGACCGGGCGATGTACGAGCGCAAGCACGCCAGAGCGCTCTAGGTTTCCGCGGCAGGGTTGCGCGGCCGGGCAGTCCGCGCTATACCTCCGACCCGGCGGAGGGAGGCCCGCAATGTGCTTGGCCATTCCGGGCCAGGTCCTGGAGATCATCGACGACGAGCGACGGTTGGCGCAGGTCGATGTCGCGGGCGTCCGCCGCACGGTCAACGTGGGCCTGCTCGACTCCGACCCCGGCGGCGGCATCGAGGAGGGCGACTGGGTCCTCATCCACGTCGGCTTCGCCCTCTCGAAAGTGGACGAGGAGGAGGCGCGCTCGACGCTGCGCATGCTCCAGGGAATGGGCCAGGACTACGAGCAGGAGCTCGAGGAGCTGAAGGCGAGCGTCATCGAGTGATGCCGCCGGCCGAGCCGCTCGCCCCCGTCGGTGCCGAGTGCGCGCTCGACCACTGCATCACGTGCAGCGACGAGGCCGTGCCGATGCGCGTCGTGGCGATCGATGCGGACCGAGGCCTCGCGCTGTGCGAGACCGCCGAGGGCACACGCTCGTCGGTGGAGATCGCGCTCGTCGACGCGGGCGTGGGCGACGAGGTCCTCGTCCACGCCGGGGTCGCGCTCCAGCGCGTCGGAGCCCTGGCGTGAGATACGTCGACGAGTACCGCGACGCCGAGCTCGGCCGCGCGCTCGCGGGGGAGATCCTCGCCACCGTCGAGCCCGGGCGCCACTACAAGGTCATGGAGGTGTGTGGCGGCCACACACACTCGATCTACAAGTACGGGATCGACGACCTGCTCCCGGCCAACGTCGAGCTCGTCCACGGTCCCGGCTGCCCGGTGTGCGTCATCCCCATGGGCCGGGTCGACGACGCCATCGCCCTGGCCGAGCAGCCGGGCGTCATCTTCACCTGCTTCGGGGACATGATGCGCGTGCCGGGCTCGGAGCGCACGCTGCTCGACGCCAAGGCCTCGGGCGCCGACGTGCGGATGGTCTACTCGCCGCTCGACGCGCTGCGGATCGCCAAGGCGAACCCCGAGCGCGACGTCATCTTCTACGCGATCGGCTTCGAGACGACGGCGCCGTCGACCGCGCTGACGCTCAAGCGCGCCCGCGCCGAGGGGGTCACGAACTTCCTCTGCATGTGCAACCACGTGACGATCGTGCCGCCGCTGCGCGCGCTGCTCGAATCGCCCGACCTGCGGCTCGACGGCTTCGTCGGCCCGGGGCACGTGTGCACCGTGGTCGGGGCCCGGCCGCTCGGCTTCATCCCCGCCCAGTACGGCCGCCCGGTCGTCGTCTCGGGCTTCGAGCCGCTCGACATCCTCCAGTCGATCCACATGATCCTCAAGCAGATCGCCGAGGGGCGGTGCGAGGTCGAGAACCAGTACAAGCGGGTCGTGCCCCAGGAGGGCAACCTGCGCGCGCTCGAGGTCATGGCCGAGGTCTTCGCCGTGCGCCCGCACTTCGAGTGGCGCGGGCTCGGGTTCATCTCCCAGTCGGGGCTCCGGCTCTCCGACGCCTACGCCGACTTCGACGCCGAGGTGCGCTACTCGGTGCCGGGCGTGCGCGTCGCCGACCCCAAGGCGTGCCAGTGCGGCGAGGTGCTCAAGGGCGTGATCAAGCCCTGGGAGTGCAAGGTCTTCGGCACCGCCTGCACGCCGGAGCACGCGATCGGCACGTGCATGGTCTCCCCGGAGGGCGCCTGCGCCGCCTACTACAACTACGGCCGCTTCGCCCGCGAGCGGGAGGTGGTGTAGTGGCCACCGAGACGCCGCGGACCGTCCCCGCCCCGCCCCCGACAGGGCGCGAGGCGAAGATCCTCGGGATCATCGAGACCGCGCGGGCCAAGCGCGCGCGCTTCCGCGAGCCGCAGATCACGATGTCCCACGGCGCCGGGGGCAAGGCGACCCAGACGCTGATCGAGGGCCTGCTCGTCCCGGCGCTCTCCTCCGGCGGCCTGGCCGAGATGGCCGACGCGGGCGCGGTCACCGTGGACGGCGTCGCGCTGGCGATGACCACCGACTCCTTCGTCGTCACGCCGCTCGTCTTCCCCGGCGGGTCAATCGGCGAGCTCGCCGTCAACGGCACGGCGAACGATCTCGCCGTCTCCGGCGCCCGCCCGCTCGCGCTCACGCTGTCGCTGATCCTCGAGGAGGGCCTCGACTCGGATGTGCTGCGTGCCGAGGTCGGGGCGATCGCGGCGGCGGCGGCGGCGGCGGGGGTGGAGATCGTGGCCGGCGACACCAAGGTCGTCGAGCGCGGCCACGCGGACGGGATGTTCGTCTGCACCACCGGCGTCGGCGCCCGCGACGTGCGCGCGCGCCTGGCGCCGAGCGCGCTCACACCCGGCGACCGCCTGCTCGTCTCCGGGCCGATCGGCGACCACGGCACGGCGATCATGCTCGCCCGCGGCGACCTCGGCCTGGAGTCCGACATCGAGTCGGACACCCGCCCGGTGTGGCCCGCCGTGGACGCGCTGCTCGACGCGGCCGGGGAGAACCTCCACTGCGTGCGCGACGCGACCCGCGGCGGCGTCGCCTCGGTGCTGAACGAGCTCGCGCGCGCCTCCGAGGTGGCGATGGTCGTGCGCGAGGGCGACGTGCCCGTGCGGCCCGCCGTGGCCGGCGCGGCCGAGATCCTCGGGATCGACCCGATGTACGTGGCCAACGAGGGCCAGTTCGTGGCCGCGGTGGCACCGGAGGCGGCGGCCGACGCGCTCGCCGCCCTGCGCGCCGTGCCCGGCTTCGAGGCGGCGGTGGAGTTCGGCGAGGTCAAGCGCGAGCCGCCCGGGATGGTGCTCGTGGAGACGGCCTTCGGCGGCCGCCGCGTGATGGATCAACTCGTTGGCGACCCCCTGCCGCGGATCTGCTGATGCACGAGCTCGCCATCGCCGAGGCCATCGCGCAGGTCGCCCTGCGGCACGCGGACGGCCGGCGGGTGGCGAAGATCGAGGTCGCGGTCGGGCACCTGCGGCAGGTCGTGCCCGACTCGCTCGCTTTCTCCTTCGAGCTCGTGAGCATGGACACGCCGCTGGCGGGGGCGGAGCTGGAGCTGCGGATCGTGGAGGCGGGAGGGCGCTGTGAGCGCTGCGGGTGGGAGGGGAGCCTGCCGGGCTTCCCCCTCGTCTGCGGGGCGTGCGGAGGCCTGGACGTAGAGGTGACCCGGGGCGAGGAGCTCCTGGTCGAATCGCTCGAGCTGGACGAGCTCGAGCCCCAACCGATGGTGAGTGGAGGCATGAGATGAGCGCAACGGCCAGCGGCGTCGACGAGGTTGACATCCTGTGGATCTCGGAGGGGATGAGCTGCGACGGCGACACGATTTCGATCACCGCCGCCGGCCAGCCGAGCATCGAGGATGTGCTGCTGGGGGCGATCCCCGGCCTGCCCAAGGTCAACCTCCACAACAAGGTGCTCTCGCCGACGCAAGGCGGCGAGGAGTTCCTCGCCCCCTTCCGGGCCGCGGCGGAGGGGACGAACGAGCTCCCCTTCGTGCTCGTCATCGAGGGCTCGATCCCCAACGAGAACATCAACGGCGAGGGATACTGGACCTCGTTCGGCAACGACCTCGCCACCGGCGAGCCGCTGACGCTCAACTGGTGGCTCGACCGGCTCGCGCCCAAGGCGTGGGGCGTCGTCGCCATCGGCACCTGCGCGACCTACGGCGGCATCCATGCCATGGCCGGCAACCCGACCGGCTGCATGGGCCTGGCCGACTACCTGGGCTGGGACTTCCGCTCCGCCGGCGGCCTCCCGATCGTCAACGTCCCCGGCTGCCCCGTGCAGCCGGAGAACTTCATGGAGACGCTCGTCTGGCTGCTCTACCAGGCGGCCGGCCTCGCGCCGACGATCCCCCTCGACGAGGCGCTCCGCCCCCAGTGGATCTTCGGGAAGACCGTGCACGAGGGCTGTGACCGCGCGGGCTACTACGAGCAGGGCGACTTCGCCAAGGACTACAACTCGCCGAAGTGCCAGGTGAAGATCGGGTGCTGGGGCCCGGTCGTCAACTGCAACGTGCCGAAGCGGGGCTGGATGGCCGGCATCGGTGGCTGCCCGAACGTGGGCGGGATCTGCATCGGCTGCACGATGCCGGGCTTCCCCGACAAGTTCATGCCCTTCATGGACGCGCCCCCCGGCGGGACGATCTCCTCGGCGATGGCGGGGACCTACGGCCCGGTCATCCGCAAGCTGCGGGGGATCACCAACAAGACGATGAACAAAGAGCCCAAGTGGCGTCACAACCGAAACGAGCTCACGACGGGTGCCGACACCCGCTGGGGCAACCGCCGCGGCTGACCTGAGAGCAAGGAGAGAGAAATGGCCACACGCGAGAAGGTCAAGCCGGAGAGCGGCAACATCGTCGACATGTCGTGGGATCCGATCACGCGGATCGTCGGCAACCTCGGCATCTACACGAAGATCGACTTCGACAACTCCGAGGTCATGTCGTGCAAGGCGACGTCGTCGCTGTTCCGCGGCTACAGCGTCTTCATGAAGGGGAAGGACCCGCGGGACTCCCACTTCATCACGAGCCGCATCTGCGGGATCTGCGGCGACAACCACGCCGTCTGCTCGGTCTACGCGCAGAACATGGCCTACGGCGTCAAGACGCCGGCGCTCGGCGAGTGGATCATCAACCTCGGCGAGGCGGCGGAGTACATCTTCGACCACATCATCTTCCAGGACAACCTGGTGTTCGTGGACTTCTGCGAGCAGATGGTCAAGGCGACGAACCCGAGCGTCCTTGCGAAGGCGGAGAAGGCCGACGCGCCCCACGCCGGAACGCACGGCTACAAGACGATCGCCGACATCATGCGCTCCTACAACCCGTTCGTGGGGGAGACGTACAAGGAAGCCCTCCAGATGAGCCGGATCGGGCGCGAGATGATCTGCCTCATGGAGGGGCGCCACGTGCACCCGTCCACGGTCTACCCCGGCGGCGTGGGGACGGTGGCCACGCCCACGCTGTTCACCGACTACCTGGCCCGCCTGCTGCGCTGCTTCGACTTCATCAAGAAGGCCGTGGCGATGAACGACGACGTGTTCGACTTCTTCTACGAGGCCCTGCCGGGCTACGAGGAGGTCGGGCGGCGGCGCATCCTGCTCGGCTGCTGGGGGGCGTTCAACAACCCCGAGCACGTCGACTACGACTACCGCAACATGGAGAGCTGGGGCAACGAGATGTTCGTCACCCCCGGCGTCATCGTCGACGGCGAGCTCGTGACCACGAACCTCGTCGAGATCAACCTCGGGATCCGCATCCTGCTCGGCTCCTCCTACTACGAGGACTGGCAGAACGAGGAGACCTTCGTCCCCAAGGACCCGCTCGGGAACCCGGTGGACAAGCGCCACCCGTGGAACCAGACGACGCTGCCGCGCCCGCAGAAGCGCGAGCTCGACGGCGGGAACTACTCCTGGGTCATGAGCCCGCGCTGGTACGACAAGCGCACGGGGGACTACCTCGCGCTCGACACCGGCGGCGGCGCGCTCGCCCGGCTGTGGGCCACGGCGCTGGCCGGCAAGGTCGACACGCCCTACGTCAAGTCGACCGGGCACAGCGTCCTCATCAACCTGCCGGCGACGCCGAACACCGAGGAGCAGACCCTCGAGTGGGAGATCCCCAAGTGGTCGAATGCGATCGAGCGCGACCGCGCGCGGATCTACTTCGTGGCCTACGCGGCGGCGATGGCGATGCACTTCGTCGAGCAGGCGCTTCAGGAGGTGCGCTCGGGCAACACGAAGGTCTTCGAGGCCTTCGAGGTCCCGGACGAGGCCATCGGCTGCGGCTTCCACGAGGCGGTGCGCGGCGTGCTCTCCCACCACCTGGTCATCCGGGAGGGGAAGATCGCCAACTACCACCCCTATCCGCCGACGCCGTGGAACGGGAGCCCAACGGACTCCTACGGCACGCCGGGGCCCTACGAGGACGCGGTGATGGGCCAGCCGATCTTCGAGGAGAACGGGCCGGACGACTTCCGCGGCATCGACATCATGCGGGCCGTCCGCTCCTTCGACCCGTGCCTGCCCTGCGGCGTGCACATGTACCTCGGCAACGGCAAGACGCTGAAGAAGGTGCACTCCCCGATGTTCGGGGAGCACGGGTAAACGGCGTGGACGACGCCGGCACGCTGATCGGACGGATCGAGGGCCTGCTCGAGGAGGTCGAGGCCCTCCCCGACCCGGTGGCGCGGGAGAAGGCGACCGAGGTCGCGCAGGTCCTGCTCGAGCTCTACGGCGAGGGGCTCGAGCGCCTCGCCGGGCGGGTGCGGGCGAGTGCGCCGGGGGTGCTCGAGGAGGTGGCGGAGGACGACCTCGTCGGCCACCTGCTCCTGCTCCACGGCCTGCATCCGGTCCCGCTCGAGCAGCGGGTCGAGACCGCACTCGACGGGGTCCGCCCCTACCTCGCCTCCCACGGCGGCGGGGTCGAGCTCGCGGGGATCGAGGAAGGCGTCGTCCGCCTGCGGCTCCAGGGGAGCTGCGAGGGCTGCCCGTCCTCGGCGATGACCCTGAAGCTCGCCGTGGAGAAGGCGATCCACGAGGCGGCGCCCGACGTCGAGGCCATCGAGGCCGAGGGCGCCGCCGAGCCGGCGCCCGACGCCGGGCTCATCCAGCTCACGGTCATGGACGGCCAGGGGGCGGCGAGGCCCGCCCGCGCCCCGGCCGGGGACGGCTGGGCGACCGCCGGCGGCCTGCCCGAGCTCGCCCACGGGGGCACGCTCGTCCGCGAGGTCGCCGGGGAGTCGCTGCTGTTCGCGCGCGTGGGCGCGAGCCTCTACGCCTACCACGCCCGCTGCCCGTCGTGCGAGGCCTCTCTCGACGGAGCGAAGCTCTCAGACGCGGAGCTCGCCTGCCCGTCCTGCGCCACCCGCTTCGACGCGCGCCGCGCCGGGCGGGGGCTCGACCTCCCCCAGCTCTACCTCGAGCCGGTGCCGCTCCTCGAGAGCGAGGCCGGGCTCGTGAAGGTCGCCGCGGGGGCGGCGGCCTAGCTCCATGCCCGCCCCCGGCGGCCTCGCCTCCCCGCGCCTGCGGCGCCTCGCCGCCCGCGGCGGCGCGGTGCCGTCTCCGGCGGAGGTCCCGGCGGGCGCTCCCACCCCTGCGGCCGAGGAGCGCTGCGACCTGTGCGGGGAGCTCCTCCCGCCGGAGCACCGCCACCTCGTCGACGTGGAGAGCCGCGAGCTGAAGTGCACCTGTCAGGCCTGCCGCATCCTCTTCGACCGCAAGGAGGCGGGCGGCGGGCACTTCCGGCTCATCCCCGACCGGCGGCTGCGCCTCGATGGCTTCGTCATGGACGACCTCGCCTGGGCCTCGCTGGCCATCCCCGTCGACATGTCCTTCTTCTTCCACGCCACGCCCGCCGGTCGCGTCGTCGCCTTCTACCCGGGCCCGATGGGTGCCACGGAGTCCCAGCTCGAGCTCGGCACCTGGGCGGCGCTCGTGGCCGCGAACCCCGTGCTCGCGGAGCTGGAGCAGGACGTCGAGGCCCTGCTCGTCAACCGCGCGCGCGGCGCCCGCGAGCACTGGCTCGTCGGCCTCGACGAGTGCTACGCCCTCGTCGGGCTCATGCGCACCCGCTGGCATGGCCTGAGCGGCGGGGCGGAGGTCTGGGAGGAGATCGACCGATTCTTTTTGTCGTTGAACGAGCGAGCGACGCCCGCACGCGGGCGCGGAAGGGAAGAGCCGTGACGGACTACCTGAAGCAGGGCAAGGCCGACGTCGAGCACGACGCCCCGACCCACGTGGCCGGGAACAAGTCGGGCAACACCAAGGGCAACTACGAGAAGCAGGTCGGGCACAAGCCGGGCGGGAAGTCGACGGCCGAGCGCTCGACCGGCGTTAACGCCAAGGCGCACGAGCCGATCGACCCCTCGATGCCCAACCTGTCGCCGGCGTAGGTGAGCCTCGGGCCCGCCACCGCGCCGCTCGCGGCGCCCGACAGCGCGCCGGCGCTGGCGTTCTCCATCCTCGGAGCCGAGGCCGTGCGCTTCGCGGCGGGGCCGACGGTGGCCTTCCGCCTGCGCGTGGAGCGGGTGGGCGGCGGGCCGATCCGCTCGATCTCCCTGCACGCGCAGATCCGGATCGCCGCCGCCCGCCGGGCCTACGACGACGCCGAGCGGGTCCGTCTCGTCGAGCTCTTCGGCGCCCCGGAGGACTGGGGGCGGAACCTCCAGAGCCTGCTGTGGACCCGGCAGAGCGTCGTCGTGCCCGCCTTCGCGGACGCCACCGAGGTCGAGCTCGCGGTCCCGTGCACCTACGACTTCGAGGTCTCGGCCGCGAAGTACCTCTACGGGCTCGAGGGAGGAGAGGCGCCGCTCGAGCTCACGTTCAACGGGACGATCTTCTACGACGACCCGGCTGGGAGCATGCGGGCGGCGCTCATCCCCTGGACGAGCGAGGCCGCCTACCGGATGCCGGTCGCCGTCTGGCGCGAGGCGATGGACATGCACTTCGCGGGGAGCGCTTGGCTGCGGGTCGGCGCCGACGTGTTCGAGCGCCTGCGCGCCTACCGCGCGGCCAACACCCTGGCGAGCTGGGACGCCACGCTCGACGCGCTCCTCACCGCCCGCGAGCGGGACCGCTCGACATGAGCGCCGACCCCGTCCGGGCGATCGCCGACGCCGTCCTCTACGAGGGCTACATCCTCTGGCCCTACCGGCGCTCGGCGCTGAAGAACCAGCAGCGCTGGACCTTCGGCGGCGTGCACCCGCCGGGCTGGGAGCGCCGCCATCCCGACGATCCCGCCGGCATGCGCACGGAGTGCCTCCTCGAGGGCGGTCCTGAGACCGAGGTCGACGTCGACGTGCGCTTCCTGCACGTCGTCGCCCGCGACGTGCTCGCCGGCGGCGAGCCCGTGGACGAGCTGACGGTGGCCGGCGAGCGCCACGTGCCCTGGGACGAGGCGCGCGAGCGCGAGGTCTCGCTCCCGGCGGTGCGCGCCGGGCGGCCCGAATCGGCCGCGATCGCGGTGGCCGCGGGAGAGGAGTCCGAGGCGCTACGCGACGAGGAGGGACGCAAGCAGGGGCGCGTCCGCCGCCGCTGGGAGGGTCTCGACGGCAGCGTCACCGCGGCACTCGCCCCGGCCGGGGACGGCGTGCTGCGCCTCGTCGTCGAGATCGCCAACGCCACCAAGTGGGAGGGGGAGGAGCGCGCGGAGGCCATGCGGCGGACGTTCTGCTCCACCCACACCGTGCTCAGGGCCCGCGACGGCGCCTTCGTCTCCCTCACCGACCCGCCGGAGCACCTTCGCGCGGCGGCGCAGGCGTGCCGCAACCTGCGCACCTGGCCCGTCCTCGTGGGGGAGTCGTGTGAGCGCCACACGGTCCTCTCCTCGCCGATCATCCTCGAGGACCACCCGCGGATCGCGCCCGAGAGCCCCGGCGACCTGTTTGACGGTGGCGAGGTCGACCAGCTCCTGACGCTCTCGATCCTCGCCATGACCGAGGAGGAGCGCCGGGACATGCGCGACTCCGACCCGCGGGCGCGGGAGATCCTCGAGCGCACGGAGGCGCTCACGAACGACGAGCTCCTGCGCCTGAACGGCGCGATCCGCGACCTCCAGGTGCGCGCCTCGTGAGCGCCGACGGCTGGGCCACGCTCGGCGGCCGCGCCCCGCGCACGATCGAGGTCGGCGGGATGGCCATCGGCCGGGGCTCCCGGGTGGTGCTCCGCCCGCGCGACCACAAGGACATCTTCGACGTCGCGCTCGCCGGGCAGGTCGCCGTCGTCGAGGGGATCGAGGAGGACGTCGACGGCCGCGGCCACCTGCTCACGGTCGTGCTCGAGGACGACCCGGGCCGTGACCTCGGCGAGCTCCGCCAACCCGGCCACCGCTTCTTCTACGCGCCCGAGGAGGTCGAGCCCCTGGCCGAGCAGCCGCCGGGCGCCGCCGCGGCGAACCGCGTGCTCCTCGCCGGCATCGGGAACATCTTCCTCGGCGACGACGGCTTCGGCCCGGAGCTCGCGCGGCGCCTCGCCAAGCACCCGCTGCCCGCCGGCGTCGAGGTCGTCGACTACGGCATCCGCGGGATGGACCTGGCCTACGACCTGGCGGGCGGCGACTGGGACGCCGCGGTGCTGCTCGACGCTGTGCCCCGCGGCGAGCCGCCGGGGACGCTCTACGTGATCGAGCCCGAGATCGAGGAGGGCGCGGTCGCCGTCGAGGCCCACGCCATGAACCCCGTGAGCGTCCTGCTCCTGGCCCGCAGGCTCGGCGCCCCGGAGCGGCGCACGCTCGTCGTCGGCTGCGAGCCGCAGACCGTCCCCGACATCGAGGCCGCCGATCCGCTGGTCGAGCTCAGCCCGCCCGTGGCGGCCGCTCTCGACGAAGCCGTGAGGCTCGTGGAGAGCGTGCTCGAGGATCTCGTACCGTCAACCGCAGGAGAGGAGACCGCCCCATGAGCGACATCCGCATCACCCCCGCCGCACAGCTGCTCGCCCTGGCCGCGCTCGTCGCCGCCGTGGCCGCCGGTGTGGCCGCGCAGCTGCCCGAGCTCCGCCGCTATCTGAAGGTGAGGGACATGTGACCGAGAGAGAAGCGCCATGCATCGCGTGAAGGTCAAGGTCCTGGAGGACGCGCTCGACGCCAACACGACGATCGCGGAGGCCAACCGGGCCGACTTCGACCGCCACGATGTGGCCGTCGTGAACGTCATGAGCGCCCCGGGGGCGGGCAAGACGACGCTGCTCGAGCGCGTGCTGCCCCGCCTGCAGGGCGTGCGCCCGGGCGTGCTCGAGGGCGACGTGCAGGGCTCGATGGACGCCGACCGGCTCGCCGCCGTGCACGTCCCCGTCGTCCAGCTCAACACCGAGAACGGCTTCGGCGGCGAGTGCCACCTCGACGCCAACATGGTGCGCTCGGCGATCCCCGACCTCCCGCTCTCCGACATCGATCTGCTCGTCGTGGAGAACGTCGGCAACCTCGTCTGCCCGGCCGAGTTCCGCATCGGGGAGGACCGCCGGATCATGGTCTCCTCGGTCACCGAGGGGGAGGACAAGCCCGCGAAGTACCCGCTGATGTTCCGCGCGTGCGAGCTCGTCGTGCTCAACAAGTCAGACCTCCTGCCCCACCTCGACTACGACGTCGAGAAGTTCCTCTACCACCTGGACGCGGTGCACCCCGGCGTCCCGCACATGCTCGTGAGCGCGCGCACCGGGGAGGGGACGGACGAGCTCGCCGCCTGGTTCGAGCGGGCCGCGAGCCGGGAGGGGGCGCCGGCGTGAGGAGCCCGGCGGCCGCCGGCCCGGCGCGGCTGCCGGCGCTCGCCGAGCACCGCACGGAGGCCAACGAGGAGTTCTTCGCCGAGGAGGCCCCGCGGATCGCGCGGCTCTGCCACCGGATGGCCGAGCGCTTCGCGCGCGGCGGGCGGCTCGTCGCCTTCGGCGCCACCCCCGCCGAGCGCTCCGACGCGCGCCACGTGGCCGTCGAGTTTGTCCATCCCGTCATCGTCGGCAAGCGCGCGCTACCCGCCCTCGGCCTGGCGGCCGAGGGGGGCGAGATCGAGCGCCAGGTCGCGCTCGCCGCCGAGCCGCAGGACATCGTCATGGGCTTCGGGGAGGGTGCCGAGAGCGCCCTCGCGCGCGCTCGCGAGCGCGGGTGCCTGACGGTGGCGCTCGGGTCGGCCGAGCGCCGGTCCCCGCAGTTGTGGTCCTCTGACGCCCTCGACTGCGGGACCTGGGCCTTCGCGCCCGCCGATCCCGACCCGTTCGTGCGCCAGGAGCTGACGGAGACGCTCTACCACCTGCTGTGGGAGCACGTGCACGTCTTCCTCGACCACCCGGGCCTCCTCGCCGGCCGGGCCGAGCGCGCCACCCACGACTCGGGTGCCTCGAGCTTCCTCTATCCCTTCCTCTCCGAGACCGAGACCGACCTCGACGCCGTGCTCGCCGACGTCGAGGCGTCGGTGGCGATGAAGGCGGCGGAGATCGGCGAGCTGCGCGCGCAGACGCTCCGCGACGGTGCGGGCGCGCTCGGCGCCGCCGCCGCCGAGCTGCGGGCACGGCTCGACGCGGGCGGCGCGCTGCTCGTGCTCGGGAACGGCGGCTCGGCCACCGACGCGATGGACGCCGCCGCCGACCTGCGCTGGCCCCCGGGCGAGCGGGGCTGGCCCGCGCGGCGCGTCCTCGACCTGACCGAGGACGCCGCGATCCTCACCGCCATCGCCAACGACGTCGGGATCGCCTCCGTCTTCTCCCGCCAGGTCATCGCCCACGGCCGCGCCGGCGACGCGCTCGTCGCCTTCTCCACTAGCGGCGGCTCGGAGAACGTCCTGGCGGCGCTGGCCGAGGCGCGGCGCCGGGGCATCACGAGCGTCGCCTTCGTCGGGTACGACGGCGGGGCGATCGCCGCCGAGGGGCTGGCCGACCATGTCGTCGTCTCCCGCTCGCAGCACATCCCGCGCATCCAGGAGGCGCAGGCCGGGGCCTGGCACGTGCTGCGGGAGCTGATCGAGGCCCCGGCCTGAGCTCGGCGCACGCGCGCGGCGCCCGGGGTCCGGACTCCGCTCGGGACCTCCCGCGGCGCGTGCGCGTGCGCGTCGAGGGGACGGTACAGGGCGTCGGCTTCAGGCCCTTCGTGCATCGCCTGGCCGGAGAGCTCGGGCTCGCGGGGTGGGTCGGGAACGACGCGCGGGGCGTGCTTCTGGAGGCGGAGGGCGCGCCCGGGGCGCTCGACGAGCTGCTGCGGCGCCTGGCCGCCGACGCGCCGCCGCTCGCCGTCGTCGAGGGCGTGCGCGCCGAGGAGCTGCCGCCCACCGGGGAGGAGGGATTCGCGATCGCGGGCAGCGCGAGCGCCGGGGACCCCGACGCGCCGGTGGCGCCCGACGCGGCCACGTGCGCGGACTGTCTGGCCGAGCTCGCCGACCCCGCCGATCGCCGCTTTCGCTACCCGTTCGTCAACTGCACGAACTGCGGGCCGCGCTTCACGATCGTCACCGGCGTGCCCTACGACCGCCCGCGCACGACGATGGCGGGCTTTCCGATGTGCGACGCCTGCCGGGCCGAGTACGAGGATCCGGGGAACCGCCGCTTCCACGCCCAGCCGAACGCCTGCCCGGCCTGCGGCCCGCGGGCGCGGCTCCTCGCCCCGGACGGCGCGGAGCTCCCGCTCGGGGACGCGCCCGACGCGGTCGCCACGGCGGCCGCGCTCCTGCGCGCGGGGAGAATCCTCGCCGTCAAGGGCCTCGGCGGCTACCACCTCGCCTGCCGCGCCGGCGACGAGCGCGCGGTGGCGGCGCTCAGGGCGCGCAAGCACCGGGAGGACCGCCCCTTCGCGCTCCTCGCCGCCGACCTTGCCGCGGCGCGTGCGCTCGTCGAGCTGCGGCCCGGCGACGAGGCGCTCCTGGCCGGCCGCGAGCGCCCGATCGTGCTCGCCCGGCGCCGGCGAGATGCGCCGGTCGCGCCCTCCGTCGCGCCCCGCTCCTCTGACCTCGGCGTGATGCTGCCCTATACGCCACTGCACCACCTGCTCGTGGCGGACGCCGCCGTGCCGCTCGTCCTGACGAGCGGCAACGTCTCCGACGAGCCGATCGCCTACAACGACGAGGACGCGCGAGCGCGTCTCGCCCAGATCGCCGACGCCTTCCTCGTGCACGACCGGCCGATCGCCACGCGCACCGACGACTCGGTCGTGCGCTCGACCGCGACGGGGCCGGTGCTCCTGCGCCGCTCGCGCGGGTACGTGCCGGGGGTCCTGCGCCTGGCGGCACCCGCGCCGCGGCCGCTCCTCGCCTGCGGCGCGGAGCTCAAGTCCGCCTTCTGCCTGGCGCGGGGGGAGCACGCGTGGGTCTCCCACCACATCGGGGACCTCGCCAACGTCGAGACGCTCACCGCCTTCGCCGCCGGGATCGCGCACTTCGAGCGGCTGTTCGCCGTCGCGCCCGAGCTCGTGGCCTGCGACCTCCATCCCGACTACCTCTCCACGCGCTACGCGCGGGAGCGGGAGGGCGCGGAGCTCGTGGCCGTCCAGCACCACCACGCGCACCTCGCCGCCGTGCTCGCCGAGCACGGACACGCGGGCCCGGCGCTCGGCGCGATCTTCGACGGGACGGGCTACGGGACGGACGGAACGGTGTGGGGCGGAGAGCTCCTCGTCGGCGACCTCGCAGGCTGCGTGCGCGCCGGGCATCTGTGGCCCGTGCGGCTCCCGGGCGGCGACCGCGCCGCGCGCGAGCCCTGGCGGATGGCCTGCGCGTGGCTCGTGGCGACCCGGGAGGAGGAGGCGCCGCCGCCGATCCCCCGGGGTCTCGAGGTCGATCCCGGGACCTGGGAGGTCGTGGCCCGCATGGCGCGCGGCGGCGTGTCGGCCCCGGTGACGACGAGCATGGGCCGCCTGTTCGACGCGATCGCCGCGCTCGCCGGCGTGCGGGGCGTGCAGAGCTACGAGGGGCAGGCCGCGGCCGAGCTCGAGGCCGCCTTCGACCCCGGTGTGCGGGGCGCCTACCCCGTGCGCTTCGAGGAGGGGGTGCTCGACCCGCGCGAGGCGGTCGACGCCGTGGCCGCCGACGTCCGGGCCGGGGCGGCGGCCGGGACGGTCAGCGCGCGCTTTCACCGCGGCCTCGCGGCGGGGACGGCGGCGGCGTGCGCGGCGCTCTGCGAGCAGCACGGGATCGCCACCGTCGTCCTCTCCGGCGGCGTCTTTCAGAACCGGGTGCTGCTCGAGCTGACGACGGCGGCGCTCGAGGAACGCGGCCTGCGGACCCTCCGTCCCGTCCGCCTGCCGCCCAACGACGGCGGGATCGCCTTCGGCCAGGCGGTGGTGGCGATCGCGACGGTCGGCTGAGCCCGGCCGCACCGCCACGTTTCTTCGGGCGGCACCGTGGAGCGCAGGGTTGGGAGTCGCGTCGTTCCCTTTTGACCTCAAGCCGGGGTAACGGTTAGAGTGGCCCGGGGAGAAGGACGTCCACCCGGCTCGGCGCGATCATCCCCGCGCTCGGGGCGCTCGCCGCGCTCAGCCTCGCCGCTGCTCGGCGCCTCGGGGGCCGCGGACCCGGTGGGGGTCTCGGCGGTGCGCCGGCCGGCCGACGCCTACAGCGTGGCCGGCGGCTGCTACGAGCTCTACGCCCAGCAGGCCCAGCGGCTCGTGGCAACTACGGCATGTACGCCGACTGGCTGAACGACCTCCAGCTCATCGGCGGCATGCCGCTCATGTCCGACATGTTCCACGGCGCGGAGTCCTACCTCGAGATGTGGGAGCGGGCCCAGGGCGTCCCGGCGTTCGCCTGCCGCGCCGCACGGGGGCGCTCACGGCGGCCGGCTTCGCCGGGCTTCGCCTCGGCGCCGACCCGCGCGCGGCGCTCCTGCGCGCCGACCAGCCCGACTCCCGGCCCGGGCGCTCCTACCGCTACTGCGTCACCGGCGCGGCGGGCCGCCGCGTGGCCGCCGCCTTCACGCCGGCCGGGCGGATCGGGCTCGTCGGCTCGACCGCGGCCGGGCACCGCGCGGGCGGGATCGCGCCCGGCGCCCGGGCCTCCTCGCTGCGGGGCCGCGCCACCTCGCTCGGGCGGGGCCTCTGGCTCGGGCGCCGCGGCGCCCGCGGCGCGCGCTTCGCCTACGTCGTGCGCGGCGGTCGGGTGCGCGCCGTGGCCGTCGTCGCCCGCAGCGAGACGCGCGCGGAGCGCCTGCGTGGCGACCTGCGCGCCGCCGGCCTGGCCTGAGCCGCGGCGCACGCCGCGCGCTGCGCGCCGCGAGCCGGCCCCCGATTCCCTCGCTTTCCGAATGGATCCGGGACCAACTCGTTCGCGCGGCCCGCGGGCGCGGTACGATCCGCCGCGTTAGGGCCGACGGTCAGGGAAGCCGGTGAGACACCGGCACGGACCCGCCACTGTGACCGGACACGGCCCGGCGCGTGCGAGAGCAGCCACTGGGGTCGTCGCGGCCCTGGGAAGGTGCGCCGGGTCAAAGCCGGAAGTCAGGAGACCTCCCGCCGGCCGCAAGCCGATATCCCTCGTGGAAAGGGTGGCTCTCCCATGAAGTCCCGAATCCTCGGCCCGCTCGCGGGCACACTCCTCCTGCTGGCGGCGGCCTCACCCGCGCTGGCGGCGCCGGCCCGGGTGCACATCCGCGTCGAAGGCCAGAAGAAGACGCTCGTCTCCGAGCGGACCGTCAGGACGCAGCGCGCGTCGTTCACCAAGGACGGCAACCCCGCCCACACCTGCTCCGGCACCTCCGGCGGCGGCGCGCTGCAGGTCGCCACGCACGGCGCCTGGGGCGCGAAGTACTCCGACGGGCTCGGCTACTTCGTCTCGACGATCCGGGGCGAGACGCACCCGGGCTCGCCCGACTACTGGGCGTTCTGGGTCAACCACCGGGCGGCGAGCGCCGGCGCCTGCACGACCGAACTCCGGCCCGGCGACGACGTGCTGTTCTTCGTCGACCGCTGCGACTACGACACGGTCAAGCAGGCGTGCGCGAACAAGCCGTTCCTGCCGCTCGGCCTGCGGGTCCGGCGCAAGGCGCGCCGGAACCACTGCCTGACGGCCCACATCGTCGTCTACAGCCCGAGCGGAAAGGCGAGCCCCGTGCGCGGCGCCGCTGTGTATTCGGGCAGGCGCCGGGTCGGCCGTACGGACGGCCGCGGGCGCGTGCGCTTCCACCTCCGCCGCGCGGGACGGATCGTGCTCGTCGCCAGGAAGGCGGGCGCGGTGACCTCCGAGCCCGAGGCGGTCAGGGTCTCCAAGTGAGCCGGAGCGGCGCCGGGCGATGCTGGCGCTCGGCGCCGCGCCCGGGATCCACCGCGCCCGCGACGCAATTCGCCGCGAGCGGCGCGGCGGCTCCCGCACTTATGGTCCGCTGGCGCCCTCAACTGCGGAGATCGCCCGCGCCGGACGCCGTCGCGGCGATCGTTCCCGCACTTGTGGTCCTCTGACGCCCTCAACTGCGGGCAGGCCGCGAGCGCGGGTTCCCTTCCACCTTCCCAGGCCTCTGGCGACCGCACGGAACGCGACCGTCGTTGGGCTCCGCGCCCCCGCTACGGCGACTTGGTCGTCTCGCGCTCGGGCGAGGACGCGGCGGGCTCGGGCGCGGCGTCCGCCTCGGGCGCGGCCGGGGCCTCGGCGGCGGGCGTGACCTGCGGGCGCTTCTCGTCCTCGTCGTCGTCCCCGCCGGTGATCGCGTCGCGGAACTGGCGGATCCCCTTGCCGAGCGACTTGCCCGCCTCGGGCAGGCGCTTCGGGCCGAAGACGAGCAGCACGATGACCGCGATGATCAGGAGATGAAGCGGGTTCTCGAGGCCGAGGCCCATACGCAGGAAAGGATACCCGGGAAGGAGGTTCACACACCCGTTCCGCCCCGCGCTTCCGTTTCCCCGCCCCGCCACGCGCCGTTCTCCGGGAGAGGCCAGGCACAGGAGAGCGCGGCGTCCCGCCGGAAACGGGCGTCGCTTTGTCACATCCGCTCCGCCCGTGGCGACGTCGTCGACAAAGCGGTTGCCGGGCGAGCGTTTCGTTGACCTCACGCCCCGGCGCCGCGTCGGCGCAACAAACCGACGGCGGGAGAAATGCAGCCCCGACCCACCCCAGACATCCAACTCGCCAGCCCCACTGGGCCGGCGGAGCGCCGGAGCCGAGCCTCGGGTTCTCCCGCTCGAAGGCCAACGCGAGACCTCCGTCAGCTCGCGAGCAGCTCCGCGACGCCGGCGACCGGGGGGAGCCTGGCGCGGGTGCCCGGAGGGCCTTCCTCGACTCCCGGTCACTACCGTCCGCGCCGGCATGAGCGCGCTCGCCGCCTACCCGCATGTCCGCGAGCTGCAGACGCGCTGGAAGGACAACGACGTCTACGGCCACGTCAACAACGTCGAGTACTACTCGCACTTCGACACGCTCATCAACGCCTGGCTGATCGCTGAGGGTGGGCTCGACATCCATCGCGGCGAGGTGATCGGCCTCTGCGTGGAGTCCCACTGCGAGTTCAAGGGGCCGCTGGCCTTCCCCGAGCCGGTCCTCGGGGCCCTGCGGGTGGGGCGGCTCGGGCGCTCGAGCGTGCGCTACGAGCTGGCGCTCGCCCGGGTGGACGCCGAGGGGGTGGCGTGCACCGGCTGGTTCGTGCACGTCTTCGTCGGCCGGGAGTCGCGCCGGCCGGTGGAGATCCCCGCGCCGATCCGCGCCTGTCTCGAGCGCCTCGTGGTCGCCGGGGAGGGAAGAGCGTGAGGGTCCGCGGCGCGGTCCTGCGTGAGATGGGGCTGCCCGCCCCCTACGCGGAGTCGCGCCCGCTGCAGGTCGAGGAGCTCGAGCTGGCCCCGCCCGGCCCGGGCGAGCTGCTCGTTCGCGTGCGCGCCGCGGGGCTCTGCCACTCCGACCTCTCGGTCATCGACGGCTCGCGCCCGCGGGTCATGCCCATGGTGCTCGGCCACGAGGCGGCCGGGGAGGTCGACGAGGTGGGGGAGGGCGTCAGCGGCTTCGCCCCCGGGGACCACATCGTCCTCGCGTTCGTGCCCGCCTGCGGCGAATGCGAGCCGTGCCGCCGCGGGCGCCCGGCGCTGTGCGAGCCCGGCGCGGCGGCCAACGCGGCCGGGACGCTGCTCTCCGGCGAGCGCCGCTGGGGATCGGAAGGGGATCCCGAGCTGCACCACCACCTGGGCGTCTCCGCCTTCGCCGAGGCCGTCGTCGTCTCCGCTCGCTCGGCGGTCAAGGTGCCGCCCGAGCTGCCGTGGGAGCTCGCCGCCCTGTTCGGCTGCGCCGTCCTCACCGGCGTCGGCGCCGCGCTGCACTCCGCGCACGTCGAGCTCGGGGAGTCGGTGGCGGTGTTCGGGCTCGGCGGCGTCGGCCTGGCCGCCGTGATCGGCGCGCGGCTCGCGGGCGCCGACCCGCTCGTGGCCGTCGACGTCGTCCCGGAGAAGCTGGCGCTCGCCCGGACGCTCGGCGCCACCCACGCCGTGCCCGCCGGGCCGGAGGCTGTCGCGCGGATCCGCGAGCTGACGGGCGGCGGGGCGGAGAAGGCGATCGAGACGGTCGGCAGCGAGAAGGTCCTGGCCGAGGCCTACGCCGCCACGTGCCGCGGCGGCACGACGGTCACCGTCGGGTTGCCGCACCCCGAGCGGATGCTCTCGATCCCCGCCGTCTCGCTCGTGGCCGAGGAGCGGACGCTCCGCGGCTCCTACCTCGGTTCCTGCGTGCCCTCGGTAGACCTGCCGCGCTTCGTGGCGCTGCACGCCGAGGGGCGGCTGCCGGTCGAGGCCCTGCTCACCCACCGGCTCGCCCTGGAAGACCTGAACGAGGGCTTCGACCGCCTGCGCGAGGCGCAGGCGGTGCGACAGGTCGTCGTCTTCTGAGCCTCGAAGGGCAGGCTCCGGGGCGTCGCCGCGGGCGCGTCGGTTTGTCGACTTCGCGCGGCGCTCAGCTGCCGTATCAACGAAACGATCGCCTGGCCGAGGGTTTGTTCGCATCGCGTCTTCCGGTCGCGCGAGAGCAACGAACCGACGATCCCCATCCGGCCCGGTTCCCCGCCGTCCGGCCCAGTTTCAGCGTGGGCGGGGCGGGATCTCCTTCCTCCTGGCCGGGCGACGACCGGGACGGCGGGTGAGCGCTGAGCGCAGCCGTGCCCTCCCCGGCGGACCTCGACCGGCGGGCGGGGCGGGGGCTTCCGAATATGGGCCCCCGGGACAACCGGCCTGACCCGGCCGGCGGGAATGCTCCCGGTCATGACCTACCTCCGCGTCCAGGCCACCGGCTCCTTTGTC
Source organism: Solirubrobacterales bacterium (assembly GCA_038276395.1). Taxonomy (GTDB): domain Bacteria; phylum Actinomycetota; class Thermoleophilia; order Solirubrobacterales; family Solirubrobacteraceae; genus JBBQAA01. The sequence goes on along the minus strand of JBBQAA010000044.1, from coordinate 37,593 downwards.
GGCGCCGCCCCCACCGCCCCCGCCGCGTCCGCGACACAGAGCGGGACCTACCGCGTGCTCGCCCCGACACCCGCCGCCGCGGAGATCGTCGCGCGCCAGCTCCTCGTCGCCGAGCAGGCCGGTGCGGGCCTTCGACTCACCGGAACCGTGGATGCCGCCGCCGCGGGGTAGAGAATGTCCTTTGTGGCCGAAGTCCCGTCCGACCGCAGCGCGCCCCTCATCGCCGTCTCCACCTCGGAGATCCGCGATGTCACACCCGCGCAGGCGATCGCCCGGGGCGAGCCGCCGCGGCGGGAGATGGTGCTCGGGCTGCGCTACCTGCAGGCCGTGCAGGACGCCGGGGGGACCCCGGTCGTCGTGCCGCCGCTCGGCGCGGTCGCCCTGGCCTCGATCCTCGCGCGGGTCGACGGCGTCTGCCTCTCGGGCGGCCCGGATCTCGACCCCGCTTGCTACGGCGCCGATCCCCACGCCGAGCTCGGCCCGACCTTCCCCGGCCTCGACCAGTTCGAGCTCGCGCTCGTGCGCGGCGCGGACCACGCCGGGATTCCCGTCCTGGCGATCTGCCGCGGGCTGCAGATCCTCAATGTCGCGCGCGGCGGCACGCTGCACCAGCACCTCCCCGAGCTCGTCGGCGAGGCCGTCGAGCACCGCAGTGCCGAGAAGGGGGTGACGGCGTGCCACGACGTCACGCTCGATCCCGAGAGCCGGCTGGCGGGGATGCTCGGCGACTCCGAGGTCCGCGTGAACTCCTACCACCACCAGGCCACCGCCCGGCTCGGCGCGGGGCTGCGCCCGGTGGCGTGGGCGCCGGACGGGACGATCGAGGGGCTCGAGGACGGCGACGGGCGCTTCGTCGTCGGGGTGCAGTGGCACGCGGAGTCGCTGGCCTCCGAGCGCTCGGATCAGCTCGGGCTCTTCCAGGCGTTCGTCGCCGCCGCGCGGGAGCGGGCGGCGAGCCCCGGGCCACGCTCCGCGGATCTGCTCGCGAGCTGAGCGCTCGCGCGCCGGCGAGGGGTGCCGAACGCGCCAACGGGGAAGGCTTCTGAGGTTCGGCTGCGCGCATGGCCTCCTCCCTCGCCCCCTTCACCGACGGCTACGACGAGGCGTTCTCCGCGCCCGGCGAGCCCCGTCCCCACTACGCGCCGGTGCTCGCGCGGCTAGAGGAGCTGGGGCTCGAGCGCGTGCACGCGCGGGTCGGCGCCCGGCTGGCCGAGCGCGGGGTCGTCTTCGGCTCCCGTGAGACCGGCGCGCCGTTCGTCGTCGACCCGGTGCCGCGGCTCCTGACCGCCCCGGAGTGGGACGGCCTCGCCGCCGGGGTCGCCCAGCGCGTGCACGCGCTCGAGGCCTTCGTCCACGACGCCTACGGTGAGCGCCGGTGCGTGGCCGAGGGCGTCGTGCCCGAGGCGGCAATCGAGACCGCGGCCGGCTACGAGCCCGGGCTGAGGGGCCGGGTGCCCGACGCGCCGCTGATCGGCGTCGCCGGGCTCGACATCGTCCGCGGCGACGGCGGGGCCTTCCTCGTGCTCGAGGACAACGTGCGCACCCCCTCGGGCTACGCCTACGCCGCCGCCGCGCGCAGCGCCCTGGCCGAGGAGCTCCCCCTGCCCGAGCGCGACTTCGGCGCCGGCTCCCTGGCCGGCTTGGCCGAGGCGATCCGCGCCGCCGCGCCGCTCGGAGTGGAGGAGCCCGCCGCGGTCGTCCTGACCGACGGCCCGGGCAACTCGGCCTACTTCGAGCACACCCGTGCCGCGCGCGCCCTCGGGGTCCCCCTGGTGACGGTCGCGGAGCTCGAGCGGCGGGGGGAGGAGCTGTTCCTCCGCGGCGAGGATGGCCGGCGAACGCCCGTCGACGTCGTCTACCGGCGCACCGACGAGGACCGCGCCTTCGCCGTGGACGGAACGCCTACACCGATCGGCGCGCTCGTGCTCGAGCCCTGGTTCGCGGGGCGCCTCGGGATCGTCAACGGCTACGGCACGGGCGTGGCCGACGACAAGGCGATCCACGCCCACGTCGAGGAGCTCGTGCGCCTGTACCTGGAGGAGGAGCCGCTCCTCGCCTCGGTCTCGACCTACGACCTCACCGACCCCGCGTGCCTCCAGGAGGCGCTCGAGCGCCTGCCCGAGCTCGTCGTCAAGCCGCGCGAGGGGCACGGCGGCTACGGGGTCGTCGTCTGCGCCCACGCCACGGCGGCGGACGTGGACGCCGCCGCGGAGCGCATCCGGAAGGCGCCGGAGCGCTGGGTCGCCCAGCCGACGATCGCGCTCTCCCGCTGCCCGACGGTGGTGGCGGGCGGCGTCCTCGCGCCCCGCCACGTCGACCTCCGGCCCTACGCGTTCGCCGGCCCGGCCGGCGTCCGCGTCCCGCCCGGGGGCCTCACCCGGGTCGCCCTCGGGGAGGGCGCGCTCGTCGTCAACTCCTCCCAGCGCGGCGGGGGCAAGGACACCTGGGTGCTGGCGTGAGCCCGTCCCGCGCGTGGACGGAGTGGGTCCCCTCCGAGCCCTACACGCTGGGGATCGAGGAGGAGGTCATGGTCGTCGACCCCGAGGACTGGTCGCTCGAGCAGGACGCCGAGCGCGCCTTCGCCCAGGTCCCGGAGCTCGTCGCGGGCTCGCTCACCGCCGAGACCCACGGCTCGGCGCTCGAGCTCGCCACGCGGCCCGGCCGTAGCGTCGCCGCCGTGGCGGGGGATCTGCGCGACCTGCGGGCGCGGCTGGCCCAGGCGCTGAACGCCCACGGGCTCTTCGCCGCCGCCGCGGGCACGCATCCCTGCGCGGTGTGGGAGGACACCCGGGTCTCCTCGGGGGACCGCTACCAGCTCGTCTACCGCGACATGCGCGAGCTGGCCCGCCGCGAGCCGACCTTCGCCCTGCACGTCCACGTCGGGGTCGCGGAGGCCGGGGACGCCATTCGCCTCTACAACCGCCTACGCGGGCACCTGCCGCTCCTGCTCGCCCTCTCGGCCAACTCCCCCTACTGGCAGGGCCGGGACTCGGGCCTCGCCTCCTCCCGCACGCCGCTCTTTCAGGCCTTCCCGCGGGTGGGGATCCCGCGGCCGTTCTCCTCCTACGCCGGGTGGGTGGACGCCGTGAGGCTGCTGATCGACTGCCAGGCCTTCCTCGAGCCGACCTTCCTGTGGTGGGACGTCCGCCCCCAGCCGCGCTTCGGCACGATCGAGATCCGGATCATGGACGCCCAGACCTCGGTCGCCGACACCGCGGGGCTGTGCGCGCTCATCCAGTCGGTCGCGCGGCTGGAGCTCGAGGAGGGCTACGTCTCCGACGCGCTGCTCGCCTCCCCCGAGGCGCTCGTCGAGAACCGCTTCATCGCCGCCCGCGACGGGATGGAGGGCCGGTTCCTCGATCCCGAAGGGCGCTGCCGGGTGCCCGCCACCGAGCAGCTCGAGGCGCTCATCGAGGCGGCGCGCCCGCACGCCGAGGAGCTCGGCTGCCTGACCGAGCTCGAGCTCGCGGGCGAGCTCGGCGAACGCCCGGGCTCCCGGCGCCAGCGCGAGCGCGCCGAGGCCCTCGACGACCTGCGGCTGCTCGCCGGCGAGCTGGCGGGGGAGTTCACCGCGGGCGTGCTGGACCGCCGGTCCAGTACGACGACCTAGATCTCCGCCCGCCGGTCGATAGCCGCGAGGGCCACGGGCCGCGAGGATGTCGACGACCCCAGAGCTCGCCCGCTCGAGTCACGGCGTGGGAGCGCGTCGCCGGAACTGCGGTCGCCGGCGCCGTTCCGCTCCCGCTGGCGCACTCTCTCTCCCCGTCAGCGGGGGCGGGCGGGCCTCGAACTCAGTGCTTGCGCTCAAGCGCCGCGGGCCGGTGCGCGGCGTCGCCGCCGGACTTCTCCGAGCGCACCTTGTACTGCGGCTCCGTCTCGGAGGCCTTGACCTTCCGGCCCGCCTCCTCGGTCTCCGAGGTGATCTTCTTCTCGACTCTGCCGACCGCGGTCGAGCCGTGGCTCTGCCACTCGACGCGGTCGCCTCTCCTCAGATCCTTGGCGGCCATGGGAGCGGGACTACCCGCCGCGGGGGTTCCCCTCACGAACCCGGCGCGCCCGCCCGGGGTGTACCGTCGGCCCGCATGGACGCCACCAACCACCAGATCCGCCTCGCCGCCCGCCCTCAGGGCCTGCCCAAGGACTCCGACTGGGAGCAGACCGAGGAGCCCGTCGCCGACCCGGGCGAGGGGGAGGCCGTCGTCCAGGCGCTCTATCTCTCCCTCGACCCCGCGATGCGCGGGTGGATGAACGAGGGGCGCTCCTACATCGAGCCGGTGGGGATCGGGGACGTGATGCGCGCGGGCTCGGTCGGCCGCGTCGTCGCCTCGCGCCATCCGCAGCTCGCCGAGGGCGACCACGTGACCGGGATCTTCGGCGTGCAGGAGTACGCGACGGTCTCGGGCAAGGAGGCGCGGAAGGTGGACCCGGATCTCGCGCCCCTGCCCGCGTACCTGGGCGCGCTGGGAATGACCGGCATGACCGCCTACTTCGGCCTGCTCGACGTGGCCGCGGCGAAGGAGGGCGACACCGTGCTCATCTCCGGCGCGGCCGGAGCGGTGGGGAGCGTCGCCGGCCAGATCGCGAAGATCAAGGGCTGCACGGTCATCGGGATCGCCGGCGGCGAGGAGAAGTGCGCCTGGCTGCGCGAGCTCGGCTTCGACGCCGCGATCGACTACAAGGCGGGCGACGTGGGCGCGGCGCTGCGCGAGCAGCCGCGGCTCGACGTCTACTTCGACAACGTGGGCGGCGAGATCCTCGATGCCGCCCTGGCGCGCCTGGGCCAGGGCGCGCGCGTGGCGATCTGCGGCGCGATCTCGATCTACAACGCGGAGGAGCCGCCGGCCGGGCCCGCGAACTACCTCTCGCTGCTGGTCAACCGCGCCCGCATGGAGGGCTTCGTCGTCTTCGACTTCGCCGAGCGCTACGGCCAGGCCGCCAAGGAGATCGGCGGCTGGATGCAGGAGGGCCGGCTCGTCGCCCGCGAGGACGTCGTGGAGGGTGGCATCGAGGCCTTCCCCGCCACGCTCCTGCAGCTCTTCGAGGGCGCCAACACCGGCAAGCTCGTGCTGCAGGTGGCCGAGGCCTGAAGGCGGCTTCGGGCTCGCGCCGAGCCGAGCCGAGCCGAGCGAGGCGTGGCCGGTGGGGACGCGGCCCGCTACCAGGCCTGGTCTGAGCCGCAGCGCGGGCAGCCGACGGTCGCCGAGACCGCGGCGGAGAAGGAGCAGCCGCAGCCGCAGGTGTAGAGGGCGACGTCCTCGGGACCGCCGGCGCGGCGGTGGCGATCGACCTCCGAGCGGGGCGGCTCGGGGACGGCGATCGTGTGGATGCGCCGGGCCGGCGTGGCGCGGCGGCGGGCGCGGGTGCGAAGGGCGGGCATGGGCATGGCTTCTATCCCTGAACTCCACTCCCTGCCCGGAGTTGCGCGTTTCGGCACGGAGTTCATCTCGATTTCATACGGCGCGCGGAAGCGCCGTGCCGGGCCGCCTCCCGCCATACAATCCGGACGCGATGGACCCCGCCCGCAAGCGCACGCTTCGCCTCGGCGTCGCCCTCACGGCTGCGCTCCTGCTCGCCGGCGCGCTCATCTACACGAGCTTCACCGCCTCGACCGAGGCCAAGACCCCGAGTGAGCTCGCCGCCTCGGCGCTCCCGGGCCGCAGCTACGAGCTGACCGGCAGGGTGGCCGCGGGCTCGGTGCATCAGGAGGGGCGGACGCTGCTCTTCTCGGTGCAGGACCGGAAGGGCTCGGCCTCGGTGCCCGTCTCCTACACGGGCGAGGTACCCGACCCCTTCCGCGTCGGGCGCGAGGTCATCGTGCAGGTGCGCAGGGAGGGCGACCGCTTCGTCGGCGCACCCGACTCGCTGACGACGAAGTGCCCGTCGAAGTTCAAGGCCGCGCCGCCCAAGGCGTACTGACGTGGCCACGACGGGCCGGGCGCTCCTCATCCTGGCGCTGGCCTGCTCGCTCTACGGCATCGGCGCGTGCCTCGCCGGCGCCCGCCTCGGCGTCACGGGCCGCGGCGCGGCCTGGGCCGCCTCCGGCCGCCGCGCCGTGTGGGTCCTCGCCGGCCTGCTGACGCTCGCCTTCGCGATCCTCGAGATCGCCTTCCTGCGCTCGGACTTCTCTTTCGCGATCGTGGCCTCCCACTCGAGCCTGACGACGCCGACGTTCTACAAGGCGACCGCCGCGTGGTCCTCGCAGGAGGGCTCGCTGCTGCTGTGGGTGTGGCTCCTGTCGGTGTGGTCGAGCGTCGCGCTCATCACCGTCGGGCGCCGCCTCAAGGAGATCGCGCCGATCGCCACCGCCGTCCTGCTCGCCTTCTCGGTGTTCTTCCTCGGCCTGCTCGTCTTCGCCGCCCAGCCCTTCGCGCAGCTCGCCGCGGCCGCCTCCGACGGCACGGGCCTGAACCCGCTGCTCCGCCACCCGTCGATGATGTTCCACCCGCCGATGCTCTACTCGGGCTACACGCTGTTCGCCGTGCCCTTCGCCTTCGCCGTGGGCGCGCTCGTCACCCGCCAGGTCGGCGCCGAGTGGATCCGCGCCACCCGCCGCTTCGCGCTGGCCGCCTGGTTCTTCCTCGGCATCGGGATCCTGCTCGGCGCGCGCTGGAGCTACACCGAGCTCGGCTGGGGCGGCTACTGGGGCTGGGACGCCGTCGAGAACGCCTCGCTGCTGCCCTGGCTCACGGGCACGGCGTTCATCCACTCCATCATGGTCCAGGAGAAGCGCGGGATGCTCAAGGTGTGGAACGCCTCGCTCGTGCTGACGACGGGCATCCTCGCGATCATGGGGACGTTCCTCGTGCGCTCGGGGATCCTCGACTCGATCCACGCCTTCGGCGCCTCGACGCTCGGCGCGCCGTTCCTCATCCTGCTCGGGCTGATGATCGGGGGGTCGGTCTACCTCGTCGTCTCGCGCCGGGCCTCGCTGCGCACGGACTACCGGCTCGAGTCGCTCGTCTCGCGCGAGGCGATCTTCCTCGTGCAGAACCTCGTGCTCGCCGGCCTCGCCTTCGCGATCTGGTGGGGGACCTTCTTCCCGCTCATCTCCGAGGCGCTGACGGGTACGCGCCACTCGCTCGGGCCGCCGTGGTTTGACCGCTACACGGTGCCCTTCGCGCTCCTGCTCGTGCTGCTCGCCGGCGTTGGCCCGCTGCTCGCCTGGCGCCGGGCGACGTGGGCCAGCGCGCGGCGCTCGCTCGCCGTCCCGGTGGGGATCGGGGTCGCGACGCTCGTGCTCCTCGTGGTGGGGACGGACGCGGGCCGCAAGCCGCTCGCGCTCATCATGTTCGGCCTCGCTGCGGTCGTCCTCGGCGGCGTGGCGCAGGAGCTCGTGCGCGGCACGCGCGCGCGCCGGGCCATGAGCGGAGAGGCGCCGCCGGCGGCGCTCCTCTCCCTCGTGCGGCGCAACCGCCGCCGCTACGGCGGCTACACCGTGCATGCGGGGATGGCGCTGCTGTTCGTCGGCGTCGCCGCCTCCTCGGCCTTCCAGCACACCTCCGAGGTCTCGCTGAAGCCCGGCCAGCACACACGGATCGACGGCTACACCGTGACCTTCGTGCGCCCGACGGCCGCGGTCGGGAGCGAGAAGATCTCCCTCGGCGCCGTGCTCGACCTGGCCCGCGGCGGCCACGTCACGCGGCTGCGCACGACCCGCGGCTTCTATCCCGACACGACCCTCGGCCCCTTCCAGGCGCCCGTGTCGCGGTTCTTCACCGGCGAACCCACGAGCGAGGTCGGGCTGCAAGCCGGGTTCACCCGCGACAAGTGGGTGGACATCGACGTCTCGCTTGGCCCGCTCCAGCGCCAGCTCGCCTTTCGCGACCGCCAGTTCCAGGCGGCCACGCGGGTCGTGCGCTCGCCCCGCCAGCTCACGGCCTTCGTGGACGCGCGGAACGCCGTCGTCGGCGGGCTCGCGCGGACGTGGGTCACGCATCCGTGGGCGGCCAATTTCCACCTCATCGTCTCCCCGATGGTCTCGTGGATCTGGCTCGGCGGGATCGTCGTCTTCCTCGGGGGCCTGCTCGCGCTGTGGCCGGCGCCGCGGGGCGCTCCGCGCCGCGCCGCCGCCGGCTACCGGGCGCGGCTCGGGCGTGAGCTCGCCGACGTGGCGAGCGCCCGCACGGCCGGCACCTAATGGGGGGCGTCGGCGCATGGGGCCGGCGGGAGCGGGCGGGACGGGCTGGGAGAAGGAGGATGCGGAAGGGGATGCCGGGCGGCCGGGGTACGGGCTGTCGCAGCTTCGGCTCCCTGTAGTGGGTTCGACTCGACGGTCGGTGCTCGGCGGGTCCGAGGCGGGCGTGCGCCAGGGGTGGGCGGCAATTCGCGCCCTGGAGTCACGGGATGCAGCCCACCCCCCGGCGGGGACGGTCCCTGAGTGCGGCGGGCGCCGCGCACCCCCCGGCCCACGGCCGAGACCACCCCGCATCAAGTTTCGAGCGAGGGGGAGCGCCGGCCGCGCCGAGTGTTGAGTAGTAGCCCCCCAGGCGCCAAGATGCGGCAGTCCGCGGCGCCGAGACCTCCGCGCGCCTCGGCGCCGCCGCGGGTCCTCGCTCTCCTTCCCCCCGCCGGCGCGGCTCGCAAACTCCCCGGGCGCGGCCCCGACCCCTCCGGCGCGCGCCCGGACCCCGGGTGCATCTAGCCTTCGAGGGGTGCAGTTCGTCGTCATCCTCGCGGTCCTCGCGGCCGCGGTGTGGATCCTCGCCGGCCCGCTGCGCCCCGGCCGCGCCGCGCAGGCCGAGGCCACGCGCTCAGCTGAGGAGGCCGACCTCGACGCCGCGCGCGAGGCGAAGTACCGCGAGATCCGCGAGCTCGAGCTCGACTTCCGCACGGGGAAGATGGAGGAGGCGGACTACCGCGCAACCGACCGGGCGCTGCGCGCGGAGGCGGTGGAGATCCTTCGCCGTCTCGATCGCGCGCGGGGGGCGCCGCCACCCGCCCCGTAGGTATCCTGTTCGCCATGGAGCTCGTCCTCTCCGTCGCGCAGGTGATCATCGCCTTCGTGCTCATCTTCCTCGTGCTCATGCACTCGGGGAAGGACGCCGGTCTCTCGGGCGCCTTCGGCGTCGGCTCGGGGCAGGGACCGCTCGGCGGCGGCTCGCTCGTGGAGCGGAACCTGAACCGCTGGACCGTGGGCTTCGCGATCGCCTTCGCGGTCAACACGATCATCCTGCTCAAGATCTCCGCGTAGCGCGTGGAGATCCACCCGCGGCTCGCCGCGATGGCCGAGCAGCTCGAACACACGGGCTGGGCCGCGGAGCTGTGCGCCCCCGATTGGACGCTCGTCTGGGTCTCGAGCCAGTTCCGCCGCCTGCTCGGCGACCCGGAGGACGAGGAGCTCGGCCTCGGCCGCCACATCCTCGAGACCCGGCGGATGGAGCTGCGCGCCCGCTACATCCCGCCCGAGGTGCAGCTCGGCTGGATGCGCGAGAACATCCCGCACATGCTGGCCGGCACGCCCGACGGACGCGACGGGCTCGTGGCGCTGACCGACGCGCCGGAGATCCAGGCGATCGCGCGCGAGGCCGAGCCGCTCCACTTCCCGGCCTGGACCTCGCTCATCCACTGGGCGCCGGTCGGGCGCATCCGCTACTTCGGCCTGCGCCCGCGCGGGCGGGACGGCGAGGAGTTCGGCACCGTCTACCTCTACGGCTCCTCGCTGCCCGCCTCGCTCCTCGCCCTGGTGGCCCGCGGCGACCCGACCCTGTTCGAGCGGATGGCAAAGATCGCCGCCCCCGGCCGCCGCGAGGCCGCCGTCCTCTTCGCCGACCTGCAGGCGTCGGGCACGCTGTCCCGGCGGCTCTCGAGCGCCGCCTACTTCCGCCTGCTCCAGAGCCTCTCGACGGTCATGGACGCGACGATCGTCGAGCACGGCGGGATCGTCGGCAAGCACGCGGGGGATGGCGTCACGGCCTTCTTCCTCACCGACGATCTCGAGAGCGCCTCGGGCGCCGCGCGCGGCGCGATCGCCGCCGCCCGCCGGATGGCCTCCTCCGCCCAGGCCGCGGGCGCCGAGGCGGGCGTCGGGGATCTCTGTCTGAACGTCGGGGTGCACTGGGGCGGGACCCTCTACATGGGCCAGATCGTCACCGACGGCCGCCTCGAGGTGACGGCGCTCGGCGACGAGGTCAACGAGGGCGCCCGCATCCAGGAGACCGCGCGCGACGGCGCCGTGCTCGCCTCCAAGCCGCTCGTCGAGCACCTCGACCCCGAGGACGCCCGCGCGCTCGGGCTTGACTCGGCGGCGCTCGCCTACCGCGCGCTCTCAGAGCTCACCGGCGTGGGCGAGAAGGCCGTGCGGGACGCCGGCCTCGTGGCGGTGACGGACGTACGGGAGCGGTAGGGGAGGCCGGCTCGGGGCGCGCCGCGCGCTCTGTCACGCGCTGCTCGTCCTCCCCGCGGCCGATCTCGTAGAACAGGGCGGAGACGGCGAGGACGCCGCCGATCCCCGCCACCCCGTAGCCGGCCGCGGCGAGCGCCACCGAGCCGCCAGAGAGCGCGGCCAGAAGCCCGCCAGCGAGGATGAGCCCGAGGACCGCGCCCGCCGTCAGCCCGCGCCGCCGCCGGGCGCTCACGACGGGCCCAGTTCGGTGAGCCGCAGCACCTCCGCCGCGCAGGCGACCTCGTCGCCCGCCCGGAGCTGACGGCCCCGCCGCGTCTCCGGCTCCCCGTTGACGCGGACCTCGTGGGCGGCGAGGAACCCGCGCGCCTCGCCACCGGTCTCGATCCAGCCCGCGAGCTTCAGGAGCTGCCCGAGACGGATCGCCCCGCCGCGGATGGCCAGCTCGCTTCCCACTGGGATCGGCTAGAGCCCGACCGGGTGCCGGGCCACGAACCCGCCGGTGCCGCGCGTCTGCGGCTGCCAGCGCGAGCCGCGCGGCCCGGCGCGGCCGCTCGTGTCGAAGCGGACGCCCGCGACGACCATCCAGGCGTGGCCCGCGTTCGCGTAGACCGTGATCCAGCGGCCGGGCCCCGGGCGCCCCCAGTGCTCGAAGGCCGTCGAGTCGAGCTGGCTGCGCACGAGCCCGGCGTTGACGAGCGCGAAGGAGACCGAGCCCGAGCAGTCGTAGGCCGAGTCGATCCACGTGCCATGGCCGCCGCCGTAGACGTAGGGCGCTCGCGCCACGCGGTTACCGGCGCTGATGACGGCGTCGACGGCGGGCGGCGCGCTCGGCGGCGCCACCGCGAGGCCGGCGGGCGTGAGCTCGGCGAGGTCCACGAGCTGGCGCTCGCTCGCCCCGTGCTTCAGGCCGAGCGCCTGGCGCAGCTCCTGCTTGACCTCGGCGTCGGAGGGGGCCCCAGGGGAGACGCTGCCGGAGGGCGCCGCGGCCGCGGGCCTCGGGTCGGCCACCGGGGGAGGAAGCGGCGCCACGCGCCCGTGCGAGCGGGCGGGGCGCGGGGGCCTTGCCGCCGGTCGCGGAGCCGTCGCTGCCGCTCGCCGGGCCGGCGCCGGCGCCGGCTGCGTGACGGGCGCGCCGGCGCGAGGGGCCGAGGAGCCGCAGCCCGCTAGACCGAGCAGCGCGAGCGCGAGCAGTGCGCGGCCCCTCACCACGCCTCCGCGTAGATCCGCGCGATCTCCTCCGCGTCCGGGCGGGGCGGGATCGCGTCGAGCTCCGGCCGCTCGGCGGCCCGCTCGGCACAGCCCGCGAGGGCGTCCTGCTCGACGCCGAGGTCGCGCAGGCGCCGCGCGCCCGCGAGGTCGGCGAGGCGGGCGGCGGCGTCCTCCACGTCCTCGGCCAGGGCGGCGTCGAGCGCGGCGACCCGCTCGGGCGCGCGGGCGCGCAGCGCGGCGGTCGTGTGGGGCAGGAGCGCCGTGTTGGCCGGCCCGTGCCCCGCGCCGCCGAAGCGCACGAGCGTCTGGGAGAGGACGTGGTGCAGGCCGTAGCCCGTCGCGTCGATCACGTAGCCCGCGAGCAGCGCGCCAAGTGCCAGCGCCGGGCGGTCGGGGGCGGTGGGATCCTCCCAGGCGCCCGTGAGGAGACGCGCGGCCTCCTCGGCGGCGAGCGTCGCCACGGGGTTCCGGCCCGGCGCGAGCGGGCCCTCGAGCGCGTGGCCGAGCGCGTTGCCGGCCGAGGCGGCGAGCGCGGGAGCGGGCTGGGAGGCGCACAGGGCGGGGTCGTTGAGGACGATCGCGGGCCGGGCGAACCCGGTTCCCTGCGGAGCGCCGGCGGCGGGGCGGTGGATGCCCGTCATCTCCGCGCCCGAGAGCGTCGTCGGGATCGCCGCCGCGCGTCCGCGCCGCGCCGCGGCGAGGGCCTTGGCGGTGTCGATGACCCGGCCGCCGCCGAGGCCGACGACGAGGGCGCCGTCCGCGATCTCGGAGAGGAGGGCGCCGGCCAGCTCGTCCACCCGGCCGGGCTCGAGCTCGTGCACGGCCGCGGCGCCGGCCACCACTCGCTCGGCGGCGCGCCGGCCCCGGGGCGTCGTCACGACGACATACGGGCCGTCGAGGAGCCCGGCCGCGGCCTCGAGCGCGTCCGGCCCGAAGACGACGGTACGCCGACCGTCCCGCCAGGTGAAGGGGGCGCTGCTCACCCGCGCAGTGTGCCAGCCGCGGGGGCGGCCGTGGAAGCGACCGTCTACGCCGCGGCCATCGCGCGCCGCGCGCGGGCCGCGCTCGTCACCGTCCACGCCACGGAGAGGACGATGACGGCCGCCCCGGCGGTCGTCGCGAGAGTCAGGCGCTCCCCGAGGATCAGCGCGCCGAGGAGCACCGCGACGATCGGGTTGACGTAGGCGTAGGTCGCCACGAGGGACACCGGGGCGTGGCCGAGCAGCCAGGCGAAGGTGGAGAACGCGACGACCGAGCCGACGACGGCGAGGTAGGCGAAGGCGAGCAGCGAGCGCGCCGAGAGGGCTGAGGCGTGCAGGCCGCCGAGCTCACCCGAGAGGACCGCGGCGAGGCAGATGACGAGGCCGCCGAGGAACATCTGCCAGGCGGCGGAGACGAGCGGGTCGCGCGGGACCGGCAGCCGCGTCGAGCCGTAGGTGGCCGCTGCCCACAGCGCGGCGGCGAGCAGCGCGAGCAGGGCGTAGCTGAGCGGGACGCCGTGCGGGCGCGTGCCCGGCAGCAGGAGGGCGGCAACGCCGACGAACCCGGCGACGACGCCGAGGACCGTGCCGCGGGAGACGCGCTCGCCGGCCAGCGCCCGGTAGACGACGACCCACAGCGGGATCGAGGCGAGCAGGAGCGCGGCGAGGCTCGAGGGGACCTTCCGCTCGGCCAGCGTCACGAGCGCGTTGCCGCCGAAGCAGAGGCCGAGGCCGATGACGCCCGCGGCGGCGATCTCCCGCCGCGGCACGCGCACGCGGTCGCGCAGGATCAGCAGCATGACGGAGCCGGCGAGCGCGAAGCGCACGCCGGCTCCGACCAGCGGGGGCACGGTCTCGACCATCACGCGGATCGCCACGTAGGTCGAGCCCCAGACGAAGTAGATCGTCCCGAGCCCCAGCGCGAGCTGCCAGGGCGGAGGCTCCCCGGCTCTCACGGTCTGACGCTCAGCGCGGCTCGGCCCATGCGCGCAGTGTGCCGCGCGCGCCGCGGCGCAGGTCGACCTCGCCGCCGAGCCGCCCGGCGCGCAGGCGCAGCAGCTCGACGAGCGAGAGCGTGCGGTGGAAGGGGTCGGCGACGACGGCGCCGTCGCTCAGCGACACCGCGGCGCGCACGCAGTCGTCCTCCTCGGCGAGGATCACCGCGCCGGTCAGCGGCGCCTGCGAGTCGAGCACGGCGAGGCGCGCGAGCGCGTCCGCGTCGTCCTCCCGGGCACGGCGGATGGTGATGCTCTCGGTCTGGGTCATGGTGACCTCCTCTCGGATCGGTGGGGAAGCTGCCCTGGCATCCTGGCAAGGACCAGGCATAAGTTCAAATGAACCTTTTTCACGAATGCGATAAGCTCAGCTAATGCTCGACGTCCGCAAGATGCGCGTCCTCCAAGAGGTCGCTGAGCGGGGCTCCTTCTCCGCCGCCGCCGAGGCTCTCGGCTACACACAGTCCGCGGTCTCCCAGCAGGTCGCGGGCCTCGAGCGCGAAGCCGGCGCCCGCCTCGTCGAGCGCGGCGCGCGCGGCATCCGGCTGACGGACGCCGGCGCCGCCCTCGTGCGCCACGCGGACGCGATCCTCGCCCGGCTCTCCGCCGCCGAGGCCGAGCTCGAGGCGATCGCCGGCCTGCGGGGCGGCCGCGTCCGCCTGGCCTCGTTCCCGAGTGCGGGCGCAACGCTCGTCCCCGCCGCCGTGGCCGAGTTCCGTCGCCGCCACCCCGGCGTCGAGGTGGAGCTGGCGATGGAGGAGCCCGCCGAGGCCGTGGCCGGCCTGAGGGCGGGCGCGTTCGACCTCGCGCTGACGATCGAGGGGGAGGGCGGGGGCGAGGAGGAGGTTCTGCTCACTCACCTGATCGACGACCCGATGTACGTCGTGCTGCCGCGCGAGCACCGCATGGCCGAGCGCGCGCGGGTCCGCCTCGCCGACCTCGCCGCCGAGCACTGGATGCTCGGCTCGACCGGGGCCTGCCCCGACCGCTTCGTCTACCTCGAGGCGTGCCGCGCCGCGGGCTTCGAGCCCCACGTGGCCTACGAGTCCGACGACTACAACGCGATCCAGGGCTTCGTCGCCGCCGGAGTCGGGGTCGCGCTCATCCCCGACCTCGCGCTCGTCAACGTGCGCGACGACATCGTCGTGCGCTCGCTGACGGGGCCGGCGCCCGTCCGCCGGATCCTCGCCGCCACGACGGAGGCCTCCCGCCGCTCCCCGGCCACGCGCGCGATGCTCGAGACGCTCACGCTCGTCGCCGCGCGGCGCACGCCGGCGGGCGCGAAGCTACTCGCGGCCTAGTGTCACTGGCCGGACGCCGTCTCCCGGATCGCTTCGAGCGTGGCGCCGCGCTCGCGGGCCTCCTGGCCTGGGCCGCGCTCCGCCGCCGCGCGACCTGACCGGGATGCGGTCTCAGCCGCCGAGGGCGACGGGCAGGCGCGTGAGCTGGGAGGCGAAGGCTGAGACCGAGTAGCGGGGCGCGCCCGCGAGCGACATCTCGGGGAACCGGCGGACGGTCTCCTCGAAGAGGATCCGCAGCTCGAGCCGGGCCAGCGCCGTGCCGAGGCAGAAGTGGCGGCCGCCCGCGCCGAAGGCCTGGTGCTCGGCGCGGCGGCGAAGATCGAAGACGTCCGGGTCCTCGTAGCGGGACTCGTCGCGGTTGGAGGACGCGTACCACAGCACTACTTTCTCGCCCTCCCGGATCGGCTGGCCGGAGAGCTCGGTGTCCCGGGTCGCGGTGCGCCGGAAGTGGGAGAAGGCGGGGAACATCCGCAGCGCCTCCTCGACCACGTCGGGGGCCAGCGACGGGTCCTCGCGCAGGAGCGCCCACTGCTCCGGGTCCTCCAGCAGTGCGCGCATCCCGGAGGAGTAGGTCGCCTTCGTCGAGTCGTTCCCGGCGGCGACGAGCAGGACGAACCCCATGACGATCTCGTCGTCGGTCAGCCGCTCGCCGTCGACCTCGGCGTGGACGAGCACGCTCGTCAGGTCGTGCGTCGGGGTCTCGCGGCGCGCGGCGATCAGCGCGTGGCAGCGCTCGAACATCTCGGGGATCTCGTTGTCCCTGAGCGACTCGGCGCCCGCCGGGTTCAGCTCCTCGTCGCCCGCGCCGAGCAGCGAGTTCATGAGCCGCGCCCAGACGGCGTCGTCCTCGGGCGGGATCCCCATGAACGACCCGATGACGCGGGAGACGACGGGCTGGGCGATCTCGGGGACGAGGTCGGCGGTCTCCCGCCGGGCCAGGCGTTCGAGCACGCCGCACGTGATCTCCCGGATCGTCGCCTCGTGCTCGGCGATCCGCCGCGGCGTGAAGCCGCGCTGGAAGAGGGCTTTGAGGCGGTCGTGCTTGGGCGGATCCATCCCGATGAACATGGCCCGGGTCAGCTCGAGCGGCAGGACGGCGTGGGTGATCGCCGTGATCCCGTGGTAGGAGGAGTAGGTCTCCCAGTCGAGCGAGACCGTCTTCACGTCCTCCGCCCGGGTGACGGACCAGTAGCCGTCCTCCTCGGGGAACTCCGTGAAGCCGTCGGACCAGTGGATCGGGCAGCGCGCGCGCAGCTCCTTGAACAGGGCGTGGGGCGGGCCGTCCTCCCAGTTCTCGGCCTCGGCGACGTGGAGGGAGTGCAGGGAGATGGGCTCGGCGGACACGCTCGGGCGAAGTTACCGGATTGATCCGTGCTTCGCCACGGAATCGAACACACTTACAGCATGCGCATCGCGATCGCCGGGGCCGGCGTGTCCGGGCTGACCGTGGCCCACGCCCTCCACCCCGAGCACGACATCACCGTCTTTGAGGCCAACGCCTACCCGGGGGGCCACACGAACACGGTCCGCGTCGAGCGGGAGGACGGCACCTGGGACGTCGACACCGGCTTCATCGTGTGCAACGACCGCAACTACCCGACCTTCGACCGGCTGATGGCCGCGCTCGGCGTCCCCACGCAGCCGACCGAGATGTCCTTCTCGGTCTCCACCGAGGACGGGGAGCTCGAGTACGCCGGCACCCCGCGGGGCCTCTTCGCCCAGCGGGAGAACCTCCTGCGCCCGTGGTTCCTGCGCATGCTCCTCGAGTACCGCCGCTTCAACGCCGAGGCGCGCCGGCTGCTGGCGAGCGAGGACACCACGACCTCGCTCGGCGACTTCCTCCAGGCGCGGCGGTTCTCGCGGCCGTTCATCGATCGGCTGCTCGTGCCCCAGGCCTCGGCGGTGTGGTCGGCCGACCCGCGGCAGATGTGGAGCTTCCCCGCGCGCTTCCTGTGCGAGTTCTTCGCCAACCACGGGATGCTCTCGCTGACGAACCGGCCGCAGTGGAGCACGGTCATCGGCGGCTCGAAGCGCTACGTCGAGAAGCTGACCGAGCCCTTCGCCGGGCGGATCCGCCTGGGGACCCCCGTCGAGCGCATCGCCCGGGACCCCGAGGGCGTCACGCTCACGCCGCGCGGGGGGGAGGCCGAGCGCTTCGATGAGGTGGTGATCGCCGCCCACGCCGACGAGGCGCTGGCCATGCTGGCCGACCCGACCGACGCCGAGCGCGAGCTCCTCGCCGCCGTGCCCTACGCGCGAAACGAGGCGGTGCTCCACACCGACCGGAGCCTTCTCCCGCGGCGCCGCGCCACGTGGTCCTCGTGGAACTTCCACCTGCTCGAGGAGCCGATTGCGAAATCCACCGTGACCTACCACATGAACACGCTGCAGCGCCTCGACGCGCCCGTCGAGTTCTGCGTGACCCTCAACCTGAGCGAGTGGATCGACCCGGCGCGGATCATCCGCACGATCCCCTACGCCCACCCCGTCTTCACGCCCGCGGGCGTCGCCGCCCAGGCCCGCCACGCCGAGATCTCCGGGGTCAACCGCACCCACTACTGCGGCGCCTGGTGGGGCTCGGGATTCCACGAGGACGGCGTCGTCTCGGGCGCCCGCGTGGCCGAGCGCTTCGGGGTCAAGCTGTGAGGCCGCTGCGTAGCGCGGTCTACGAGGGGACGGTGGCCCATCGACGCCACGGCTCGGTGCCCCACGCCTTCCGCTACCCGCAGTCGATGCTCTACCTCGACCTGACCGAGCTGCCGGGCGCGCTCGACGTCCACCCGCTGTGGTCGGCCCGGCGACGGAACCTCGCCTACTTCCGCCGCGCCGACTACCTGGGGGATCCGCGGACGCCGCTCGCCCACGCGGTGCGCGACCTCGTCGAGGAGCGCGGGGGCGCCCGCCCCACGGGCCCGATCCGCCTGCTGACGAACCTCCGCACCTTCGGCCACTGCTTCAACCCGGTGTCCTTCTACTACTGCTTCGCGCGCGACGGCGAGCGCCTCGAGGCCGTCGTCGCCGAGGTCACGAACACCCCGTGGGGCGAGCGCCACGCCTACGTGCTCGACGTCTCAGAGCCGGCGGAGGCGGGGGAAAGCGTGCGCGAGACCTTCGAGAAGGTGCTGCACGTCTCGCCGTTTCTCGGGATGGACCACACCTACGAGTGGCGCCTCGACGTGCCCGGGGAGCGGCTCGTGGCGAGGATCGAGAACCGCCGCGCGGGGGAGAAGGTCTTCGACGCCACGCTGTCGCTCCGGCGCCGCGAGCTGAACCGCGCCGCGCTCACCCGCGTATTACTGAGATACCCGGCCCCCACGCTGCGCGCCACCGCCCGGATCTACGGGCAGGCGGCGCGGCTGAAGCTGAAGGGCGTCAAGTACTTCCCCCATCCCGACCGCGCCGCCGCCTCCTCGTGACCCTCACCCTCGCCCGTCGCCTCGGTTTCGCCCTGCTCCGCCGCACGCGCGGCGGCGCGATCGAGCTGCGCGAAGGGGGCCGCCGCGCGCGCCTCGGCGCCCAGGACGAGAACGCCCCGCTGCACGGCGTGCTCGAGGTCCGCGACGGGCGCTTCTGGCTCGCCCTCCTGCGCGGCTCCCGCGGCCTCGGCGGCGCCTACGCCGACGGCCTGTGGGCGAGCCCCGACCTCGTCCCGCTCGTGCGGATCGCCGCGCGCAACGCCCACCGCTTCGACCACATCCGCGACGCCTGGTGGCCCGTGCTCGGCCCGTGGCGCGCGCTCACGGGACGGATCCGCCAGAACACCGAGGCCCGGTCCCGCCGCCAGATCGCCCACCACTACGACCTCGGCAACGATCTCTACGAGCTGATGCTCGACCCCTCGCTGATGTACTCCGCCGCGAAGTACGAGCGGCGGGATATGACCCTCGAGGAGGCCCAGCGGGCGAAGCTCGACGCCATCTGCGAGAAGCTCGAGCTGCGGCCGTCCGACCACCTGCTCGAGATCGGCACGGGCTGGGGCTCGATGGCGATCCACGCCGCCGCCCAGTACGGCTGCCGCGTGACGACGACGACGATCTCCCGCGAGCAGCGCGACCGCGCGGTCGCGCGGATCCGGGAGGCGGGTCTCGAGGATCGTGTGACCGTCCTGCTCGAGGACTACCGGCGCCTCACCGGCCGCTACGACAAGCTCGTCTCGATCGAGATGATCGAGGCCGTCGGCTGGCGGCACTTCGGCACGTTCTTCCGCACCTGCTCGCGGCTCCTGCGCCCGGACGGCGCGATGCTCCTGCAGGCGATCACGATCGACGACCGCGCCTTCCACGCCGAGAAGGCCACGCGCTCGTTCATCCGCACCTACATCTTCCCCGGCGGCTGCCTGCCCTCGATGGAGATCATCTCCCGCAACCTCGCGCGGCGCACGGACATGCACGTGCTCGACCTCGAGGACCTGACCGGCGACTACGTCCTCACCCTGCAGGAGTGGCGGCGGAACGTGGACGCCAGCACGGCGCGGCTCGAGCAGCTCGGCTACGACGAGCGCTTCCGCCGCCTGTGGCGCATGTACCTGGCCTACTGCGAGGCGGGCTTCGCCGAGCGGCGGATCGGCGACGTCCAGCTCCTGCTGGCCAAGCCCGCGTTCCATCGCCGCTCGCAGCTCGCCGCCGCGCCGGCCGCCGCCACCGCGGCGGCGTGAGCCCCCGTCGCGCCGGGCGCTCAGTCCCGCGGGGCGCGGGAGAACATCTGGCGGGAGATCAGGTCGAGCAGGATCGCCGGCCCGCGCGAGGCGAGCCGGGCGAACTCGAGCTTTCCGCCGGGCCGGAGCACGCCGGCGCCGGACTCGATCGCCCCGACCACCTTCTGCGCCCACTCCTCGGCGGGCACCGACGTCCAGCCCGAGGTGTCCATGTGCTTGGCGTAGGTCTCCTCCGTGGCCGAGAGCATCTCGGTCTCGACGCCCGGCGTGACGAGGTGCAGGACGCCGACGCCGGTGCCGCGCAGCTCGCGGCGGAGCGCGTCGCTGAAGGCCACGACGCCCGCCTTGGAGGCCGCGTAGGTCGTGGCCGAGGGGAGGTGGGCGTAGCCCGAGATCGAGGCGTTGTTGACGATCATGCCGCGGCCGCGGGCGACCATCGGCGGCAGGAGCGCACGCGTGAGCTGGATGAGGCCGACGAGGTTGACCTGGAAGAGCGCGTAGATCTCGTCGAGGTTCTGCTCCTCGATGAGCCCCCCGGTCATGAGCCCCGCGTTGTTGACGAGCACGTCGATCCGCTCGCCCGCAAGGCCGCGGGCGGTCTCCTCGATCGTCTCGCGCGCGGCGAGGTCGACGTGGACCGCGCGGACCGCGTCGGCGCCCCCGTCGGGGAGGGGGAAGGGCTCGTAGTCCTCCGGGTCGCGAGCGCCGACGAGGATCGTCGTGCCGGGACGCTTGGCCAGCTCCTGCGCGAACGAGGCGCCCATGCCGCGGTTGGCGCCGGTGACGAGAACGGTGGCTCCGGTGAGGTCCATGGGCGAGCACGCTAACGGGATCCACGCCGAGCGCCGGGGATCGGGCGCGCCGCTGCTCCTCCTCCACGGCCTCGGCGGGGAGTGGGGGGCGTGGCTGCCGGTGCTGCCCGCGCTCGCCGCCGAGCGCGACGTGATCGCCGTCGACCTGCCCGGCTTCGGGCGCTCGCCCTGCCTGCCCGAGGGCGTGCCGCCGACGCCCGCGGCGCTCGCGGGGGCGGTGGCCGGGGCGCTGGAGGCGCTCGGCGTCGAGCGGCCGGACGTCGCCGGGAACTCGCTCGGCGGCTGGGTCGCCCTCGAGCTGGCGGCGCTCGGCGCCGCGGGCTCCGTCACCGCGATCGCGCCCGCCGGCCTCTGGCCGCAGCCGCTGCGCCCGAAGCCGGCGCTCACCGCCCACGCCATCATCTCGTCGGTTCCCGGGCTCGTGGGGCTGCTCTCGACGCGCCCGGGGCGGCGGCTGGCGCTCGCCGCCACGGTCGCCCACCCCGAGCGGATGACCGACGAGGAGGCGTCGCGGATGCTCCGCGCCTACGCGGAGGCCCCGGGCTTCGAGGCCGCCAACGCGGAGATGCGCTCGGGCCGCTTCACTGCCGCCGGTCGCGTGCGCGTGCCGGTCACCGTCGCCTGGTGCGAGCGCGATCGCCTTGTGGGGCGGGTCGCGCTGCCGTTCCCCGCACGGGAGCTCGTCCTCCGCGACTGCGGCCACATCCCGATGACCGACGATCCGGACGCGGTGGCCGCGGTGACCCTCGCCGGGGCGCGGCGGCGGCCCGGGGAAAAAAGATTGCGCGGGCAACCTTCCGTGGTAGACTGAGGCTAAGCGGAACCTGCTCCGCTTAAGCCATCACCACCCGGAGGTCCCAACCCATGAGCGCCACCACCGACGCCCCTCTCGCCGGCTCCTACGCCGCCGATCCCGTCCACTCGAGCTTCGGCTTCTCCGTGCGCTACCAGGGCGTCTCGGTCTATCGCGGCACACTCGAGGACGTCGAGGCCTCGCTCTCAGACGGCGTCCTCACCGGCACCGCCAAGGTCGAGTCGATCTCCATCCGCGCGCCCGAGCAGTTCCGCGCTCACGTGCTCTCGCCCGAGTTCTTCGACGCCGAGAGCCACCCCGAGGTGACCTTCCGCTCGACGACCCTCGACCTCGCCGAGGGCGGCCGGGCCACCGTGGCGGGCGAGCTGACGATCAAGGGGATCACGCACCCCGTCGAGGCCGCCGGCGAGTGGCGGGCGCCCGAGGCCGACGCCTTCGGCAACACGCGCGGGCACCTGCACCTCGAGGCCCAGATCGACCGCACCCAGTGGGAGATGAACTGGAACGCGCCGCTCCCCTCGGGCGGCAAGGCGCTGGCCCACGAGGTCACGCTGACGATCGAGCTCTCGCTCCTGGCCACGGACGCCGCGTAGGCACCACGATGCGGATCCTCGGCCTGGCCGGCTCGCTGCGGCGCGGCTCGCATAACCGGAAGCTGCTCGCGGCGGCGGGCGCGGCGCTCCCGGTGGGCGTCGAGTTCGCGGCGTGGGAGGGCCTGGCCGGGATCCCCGCCTTCGACGAGGACGAGGAGCGCGACCCACCCCCGCCTGTGGCCGCGCTCCTCGCCGAGATCGCGGCGGCGGACGGCCTCCTCATCGCCACCCCGGAGTACAACGCCTCGGTCCCGGGCGCGCTGAAGAACGCGCTCGACTGGGCCTCGCGCCCGTTTCCGGAGAACGTCCTGCGCGACAAGCCCGTGCTCGTCGTCGGCGCCAGCACCGGGCTCTTCGGGGCGGTGTGGGCCCAGGCCGAGGTGCGCAAGGCGCTCAAGGCGAGCGGCGCGCGCCCGCTCGACGGCGAGCTGCCCGTGGGGATGGCCGACACGGCCTTCGCGGCGGAAGGGTCGCTGGCCGACCCGGAGCTGGCCACCCGCCTCGCCGGCCTCACCGCCGACCTCGTGCGCGAGATCGCCGCGCCGGTCGAGCAGGCGGCATGATCTGAGGGGTGGCCTTCGAGCTACCCCTGGCCAACTCCGAGGCTCCGACCGCCGAGCGCGCCGACGCGGCGCGTAACCGGGAGCGGATCCTCGCCGCCGCCGTGGGCCTGATCGAGCGGCACGGAATCGAGGCGATCACCGTGCAGGACGTCGCCGCCGCGGCCGGGGTCGGGGCGGGCACGCTGTACCGCCGCTTCGGCGACCGCGAGGGGCTCGCGCTCGCACTGCTCGACGAGGAGGCGCGGGAGTTCCAGGACGCCATCATCTCCGGGGCGCCGCCGCTCGGCCCGGGCGCGCCGCCGCGTGAGCGGCTCGTCGCCTTCGGCGAGGGCTACCTCGACCTGCTCGGCCGCCGCGGCGATCTCGTGGCCGCCGCGGGCGGGCCGCGGCTCGGTGGCCGGGGTCCCTACGGCTTCCACGCCACGCACCTGGCGCTGCTCGTCCGCGGTGCCGCGCCGGCGCTCGATCCCGAGTTCACCGCTCACGCGCTGCTCGGCGCGCTCGCGCCGGGGCTCCATCTCCACCTCCACCGCGAGCTCGACTGGCCGGAGGAGCGCCTGCGCGCAGGCTGGCGCGCGCTCGTCAACGCGCTGGCGAGCTGACCTCGCGCACGCGCGATACTGAGGACGATGCGCTTCGAGCCGCTCCAGCTCGCGCCCGTGGCCCTGCTCGCGCTCGTCTACGCGCGGCGGGCGCGCACGCTGCGGGCGCGCGGCCGGCCGGTGACGCGGGCCAAGATCGCCTGGTTCACGGCCGGCATCCTGCTCCTGCTCGGCGCGCTGGCCACGCCCGTCGACACGCTGGGGGAGACGCGGCTCTTCTGGGTCCACATGGTCCAGCACCTCATGCTCGGCGACCTCGCGCCCTTCGCCATCGTCCTCGGGCTCTCAGGCCCGCTCCTGCGGCCGCTGTTGCGCCCGGCGCCCCTGCGGCGCCTGCGCGTCCTCGCCCACCCGCTCGTCGCGCTCCCGCTCTGGACCGTCAACCTCTACCTCTGGCACCTGCCCGTGCTCTACCAGGGAGCGCTGGCCCACGGCGCGGTGCACGCGCTCGAGCACGAGCTGTTCTTCCTCACGGGGGCGCTCATGTGGGCCGCGGTGGCCGAGCCGCTGCCCGGCCCGGCGTGGTTCGGCGCCGGGCCGAAGGCCGCCTACGTGCTCGTCGTGCGCTTCGCCGGGGCGATCCTCGGCAGCGTCTTCATCTGGTCGGCGCACGTGTTCTATCCGCGCTACGCGGCCGGGGAACTGCTGGCCGGCGTCTCTCCCCACGCCGATCAGGTCATCGGCGGCGCGATCATGTTCACCGAGGGCGGGATCGTCACGGTCATCGCCTTCGCCGCGCTCTTCCTGCGCTGGACGGCCGAGGCGGAGCGCCGTCAGGTCTGGCAGGAGGCCGGGCATGACCCGGCACGGGCGCGCCGCGCGTCGAGGGCGGCCTCCGCGCGCCGCCTCAGGACGTGACCGCCGCCGCCTCGACCTCCGCCTCGGCCGCCTCCCGGACCGCCTCGACCTCCTCCGCGCGCTGGAGCGCGACGCAGAAGCGCCGCGTGATCACGTAGACCACGGGCGGTCCCACGAACACGAGTCCGCGAAAGATCCACACCTGGAGGTTGTAGGAGAGCCCGAAGAACACCGTCGAGCGGTCGAGCGTGCCCGCGGCGAAGACGATCACGACCCAGAAGAAGAAAGCGACGCCGAACGCCGTGCGCCGGGGCGAGTCGCGCGGGCGGTCGAGCAGGTTGTGCCAGGCTCGGTCGCCGGTCAGGCGCTTCTCCACCCACGGCCAGAAGAGCAGCGCGACGAGCACGATCGTGGGGAAGAGGATCCCGCCCCAGAACGGGTTCGGGACGACCGTGTAGCTCCCCACGGTGACGTCGAATCCCGGCATCAGGCGTAGGGCGCCGATCAGCCAGCCGAGGTACCAGTCGGGCTGCGCGCCGTTCGTGGCCAGCGCCGTCTTGTAGGGCCCCCACTGCCAGATCGGGTTGATCTGCACGAGCCCGCCGAGCGCGAACAGGACCGCGGCCACGGCGAACAGCAGTCCGAGCGAGCGCGGCAACTGGCCGGGAAAGGACGGCACGCCGTGCAGGCGCCGCTCGGTCTGCTTCGCCGAGGTCTTGAACTGCGTGTGGTGGCGGGCGGCGACCAGCGCGAGATGCAGCCCGATCAGCCCGCCGATGATCACGGGGAAGATCAGCACGTGAGCGATGTACAGGCGCGACTCGAAGGTGTGCGCGCCCGGGTAGGGCGCGCCCCAGATCCCGAGCGCGGCGTTGCCCCCGATGAACGGGATCGAGGTGGCCACGCCGTAGCCGATGGCGAGGCCCATCCCCGAGAGCAGGTCGTCGACCATCGAGTAGCCGAGGTAGCCCTCGAGCAGCGCGGCGAAGAGCATGACGACGCCCACGAGCCAGGTCAGCTCGCGCGGCCTGCGGAACGCGCCCGTGAAGAAGATCCGCATGACGTGCATGACGATCGCCGCGACGAAGACGTTGGCCGCCCAGTGGTGGGTCTGGCGGATGACGAGGCCCGCCTTGTGCGTGAAGGAGATGTCCACCACCGACCTGTAGGCCTCGCTCATCCGCGCGCCCTGGAGCGGCGCGTAGACGCCGTGGTAGGTCGTCTTGGCCAGACTCGGCTCGAAGAACAGCGTCAGGTAGATGCCCGTCCCCACGAGCACGATGAAGGCGTAGAGCGCGACCTCGCCGAGCAGGAAGGACCAGTGGTCGGGGAAGACGTAGCGCAGGCCCTTCTTCAGGAGCGGCGCGGCGCCCGAGCGCTCGTCGAGGAAGGTGACGGCCTTGCGGAGCATCAGATGCTCCGCTTCCGGCGCACGCCCCACCAGCCCGGCCCGACGCCGGCCGAGAACGGGCCGCCGGCGCGCAGCAGCCCGCCGTCGACGGTGAGCGGGAGCTGGGGGAGGGGGCGGCCCGCGGGGCCGAAGATGACCTGGCCGCCGGTGGCCGGGTCGAAGGTCGAGTAGTGGCAGGGGCAGACGAGCGCCGGCCGCGGCTCCGTCGGCGCGTAGAGCGGCTTGCGGTAGAGCGCGACGGCGCAGCTGGCGTGCGTGCAGATCTTCGAGAAGGCAAGGATCCCGCCCGGCGCCCAGCGCGCGCGCTCGGGGGGCAGGCGCAGCGCCGACGGGTCGAGGCGGACGACGACGAGCGGCGCGCCGATCTGGTCCTTCTCCTCCTCCGTCGCCCCCTCGGGGTAGGCGGTGTAGAAGGTCTCGGTCTCGATGTCGTCGGCGAGCAGGGCCCGCCCTGAGTCGTCGACGAGCCCGCGCCCGCGGTGCCAGGGCGTCTCCTGGAGGCGGCTCGTGTCGAGCAGCGGGCCGAGCGAGAGGACGGGCGCCGCGGCGGCCGCGGAGACCGCCCCGGCCGCCGTGCCGCCCGCGGCGAGCAGGAGCTTCTTGCGCGTGAAGCGGCTGCCGCTCTCCCTGATGACCTCCGCCACCGCCTCCTGCTCCTCCGGGTCCCCGCCCGGCTCCGGGTAGTCCTCCTCCAGGTGCTCGGTGACGATCAGGTGCCGGGCCACGATGATGAGGGCCACGGCGATCAGCGCGAAGCAGACGGCGAGGGCGATCCCGAAGAGCTGCGTGCGGTTGCCAAGGCCGTCCGCCGCGTAGACGACGACGAACCCCGCGGCGCACAGCGCGGCGGCGAAGAGGAGGGCGATGACCCAGCTCTCCGCGCGGCGATCGGCCGAGCCCTCCGGCACGATCCGGCCGTCCCCGTCCTCCTGCTCTGATCCCTCCGCCTTCCCCCGCCGCCAGAGGGCCAGCGTGAGCAGGGCGATCAGCCACTTGGGCAGGCGGCTCATCGCTTCGCCCGCTCCCCGATGGCCATGCACGTCGCCACGAGCGCGACCGCGGCGATGAGCCAGGTCACCATCCCCTCGGGCACCGGGCCGATGTTGCCGATGCCCCAGCCGCCGCGGTCGTCCGGGTGCTGGGAGCGCTTGACGTAGGCGATCAGCGAGTCGAGCTCCCGGGGGGAGATCTGCTTCGCGGAGAACTGCGGCATGAGGTAGGGCCCGATGCGCACGGCCTCGGCGATCTGCGTGGTCGTGGCCGGGGTCAACGACGGCACCTTCGCTCCGGTGACCACGCCGCCCTGGGCGACGACCTGGTGGCACCCCGCGCAGTTCTGGGTGAAGACCTGGAGTCCCTCGGAGAGCCGCCCCGCCGACGGCACGGGATGGGGGATCGGGGGGCCGCCGTGCAGCGAGGCGACGTAGGCCACGAGCGCGCGGATCTCGTGCTCGGTGAAGAGCACGCGATGGCGGCTCGGCTGCTCGTCCGCGCGCTCGAGCGGCATGTAGCCGGTCCGCAGGTAGAAGTCGGTGGCCTGGGCGCCCACGCCGACCAGCGGCGGCCCGAGGCCGCGGACGTTCCCCGTGCCCTGCTGCGCGTTCGGTGGGTAGACGCCGCGGCCGGCGATGCCGTGGCAGGTCGAGCAGTTGCCCGCGAAGAGCTGCGAGCCGAGCTCGCGCAGGCCGAGTCCCCGCTCGCTCGCAGGGCGGACGATCCCCACCGGGGACTGTCCCCGCGCGAGCGAGACGAGCACGAGCGAGGCCGCGAGGAGCGCGACGAGGGTGTAGACCCGCGCCCTCATGACTGCTGGCACGCGACCATGAGCACGGCGGCGATCCCGCTCATGAGGATGAGGATGAGGAACAGCGGCGCGACGGCCGTTCCGATCGTGGCCAGGAAGTTCGTGCGGCCCTGCGGCGGCGCGGAGTGATAGTCGGCGTCTCCCGTCTCGGCCCGTACGTCGAGCGCGCACAGCAGCGCGAGCAGCGCCAGGGTCGCGGTGACGGCGGTCATGACGATCGCCCAGCGGTCGAAGGGGAAGCCGCCGGTCTTGGTCGAGTTGGCGCAGTCGGCCTGGGTGAACATGACGCCCGCCGCGTGCTGTGCCGCCCACGCGAGCGGCGCGCCGGCGAGGCCGAACCACATCCGGGCGGCCAGGGGAGCGCGGCGGATGACCGGGACCGCTCTCACAGCGACGGCGACACCTGGGTGAAGACGACGGCGATGCTGGCGAGGCCGACGAAGGCCCAGTAGAGCGCGACCACGCGGAGGGCGTTGACGCGGTAGCGCGAGAGCCCGTGGCGCAGGCGGTAGAGCAGGCCGAGGTCGAGCAGCAGCCCGACGATCACGTGGGCGTGGTCGACGGCCAGCATGGTGAAGTAGATCGAGCCGTAGGCCGAGCCCTTGGGGCTGAACTTGTGAAGATCCGAGCGGTAGAGGATGATCTGCACGGCCAGGTACCCCGCCTGGAGGGCGAAGGCGAGCGCCAGCATCCCGGTCGCCTCCCCGAGCCGGCCGCGGAGCCCGGCGCCGGCCGCCCGGAACACCGGGACGGCGGTGAGCACGAGCACGCCGGTCAGGATGAGCGGGAGCGCCACGCTCGGCTTCTCGACCCCGAGCGGCGGCCAGCGCTTGGAGGAGAACTCCAGGTAGAGGTAGGTGGCGATCAGCCCCGCGAAGAGCATCGTCTCCGTGGCCACGAGCAGCAGCGCACCCCACCAGCCGCGGGGGGGGGAGCGGCGCAGCGCGGCGGGGAGGTTCGCGGAGGCGCTCACCTAGCCCTCCTCGGGCTCGACAGAGTGCCAGGAGAAGAGCACGAGCGCGCCGAGCGCCAGCAGGCCGAGCGCGAGCGTCCAGTGCCCGAGGAGCCGCGCGCCGAAGCTGAGCGCGAGCGCGAGCGCGAGCAGGATGGGGTGGGGAGAGTCCGAGACCATGTCCAGGGTCTCGTCCCACTCGGCGTCGAGCACGGTGCTCGCCGGGGTCTCGTGGCCGCCCTCGAGCACGCGCTCGCCGCGCTCGAGCCGGCGGGCGTCCTCCTCCCGGTCCTCCTTGTCCCACATGGCGTAGGGGCTCGAGACCTTGGGGATGACGGCGTAGTTGTAGGCCGGCGGCGGGGAGGTCGTCGACCACTCGAGGGTGTCGCCGCCCCAGGGGTCCGGCCCCGCCGGGGCACCCCGGAAGCGGCTGTAGATGAGGTTCGCGGCGATGAGCAGCAGCCCCGCCGTCAGCAGGTAGGAGCCGAGCGACTCGAGCAGGTTGTAGATGTCCCAGCCGAGCCCGGAGTGGTAGGTCCACTGGCGCCGGGGCATCCCGAGTAGCCCGACGATATGCATGGGGAAGAACGTGAGCGTCGTGCCCGCGAACGTGATCCAGAAGGAGATCTTGCCCGCCCGCTCGTGGTACATCCGGCCCGTGACCTTGGGGAACCAGTAGTAGAGGCCGCCGAGGATCGGGAAGACCGCCGCGCCGAAGATCACGAAGTGGAAGTGGGCGACGATGAAGTAGGTGTCGGTCACCTGCTGGTCGAACGGGATGGCGGCGACCATGATCCCCGTCAGCCCGCCGATGATGAAGAAGACGATGAACCCGATGATGAAGAGCAACGGCGTCTTGAAGACCGGCTTCCCCGTGAGGATCGTGATGATCCAGGCGAACAGCTGCATGCCGCTCGGGATGACGATGATGAGGCTGGCCGCGGCGAAGTAGATCGTGGCGATCGTCGAGAGACCGACGGCGAACATGTGGTGGGCCCACACGCCGAAGCCGAGGAAGGCGACGAGGACCTCCCCCAGGGCGACGAGCGGGAAGGCGACCATGCGCCGGCGCGCGAAGGTGGGGATGATCGACGTGGCGATGCCGAATGCGGGCAGGATGATGATGTAGACCTCGGGGTGGCCGAAGATCCAGAACAGGTGCTGCCAGAGCAGCGGCAGGCCGCCTTGGGCCACGTCGTAGAAGTGGAACCCGAGCATGCGGTCGAGCTCGAGCAGGACGAGGCAGAGCGTCAGCGCGGGCAGCGCGAAGACGAGCGCGAAGGAGACGGCGAGGAAGGCGTAGCAGAACAGCGGCATGCGGTTCAGCGACATGCCCGGCGCGCGCAGCTTGAAGATCGTGACGATAAAGTTGATCGCCGCCGCGGTCGAGGAGATCCCGTTGAGGATGAGCCCGAGCGCGTAGAAGTCGATGTTGTGCCCGGGGGAGAACGCCTTCGAGGCGAGCGGCACGTAGTTGAACCAGCCGGCGTTGGGCCCGACCCCGGCGGCGAGCCCGATGTAGAGGAAGATCCCCGAGGCGGCGTAGGCCCAGAACGAGAACGCGTTCAGGCGCGGGAAGGCCATGTCCCGCGCGCCGATCATCAGCGGGACGAGGTAGTTCCCGAACGCGCCCGTGGTCATCGGGATCACGAAGAGGAAGATCATCGTGATCCCGTGCATCGTGAAGACCTGGTCGTAGGCCGCCGGGCTCAGCACGTGGAGGCCGGGGCCGATGAGCTGCGTGCGGATGAGCAGCGCCTCGACGCCGCCCGCGCCGAAGAACAGGAGCGAGGTGAACAGGTAGAGCGCGGCGATCTTCTTGTGGTCGGTCGTCGTCAGCCAGCCGAGGACGCCCGGGCGCTCGGTCCACACGCGGTCGAGGCGTCCGCGGTGCAGGCGCGCGCCGGGGCTGGCGGCGGTCGACACCTACTTCAGCCCCTCGAGGTAGCGGGCGACCGCGTCGAGGTCGCGGGGTGCGAGGTTCAGCCCCGGCATCTTGTTCCCCGGCTTCACGTGCTGCGGATCCCTGATCCACTCGCGCAGCTCGCTCAGGCGGTTGGGGATCGTCAGCGCGGCCAGGGTCCGCCGGCTGCCCAGGTGCGTCAGGTCGGGGCCGACGAGCCCGCGCGCAGAGGTGCCGCGGATCGTGTGGCAGCTCGCGCACTGATCGTTCATGAAGACGTCCGCGCCCGCCTTCTGCGCCGGGGTCGCGGGCGGGGTGGCGGGTGCGGCCTCGCGGTGCAGCCAGGCGCGGAAGGCGGCGGGCGTCTCCGCGTCGACGTCGAAGGCCATGTTCGCGTGCTCGAGCCCGCAGAACTCAGAGCACTGGCCGCGGTAGCGCCCGATCTGGTTGGCGTAGAGCAGCACTCGGTTGGACAGGCCGGGGATCATGTCGATCTTGCGGTTGAGCTGCGGAACCCAGAAGGAGTGGATGACGTCGGCGGTCCGGGCGACGATGTTGATGCGCGTGTTCGCCGGGATGTGGATCTCGTTGGCGGTGATGGCGCGGGTGCCGGGGTAGCGGACGGTCCAGAACCACTGGCGGCCGGTCACCTCGATCGTCATCGCCGTGGAGCCGCGCGCCGGCGCGCCGGTGTCCTTGACCACGAGCGCGTCGGCGACGACGAAGAGGGCGATCAGCACGACGAGCGGGACGAGCACGCCGAAGAGCACGACGAGGCGGCGGGCGATGTCGTCGCGGTCGCCGAACACCGGCAGGCCCGGGCGCCCGCGGCGCCACCACGAGAGCGCGAGCATGACGATCGCGCCGAGGAACACGACCGCCGCCGCGGCGAGCATCCACCACCACAGGTCGGCGATCTCCCGGGCGGGACGGGAGTGGGGGCGCAGCGTGGAGGGCGAGTTGCCGCAGCCTCCGGCGAGGAGCGCCAGCGCGGTGAGGGGGACGGCGAGCCGCCGGGCGTGGGGATACGCCGCTCGGGTCGGGCCTCGCGCAGATCGCCGGAGCTCGGGCACGGTCAGGCCGCAAGCTACCCGAGCGCGCGGCGCGGCGGTCCGCCGGGTCAGCGCCCTGACTGCGGCCCGGCGCTCAGAGGAGCGCGTCGCCCTCGAGGAGGGTGCGGGTCGCGCCCGCGACCCAGACCGTCCCGTCCGGGTCGCGATCGACGTGGACCCGTCCCGCGCGGCCGAGCGCCGTGCCCTGGCGGGCGACGTAGGGGGCCGCGAGGCGCCGCGTGCGCAGGAGCCACTCGGCCAGGGAGGCGTTCAGGCTGCCGGTGACCGGGTCCTCGACGAGCGTGCCGTCCTTGGGGAAGGCCCGCACCTCGAGCGCCACCTCCTCGCCCGGAGGATGCAGTGCGGCGACGCCGAGGTCGAGGTCGAGATCGGCGGGGCGGAGGGCAAGCACCCGCGCGGGGTCCTCGAGGAGCACGGCGACCCAGCCGGGGCCGTTGTCGACCCACTGGGCGTCGAGGATCTCGCCGGGGGAGAGGCCGAGCGCGCGGGCGATGTCCGCAAGCAGATCCGCGGCGACCTCTCCGGACCGGAGGAGCGGCGGGGCGGCGAAGGCGAGCCCGGCCGGGGTGGGGCGGATCCGGACGAGGCCGGCGCCGCACTCCTGGATGTAGGGGCCCGGACCGGCGGCGCCCCCTGCCGCCTCGCGCCACGCGTGGCACGTGCCGAGCGTCGGATGTCCGGCGAAGGGCAGCTCGGTCGTCGGGGTGAAGATCCGGACCCGGTAGCTCGCTCCCGGCGCCTCCGCGGGCAGCACGAAGGTCGTCTCGGAGAGGTTCGTCCAGCGAGCGAAGCGCCGCATGGTCTCCGTGTCGAGGCCCTCCCCGTCGAGCACGACCGCCACGGGGTTACCCGCGTGCGGCGTGGCGCCGAAGACGTCGACCTGGGCGAAGGGCCGAGTGCGCATCCGTCCGGCGACGCTATCGAGTGTCCCAGCCGCCTGGGGCCCGGCGGGGCCAACGAGGACACTTGGCGCGTCCGCTCCGCCGCTGTCCTCCTGGCGCGTTGGCGGTTGATCCGGCCGGAGGGTTCTAGCGCAAGTTCTTTAGACCGACACAACCCGGCCCGGGCGCGGCGTCGTCGCGTCTCCGGCCGGAGCAAGAGGAGACTTCATGTCCAGCATCTCTGAAGGTCTGACGCTCGACCAGCTCGACGTTGACGGTGCGATCCGCGAGGCGGCCGAGCGAGTCGACAGCGACACGCGTTCCGCCTTCCTGCGTAAGGCCGGGGTCTTCGGCGGCACGATCGTCGCCGGCGGCATGGCCCTGCCCGGACTCGCCTCGGCGACGGGCTCGAGCGACGTCGACATCCTCAACTTCGCGCTCACGCTCGAGTACCTCGAGGCCGCGTTCTACAACGAGGGCGTCAGGCACGCCGGACTTCACGGCCGGAGCTACAACCTCGCCAACGTCGTCCGGCGCCACGAGGACGCCCACGTCAAGTTCCTGCGCAAGGCGCTCGGCAGCAAGGCCGTCAAGAAGCCGCGGTTCAACTTCCGCGGCACGACCTACAACCGGCTGAAGTTCCTGAACACGGCCTTCGTGCTCGAGAACGAGGGCGTCGCCGCCTACTCGGGCCAGGGCCCGCGGATCAAGAATGAGGACTACCTCAAGGCCGCGATCTCGATCCTCACGATCGAGGCCCGCCACGCTTCCGCGTTCGGGCTCATTCGCGGCCGCGTCGGCGGCCCGCTCGGCATCACGCCGAACGGCGCCTTCGACAAGCCGAAGTCGATGCACCGCGTCCTCTCCGACGTGAAGAGCCTCCACTTCATCAGGGGGTAGGAGAACCGTCCCGCGAACCTGAGAGGGGTCTGACCCCTCTCAGGTTGCGCGGTATAGCCTCCCGACCATGCGGGGGGAGACCGGCCAGCTGCTGAGCGAGGATCCGGACCTCGGCCGGGACCTCGATCCCGCCCGCCTCGCCGTCGCGGAGCAGGCGCTGCCGGTCCGCGTCATGCGCCTCGGCGCCCAGGACGCGAAGCGCTTGGCCGACGGCCGGCTCCTGCCGCGGCCGCCGCACGAGCGGGGGGCGGGATTCCTCGTGCTCGACGGCCTGCTGCTGCGCCGGGTGGGCCTCGGGGGCCGCTACGGGGCGGAGCTGCTCGGCAGCGGCGACCTCCTGCGGCCGTGGCAGGGCGAGGACGACGAGCCCACGCTCGCCCCCGAGGCGGCGTGGCGGGTGCTCAGCGATTGCCGCCTGGCGGTGCTGGACGTGCCGCTGCTCGTCCGCCTGGCCCACTACCCGGAGGTCACGGGACGGATCGTCGAGCGCGCGCTGAAGCGCTCACGGCATCTGGCGATCCTCATCTCGATCATCCACCAGCCGCGGCTCGAGATCCGGCTCCACATGCTCCTCTGGCAGCTCGCGGGCCGCTGGGGGCGGGTGGGCCCGGACGGCATCCGCCTGCACCTGCGCCTGCCGCACTCGACGCTCGCCGAGCTCGTCGCCGCGCGGCGCCCGTCGGTGACCACCGCGCTCTCCCGGCTCTCCGAGCGGGGGCTCGTGCTCCGGGAGGACGAGACCTGGCTCCTGACCGGCGGCCCGCCCACCGAGCTGACGGAGATGGGCGCCCTCGCCGCCACCGGCGCGGAGGGCAACGGCCGGCCGCGCCCTAGGGTCGCCCCTACGCCGCCGGCGCCGGGTCCCGTGCGAGCCGGCTCCCCGGCCAGCCGCTGCGCGGGCCCGCGAGGGTCATGATCGCCGGCACGAGCACGGTGCGGACGACGAACGCGTCGAGCAGGAGGCCGACGGCCATCGTCACCGCGATCTCCCCGAAGGCGCGATCGGGCACCACCGCGAGCAGAGCGAAGGAGCCCGCCAGCACGAGCCCCGCGAGCGTGATGGCCGAGGAGGCGCGCGAGGCGGCGTCGGGGATCGCCTCCGCGAGCGGCCGTCGCCGCGCCGCCGCCCATACGCGCCCGACGAGGAAGACATTGTAGTCCGAGCCGAGGGAGACGAGCAGGACGGCGACGACGAACGGGACGTAGTAGGTGACGCCGTCGTAGCCGAGGACGTCCTGGAAGAGGTAGGTGGCCACGCCGAGCCCGGACGTGAAGGCGAGCACGCTGACGAGCACGAGGTAGACGGGCGCGAACAGGGCGCGGAGGTAGATGGCGAGGATGAGGAAGATGACGAGGAGCGCGATCGGCGCGATCCGCCCGAGGTCGCCGTTGGTCTTGTCGATCGTCTCGGCGGAGAGCGCGGTGTCCCCGGCCAGGCCGGTCTGGACGTCCGCGGGGAGCCCGGCGCGGCGCAGCATCCCCGGCAGCGCGCGCTGGAGCCGGCGCACGATCCCGATCGCCCGCGCCCCCAGCGGGTCGGCGCGCAGGACGAGGAAGTAGCGCGCGGCGTCGCCGGTGCGCGAGAGCGTGGCCCCGAGGCGCACGCCGCGCACCGGCTGCTGCGCGGGCCCGAGCGCGAGCGCGATCCCGCTCCGACGCCCGAGCGCGCGCTGGAGCCGCGCCAGCGCCGCCCGGTGGGCGGTGACCCCGGGCGCCGAGACGACGAGCACGGTGGGGGAGAGCGCGCCCGGTGCGAAGCCGCGCGCGGCCTGGAAGTAGGCCTGGCGGACCGGGTTGCCGGCCGGCAGGCCGCGGATCACGGGGTCGCTCAGCGCGAGCCGGAAGACGCCGGTGGCGGCGGCCAGGAGGAGGGCCAGGCAGCCGAGCACGGCGGGCCGCGGGCGGCCGCAGGCGAAGCGCACGGCGCGGGTGCGCTGCGGGCGGTCGTGCACCACCGACTCCGTCTCCTCCCGCGCCTGGCTCGGGGCGAGCTCGCGGCCCGGGCGCCGGGGCCAGAAGACGGCGGCGCCGAGCAGTGCCAGCAGCGCGGGTACGAGCGTGAGCGCGACGATCATCCCGATGAGCACCGCGAGCGCGAGCCCCGGGCCGAAGGTACGGAAGAAGTCGAGCTCGGCGACGAGCAGCGTGCTCGTCGCCGCCGCCACCGTGACCCCGGCGGTGAACACGATCGGCGTCAGCTCCGCGGAGGCCCGCGCGGCGGCCTCGCGGCGCTCGATCCCCTCGCCCAGGAGGGCGCGGAAGCGCGAGAGGAAGAACACCGCGTAGTCGGTGACGACACCGAACAGGAGCACGACGATGACCGGCTGGACCTCCTGGGGGACGGAGACCCCCACCGCCTTGCCGATCGCCGCCACGACGTGGACCGTCACCACGTAGGCCACGGCAACGGCGGCGATGGTCACCGCCGGGGCGCCGAAGGAGCGGAAGCGCAGGCCGACGGCGCCGGCCACGAGCAGGAAGGTCAGGAGCTCGACGAGCGGGAGATGGTCGCGGACGATCTGCGACTGCTCGGCCCGGGCCGGCGCCTGCCCCGTGACCCCGGCGAACACGCCGCGCGGCGGGCGCACGTAGCGCGATATGTAGCGCTCCCCGGCGTCCAGGCGGCGCCGCGCGCCGACGTCGGGCCGGAAGAACAGGTAGGTCAGCGCCGTTGTCGAGCGCTCGCGGGAGAACGGCGGGCGGCCGAGGACGTTGCTCATGGGCAGGGCGGCGGCGACGGGCTGCACGCCTGGCAGCTGGTGGCGGGTCGCCGCGAACGCGCGGCGCACGCTGGCCGCCTGGCGCCGGGCCGAGAGCCCGTGCGGATCGCGCTCGACGACGAGCGTGCGCGCGAGGAGCGGGAAGCCGAACTCGGTCTTCGAGGCGAGCTCGGCCTTGATGGCGTCGGCGTGGGGGTCCACGAGCGAGCCGAGCGCGCCCGATCCCGCCTCCTCGATCGAGGGCAGCGTGAGCGCGACCGTCACCGCGACGGCGAGCCAGCCGAGCACGATCGGCCAGCGCCCGCGGACGATCGCGCGCGCCCGCCGGGAGCCGTGCGGGCCGCTCACGCCGGCCGGGAGGGCCGCGTGAGCCCCGCGCGCGCGAGCTCCGCCGCGGCGAGGTCCGCGTAGCGCCCCGCGACGACGTCGGCCCACGGGTCGGCGCTGACGGCCAGGACCCTGCGGTAGGGCAGCGTGTGCAGGGCGCGATGGGCGAGCGCGCGGTCGAGCTCGACCGGATCCATCGGCCGCGCGAGCAGCCCGCGCAGGCTCCGGCGCTCGCGTATCGTCGCCAGCCGCAGGGGGGCGTAGAGGCCGAGGATGGGGACGGAGGGGATGACGGCGATGGCCAGGGCGAGGAGCCAGGAGAGGCGCCCGGCGCTGCGGCGGCTCGCCCGGCTCGAGCTCACGGCGCTCCGGCCCGCGGCCTCGACGCGCTGGGCGGCGCGCGTGACCCGGCTGCCGACGAGCGGCAGCGAGGACAGGGCGGAGAGCACCGACCCGGTGTCCTCCACGGCGAGCCCGACGCGATAGACCGTCCCCGAGACCTGGCGCAGCCCGCGCACCTCGCGTTCGATGGCGAGGCCGAGCGCGATCCACAGGATGACCCAGGCCAGCAGCACGAGATCGAGCAGAAGCAGTCCCCGCCCCGAGGGCAGCAGCAGGCGCAGCGAGCTCACGTCGCCGGCGTCCCTACTCCGCTCGGCTCGGGCTCTCCCCCGAGCGGTCAGCCTGGAGACCCTCGGCGCGCTCGGCGAGCAGCGCCTCGACGGGCTGGAGCAGCAGGAACGCGGCCGTCGCCGCGAAGCCGGCGAGCGGCCAGGCCACGCCCGTACCGAGCACGCGATCGACGACCCACGCGAGCGCGATCGCCCCGCCGGCGGCGAGCCAGTGGGCGTTGCCCCACAGCGCCCGCGGGGGCTCGGGCCGCTCCCCGCGGTGCGGGCGGAGGGTGCCGTAGGCGGCCGCCTCGACGAGCACGAAGGCGGCGACGGCGCCGGCGACGAGCAGCAGCACCTGGACGACCCCCGGCTTGCCCAGCTCGTCGATCCCCACGGTGCCCGTTCCCCACACGGTGAGCGAGTACCCGTAGGGCCCCGCGCTCTCCGAGCCCGAGGTCCTGAGGTGGTGGCGAAACTCGCCCGGCTCGCTCGCGCTCACGGCGAGACGCGGTAGCGCTCGGCGTCGGCGCGGCGGAGCCCGAGGCCGTTGCCCGGCCGGCTCGGGTCCGGCCACAGCGCGCCGGCGGCGAGCTCCGGGCGGCCGTCGAGGAGCATCCCCTCGAGGCGCACGTGGTCGTGGAAGTACTCGAGGTGGACGAGGCTGTCCATGGCGCAGCCCGCGTGGGCGGTCAGCGCGGGCGCGCAGTGCGCGGAGAACGGGCGGTTGTGCGTCCGGGCGAGCGCGTCGATGCGGGCGAGCTCGGTCGGGCCGCCGCAGCGGGTGACATCGGCCTGCAGCACATCGACCGCGCCCGCGTCGAGCAGGCGCGCGGCGTCGAAGCGGCTCCAGGCGTACTCCCCCGCGGTGATCGCCATTCCCGCCGGGGCGCCGTCGCGCACGCGGCGGAGCCCCGCGACGTCGTCGGAGGAGACGGGCTCCTCGAACCAGTCGACGCCGAACTCGGCGTAGCGCTCGGCGTGCTCGAGCGCGCGGTCGGGATGAAAGGCGCCGTTGGCGTCGACCATCAGCGGGACGCCCTCCCCGATCGCCTCGCGCGCGACGCGCAGGCGCTCCGGGTCGGCCGCCGGGTCGCGCCCGAGCTTCATCTTCACCCGCGGGATGCCCTCCGCCACCCAGCCCGAGAGCTGCTCGGCCAGGCGCTCGTCGTCGTAGGCGGTGAAGCCGCCCGAGCCGTACACGGGCACGTGGTCGCGCACGGCACCGAGGGCGAGGAACAGCGGGATCCCGAGCAGCCGCGCGCGCAGGTCGTGCAGCGCCGAGTCCACGGCGGACAGGGCCATGGCGCCGATGCCCGACTGCCCGGCGTTCCGCAGCGCCGCGTGC
>JBBQAA010000043.1:0-11119 GCA_038276395.1 Solirubrobacterales bacterium | reverse complement strand
CGCCGCGGGCGGCGTCGGTCTGGCGGCCGCGGTCCTCGCCATGGCCCTGCTCGTCGCCGTGCTGCTCGCGGCGCAGCTCGTCGGCGCGGCGCGGGAGGCGCGCGCGCCAGCTCGCCTAGGTGCTACTTGTCGAAGGAGCTCGTCCAGCTCGCGCCGGTCCAGCTCGCGCGGACGGGGTCGACGGAGCCGCCGAGGTTTCCGCCGCAGGCACAGGTCCAGCTCGCGCGGGTCCAGCTCGCCCGAGTCCAGCTCGCCCGCGTGGGATCGATCGAGCCGCTGGTGAGGTCGATTAGCCCGGCGCCCGAGCCGCTTTTCGGCGCGCCGGACGATCCTGGACGCGCTACGGCATCCTCTCTGCCATGCGCGAGCGGGGCCACCGAGCTCTTCCCCTTTGCGATCGCGCTCGTGATCCCGCCCGCCGGGCTTCTGATCGGCCTGCTGCAGCTGACCCAGGAGGACCGCGCGCTCGGCGTCCGCATCGTCGTCGTGGCGCTGCTGGCCGCCGTCGTGTGGACGCTCCTGCTCACCCGCTGAGGCGAGGCTCAGCGCCGGCGGGTGACGCGCAGGCGCGCCCGCGCCGCGCCCGAGCCGCCGCGGAAGTCGAGTACGCGCACGCGCGCTCGGAAGCGCCCCGGGCGGCGGAAGACGTGCCGGACCG
Source organism: Solirubrobacterales bacterium (assembly GCA_038276395.1). Taxonomy (GTDB): domain Bacteria; phylum Actinomycetota; class Thermoleophilia; order Solirubrobacterales; family Solirubrobacteraceae; genus JBBQAA01. The sequence continues at coordinate 10,461 of JBBQAA010000043.1, read as the reverse complement.
TCGGGCCCGCCGTCCGGCGGTCGATACGCCCGTCCCCATCGAAGTCCCAGGCGTAGCCCGTGATACGCGAATCGCGGTCGCGGAAGGAGGCGTCGAAGAGCACGCGGCGGCCGGCGGGCACGACGCCCGGACGGACGCGCAGGCGGCCGCGGGGCAGGACGTTCCGCGGCGCGCCGAGCACCTCGAGCTCCGAGAGGTCGACGTACTGCGAGCCCGAGCAGACGTCGCAGGTGCGCTGGGGGGAGAGCAGCGTCACGCGCACGAAGCGGACGCCCCGGCGCGCCGCGGGGGCGAGGGGGAGGAGGCGCAGATGCCCGGCGTCGGCGGCGGCGAAGGCGCCCGCGCGGGCGAGGCGGAAGTGCAGGCCGTCGGCCGAGGTCTCGACCCGGTAGTCCTTGGTCGTGGCCGAGGGCCCGTCCCCGCACGTGTTGCCGGGGTCGACGAGCAGCGCGCTCACGTCGATCCGGCGCGACAGGCCGATGACGGCGCTCGCCGCGGGCGCGCCGCCGCGGTTCTCGGTCTCCCAGCCCGTGGCCTGCGAACCGTCGATGAGCGCGTTCGCCCCGCAGCCCGCGCCGGCCCCTGAGGTGTCGCTCGCGTAGGCCACCCGGCCGCGGCCGGCGGCGACGGCCCAGTTCCGGCGCAGGCGCGCGTCGGCGCGGGTACCCCGGCCCGCGCGCACGCGCGGGCCACGGATGACGCCCCGGTCATAGCCGGGCGCCGAGACCGACAGCTTGGGGTAGGTCCCGGGCGGGACCGCGGCGATGACGTAGTCCCCCGCCGTGCCGGCGATGCTCGCCAGGTACTCGCTGAAGTCCGGGGAGGTGGCGTGGCCGCCGAGCGCGACGTCGGCACGCGGGACGGGCAGCCCGGAGACGGCGTCGGTGACCGTGCCCCGGATGACCCCCACCGGTCCCTTCGCCGGCGGCGGCGGGGCGAAGGACTCGACCGGCGCGACGTCCTCCCCGCCGTAGGCGGCGGCGTAGTAGCCCATGCCCCGGTGGCGGAAGACGCCCCAGATGAGCGCCGCGTTGCCGCCGCCGTAGTCCGCCTCGTCGGCGGCGAGGATCGCGTTGCGCTCGTCGAGCATCGAGGGCTCGGGCGGGGAGAGGCGCATCGCGTCGGTGACGAGCCGCTCGACGGCATCCGAGCCGGCGGAGTCCGAGCCGGTGCGGACGACGAGCGCCTGGCGCAGATCCCACAGCGTCTCGCCCCAGATCTCCCCGTCGGCGTGGACCTCGGGCCGCCCCGCGATCCTCCCGAAGTCGCCGTAGGTGTAGCCGCCGGGACCGGCGCCGGGCGCGCCCGGGCAGGCGGGTGCGCTCGCGCCGACCGGGCAGTCGATCGGCTGCGAGCGCGAGGTGTGGGGGACGGCGTCGGAGTAGGCGCCGAAGTCCTCCTCCCCCGGCACGGCGGGGTTGTCGGGCACGATCCCCTGGCGGGCGAGGAAGTCGAGCGCGTAGAAGTCGCTCCAGCCCTCGCCCATCGCGCCCGCCTGAGGGGAGGACACGGCGGGGGTGCCGTCGGTGTCGGCGACGAGGCGGCTGCTGAGACCGTGGGTGTACTCGTGGTAGACCGTGCGCGCGTCGTTGCCGTTGTCGGAGTTCCGCTCGGGCAGGTCGGCCGAGTGGGCGTTCAGATACATGGCCATGATCGGCGGCGTCCCGTCGGCGCGGGTGTCCATGAAGGCGTTGTTGATGTGGCTCGCGTCGGGGCCGCCGTCCGGGCCCGTGGCCGCGCCCTCCTCGGCGTTGACGGAGACCGGGTCGCTGCCGCCCGTGCCGCCCTGCTCGAAGTTCCCCGCGGCGTCGGTGAAGTTGATCGGGGCCGCGGCGAGATGGTCGTGGTAGGTCGAGACGAGCCACTGGAGCTCGACCGCGACCTCGCCGGCATTGGTGTGCCAGGAGGCCGGCGCGGCCGGATCCCAGGTGCAGAGGAACGCCGCCGAGCACCCGTCGGCGGCGGCCTCGAAGTCGTGCGTCCCGTCGGAGGTCCGCAACGGATAGACGAACGAGCCGGGAGCGCTCGGGCCGACCTCCTCCCCCGGGCGGGGGGCGAGGTCGCCGCTGGCGTCGACGTAGGTGTGGGCGTAGCGCCCGGAGAGGATGCTCGCGCCGGGCGGCAGGTAGCCGAGGCCCTCGAGGTCGACCGTGCGGGGCGCGCTCGCGGCGCCGGAGGCGCCCGGGTAGTTCGGGTAGATCGTCGCGGCCGCCTCGCCCTTGACGAGGTTCTGGCGGTGGAGGACCGCGCCGCTGCGAGCGTCGATGAGCGTCTCGTAGTCGGCGCCCGGCGCGGCGCGCAGCCGGACCTCCCAGGCCAGGAGGGGCGTGCGGGCCCCGAAGAGGACGAGCCGGGCGGGGACGTCCCGGGCCGCCCCCGGGGGGACGCCGGCGTCGCGCGCCGCCGCCGTTCGGGCGGCGGCCGCCGGGAGCCGGGGCCGGACGCTCCCGACCCGCAGCCCGTGCCGCGCGGCGCCCGCGACGCTGACGACCCGGCCGCCCCGCCCGATCCCGACGGCCAGGCCGTTGTCGAACGCGCGCACCCCGCGGTAGGCCTGCGCCCAGCGCACGACCGTCAGCTCGCCCCCGCCGCGGGCGCGGAGGGGGACGAGGCTCCGCAGGTCGGCGGCGTCCAGCCCGAGACCGGCGGCGTGGGCGCGGAGATAGCGCCAGGCGATGGCGCGCGGGGTGCCGGAGGCGGGGCCGGCGAGGGCGCCGTGCAGCGCGAGGGCCTGGCGCGCGGTACCGGCCACGGGGTCCTCGGCGATGAGGACGTCGCGCCCGAGCGAGGGCCGGCGCGGGACCCGGGCGGCGCCGGCGATCCGGGCGGTCACGCTCGCGCGCGCGTCGAAGAACGGGCGCACCGCCGGCGCGGCGGCCGCGGTGGCCCGAGGCACGGCGCCGAGCGCGCCGAGGAGCACGAGGAGGGCGGCCGCGCGGCGCACGCGCCCATTGAACCAGTGGGGAGGTGGGGCCGAGCCGCCCGGGAGCTCGCCGGGTGCTTGATGTGGGTTGGCTTGGAGCGCGTCCGGCGGAATGGGCTGAGAGGAATGAGGGAATGCGGCGCGCGGCGCGCGGAGGCGACGTGATTCCCCCCCCGCTGCGCCGCCAACGCAGCATTTTGGCCCCGGAGGGGCGCTTAAGCGGCAGTCGGCGCGAGGTGCCGGCACTCACCCGCGCCTCGCGGCCTCGTCCCTGCTGCCTTCCCAGCCCGAGTCTGTGCGAGCGCCTGTCCGTGATCCTTGGCCGTGGGCCCGGGGATACCCGGAGGGCGTTTCCCGCTATCGCGGTTACGTTTCCCCGATGCCGGATCCGCGAGCCGCTCTCCTCGCCGGGCTGGCGCGCGAGATCGCCGATCCGCGCTTGCTCGCCGCCCTCGCGGCGACCGCGCGGGAGCGGTTCGTGCCCGCCGAGGAGCGCGCTCGCGCGTGGGAGAACCTCCCGCTGCCGATCGGCCACGGGCAGACGATCTCCCAGCCGCTGGTGGTCGCCAAGATGCTCGAGGTCCTCGACGTGCGGCCGGGCGACCGGGTGCTCGACGTCGGCACGGGCTCGGGCTGGCACGCCGCGCTCCTGGCCCGGCTCGGCGGGGCGGTGGTGAGCGTCGAGCGCCGCCCCGAGCTCGCGGCGCGGGCGCGGGACGCGCTCGCCGGCACCGGCGTCGAGGTTCGGGACGGCGACGGCAGCGCGGGCTGGCCGGCCGGGGCCCCGTTTGACCGGATCAACGTCGCCGCGGCGGCCCGCCGCCTGCCGGAGACCCTCGTCGACCAGCTCGCGCCGGGCGGCCGGCTCGTCGCGCCCGTGGGCACCCGTCGCCAGGAGCTCCTGCTCGTGACCAGAGGTCGTGACGGCGCGCTCGCCGAGGAGCGCCTTGGCCGCGTGGCCTTCGTCCCGCTCGAGATCTCGTGACTCAACTCGCGGCGCGCGCGGGCGGATCGAGCCGCGCCCGCATTACCGCGACGGCCGCCGGGCTCTCGTCCACGAGCACGAAGCGGCGCCCGAGCGCCCGGCACACGGCGCCGAGGGTGCCCGATCCCGCGAAGAAGTCGAGGCACCAGCCGCCCGGGTCGGAGGACGCCTGGACGATCCGCCTGAGGACGCCCTCGGGCTTCTGGCTCGGATAGCCCGTGCGCTCCCGGCCGTGAGTGGGGACGATCGTGTGCCACCACACGTCGGTCGGCAGCTTGCCGCGCGCCGCCTTCGCCGGCGTGACGAGGCCGGGCGCCATGTAGGGCTCGCGCTCCACGTCCTCTGATCGGAAGAGGTGCGCCCCAGGGGTGCGGACGTAGACCAGGATCGTGTCGTGCTTGGCGGGCCAGCGGTCCTTCGGCTTGGCGCCGTAGTCGTAGGCCCACACGAGCTCCGAGAGGAAGGCATCGGGGCCGAAGAGCTCGTCGAGCAGCGCGCGGACCCGGTAGGCGCTGCGCGGGTCGAGGTGGACGTAGAGCGTGCCGTGGGGCGCGAGCAGCCGCCGCGCCTCGGCCAGGCGCGGGGCGAGGAAGCCGAGGTGGTCGGCGAACGTGTCCTCGTAGCCGATCCGGCTCTGCTCCTCGGCGCGGTAGCGCCGCCCGCCGAAGCCCGCCGCGCCCCGCGAGTCGGGCACCGAGCGCAGGCGCCGGGCCTCCTGCCGCCGCCCGGTGTTCCACGGAGGGTCGATGTAGACGAGGTCGAAGGCCCCGTCCGGAAGGTTCGGGAGCACGGCGCCGCACTCGCCGTGGACGACGAGATCCTCCTCGGGCACGAGCCCGCCGCGGGTGTCGGCCTCGGTCAGCCAGCGCACTGCCCGTTGACGCTAACGGCGGGAGAGGATGCCGCGCCGCGCGGGATTCGCTCGGCGCGCGGCGGGGAACGCTCGCGGCATGTCATTCGGACGCAGGAAGAGCGGGGGGGCCCCAACCAAGCCGCCCGCCGCCGACCCCGCGCCGGCCCCGGCACCGGCCAAGGCGGAGTCGCCCGCCGCCCCGGCGCCCGGATCGAGCGCGCCAGCCCCGGCGCCGGCGAGCGCGCCCTCCCGGCGCGGCGGGTCCCGCGGCAGCATGCCCGCCGAGACGCTCCCGATGCGGATCGTGGCCACGGCGGGCATCGTCGGCATCGGGGTCGCTGTCGGCGCGATCTTCGTCGGCCAGCACATCGCCGGCTGGGTCACGGGCCTCGTGGTCTCGGTGGTCACGATGGTCCTCATGACCGTGGTCTGGGGCACGGGGCGGAGCTGAGACCGGTCCCGTAGGGTCCGGGCCATGCCCGAACTGCCCGACTTCCCCTGGGAATCACACTTCCGCGACTGGGAGGGCCTCCGGCTCGCCCACATCGACGAGGGCGACGGCCCGCCCGTCGTCTTCTTCCACGGCGAGCCGACGTGGAGCTTCCTGTGGCGGAAGGTCATCCCGCCGGTGCTCGACGCGGGCTTTCGCTGCCTGGCTCCCGACCTGCCGGGGTTCGGGCGCTCGGACAAGCCCGAGGACTTCGACTGGTACACCTACGACCGCCACACCGAGGCCATGCGGGCCTTCGCGGAGGATCTCGACCTGCGCGGCGCCACCGCCGTCGTGCACGACTGGGGCGGCCCGATCGGCATGCGGCTGTTCGCGGAGATGCCCGAGCGCTTCGAGCGCCTCGTGATCATGGACACGGGCTTCTTCACCGGCGAGCAGCGGATGTCCGAGGCGTGGATCGCCTTCCGGGACTTCGTCGAGCGCACCGAGGACCTGCCCGTCGGCTTCCTCGTCCGGGGCGCGTGCAAGAACGACCCCGGCGACGAGGTCATCGCCGCCTACGACGGCTGCTTCCCGACCCCGGAGTCAAAGGCCGGCGCGCGCGCCTTCCCGCTCATCCTCCCCACCTCGCCCGACGCCCCGGGCGCCGCCGAGGGCCGCGCCGTGCGCGACGCGCTCGTGGACGACGGGCGGCCGAAGCTCGTCCTGTGGGCCGACTCCGATCCCGTCCTCTCGCTGGAGACCGGCGCCGCGGTGGCGAAGATCCTCGGGAAGGAGATCGACCACGTCATCCCCGACGCCGGCCACTTCCTCCAGGAGGACCAGGGCGAGCTGATCGGGCAGCACATCGCGGACTGGCTGACGGCGGGGTAGGACGGCGTCGCGCGAGGAGCGCCGCTCCTGCACTTGAGGGCCTCTGACGCCCACAAGTGCGGACAACCGTCCGCGGGCACCGCCCCGCGGCGGCGGGAGGTCCTATCGCCCCTCGAGCGCCTTCTCCGGCTCGCCGCCCTCGACCGACGGCTCGGACTTCGCGGCCCGGAGCTCGTAGGCGCGACGAGCGGTGGGATCGACCTGGGTCAGTACTTGGTCGCCCTTGAGCGCCCGGTTCAGTCCCTCGGAGGCGCGGCGGGGGAGGATCTGCGTGGCCTTGACGATCCGGCCCACCGAACGGGGGACGAAGACGTCGAAGCGCGGCTCCTTGAGCGCCGAGACGATCTCCGCGGCCACGCCCTCGGGCGTCACGCGCTTGACGCCGCGGGCCGAGCCGAGTCCGGAGGTGAGCTCCGTGTCGACGAGCGAGGGCATGACGCAGGAGATCTCGACGCCCGTGCCCTGGGTCTCGGCGCGGATCGCCTCGGAGAGCCCGACGACGGCGTGCTTGGTCGCGCAGTAGGTCGCGGCGCCGGGGAAGCCGCCCTTGCCGGCCACCGAGGCGACGTTGACGAGATGGCCGCCGGGACGGGTCTCCCAGCGGCGCAGCGCGAGCTTCGAGCCGGTGATGACGCCGTGCAGGTTGATGTCGACCTGGCGGATCGTCGAGGCGTCGTCCTCGTCGACGAAGCGCCCGAGGGGCATGATCCCCGCGTTGTTGATGAGGACGTCGAGCGGCCCGAGCCGCTCCTCGACCGCGTCGAGGAAGTCCTCGAAGGAGGAGCGGTCGGTGACGTCGAGCGCGAGGCCGGCGGAGTCCCCGCCGAGCGCCGCCGCCTCCTGCTCGGCCAGCGCGCCGTCGAGGTCGCCGATGGCGACGCGGGCGCCCTCGCGGGCGACGGCCGTGGCGGTGGCGCGGCCGATGCCGCGGGCGCCGCCCGTGATGGCGACGACCTTTCCGTACAGGGAGCGGGGAGCGGTTGACATGGGGTCAAGGATAAGGGGCGGCGTCCTCTAAGGTCCCGCGCGTGAGCTTTGACCACTTCGACTTCCGGGGCGACCGCCTCGCCTACCGCTCCTTCGGCTCGGGGCCGCGGACCACCGTCCTGCTCCCCGGGCTCCTCCTCCCCCAGAAGATGCAGTGGCCGCTGGCCGAGGCGCTCGCGCGGCGCGGCAACCGCGTCGTCACGCTCGACCTGCTCGGCCACGGCGCCTCGGACCACTCGCACGACATGCGGCGCTACTCGATGCAGATCTTCGGCGAGCAGACGGTCGCGCTGCTCGACCACCTGGAGCTCGACTCGGCCGTCGTCGGGGGCACCTCCCTCGGCGCCAACGTGACGCTCGAGGTCGCCGCCCTCGCGCCCGAGCGCCTGCGCGGGATGGTGGTCGAGATGCCCGTCCTCGACCACGCCATCGTCGGCTGCGCCGTCGCCTTCTCGCCGCTGTTCGCGGCCTTCACCATCGCCCACCGGCCGCTCGCGCTGCCCGCCGCGCTGCTGCGCCGCGTGCCCCGCGCCGGGCTGCCGAACCTGGCCGAGGTCGGGCTCGACTGGGTCAGCCAGGACCCGCGGGCCAGCGGCGCCGCGCTGCGCGGTCTCTTCTTCGGGCGGATCGCGCCGCCGCAGGCGCTCCGGCGCACCTTCGCGGCGCCGGGGCTCGTGATCGGCCATGACCGCGACCCGATCCACCCGTTCTCCGACGCGGACGCGCTGGTCGAGGAGCTGCCCGACGCCCGCCTCGTGCACGCCCACTCGATCATGGAGCTGCGCCTCGCGCCCGAGCGCCTGACCCGCGAGATCAGCGACTTCGTCGACGAGTGCTGGAAGCCCGAGGAGGCGCCGCGGCGCGTGCGCCGCGAGGCCGCGGGCTGAGCGCCCGCGCCGGGTTCAGCGAGCCCACGTTCCGGGTACCGCTCCTCCATGACCGAGCGCGAGGACGAGACCCGGACCCAGCACGAGGACGACGAGGACGCGCCGCAGACCGGCACCGCGGGCGTCGAGGGCGAGCGGGACACCGAGCCGACCGAGGAGCCGGACTCCCCGAGCGGCGCCTCCGGCGAGGGTACGCAGTCCACGGGCAACCCGGACGCCGCCGGGTAGCGCGGGGCGGCCGGGCAGAGGCCCGCCCGCTCGCCGCGCCGTCCTTCTCCCGCGCTAGCTTGCCCGGACCGTGAGCGCGCCGGCTGAGACCTTCACCGCCGCCGAGCGCGCCCGCCTGGCTCCGCACTTCACCCACCTCGACCGGCCGGTCTTCGCGCTGACGAACCTGCCGGAGACGGTCAAGGGCGCACTGTTCGCGCGCTACTCCCGCTACCCGGGCACGCTGCGGCGGCTCTTCCTGGACGAGTTCGCCGACTCGCTGCCGGAGAGCGCCGGGGGCGCGGCCTTCGACGGCGACGAGGGCGGGCGGGCGGCCGAGCTCTACGAGCGGATCTTCCTCGGCTACGGCGACGACTCCGTGGCCCAGCTCGGCGGCGCCCACGTCGCCTGCGAGTGGGTCTCCAACGTCCTGACGAAGCTCCTGCAACGCCCGCGCCTCGGGGCCTACCTCGAGCAGTCCACGCGCTACATCGCCTACGACGCGCCCATGCCCGGCGGCGGCTTCCGCTACCACCGCGACCCCGCGCTCGGGCCCGCTTACGCGGAGACGATGGACGCGCTCTTCACCGCCTACGCCCGCGCTCTGCCCATCGTCACCGGCTGGGCGGCGGAGGCCTTCCCCGCCGCCCCCGGCGACTCCCCCGCCGCCCACGCACGCGCGGTCAGGGCCAAGGCACTCGACCTCCTGCGCGGCCTGCTCCCCGCCGCCTCGCTCTCCCACATGGGGATCTACGCCAGCGGCCAGACCTACGAGCAGCTCATCCTTCACCTGCTCGCCCATCCCCTGCCCGAGGCGCGCCGCTCTGGCACGCTGATCCTCGAGGCGGTGCAGGCGGTCATGCCGAGCTTCGTCGCGCGCGTGCAGCGCCCGGAGCGCGGGGGGCGCTGGGTCGAGTTCCTGCGCCGCCGCGAGGCGGCCGGCCGCGCCTGGGCGGAGCGCCTGGGGCTCGACGAGGCCGAGGGCGGGGAGGACCGCCCCTCCGTCCGGCTCCTGCGGGTCGAGGGGGAGGAGAACGACGTCCTTGCCGCGCTGCTGGCCGAGGCCTCGCAGACCTCCGAGGCCGGGGCGCGTGCCGCCGTCGACGCGCTCGGCGGCGAGGAGCGGCGCGCGCTCATGACCGACCTCGCGGGCGAGCGCGAGAACCGCCGCCACCGCCCGGGCCGCGGCTTCGAGGCCGTCTCCTACCGCTTCGAGATCGTCTCGGACTACGGTGCCTTCCGCGACCTGCAGCGCCACCGCATGCTCACCGTCCAGTGGCAGGCGCTGACGCCCGCCCTCGGCGCCGGCGTGCCCGAGGAGGTCGAGGCCGCCGGCGCGGGCGAGCTCTACCGCGGGGCGCTCCAGGCCTCCGCCCGCGAGTGGCAGCGGCTCATCGACTCGGGCGCCGATCGCATGACCGCGCAGTACGCCCTGTGCCTCGGCTATCGCATCCGCTACGTCCTGCACCTGAACGCGCGCGAGGCGATGCAGCTGATCGAGCTGCGCTCCGGCCGCGAGGGCCATCCGAGCTACCGCGCCGTCGCCCACGAGCTGCACCGGCGAATCGCCGAGGTCCACCCCCTCATCGCCGCGACGATGGCCCACGTCGATCGCGACACCGAGCCCCGCCTCGAGCGCATCCTCTCCGAGATGCGCTCGGCGGCGCGCGCCGCGGCATGAGCCCGTGAGCCGCGGGAGCATCGGGCTCGTCGGGCTCGTCGGGCTCGGCTACGTTACGTGCCGGAGGCTCACGGAGGCACGGTGCTGGAGGCGGAGCACCAGGCCGCTACCGCTTTGCGGCGCCGCTGGCCGTGGGCCGCCGGGCGCTCGAGGTCGCCTGCGGGGCCGGGTGGGGATCGCTCATACTCGCTGAGGCGGGCGCGACCGCGGTCATCGGGGCCGACGTCAGCGACGAGGCCCTGAGCTACGCCCAGGACACGCCGGCCACGCTGCCACGTTCGTGCTGGGGACCTCGCCGAGCTCCCATTCGGCGATGGCGAGTTCGAGCTGGCCGTCTGCTTCGAGACGCTCGAGCACCTGAGCGATCCTGAGCGTGGCCTCGACGAGCAGCCTCGGCACCCCGATGAGCCGCTCGTACCGGCCTCCGTCCTGGGCCTCGGCCTCCAGCGCCAGCAGGCGCGTATCGCGCTTGAAGACCCAGCCGTGGACGAGTAACGCGGAGCCCGGGCCGGTGTGTATGTCTCCCGGAACGGGTGAGTCGCGAGCTGATTCCCAGCCGGCGGTTTCGGGATCCGGACGATCGCGACCGCTCCGGCCTCTCCTCACGCCGTGGG
>JBBQAA010000042.1:0-29636 GCA_038276395.1 Solirubrobacterales bacterium | reverse complement strand
GAAAACCTGGCGCGTTAAGTTTCGCCGTGGCCCGGCGTTTTCCTGCCCATTCTCGGTGCCTCTCCGAAGCAGCCGTACTAGGGCGAGCCCCGAGTTCCCGGGCACCACGCTGACGGCGGGCACCGGCTCCGACATCGAGGTCGACGGCGCGGCGGCCTCCCGTCTCGTTGGGGAGGCCCTTGCGGCGGGGATGACCCCCGAGTCGGTGCAGTCGTTCGTGACCACGAGTTATCACAGGCCGCGGCCCGCGAGATGGGTTTGCTCAGCGACCTCGCGTTGACCCGTTCACGCGACCGACCATCCCAAGGGAGTCGGCGTGAGCTGGATTGGTTACTGCGTAACCGACGAGCGAGCCGTGAGGGAAGGATGCGCTTCTGTGGTGCCGGGGGCGGCGGTCCTCGGCGTGTTGGAGGCCGAGGCCCCGACGGTCAGGCAGTCAGCGATCGTGGGCGCGAGGCATCGCTGCCGCGGCGGTATTCGGTCTCTTCGTTGTCGACGGGTGACGCCGCCCGCGCGGGCTACTCGCTCAAGGACTCGCGGGCAGCCCGGCGACGGTCGCCGCCGAAACCGCCAGATTTTCGCTCACAGCCTCGGCGAGATCTCCGAGCACGGGGCTCGTTCGTAGGACCTCGCCGGCTATCTCGAGGTCGCGAGCGAGGCGCGCGATCGGGAAGTCGCGCGCCTTGAGGACGCCGGCCAGCCAGGTGGCCTGATCGGAGAGGACTACCGTCGCGTCGCGCGCGTCCTGGATGGCCCAGGCGAGCAGATACTGGTTGTCGTGCAGACACCACTCCATCCCCGCGGGGCCGTAGCGCTCTTCCTCGTCGGGGAACTCCTGGCGGTAGCGGGCGCAGATCTCCCGTGCGAGCGGGAGCAGGTCGATCGGAGTACCGTCAGAGCTGAACGCGGGCCGGCGGGGGGGCGCCGCCGGGTGGTTCTCGGCGGCTCATTCGGCCACTAGCTCGTAGGTGTGCATGTGCTCGAGGCCTTCCAGCTTGATCGCCGGCTTGAGGCCGGGGTGGATTCGCCCGTGGGAATCGCGGTGATCGCTGCTCTTCATGTACGCCTTGAAGCAATCACGGTCGCGCCAGCGGCTGACCATCAGGATCTCTCCGCTCTCGCGATCGGACTGCCAGACCTCGAGGTCCAGGAATCCGTCGTGGCTCTCCACCAAGCGGGACCTGTCCCGGAACGCGGTGATGAGCTCCGCCGCCCGGTCGTCGGCTACTCGCAGTCTGGAGAGGGAGATGTACATGTCTAGTCCGACTCCGCGCTGCGGGCGACTCGGTTGCGACCCGATTCCTTTGCTCGGTACAGGGCATGGTCGGCCGACTGGCTGGTCAGGCGATTGCTGGCGGAGAACGCCGCCACGCCGATGCTCACGGTGATCGGCGGGCTGCCGTCGGCGTCGGCGTCGGCGACGGCGATCCGGATCCGCTCGGCGATCGCCGCCCCGTCGGCTTCGCCGGTCACCGGGAGCAGCACGACGAATTCGTCTCCCCCGAAACGGGCGGCGAAGTCCCCGGGTCGGATCGTCCGGAGGATGGTCCGGGCGACCGCGACGAGCATCTTGTCCCCGGTCTCATGTCCATATCCGTCGTTGATCGACTTGAACTCGTCGACGTCGATCATCAGCATCACGCTGTCCTCCCCGGCCTGCTCGGACATCTCCAGGAAGCGGTCATCAAAAGCACGGCGGTTATAGAGCCCGGTGAGGCCGTCGCGGTAGGCGAGCTGCTCCAGGCCGAACGCGTGCCGAGCCGACTCTCGGACTGCATCCGCTGCCGCCAGTGAGGTCGCCGAGAAGCTGGCCTGAATCGTGCCCCTCGCCACCGTGGCCAGGCTGCTGGCCGGGGCCAGGGACGGGATCCGCGAGGCGAGCCCCGGCTCCACCACCTCGCGCACGCGAGGCGCTGCGATCAGATCCGCCACAACCTCGAGCACCTTCTCGCTGTCACCCACCACGGGCGCTCTCAACCCCTTCTGCAGGACTGGGCCAACCGCGCGACCGCCAACCATAACCGCCGGTGGGTGCTCGAGTTTCGCCACCTGTTCGAGCTCCCAGATCAGGGTCGGCACGTTCAGCCACATGTTGACCGCCAGCCCCAGGACGGCGGGCTCGTGGCTGCGACACGATTCGAGCAAGGCAGAAAGCGGAACGTCGGCTCCGAGGAACAGGACGTCATATCCCGCGCCCTCGAGCACGTCGGCCACCAGGCGAAGACCGAGAACATGGTGCTCGCCCTGAACGGCGGCGAGCATGACCCGCTCTCGTGAGCGAGGGTCGGCTTGCAAGGCCCGCGGGAAGATGCGCGCAGCGACGCCGTGACTGATCGCCGTGGCCAGGTGTTCCTCACCAACCGAGATCTCGTCCTTCTCCCACAGCGCCCCGATCCCGTCCATCGCGGGCGTGATGAGCCGCGCATGAACAGCCGCGACGTTGAGGCCGCCCTGGAGCGCCTCCGCGGCGACCGCCTCGGCGGCCTTGGCGTCACCGTTGCGCAGCGCCTCCTGGAAACGAAGCGCCAGATCCTGATCCCCAAGATCCTGAACACGACGCCGGGGGAGATCGGTGCCGCCGACCGGTTGGGGAGAAGGACCAGAGGAAAGGGGCGCCGAACCGATGCCCCCAGTATCGCGCGATCGGGCTGCCTTTGGAAGGGACCGCGCCGCTGCGGCGCGAGCAGAGCGACAACCCGCGCGTCGTCCGCGGATCGGAGGACGGCCCCGACTACTCCGCCTCGGTGGCAACATCCACGCGATCTCCGGCGCAGGGCGCGAGCGGTCGCGAGGATTGCGAGGGTCGACGAGTTGCGGTGGTCGACGCCCGTGTAGGTGTGGTATGCCACCTTCAGGCCGTGCTTGCGGAAAGGTCCACCGTCTGGCCGACGAAGGCCGGGAGGACGGTCGGTTTTAGCGAGCCACCGTCGTTGAGAGGAGGGTCCAGATCGTCAGGCGCTGCGCGTCGTCGTACTTGTGGATCGCCGCGAGGTTCGGGGTGGTCCGCATCCGGACGTAGCAGTCCTTCGGAGCGGTGCCGCCGACGAGGCTGGCTTCCCGAAGTCGTCGAGGCACTTCGTGAGCGTCCGCGGGTAGGTGGTCTTCCCTTCGCCTTCAGCGTGCTCGGCACGTGGCGCCGGGGCTGACGGCGTCGTTGGGTAGCGGTAGGAAGAGGCAGAGGACGAGGCTGGCGCTGCGGGCTGCGCTGGGGGCGATTAGCCCGGCCCATCCTTCGGCGTGAAGCTGTTCGCCGACGTCCTGGAAGGCGGGCCAGGTGCGGCGACCGGGGGAGGGGAGGGGGAGGCCTACTCGGTCGAGGCGGTCTTCGTCGGCGAGGTCGGCGACCGGGATCGATGCGATCCGCAGGTTCCAGAGATCGCGGGGGAGGCCGGCTGTCGGCGGGAGGGAAGCCTCGGCGAGGTGGCGGTACCACTCGGCCCAAGCCCCGGGCTCGTCGCCGGTCAGGTAGAGGGCGTCGATGACCGGTCCGCGCCGCCAGCGGTTGTCGCGATGATCTGATCGGACAGCCCGCGTCGCGATGCACGCGCGCCGCCTCATCGGAGAACACCGTCTACATGCTTCCGAGACTAGTGTTCCGTCAGACTTCCGTCCAGATCTCGTGCGCTCGCACCAGCCACGGCGAGCTCTGCTCAAGCGACGCGGTCGTTCGCGACCTCGGCCTGACGGCCGGTGCACACAGGAACCCGGTCAGCCGGCGGGGCCTTATCACGAGGGAAGGGCTTCAGGTGTCGGCTTCCTCTCTCCCAGCAGGGGCTGCCAGTCGAGGGGAGGGGTCGCTGCTGCTCTCCCCGCGAACCCGCGGTCTGTGGGACAATGGTCTTGTGCAGGCCGCGGCGCTTCACGACGACGGTGAGCATCGATGAACTCTTGGGATCTGGGTAGGTTGGATCTGAAGCCTCACGCTCCGCGGATCCTGTCTACGACGGAGGATGCCCGTGCGATCGCGTTGATGGTTCCGGCGGGTGAGAGCCTTTCCGATCACCAGGTTCATGAACGGGCTTGGGTTTCGGTGCTCGCTGGTGAGGCGGAGATCACGACCCCGGACGGCGAACGGGTCACCGGGGCGCCGGGGCTGGTGGTGGAGTTTGCGCCGGGGGAGCGTCATGCGGTCCGCGCGATCTCGGCCGTGCGCCTGCTCTTGCTGCTGACCCCGTGGCCGGGCGCAGGGCATCCCGGGGCGATATCCGACCACGACAGGGCCGGTGTCCGCGCGCGGGCCGCCGAGCACCGAGAGCGCACCGACCATTGAGCACCGGGAACGGCAACGGCGCGGCGGACTACCGGCGGCAGCTCACTCTGGGGGAGGACGTCATCGACCCGGCCACCTGGGCCGGTTCGGTGCCCGCGGTGAACGGCATCGCTCCGCGCGTGCGGGTCGGCCGCGATCTCTGGTTCAACCTGCTGTGGCTGCTGCCCATCGGCTTCGTGCTGCTGATCTCCTTGGTGGCGCTCGCGAAGGGCCTGCGGGGGGAGGCCTCGGTGCAGCGGTTCATCCGGCACTACCCCGGGACCCTCGCCTCCGCTCACCCGAGCGCCACGACGGGCATCCCCGCCTGGGCCCGGTGGCAGCACTTCTTCAACCTCTTCTTCATGGTGTTCATCATCCGGTCGGGGATTCAGATCCTCTCCGATCATCCTCGCCTGTATTGGACGCGGCACTGCACGCCGGGGCGTGATTGGTTCCGGATCCAGAAGCCGGTGCCGCCGGATCCGCTGTGGACGGCCAAGCAGGACTCGATCAGCCTGCCGCGTCAGGTCGGCCTGCCGGGGCTGCGCCATTCGATCGGGCTGGCGCGCTGGTGGCATCTCGGGGTCGACGCCTTCTGGCTGCTCAACGGGGTCATCTTCCTGGTCCTGCTGTTCGCCACCGGTCGCTGGGAGCGCCTGGTCCCGACGAGCTGGGACGTGTTCCCGAACGCGCTCTCGGTGCTGATCCAGTACCTATCCCTGAACTGGCCGGTGGAGAACGGCTGGGCCGCCTACAACGGCCTGCAGCTCATCGCCTACTTCATCACGGTCTTTGTCGCCGCGCCGCTCGCGCTCATCACCGGGCTCGGGATGTCACCGGCGTTGTCCACTCGCTTCAAGCGGCTGAGCAGGGTCCTCAGCATTCAGACCGCTCGTTCGCTGCACTTCATCGTGCTCGCGTGGTTCCTCGTGTTCATCGTGCTGCACTTGACCTTCGTGTTCACGACGGGCCTGCTCGTCAACCTCAACCACGTTTACGCGGGGCGCACGGACGGTTCATGGATCGGCTTTGGGATCTTCGCCGCCTCCATGGTCGTGGTGAGCGTCGGATGGGTGGGCGCCACGCCGTTCACGCTGAGCCATCCCCGGGTCGTCCAGCGCGCGGGCCAGGCGATCGTCGGCCCGGTGCAGCACCTGTTCGAGCACGTCGACCCAACGGGCGGGGAGTACAGCGAGGCGGACATCTCCCCGTACTTCTGGCACAACGGGGTGTACCCCGACTCCGAGGAGTACAAGGACCTCGCCGCCGGGGGCTTCGCCGACTACCGCCTACGCATCCACGGGCTCGTCGAGCACCCCGCCGAGCTCGATCTGGCGGCGCTCCGCGCGCTGCCCCACCACGAGCAGATCACCCAGCACTACTGCATCCAGGGATGGTCCGGCATCGCCAAATGGGGAGGCGTTTCCATGCAGACCATCACCGAGCTCGTCGGGCCGGATCCCGAGGCGAAGTGGGTCGTCTTCTACTCCCTCGGCGAGGGAGCCGACAAGGGCATCTACTACGACGCGCATCCGGTCGAGCACATGAACCACCACCTCACGATGCTCGCCTACGACATGAACGACGCGCCGCTCACCTTCGGCCACGGCGCCCCCCTCCGGCTCCGCAACGAGATCGAGCTCGGGTTCAAGCAGGTCAAATGGATCCAGGGCATCGAGTTCGTGGCCGACTTCGCCGACGTCGGGGGCGGCTACGGCGGCTACAACCAGGACCACGAGTTCTTCGGCTACCGCCAATCCATCTGAGCACTGATTCGTTGCGGGCGCCGTCGACTCGGTTGCCGGTCCGTGGTCGGTCGCTGCGACCCAGCCACCGGCGAACTCCGAGTGCGCAGTGGCCGAATATGACCGCCCCAGCCGACCGGCGGGGGTAGGGCTCCGCGCTTCGTCTCAGAAAGCAGGCGGGCGGCCCTGGCGGCTCCAGCTCCCGGCCGGCCGTGAACGCCGTCACGCGAGAAGCACGAAGATCATCGCCGCCGAGGGCGAGGCGCTCGCCGCGGGCGAGCTCGCGCGCGCCTCCGACGTGATGATGGCCCACCCCCTGGCCCTCCAGCTCCGCAACCTGCAGACGCTCGCGGAGATCTCCGTGGACAAGAGCTCCACGGTCGTCTTCCCGGCGCCGCTCATGAGCACGATCCAGGAGCTCGGGGCGTTCCTCAGCCGCGAGGCCACCGCGGCGGGCGACATGCGCACGCCGCCGGCGGTGGCGAACGGAAAGGGCGTGCACTGATGCTCGACGACGCCGCGATACGCGGCGTCGTGGATCGCCTCGCCCGCCCCGACGGTGCGGGCGGCCGGGTGATCGAGCGGGCGGCGATCCTTGCCGCCGGCTCTGACTCGGCGGCGATTCTCGCGAGGATCGAGGCCCACGACGGCCGGCCGGAGGCAGTCACTCCGGCCGCCACGGCGGCGGCCTGCACGGCGGGCGGATGCGCCAGGCGATCTCGGCTTCGGGCGCCCCGCGGCGCTACGTGCTCCCCGCCCCCGCGCGGGCCTAAGCGTTCGCCCTCCGAACCCATCCCCGAGGAGCCCCCATGAACAGCGTCATCTCTGAGATCCCTGCGGACACCCCTTTCGGGCAAAGAGCTGCACGATCTGAACGCGTACTGGCGCGCGGCGAACTACCTCTCGGTCGGCCAGATCTACCTGCTCGTCAACCCGTTGCTCCGCGAGCCGTTGACCCTCGCGCATGTCAAGCCGCGGCTGCTCGGCCACTGGGGCACGACGCCGGGCCAGAACTTCGTCTACGCCCACCTCAACCGGCTGATCCGCGCGCGCGACCTCGACGTCCGAGTTCATTTTTGCGTCGCTGCCAACGTGGTGTCTCGGGCCCGCGCCAGCTGATCTGGGGTTTGCTCCCCCCGCAAGGTCTGTCTCAGCTCACCGTCTAGTGCACTCAAGAAACCGAGTCTCGAAAACAGTCACGTTGCCCGCGCTCCCGATCGGCAGCTCGGCCGCCCAAGACTCTTCAGACTCATCGGCTGCCACCCGGGACACCGTTGAGTGGGACTTGATCCGAGCCATGGGTCGGCTATCCCGGCAGCTGGCCGTCAGTGGATCGATGGAGCCAGCCTCCCTGCGTGAATCGGACGTCGAGGTTATAGCGGGCGCCGAGATCGAGGACGCCGCCTGGCTCGGCCCTAGCGGCTACAGGGCGATGTGCCCGCAGGCGCGCTTGGCGCTTGAGAGCCATGGCCAGACCTGCTGGTCGGCCCTCCACCCCATCGCATGGCTCGGTCGCCTACTTCTTCCGCCTTGGGCGGTGCTCAGCGACGACATGGCGCCGCTCGACGCGACGGACGGCGTGCTTCTCGCGCGGGTTGTAGCGCGCGGTATCGAACCCCGGGCCACCGTCGATCATCCTCGCCGTCGGTCCGAGGATCGACGTGTCGAGGAAGTCACGGCCCTTGCCGCCGTAGAGCCGGTCGCGGCCGTAGTCCGCGAACAGCGCATCGTTGCCGGCGTCGCCGAAAACCATGTCGGTGCCCGGACCGCCGAACAGCCGGTCGTTCCCCGCGTTGCCATGCACGAGGTCACGGCCGGAGTTGCCGGACACACGGTCCCGGCCGCGGCCGCCATACAGCCGGTCGTTCCCGGCGTTCCCGTCGATCCGGTCATTGCCGGCGGCCCCCCAGATGCGGTCCCCTCCGGTGCCCCCGGCCAGCCGGTCGGACCCACCCGAGCCGTAGACGCGGTCGTTCCCCGCGCCGCCGTCGAGCCGGTCGTTGCCCATCCCGCCGTCGATGCAGTCGTTGCCCTGGCGGCCGAACACGACGTCGCGCCCGGCCAGGGCGAGGATCCGATCGGCGCGTGCCGTGCCAATGATGCGATCGGCGCGCCGGGTCCCGACGATCGCGTACCGCGGGCCGCGGCCCGTCAGGCAGGGGTTCTTCCCGTAGCGCCTGCGCGCCTTGGAGAGCGAGATCACGGTGCCCCCCTGCGGCCCCGCGAAGGGCGGAGCGACGACGACGGTCGTCGTCGTGCCCGGGTCGTGGATGATGCACGCGCCGGAACCAAGATCGAAGCTTGAGCCCGCCGGGCACGAGCCTGAACTCGGGGGTGTGACCGGCAGCGTCGAGCCTGAACTCGGGGGCGTGACCGGCAGCGTCGAGCCGAAGCACGCCGGCGCGCTCGTCGAGGCCCGGGCTTCGGCGAGGACGACCTCCCCGACGTTAGGCACGAACACGTCGAGCGCACGCCGCGTGACCTCGCCATCGGCGAGGATCGTCTCGTTGACCGCGATACGGCCGCCGCCAGGAAGCGGGATCGTGAGCGGGGCATCCCCCGGGGTGATGGTCACGTTCAGGCCATTCACCTGGAGGCCGACGACCCGGGAGGCGGAGGAGAGCTGCGGTGCGCCGCCAGAGCAGGACGCGGTGGCCGAGGCCTGCACCGCCTCAGCCGAGATCGATAGGACGCCGAGCCTCACGGAAGGCTTGCTGACCCCGGCCAGCGCACTTCCGGTTCCGGTTCCGTCGTGGGTGAAGGCCTCGACGGCGTCGGCCGTGATCGGGCCGATGGTCGTGGCCTTGAGCGTCTCCGCGCTCTGCGTCACGCAGGGAGAGTTCGGGTCGTTCGCGCGAACGGGCTCGACCTGCGCAAGGCCGAGGAGGCTCACCCGGGCCGCGCTCGCGCGGCAGGAGGGTGCGGTGGCCGCCCGGGCCGACGCAGGAAGCGCCAGGAGGGCAGCAATAAGAAATGGAGCAGTGCGGACCATGCCCGCTCATCGGCAACGCGCTGGGTCCCCTTGAGGCGATCCCGTCGGCCCTGGACGATCTTCCTCCGCCCGCTCGACCCCCAGCGCACGAGGGCAGGACGGAGGCCTGGACGGCCCGCGCGCTGATCCTGAGCAGGCCGAGGTTCACGGCGGGCCGGCTGACCCCGGCGAGCGAGGCACCGACGCTCGGGCCCGAGAAGGTGTAGGCCTCGACGGCGTCGGCCTCACCGGCCCGATCGTCGTCGGCTTGAGGGTCTCCGCGCTCTGCGTTGCGCACGGGTCGTTGGGCTCGTTCGCGCGAACGGGCTCGAGCTTCGCGAGGGTGAGGTGGCTGAGGTCGCTGCCCGGGCCGGCGCGGCAAGCGCCAGGAGGGCAACGATGAGAATGGGTGACTTACGGACCATCCTCATGGATCGACAACGCGCCAGATCTACCGGCCCGACCAGGGACCGGACATCTCCGGAGCGAGGAGGGCTGCCAACCAAGCCATGACAGCGTGACGGCCTCCCATACCCTCGACCCGAGGCGCATCTTTCCCGGCTGAGCGGTGCGAGGAGGCCAGCGCCTGCCGGCGGCGGTCAGAGAACCGCGCGCCTGGAGGAATGCTCGTCCCCGCAGCGCCGGCACGTGACCGCTGTTGCGAGCACGGCGCCGCAACCGGCGCAACCGGGCCTCCTGGTTCCGATCCGCGCCGGATTGGCCGCCGGTCGTGGGCGAAGCATCGCGCGCGGATGAGTCCTCGTCTCTTGCTCGAGCGGGCGTGGGGGGAGCGCGGCCGGCCGCGCGCGCTCGGTTGCCGTGTTGCGCGCCGCGCTTATGGCCGGTAGTAGTCGACGTAGGCGCCGCAGGCATGACGCAGCCGCTCGAAGTGAGCCGGACGGTCAAGGCGGACCAGTGCCAGCGCTCCGATCGACGCCGAGCCTCCGACGCCGGGCACACCGACCCTCGAGACGGAGACGCTGGTGTCGTAGGACCCGGTCGGCACCCTGAGCACGCCGACGCTCCAGAAGCCGAAGCGGTCACCGTCATATGCGCTCATCCGCCAGCGGTGACCAGCCAAGCTCACCTCGAGGTACCTGTTGCTGTTGAACCGCAGCGACACCTCATAGCGACCGGCGGGCAGTTTGATCGTCTGGCCGACCGTTGCGCCGTAATCGACCCTTGCGAAGCCGGGATCCTGCGGAACCGCCCGGCCGGCGCCGTCTCGCCACGCCGGCGCCGGCGCCAGCACCGGCGCGGCGCGCACGAGAGCCAGTCCTCGACGTCGACCGCGAGAGCAGTCGAGGATGCGCCCGGGTGCACCGCCCTCGTCCAGAATCCGCCGCGGAGGAGTGGGTCCCGTGCGCTTCCAGAGTGTGTACCACCGGCCCGAGCGGACGCGCTGGAGATTCGGCGGGGGGTCGGAGGCGTAGGCCGTCCTCGGCGCGATGACAAACGGGAAGTGATCGAGCTGGGCGGCGGTCACAGAGTCGAAGTCGACCGCCTGGGCGCCGTTGGAGGCGTACTTCCCGCTTTGCGGCAGGAGCGTCTGTGCGCCCATCTCGTACGCTCCGTACCGGGCGAACGTGAAGAGGTCAGTGCCCCGCAACTGCCAGCTCGCGTAGTCGTCCTGCCCCAGGAAGAGCGTGGGTCCGCGGCCGACGAGCTCTCGAATCGCGGCGAGTTCGGCGGGGCGGGAACCGTCGCGCACGAGCGCTCCGACTCCCGCCAAGGCACTCGATCCGGCGGCGAGCAGGACAAACGCGCCGGCAACCACAGCCCGGCCGAACCGGCGTCGGGATGACCGCGTCGTCACCTGGCCCAGCAATGCGCCCAGAGACACCAGCGAGGCCAGCGGCGCAGCCACCGCCAATGCCTTCCCGGAGAAATAGGGAAGGGTGAGCGGCAGCGAGGCAACCCACACTGTGGCCGTCGCGAGGAGCGCCAAGGGAAGCACGCGCTCGTCCCGTCGCCAGCGCCACACCATCCCGTAGATCAACGCGATCGCTCCCGTCCCTGCGAGCAACACGCCCGAGGTCCCCCCTCGCGGCGTCACCCGGAAGTTGGACGTGGGCCATACTCCGAGTGCCTCCAGTGGATTGAGCTCGCGGATGAAGTTGCCGCCGGGAGTCGAGGGGCCCGCCAGCGCGTAATGACCGGGCCCGGTGCTGAAGAAGGTCAGTGACAAGCCCGTGCTGATCATGACGCCGACGAGGACCAGGGCCAGGGCCAGGCAGATCGCGGTCGCTCGCGTCCTGCGCGTGAGCCATCGACGGGACGGGTGTAGGCCGGAGAGGAGAGCGGCCACCCCGAGCATCGCGCCCCAGACCAGCGCGGCCGCCCCGAAGTCGGCGACGCCCCCCGCCGCGAGAACGAGCAGGCCCACACCTCCGCGCAGGTCAAGACCGCCCTCGGCGTGTGCTTCGGCGAGCACGAGGACGGCGCCGAGAACCATCAGCGCGAGGATCGGCTCCTTGAACGAGCCCTGAGCGAAGTACGAGAACGGCAGGTACGAGAGGCCCACGAGCGTCGCCGCGACGGGCCGCAGGAGGGGGCGCACTTGGCCGAGGGCGCCGAGGGCGGCCAGGGCGGTGAGCACCGGCGTGACCAGGAGAAGGCCGAGCATGCCCGCGTCGGCTCGCGTGCCGGTCGCGGTGATGATCGCGGCGACGAGCCGGTGCGGCCCGGTGGGGTAGCCGGAGGTGATCGCCGCCAGACCGACGCCGTGCTGAAGCGCCTCCGTCCACGCGAAGTGAAAGGCGAGGTCGTTGGTGACCGACTCGCCGAGGGCACCGACGCGTCCGGCGGCGAGAAACGGCAGGGACGCGCCGGCGAGAGCCAGACCCCCCGTCACAACCGCCGACGCGCGGATCGCCGGTCGCGGCGCGATCACGCCCAGGCGAAGCACCGCGCCGACGAGCCCGATCCCGAGCACGATCGCGCCGGTCGCCCCGTGGCCGGGAAAGCGCGTTCCGACGCTGGCCAGCACCATGAGCGCGGCCAAGCCCACCGCGGGCCCCGCCGTCCACCGCCCTCGACCGCGGAGGGATCCGAGCGCTGCGCCCAGCGTGACCGACGCGACGAGCAGGATGAGGCAGGAGGAGTAGACGGCCATCGGAGCGCGGATCAACCGGCACGTGACCCGTGAACGCAGCCTAGAGTCACGCACCGGGCCGTGGCGAGAGTGAACGACAGCAGGCGCTCGTGGGGCCCCGTGCTGGGGCTCACGGCCCTTGCCCTCGTCATCCGCTTCGCCACACTCGACGCGCGCGGCTTCTGGCTCGATGAGGTCATCACGATCCGCCTGATCCACGGAAGCCTCGGCGACGTGGTCAGCCGCCTTGATCAATTCTCCATAGACCAGCCTCCTCTGTACTTCGTCCTCGCGTGGGGCTGGGCCAAGCTCTTCGGCACAAGCGAGGTGGCGATGCGCTCGCTGCCGGCGCTGTGCGGAGCGCTTACGGTTCCCGTGGCCTACCTGGCGGGGGCCGAGCTCCGCTCTCGGCACACGGGTCTCGTGGCGGCGCTGCTGACCACGGTGAGCCCGCTCGTGATCTGGCACTCGCAGGACGCGCGGCCCTACGCCCTCGTGATCCTGCTCGGCGGAGCCTCCTTCGCGCTGTTCACGCGGTGCCTGCATGATCGGCGCCCGCGCGTGCTCCTGGCCTGGGTCGTCGTCTCCACGCTGGCTGTCGCCGCCCACTACGTCGCCGGGTTCCTCGTCGCGGGCGAGGCACTCTGGTTGCTGACCGCGCGCCGCTGGCGACTCGAGGTGCTGGCGGCGGTCGCTCTGCTCGCGGTGGCGCTGCTCGGGCTCGGGGCACACGCCACGAGCGGCGGATCCCTCGGCAACGGCAGCTGGACGCAGAGCTACACGCAGTCATCGAGGCTCGCGCAGATCCCGGCGCAGCTCCTGGTCGGCTACCAGCCGCCGTTCCAGGTCGCCTCCTCGGTCGCGGCCGCCGGGCTGGCCGCCGTGATGCTGATCGTGCTCGTCGTCTACGCTGAGCGGTCCGAGCGCGCGGCTGCGACGGCGACCATCGTCGTCGCCGGCATCGGGATCGGCGTTCCCGTCCTGCTCTCCGTCGCCGGCCACCTGAGCGGGCTGACCACGCGGTATGTGGTCGCGGCCTGGGTCCCCCTCGCCGTGGCGGGGGCGGTCGCGCTGACGGCGCGCAGGGCCCGTGGAATCGGCATCGGACTCGGGGCCGCCGTGTGCGCGCTCTTCGTCGCCATTGGAGCCGGGTCGGCCTGGCACGCGAAGTTCGACCGAGAGGATTGGCGGGGCGCGGCGCGCGCGCTGGGGGACCCGCGCGTCCGAAGGATCATCGTCCTGTCCCCGAGCACGGGCGTCCTTCCCCTCGAGCAGTATCTCCGGCATTCCCACGAGCTGCGATCCCCCAAGACCGCCGTCCGGGAGATCGTCCTGCTCGGGCTGCCGCGCCCGTACCGGAAGGTGGGCGAGCGGCCCGCTCCGCCCCGCCCCACTGTGGTGAAGCCGCCGGCGCCGGGTTTCGCGGAGGCCGCCCGGTGGCACGGCACACTTTTCACGGCCGTTCTCTTCCGCTCGACGGCTGCGCGTGAGGTCACGAGGCGGGCGTTGGTCGGCGACGGCCTGGGGGAGTCGAGCGCGGGCGTGCTCGTCCAGGCGGCTCAGGACCGGTGGTGAGCTTTTCTGCGATCCGGTGTTATCCTTACCGCGTGAGTACTAGTTTTCGGTCCGTCGCGGACGGGGAGCCAATGCCCCACCCGCGGCTCGAACGAGGGACCACGCCGCGCCTCAGCGTAATCGTCCCCGCGACCGACCGGCCTTCGACGCTGGCGAGGTGCGTAGCGGCGATCGAAGCGGCGGCCGACGCCCCGGAGGAGCTCGTGGTGGTCGACGAGCCGTCCGGGTGCGGCCCCGCACAGGCGCGAAACGCGGGCGCCAGGCGAGCCACGGGATGCGTCCTCGTCTTCGTGGACTCGGACGTGATCGTGCACCCGGACGCGTTCACACGGTTCCGGGAGGCGTTTGCGCACGATCCGGACCTGGCCGCGATGTTCGGCTCCTACGACGATGCCCCGCCCGGGGAGGGCGTCGTCTCATCCTTCCGAAACCTCCTCCACCATCACATCCACCATCAGTCGGCGGGCTCGGCCACGACGTTCTGGTCCGGTCTCGGCGCGGTTCGCCGGGATGCCTTCGAGCTCGCGGGGGGATTCGACGAGGACAGGTTCCCGCGGCCGTCGGTCGAGGACGTGGATCTAGGCGTGCGCCTCGCGGCGCTCGGCGCCCGGATTTGGCTCGATCCGCGCGTGCAGGGCACCCACCTCAAGGTTTGGACGCTTGGCGACATGATCCACACCGACTTCTTCCGGCGTGGGTTGCCGTGGACGCAGCTCGTGCTCAAGCACGGCCCCCACGCCGCCCGGCTGAACCTGGGGGTCTGGCACCGGATGAGCGCCGGCTCGCTCGTCGCGATCATCGCCCTCGTCGCCGCGGGCCGACCACGGCTGGCGGGCGCCTTCGCGGTGGTCTTCGTCGTTCTCAATCGGTCGTTCTATCGCTTGCTGCTGAGCCGCCTCGGAACCCCGGGGCTAGCCGGCGGGATGGCCCTTCACGTGGTGCACGAACTCGTCGCGATCGCCGCCGGGGTAGCGGGAGTGGCGCGGTGGGTCGCCGGCGCACCGATCGGTGGTGGCTCCGGCGTCTGACTCGTTTCCTGCACCGCTCGGCGCGGTTGCACTCTCGATCGTCGTCCCGACGCGCGACCGCCCCGAGGGCCTGACGCAGTGCCTGGCGGCCCTCGCCCGCCAGACCGTCGCAAGCCGGCTCGAAGTCGTCGTAGTCGACGACGCGAAGGGGGACGCGACGGCGGTCCGGGCGATCGCCGAGCGGTTCGGAGCCCGCCTCATACGGCTCGAAGGGCACGGGCCGGCGGCGGCCCGGAACGCCGGCGCGCGCGCGGCCGCGGCGCCGGTGGTCTGCTTCACCGACGACGACTGCCGGCCCCAGCCCGAATGGGCCGAGCGGCTCGCGCGAGGGATTGCGCGCGGGTCTGACGTGACGGCGGGACGAACGCTCAACGGATCCGCCGGCAACCGGTTCGCCGAGGCGTCTCAGACGGTTGCCAACCACCTCATGGTCCCCGCCGGCCCAGCGCTCGGAGGGCTCCTGTTCGCGACTTCGAACAATCTCGCCTGCCGCGCGAAGGTCATCCGCGCGCTCCCCTTCGACGAGGGCTACCGGACGGCGGGGGGCGAGGATCGCGAGTGGTGCGCGCAGCTGCGGGACCGTGGCCTCCGCCTGGACGCCGAGCCCGCGGCGATCGTGCTCCACCATCAACGGCTCGATCTCGCCGGCTTCCTGCGCCAGCACGCCCGCTACGGCCGGGGCGCCTACCGTTACCGGGCCCGGCGGGCGACGGCGCGTAGGCTCGAGCCGCCGGCGTTCTACCTCGGCTTGGTGCGTGCGGGCTTCCGCTCCGGCCCTGCGACCGGCGCCCTGGTCTGCGTGGCGCAGCTCGCCACCGCCGTCGGCTTCTTCGCCGAGCGTCGCGGCGCTCGTCAGGCGGCGTCCAGATAGGCGCGCTGGACTTCGGTGAACTCACCGTCCCTGACGATCCGGCCACGCGACAGCCAGAGCGCACGCGAGCAGAGCGCCTCGAGGACCGGATGATCGTGGCCCGCGGCGACCACGATGCCGCCGGTGTCGAGGATGCGCCGGGCCCGGCGCTGAAGTACGCCGCGGAACTCGTGGTCAAGCGCCTCGTGCACCTCGTCGAGGATCAGGACCTGCGGGTCGGCTTCGTCGGCAACCGCCAAGCCGAGCCTGGCCCGCATCCCCTGAGAGTAGGCGAGGACCGGGCGCTCGAACCAGTCCCCGAGCTGACTTCGTGCCTTGACGTCGTCAAGCGCCGCCCGAGCGGCCGAGCGAGATAGCCCCGCGAGCACGCCGAGGAGGGCGGCGTTCTCACGGCCCGTGAGGGCCGAGAGCAGGCCGGCTTCGACCGAGAGCAGCGACGCCACCCGGCCCTCGACCGCCAGCCGCCCCGCGTCGGGGACGTAGACCGAGGCGAGGAGGCGAAGCAGCGTGGTCTTGCCTGACCCGCTCGCGCCGATGAGGGCCACGCCCTCGCCTGGGCCGACGGAGAAGCTCGCGTCGTGAAGCCCCCAGGCGTCGGCTCCCCGCCGCCGGAGGCGGGCCAGGCCGGGCGTGACCGCCTTGCCATGGCGGTCGAAGTAGAACCGCACGCCGACCCGCTCGCCGCGGATGGCGGGCATCACTCGATCACCTTCGAGAACTGGAGCTGCTCACGGCGGTAGAGGGGCACCGTCACCGCGAGGACGAGCAGAGCGAAGCCGAAGGGATACAACAGGTGCCACACCTTGGGGTCGGTCCCCCGGAGGAACACGTCGCGGTATGCCTCGAACAGCCCCGTGAGCGGGTTGATCCACAGGATCCCCGTCCCCTTCACATCGGAGAGGGGAACGAGGCCCGGCCCGAGGAAGAAGAGCGTGCGCAGGAACGAGAGGACGAAGGGCGTCATCTCGCGAAACCACACCCCGAACACCGCGCTCGGATAGGCGAAGGCGATCGAGAGCGAGGTGCTCACGGCGACCACCGCCGGCAGCCACAGCAACGCCCGGGTCGGCGCGACGCCGTAGATCGCCATCATGAGCGCGAGCAGGAGGAAGCTGGCGGCGAACGAGGCCGTCTCCGTGAGGACGGACGAGAGCGGGACGAGCATGCGCGGGAAGCGCATGTTCAGCAGTATCGGCCGGCGTGCTCCCACGGCGAGGAGGGCGTTCGAGACGGCGTTGAGGAGGAGTTGGAAGGGCACGACGGCGCAGGCGAGGCTCAGGCCGGGCGCGTTTCCGGGCCGGTTGAGCACGACGGTGACGAGGACGAGGTAGACCCCCACAAGCGCGAAGGGGTCAAAGAGCCACCGGGCGATCCGCCACGGGCCGCGGCCGTACCGGAAGCGCAGGTCGGCCGCGGTGAGCGAGATCAGGAGATCGATCCGGCTCGGTGCGCGGGCTGCGGAGGAGGAGGCGGTGCCTCGGTCTCGCCGGGGTGTGGCCTCCACCGTCACGGGTGCAAGGCTAACCGCCCGAGCGCCAGCTGGACCACTCCGGCCCAAGGGCCGGATCGTTGAGCCACAACTCGGCGTTGCGCTCAGTCCCGTGCAGCTGGCGCGAGCTCGGCACACCCGCCCGCCGCGCGGCGTCGCGTCGTGCCTCGGGGGACAGGGCGTGGTGCAGCCAGCACAGCGTCGTCAGGCGCCCGACCGCCTCGGCGGGGATGCCGGTCGTGGCGACCGCCCGGCGAACCCACCGGAAGAGCACCGCCGAGGAGCGCAGCTCACCGCGGAAGAGGCGACCGGTGTGGAGGTGGCGGCTCGGTCCGTCCACGGCGCCGTCGATCACCGCGAGCGCGTCAGCGAGGAAGTAGAGCAGGTCCCACAGCGGAAGCCCCTGCCCGCGGGCCGACTCCCAGTCGACGGCGGTGTGGCCCGCCGGACCGACCACGACGTTCCAGCTGCCGAGGTCGTTGTGCTGGAGGACCGCCGGCAGCGGGCCGAGGCCCGTCACGAGGTCATCCCGCGCGCCCAGGGCGCGCCAGCGGGGAACGACGTCGACGAGCAGGCGGTGGAGCTCGGGCGCGAGCGCCTCGGGGGGCCCGGCGGTGTCGCGGGCGACGGAAAGGCTCCACTCCGAGACCCGGTCGACGAGGGCGAGTTTCCTTTCGAGTGCCCCCGGTTCTTCGAGCACGTCGCGCAGCCGGCGGCCGGCTGCCGCGCTCTCGATCGACGCCGAGATGCCCTCGGCGGTGAAGCGGCGCAGGAGTCGGGGGGCGTGCCGGGCGGCGGCGCCACCCGCGCGGCGTGCGAGTTCGAGCCCCCGCTCGTCGCGCTCGAACGACTCCGCCTGACCGGGCACGCGGGCGAACTTGACCACCCATGCTGGCGCGGCCGCGCCCGCCGGCAGCACGTGGAAGACGTTCCGGCTGAGCGTGTCACCTTGCCCGAGCGAGAGCGCCCAGCTCGCATCAGCCGGCAGCCCGGCGGCCTCGAGCAGCCAGGGAACGTCCGTCTCCCGGCTCGCCGTGGCCAGGAGGGCGAAGCGGGCCGGGAACCGATCGCGTTCGAGCAGCGCGGCGGTCGCATCGCGGCGCCACCGCCTCCACCGCCGGTCGGCGCGGCTCCACGCCCGCACGGCGTAGGCCGCCGCGCCCGGGGCGTCGAGCGGGAGCAGGATCGAGGGCTCGCCGAGCGACGGGCGCGCGACGAGACGCCGCAGTCTCCAGCCTCGGGCGGTGGGGGCGGGGTCGCGGAGGCGGCCCTCCAGGATCAACAGGGCGGGGTCGGCGGCGTAGGCCGCGCGGGCGAGCCCGGCCGGCGCGACCACGAGGTCGGCGGGGCGACCCGGGCGTGCGAGCTCGACCTCGAGCTGCTCGAGGCCGGAGCGCCAGGGTTCGAGATCGCCGAGCACGCGGGCCGACCGCGGGTGGCGCGGGAGGGCGAACCGGGCGTCGAGTCGCCGGAGGCTCATGGGGCGAGCTCGATGTGAAGCGCCGCGAAGGCCCTGGCCATGCCGCCGGCGGTGAAGCGCTCGAGCACGAGCTCGCGCCCGGCGCGCCCGAGGCGCTTGCGCTGGTCCGGGTCAGCGAGCAGCTCGCCGAGCGTCGAGGCCAGCGCCTGCGGATCCTCCGGCGACACGAGGCGTCCGGTCCGTCCCGGGATGACCGCGTCGCTCACGTCGCCCACATCGCAGGCCACGACCGGGAGCTCCGCCAGCAGCGCCTCGAGCACGACGAGCGGGAACCCCTCGAAGCGGGAGGCGAGGACGAAGACGTCGAGCTCGGCCAGGCGGTCCCGGGCCCGTTCGCTCCAGCCTGTCCACTCGACGCGCTCGGCGACGCCGAGTCCTCCGGCGAGCGCTTGGAGCGCGGCGCGGCTGGGCCCATCGCCCACGAGGACGACGCCGACCTCGTCCGGCAGCGAGGCGAGCGCGCGGAGCAGGATGTCGAAGCCCTTCTGCGGCGCGAGGCGGCCCACCGAGCCGATGGTGGGGGACGCTCGGCGCCCGCAGGCTGGCCGCGCGGCGTCGGGGACGCCGTTGTGGATCGTCCGCACGGATCGCGGCGAGAGGTGCAGGAGCCGTTCGATCTCGCGCGAAGTGCGCGGCCCGACGCCGACGTGGGCGTCGACCCACCGGGAGGTGAGCCGCTTGGCGCGGGCCTGGCGGGGCGAGCGCGCCGGGACCGCGAGCTGGTAGACGGCGACCGAGCGCACGCGGAGCAGGGCGGCGGCCACAAGCGCGTGCTGAGCCGCCCACGGGCTGGCCAGGTTCGCGTGCAGCACGTGCGGGCGAAGCGAGCGGAACGCCCGCAGGTGGGCCACGAGGGCTCGCACGTCCGTGGCGCCGGCCCCCGGCGGCAGCTGCCGCACCGTGACGCCGGGCCGCCGGGCCGCCAGGCGCTCGACGACCCGGCGCTCGACTCCCGCCACGGTGATGTGGGTCTCCCGCGGCAGCGCGGCGATGAGATGCCCGAGGCTCGCCTCCGCGCCCCCGAACTCCCGCGAGTCGGAGTAGACGACGAGCCGCAACGGGCCTCGCCGCGGAGGTCGGGCGCGTACGCGCACGCCGCCGGCGCCCACCCACCAGCGCGCGGCGCGCCGGCGCAACCAATGGCCCGCGAGAGAGGGGACGGCGGCGATCAGGGCGCCCTCGACGCGAGCCCGGGGTGCCACACCGGGCGCCACGGCCAGGGACCACCCGCGCGCCCGCGCCTCCGACCGGCCCCCGGCGGCCGCGTCGCGGGCCTCGGCGAGCGCGAGATCCCTCCGATGCGCGGCGAGGGCACTCGCGAGCGCCTCGGCCTCCTCCGGCTGCAGCGTGGAGTTTCGGGCCGCCTTCTCGAGGGTCTGGATCTTCCCCCGGGTCATGTCCGTGCGCCGCGCCGAGAGCGCGGTCGGACGGACCCGGTAGCGCGCGAGCGGCTCCATGACGCACCCCGCCCGCGCGCCGTCGAGGATGAGGCGGATCCACAGGTCCCAGTCGGTAGTGAAGCGGATCGACTCGTCGAAGCCACCGTGGCTGAGGAGCCGCGCCCGGCGCACCGCGGCGAGCCCGAAAACAAAGTTCCGCTCGAGGATGCCTCGGCGCTGATCGGCGAGCTCGAACGGCCAGTCGCGGTGGTAGCAGCGGCGCACCACCCGCCCGCCCGCCTCCAGGTGGGCGTCCGTGGTGAGGATGTCCAGGTCGGGCCGGGCCACGGCCAGCTCGGAGAGCGCCTCGAGCCGGTCGGGGGCGAAGACGTCGTCGGCGTCGAGGATCAACAGCCACTCGCCCCGCGCCGCTGCCGCGGCGGCGTTCTTGGCCGCGGCCTCGCCGCCGTGGGGCCGGCGCAGCAGGTGCACGCGGTCGCCGAAGCCGGCCAGCGCGCCCGCGAGGTCGTCGGAGGATCCGTCGTCGCAGACCACGACCTCCAGCGGCGCGACGGTCTGGTCCAGCGCCGACGCGACGGCCTCCCTGATCACGTGGGCGGCCTGAAACGCAGCGACGATGACCGAGAACGTCGGCGGAGCGGGGAGCGGGGCCACGGACCGGACCGGCTCGGGCGCGGCGAAGGAGCGGGTCATCGCCGCCGCGCGAGCCGGTCGCCGAGCCATCGGTCCCCCGACCAGAGCGTGAGCGCGAAGCCGAGGAGGGAGTCCGTCCCCCGGATCTCGAGGCGGCGGAGGTCGTACCGGCACGTCGCGGCGCCGTTAAGCCCGGCTCGGACTCCGACGGCGCCCTTCAGCCCGCCGCGGGCCGCCGCCCGCCGAACATCCGGGCCCTGGTCGCCGTAGGGGTAGGCGAAGGTCGTCACCGGCCGGCCGAGGCCCAGCTCCAGCGCCGCCCGCGCACCCCGGACCTCCTCCTCCAGCTCGGCCGGAGCGAGCCGGGTGAGGCGCGCGTGCGTCCGCGAGTGCGCGCCGAGCTCGACCCCGGCACGCGCGAGCTCGCGCAGCTCCGGCCAGCCCAGCATCGCCCGGCGCGCGAGCGCGCCGGCCTCGGGCCGGTCGAGCTCCCAGCTCGACCGCCCTCCGACGCAGTCGGAGACCACGAAGACCGTGGCCGGGAAGCGATGACGTTCCAGCACGTCGCGCGCGAGCGCGGTGTCCGCGTAGCCGTCGTCGAAGGTGATCACCACCGAGCGCGGCGGCGGGAGCTCGTGGCGGGCCCGCAGGTCGAGGTAACGCTCCAGGCCGATGACCCGCCAGCGGCTCCAACGCAGCCACGCCATGTGCCGGCGGAACCGGCGCGCGGGAACCACGAAGCGGCTCGGCGGCTCGCCCCGGGTTCCGAGGCCGTGGTACATGAGGATCGCCGTGCCGCGCCGCAGCCGCCGCCAGGTGTCCCGGTCGGCGACGCCGCGCACACCGCGCCAGTAGGCGGCCGTCAGCAGGGGGTCGGGCCACACGCGAGCGGGCGCCGCGAGCGCGCGGAGCGGGATCACGCGGTTCGCCAGCAGCCGTCCGGCGAGTCGCGCGCGCAGCCGCCCGGAGGGCGGGCAGGCCAGAGGCAGCTCGGAGAGCGCCGCGGGAGCGTGAGCCGCGAGGCCCGCGTCGGCCCGGCCGGCGTCGCGGGCGGCGCTCGCTGCGGCCCGGAACGAGGGCGCGCCCCCGGTCGCGACCGGGGTGGCGAGCGCGCGGCATCGGAGGCCTAGGTGGGCGAGCCGGCGCCCGAGGCCCCGGGCGCCGCCGGGCGGCCCGAAGCCGCCGGCGGCAAGCAGAGCGGCTCGCGGCAGCGACAGGTTCACGGAAGTGAGCTCCAGCCACCACGAGCTGCCGTTTGCCTCCGCGAGGCGCGTGCATCGGCCGCGCTCGGCTTCGGCCAGGTGCCGCCGCAGCCCGTCGTGCGCCCGGCCGCGCACGGCGATCGGCCCCAGAGCCACCGCGTCCGGACCGCTCATGTGGGCCGCGAGATGCTCGGCGAGGAGTCCCGGCGCTGGGACGACGCCCGCGTCGAGGAAGAGCACGACGCGGCCCGCCGCCTGCGCGACGCCCGCATCCCGCGCCGCGTCGACGTCGCGAGGGGCCGGCAGTACGCGCACGGGGAAGGGGAGACGTGGGACACGGGCGCCCGCCGCGCCATGGAGCACGACTACCTCGGCGGCCCCAGGGTCGAGCTCCTGGCGCGCGAGGGCGGCGAGGCACACGCCCGGAGGGGAGAAGCCGCAAGCGGCGGTGACGATCACGGAGAGCTCAGTCACGCGGTGTCCACATGGTGAAGCCCGCGACGCTCCGGCGCGCCGAACGCTGCTAGGACTACGGTGTGAAGCAGGCTCCGGCATCCCCGCTGCGTTTCAGCGTGGTCATTCCCACCTACGGCCGGCGCGACCTCGTCGTGGACGCGGTCCGCGCGCTCGCGCGGCAGGAGGGCGCGCCCGCATTCGAAGTGCTCGTCGTCGTGGACGGGTCAAAGGATGGCACGACCGACGCACTCGCCCGGCTCGCACCCGCGTTTCCCTTCACGGTCCTCGAGCAGCCGCGCGGCGGGCGGGCAGCCGCCTGTCACCGAGGAGCGCTCACGGCCGACGGCGAGCTCCTCCTGTTCCTCGACGACGACATGGAGGCCGCTGCCGACCTGCTCGCCGAGCACGAACACGCCCACCGGGAGGGGGCGGAGGTCGTGTTCGGCCACATCCCGCTCCATCCCGGCTCGCCTCGCAGCTTCCTCGCCGAAGCGGTGGGGGAATGGGCCGAGAGCCGCGCCCAGCGACTGATGGCGCAAGGCGGCCGCCTCGGGATCGAGGACTTCCTCACAGGTCAGATGTCGCTTGCGCGCGCGGTCTATCTCGACCTCGGCGGGTTCGATCCAGGGTTCACGCGCGGCGGCGCGTTCGGCGGCGAGGACCTCGACCTCGGGCGCCGGCTCGTAGCCGACGGCCGCAGGCTCGTGTTCAACCCGCGCGCGGTGAGCCGCCAGCGCTATGTCGTCACGCCGCGCCACTACCTGCGCCAGTGGCGAGACGCGGGCGGGGCCGACGTCCTGCTTGCGCGCAAGCACCCCGAGGAGGCCGGGCGCATCCTCCGCCGCCGGGAGAGCTGGGCCGATCGCCTCGTCGGTCGCCCGCTCCGCCCGCTGGTGCGGGCGGTCGTGCTCGCGCTCGTGGGCGCTGGAGCCGCCGGCCCGCGCCGCCGCCACTGGTTTTTCCGGGCGCGCGACCTCGAGTACTTCCGCGGCGTGCGGGAGGCGGGCGGTCCGCCCCGACGCGGGACGGTGCGCGTGCTGTGCTACCACGCGGTCGCCGACCTGAAGGGCGCTCGGGTGCTCGAGCCCTACGGCGTCCCGCCCCGGTGCTTTGCGCAGCAACTCGCCTATCTGGACCGCCGCTTCCACGTCATCGGCCCCGACGAGTTCGGCCGCTTCCTCGCCGGCGCGGGAGTCCCACGCCGGGCGGTGCTCATCACCTTCGACGATGCCTACGCAGACCTCGCCGAAGAGGGTCTCCCGGTGCTCGGCGCGCGCAACATGCCGGCGGCCGCCTTCGCCGTCTCGAGCCTGCTGGGCGGGACGAACGCGTGGGACGCCCCCATCGGCGCGCCCCAGCTCCCCCTGCTTGACGCCGGCGGCCTACGGGAGCTCTCGCGCCGCGGGATCGCCGTGGGATCGCACACTCGCACGCATCCCGTGCTTCCGGACCTGGCGCCCCACGACGTGGAGGCGGAGCTCGCCGGCTCCCGCGACGAGCTCGAGCGGATCGGACTTCGGCCGCGCTGGCTTGCCTACCCCTTCGGCGAGCACGACGCCGGCGTCCGGCGCGCGGCGGCGGGCGCCGGCTATGAGGCCGCGTTCACCGTCGAGCCGGGTGTCGTGCGGCCGGGAAGCGACCCGCTGGCCCTCCCGCGGATCGAGATCTTCCGAGACGACGTGGGCTGGCGCTTCGCCTGGAAGCTCGAGTGGGCCGGAGGGCGACGGCGGCGATGACCCCGCCGGCCACCCCGACGTTCTCTGTGCTCATCGCCGCCTACCAGGCGGCGGACACCGTGGCGGCCTCAGTCGAGTCGGCCCTCGGGCAGATCTCGGCGCCGCATGAGGTCATCGTCTCCGACGACGGCTCCACCGACGACCTCGATCAGGCGCTCGCGCCGTTCAGCGGGCGCATCCGGCTGCTGCGCCGCGAGCACCGCGGCGTCGCCGCGGCCTTGAACGAGGCGCTTCGCGTCGCGTCGGGCGACTTCGCCCTCCCGCTCGACGCCGACGACGTTCTCCTGCCGGGCTGTCTGGAGGCGCTCGGCCGCCTCGCAGCGGCGCGCCCCGGTCTCGACCTTCTGTGCACCGATGCGTGGTTCGTCGAAGGAGGGGACGTGGTGGGTCGGTTCTACGCCGAGAACGAGTTCGCGTCCAGCCAGCAGCGCGCCGCGATCCTCGACAGCTGCTTCGTGGGCTGGCCGGCCGCCCGCCGGAGCTCGCTGCTCGAGGTCGGAGGCTGGGACGAGTCGCTGATCACCGCCACCGACTGGGACCTGTGGATGCGAATGGTCTTCGCGGGGGCGACGGCCGGGCTCGTCGACCAGCCCCTCCGACGCTACATCGTGCGTCCGGGCAGTCTCAGCGCGGACCGCACGCGCTCGCTGTGGGAGAGGGTCACCCTGCTCGACAGGCTTTCGGCGCGCGGCCATCTGCATGCCTCCGAACGACCGAGGCTCGCGAGTGCCCGACGCGCCGCGGTGGCCCGGGCCCGGCGCGAGGAGGCGCGGCAGGCGCTGCTGGCCCGCCGCCCGAGCGCCCGCGGTCGAGCCCTCGCGCTTGCCCGCACGCCCGGCGCGGGTCGCGGGTCGCGCGCGCTCGGGCTGGGCGGCGCACTGGCGCCGCGTGTGGTCGCCCGGCTCATCGCACGCGGGATCGGGCGCACACCCGGTGAGGGCCGCGCCCCTCAGAGGCCGAGCAGCTCGTCGTAGAGCGCCTCGTACCCGGCCACGGTCGCGTTCCAGTCGAGCTCCGTGGCCGCCCACCGTCGCGCCGCGGCGCCGAGTGCGACGCGGCGCAGGGGATCGTCGAGCAGCCCCACGACCGCGGCGGCGAGCGCGGCGTCGCTGTCGGCAACCACGAGGGCGTGGCCGGCGGCAGACTCGAGTCCCTGTGCGCCGCGCGGCGTCGTCACCACGGCCGTGCCCGCCGCAAGCGCCTCGAGGAGCTTGACGCGCACGCCGCCCCCGGTGCGGATCGGCGCAAGGAGAACGGCGGCGCGCGCCAGACATGAAGCGACGTCGTCCACCTCGCCACGCACGATGACGGCGTGCGAGGCGAGGGCTCGGACGCGCCTAGGAGGGTCCCGTCCGACGAGCTGGAGCGTCGCGTCCGGACGGCGCGCCCGGATCCGGGGCAGCACGGAGCGCGCCAGCCGAACCGCGGCGTCCACATTGGGCAGGTGGCCGAAGCCGCCGACGAAGAGGATCTGCGCAGGCTCCGCGCCCCCGGGATCGGCCGGGCGGCGCGGGACGTCGATGCACGGGGGGATGCGCACCACCCGGCGCTCCGGGGCCGAGGCGGCGACCGCACGGCGATCGTGGTCGGTGAGGGTGACGACGGCGTCCACCGCGGCGGTCGTCGTGCGCTCCACGCGGGCCCACGCGCGCGCGTCCAGCGCGTGGAGGAGGCGCTCGGGACCGTGGGCGGCGCGTGCCAGGTCGCGCGACGTCGCTGCCGGCGGATCGTGGTCGACGAGGATCCGACGCGCCGGACAGACACCTCGAGTCGGCAGGAACAGTCCCGCCACGCGTAGCTCGACGTGGATGACCTCGGGTCTCCACGCTCGCGCGAGCGCGGCGATCCGGTCTCCCGTCGCGCCCCGGGTGAGCTCACTCGCCCACATGGGCCGGCCGCGGGCGAGCCCCGTGGCGAGCCGGGTGCGACGCCGGAGGCCCGGTAAGGCGCCGGGCGCGGGGAGGGCGACCTCCTCGAGGCGGGCACACAGCGCGGCGAGCTCCGGGTCGATCGGCTCCTCATCCGGCCGGCGCAGGAACGCCAGCGCGAGATCGTGGCGCTCGGCGAGCCGGAGCAGCAGCCCGGCGGTGAGCCGGCCGCCATGGCGCGCGTCCCGCCGGGGCGGGAACGGGGTGATCACGAGCAGCCGGCGCCGGGTCAAGGTCATCGCGTAAGCATGATGAGGCGATGGTGGCCACGCCCGACATCTCCGTCGTCATCGTGTCCTACGAGGCCCGCCTCCTGCTCGCGCGCTGTCTCGCGACGGTTACCGGGGTGGGAAGAGAGGTCATCGTCGTCGACAACGCCTCGGGCGACCACAGCGCCGAGCTCGTGGCACAGGACTTCCCCGAGGCCCGCCTGATCCGGCTCGACACGAACGGGGGCTTCGGAGCCGCCGCGAACGCGGGCGCCGCGGCCGCTCGGGGACGGCTGATCCTGCTCCTCAACCCAGACGCCTGGCCGCTCGGGGACGCGATCGCGGAGCTCGCCGCCTGCCTCGACGCCGCGCCCCACGTGGCGGCGGCCGGCCCCGCCCTCGTCAACCCCGACGGGAGCCGCCAGCAGTCCGTGCGCGGCCGGCCGACGCGCTGGCGGTTGGCGACGGAGTACTTCTTCCTCCGCTGGCTCGCGCCACGTTCGCGCGCGCTGAACGCCTTCTACGCCGCGGGCTTCGATCACCGCAGCGAGCGTGACGCGGAGTTCCTCGTCGGCGCCGTCCTCCTCCTCCGCCGCGACGCCCTCGCGGAGGTCGGCGGCTTCGATCCCTCGTTCTTCATGTACGACGAGGAGGTGGACCTGTGCCACCGGCTGCGGCAGGACGGGTGGCGCGTCCGGTTCTTTCCGGGGCCGCGGTTCGTCCACGTGGGCGGTGGCTCGAGCGCGCTTGACCGCTCGGGCCTGTACCGCGAGCAGCTCCGCTCGCATCTGCGGTTCATGGCCAAGCACGAGGGCGTCCGCGCGGCCGAGCAGGCGCGGATCGTGATGCTGTGGGCGATGCGCCTGCGAGCCCTCATCTTTCTCGGTCCGCGTCGCCGGGTCTCCGGCGAGGCGGCCGCCTGGCTCGCCTCGGGCCGCGTCGGCGAGCTCCTGGGCTAGAGTGTTGGATCTCGCTTCACGTAGCCTTCGAGCCGATTGAGCCAGCCCTCGATCACCAATCTCGACCGGCCGCGAACGCCGTAGCCAT
Organism: Solirubrobacterales bacterium; assembly: GCA_038276395.1. GTDB lineage: Bacteria > Actinomycetota > Thermoleophilia > Solirubrobacterales > Solirubrobacteraceae > JBBQAA01. Next base: position 2,523 of record JBBQAA010000042.1, on the reverse strand, counting down.
GCTGGGCGGACGTCCCGCGCTCATGGTGGAGGATGAAGTCCTCGACGGGGAAGTCGACAGCACGCAGCCCAGCCTCGCGGGCATGGGACATGTTGCGCAGGCAGGGAGCTCCGTGATGGACGAACGGCGGCAGGTCGAGGTAGGCGCCGCGGTCAAGCAGCATCGCGTGGGGATGGACGTAGGGGATGCGCCTGCGCCGCCCCGTGCCCGCGCCTTCCGTGTCGCCGGCGTACGCGTAGCCGTGGGTGTATCCGTACCGGTTCTTGTAGCGCAGCTCGCCGACCGCATAGGTCAGAGGGTCGGCGAAGGGCTTGAGCATCAGTTCGAGGAACCCGCTCCGGCTGACCTCGCAATCGGAGTCGAGCGTGAGGACGTACCGGGTACCGGCCGCGCGCAGGCCCTGGTCGAGCGCCGGCCCGTGGTAGCGATTTCTGTCGTTCAGGATCACGCGCGCGTGGCCGTCGTCGCCCGGAAGTCGTCCTATGTACGCGGTGGAGCCGTCGTGCGAGCCGTTGTCGACGACCAGCAGGGAGACGGTCGGGTAGCGGCTGCGGAAGCTCTCGAGGCAGCGGCGCGTCAGCTCCTCGGTGCGGTAGTTGACGACGAGCGTGGTGATGTCGCCGAGATCGGGCATGGTCGAGCGGTGCGCAGCGAGGCTAGCCGATGATCCGTTCCGCGCGCGCCGGGCTCTCGGCCCGCCGAGCGGACTGGCGCCGGCGCCTCGCGCGCGCGCGCCGCCCCGCGAGGTTCGGGACACTGCGCCGCGTCACGCCGCTCAGCGACCACTGGGGCCGCGATCGCGGCGAGCCCGTCGACCGTCACTACATCGAGGGCTTCCTCCTGAGCCATCGCGCCGCGATCCGCGGCCGCGTGCTCGAGCTTCAGGATGCCACCTACACCCAGCGCTACGGGGTGGGCGTCACGCGCTCGGACGTGCTCGACGTCGACCGCGCAAACCCGCGGGCGACGATCATCGCCGACCTGACGGCGGCCGACGGCGTCCCGGCCGGCACGTTCGACTGCATCATCCTCACGCAGACGCTCCATCTCATCTATGACGTCCGCGCGGCGATCGCCCAATGTCACAGGATGCTCCGCCCCGGAGGCGTGCTCCTGTGCACAGTCCCGGTCACGGCCCGCATCTCGCGGCACGAACTCGACCGCGAGTGCTGGCGCTTCACCGAGGTCTCCTGTCGGCGCCTGTTCGGCGAGGCATTCGGCGAGGATCTGGTGGAGATCACGTCCTACGGCAACGTGCTGACCTCCATCGCCTTCCTCGCGGGCGTCGCGTCGCGGGAGCTGCGCCGCGCGGAGCTCGACGCGCGTGACCCGTACTTCCCCGTCATCGTCGCGGTGCAAGCCGAGAAGGGCCCTCTTCCGGTGCGGGTCTGAGCCGCCGGTCGCCCCGTTCGTGATCGAAGCGGGAATGGTCCGGCGCCTACGGCGAAAGCAGGGGCGGATCGAGGTTCGCTCGGTTCGCCGGCCGCGAGATCCGCAACGCCCGCTCGAGAAGCCGAACCTCAGGGTTCCGGCACGCCCGGTAGAAGCACTCCTCATGTCGAGCTTTGATAGAGGCAGCTGCCCGGATGAGCAGAACCGCGCTCCGTCCTGATTCCTCGCGCGTTTGCTATCACGGGCTCAACAGGGTCCGTGCTTCAGCGAGCGCGCCACCCGCCGAAGACAAGAAAACCAGAAAGCCCTGCCGGAGCAGGGCTTCAAGTGCACCGAAGAGGGACTCGAACCTCCGCCCGAGAAACCTTCGGACAAGGCCCTCAACGTTGCGCCGCGCCAGGGCGACCTCATCGCGCCAAGCGTCGTAGACGGCATCGAGGCCCGCCAGGTCCGCGAAGCGCCGGGCGGGCCAAAACCCGGTCTCGTGATGGCGAACAGCGCCCTCGACCGCGCCTTTCTCCCGGGGCGTGGCCGGCGTGCAGGCCGTCGCGTGAAACGCGTAGTGACCGCGCAACTGGGACACACACCGATTCCCCGCACTTCGCGCACCAGAGCTCGACCGGTGCCCGTTCCGGAAATCGGGCACGGATGTTCGCAACGGACGAGAAGCCGACGTTTTGCTTTGCTCGACGCGAACCGGGTCTGACCAATCAGCGCCTTAGCCACCACAGTCGCGCCGCGCGGCCGTCCGGGAGTCCCATCGTGTCGACGAGGTGATAGCCGAGCGACCGTGCCGCGTCCTCGGCCTTGCTCAGCGTGACCCCGGGCTCCGCGGACTTCGGGCTCTCGGCGACGACCAGGAACCTGGCGTTCAGGTTCCGGAGATCCCGCGCGTAGGTCTGCTCGGAGTCGGGTGCCGCATCCAGCCAGCCGATGATCAGCTCCCGCCGTTCGAGGACCGCGGCGAGGCGCAGGCTCGTGTTCGTCAGCAGGAAATGGCGGGCGCCCAGGTACCCGGTGGGCGCGGTGTGGAACTGGTGGGCGCGATCGGAGATGCGCCGGACGAGACGCCGCTCGAAGCCGAGCCAGCCTCGATGAAAGGCCGGCAGCGGCCGCGTGGCAGAGACGACG
>JBBQAA010000041.1:0-22159 GCA_038276395.1 Solirubrobacterales bacterium | reverse complement strand
GCCCGCTCGACCCGCGCGACTACAGCCGCCGGACGCTGCTGGCCAACGAGCGCACCTTCCTCGCCTGGTGGCGGACCGGCCTGACGACCCTGACCGTCTCCCTCGCCGCCGCCCGTGTCGTCCCCGAGCTGGCGCACACGGGAGACGACCTGGCCCTACACGGCGATCGGCATCGGCTTCGCGCTGCTCGGGATCCTCTGCATCGGTTACGGCGAGCAGCGGCGCCGCGCGGTCGATCAGGCGGTCCGCCGCGGCGAGTTCGCCGAGATCAGCGGCACGGTGAGCCTCGTCGTGACCGGCGCCGGGGTGCTGCTCGGCGTGGCCATCGTCGTGCTCGTGCTCGTCAAGCCCTGAGCGGGCCCGTCGAAGTCTCTCTTTCGTAAGAGACACGGCCCACGCTCGGGTCTAGCGTGCCGAGCATGGACTCCCAGCGCCTGCTCATCATCGCCAACAAGACCTGTCCGTGCCCGACCCTGATCGACGAGATCGTCAATCGGGCCGGCTCCGGCGGAGAGGTGCGGATCGTCGCCCCCGCGCTCAACTCCCGGCTGCGCCACTACGTCTCCGACGTGGACGACTCGATCGCGGACGCCGAGAGCCGTCTCGCCGAGGCGGTGGACGCACTCGCCGAGGCGGGGGTTGAGGGCGCGGGCATCGTCGGCGACGCCGACCCACTCACCGCGATCGAGGACGAGCTCGCGAGCTACGACGCGCACGAGATCCTCATCTCGACCCACCCGCCGGGCGAGTCCAACTGGCTGGCGGCCGATCTCGTGGAGCGTGCCCGGGAGCGCTTCGAGGTGCCCGTGCTCCACATGGAGTCCGAGTACGGCCTCGTGCGGTAGGGCCGAAGCCGGGCGTCACCGCCCTCGGTAACGCGGCCTTGCGGTCCTGCTGGTAGGTACAGGGCCAGGCGAGCGGGTCGGCGGAGGCGCGCCCGGCAGCCCCGCGCTGGCCGCGCCCGCCTGGCTCAGTGCCGGAACGGCCAGGAGCCGGCGCGGACCCGGTTCCGGAGCACGATGGGCTGCCTAACGCTGGGCGCTGGGCGCGGCCTGGCGATCGACTCACACCGATCTCATCCCGTTTCTCCTACCGGAGCCCGACGAGCCACGCCACCGGCCCGCCCGTGCAGTCCTGCGTACGCACCATCGCCGTGCCGTGGCGGCGCACGGCGCGGCGGCCGGCGCCGTTCAGCGCGATCGCCAGGACGGGCGGCGGGGTATCGGCCCACGCCGTGGCGCCGTAGCGCGGGCCGCCGTGGCCGCCGATGCTCAGGGTCTCGGGGCACGCCGTGGCGTCACCGTCGGGCGAGACCGTCGCGCGGAGGCGGCCGCGGCCGAACCGGAAGGTCCCGAAGGTGGCCGCACCGTCGTCGACCCGCTCGCAGCTCGAGGGGACGAGCAGCCCGAAGCCGGACGGAGCCTCGGTGTCCGTCCCCGCGCCGCAGTCGAAGCGGTCCCCGCCGCCACCGAGGACGAGCGTGTCGTTGCCGGCGCCTCCGGTGAGCGTGTCCGCCCTGCCCGTGCCGGCGAGTGTGTCGTTGCCGCCGCGACCGTCGATGACGTCGCCGCCGCGCGGCTGCGGGACGAAGCTCTCGGGCTGAAAGCCCGAGAGCACGTTGGCCCGGCGGTCGCCGCGCAGGACGTCGGAGAACGCCGAGCCGACGACGTCCTCGATCCCGCTCAGGCGATCGTTCTCCCCGGGGCGGCCCGCGCGGTTCGGGCGGGTGAGGTCGACGTTCACGCCGCGCGCGTGGCCGGCGTAGGTCACGGTGTCCTCCCCCGGGCCGCCGTCCAGGAGATCCGAGGCGGCGCTGTCGAAGCCCCGGAGGTTCTCGCCCGTGCCGTCGCCGTCGAGCGTGTCGTCGCCGCCAAGGCCGTGGATGACGTCCCGGCCCGAGCCCCCGGCCAGGTAGTCAGAGCCCGGGCTGCCGGCGATGAAGTCGTTCCCGGGCCCGCCGCTGATCTCGACGCCGAAGAAGCGGTCGCTGAGCTCGGGGGCCTGCACGCCGGCGGCGTTGATCAGGTCGTTGCCGGACCCGCCCGAGACGCTGAGGAGGCTCCAGGGCGCCCCGGGCGCCGTGGAGGCGGTGAAGGCGTCGCCCTGATCCCCGAGGACGGCGTTGACGGTGTCGATGGGCGCGCCGGCGACCGGCTGGCAGCTCGCCGAGTGGACGTCGATCGCGGTGCAGCCCGTCCCCGGCGAGAGCGGCGCCCCGGAGTCCGTCACGAGCGCCCCGCCGGTGTCCTCCCCGGTGACCGTGACCCGGTTGGCCTCGCCCGGCGAGGCCAGGAAGGTGAGCGCGGAAGCCACGGCCGGGCTCCCCGTGGGCACGAGCGAGACGCTCGCCGCGCGGGCGGGAGCGGCGAGGAGGAGGGCCAGCGGCAGCGCGAGCAGAAGACGGCGCACGGGGCGGAGGATGACACCGGCGGGTGCCGGAGGTCGAACTTGCCGCCGGCGCACGGGCGCCCCATCGCGTCTAGCCTGAAGAACCATGCGCCGGCTCCCCCTTGCCCTCGCATGGACGGTCCTCGTCGTCCTGCTCGTGCCCGGCCGGGCCCTTGCGCGACCCCCGGCCGTGCCCGATCTGCCGGCCCTGCACGCCGTCTACGACACCGTCCACGGGGGCCGGGTCGTCGACGCGCAGGGCCGCCAGGTCGTGCTCCGCGGCGTCAACGACAACGCGCTCGGGGAGTACTGGCAGGGCACGAGCCTGCCGACGACCTTCCCGCTCGAGCCGGGCGACCCGCAGCTCATGCGCGTCCTCGGCTTCAACGTCGTGCGCCTCGTGCTCTCGTGGTCCCGCGTCGAGCCTGCCTCCGGCCACTACGACGAGGGCTACCTGGCCTACGCCTCCTCGATCGTCAACCGCCTCGCCGCGATGGGGATCTACACGGTGCTCGACATGCACCAGGACGCGTGGGGGGCGACGCTCGCCGCGCGCCCTGGGGAGGCGTGCAGCGCCCCCGCGCTGCCCGCGCTCGGGTGGGACGGCGCCCCGGGCTGGGCCACGCTCGTGCCCGACGACGTGCCCCGCTGCTTCACCTTCACCCGCGAGCGCAACCCGGCCGTCATCCAGGCCTGGCAGGCGTTCTTCAACGACGACCAGGGGCTCCAGGAGGCCTTCTCGGCGATGTGGCGGCACGTGGCCGAGCACTTCGCGCGGATGCGCGCCGTCGCGGGCTACGACATCCTGAACGAGCCGAACGCGTTCGAGGGCCAGGGGCCGGATCTCGCGCGGATGTACTCCCGCGCGCTCGTGGCGATCCGCGCCGGCGAGCAGGCGGCCGGCGGGTTCTCCCATCTCGTCTTCTTCGAGCCCTCGGTGCTCGACTCCGGCGGGCCGAACCAGGGGGTGCCGCCCCGCTTCACCTCTGACCCGAACATGGTCTGGTCGCCCCATATCTACCAGGGCGCGTTCAACAACGGCCCGATCACGAGCTCCGGCTTCACCTCCGCGCTGACCACCGCGCGCCGCCTCGGCGGGCTGCCGGTGGTGATCGGGGAGTGGGGCACGGACGCCGTGCGCGCCCAGCAGCCCTACGACTACTTCCTCGCCCACGAGGCGCTGCAGGATCGCTTCGGCGTCGGCGCGACGATGTGGCAGTTCCGGCAGTCCTGCGGGGACCCGCACAAAGCCCCGGGCGTCCTCACCGACGCCGCCTCGGTCGTCCTCAAGGGCCTGTTCGACGTCGACTGCACGGACAACCGGGTCATCGCCCCGCGGCTGAAGCTGCTGGCCGACCTCCAGCGCGGCTACGTCCGCGCCGCGCCCGGGCGCCTCGGCGGGGAGATCTGGAATCCCGCGGCCCGCCGCCTCGGCGCCGTTGGCACCGCGCGCGGCGGCGGGCCGACCCTGCTCGCCTTCTATCCCCTGCCCGCCCGCGTGCGGACCTCGGGCCTCACGGCCGTGCGGGTCCTCAGCGGCCCGAGCGGCACGAGCTACATCGAGGCGAGGCCGCGCGGGGGGCCGTGGCGCCTCGCGGTCTCACCGGCCACCGCCACCGGGGCGGGCGCGACGAGCCCAGCCGAGCGCCAGCGCGCGGTGCTGCTCCGCGCCGCGCGCGACGCTCAGGCGACCGCCAGCCGGTCCCGCGCGCCCGCGCGGCGCCGCTAGCGCGGCCCTTCGGCCCGCTCAGGCAGCACCCGTACCCTTTCGCCGCTGTGCTGGCGGTACTGCTCCTCGCGCTCCTCATCGTCCTCGTCGCCGCGGTCCTCGGCCAGGGGGCCCTGACCGTCTGCGGCTGCGAGGGCCCGCGGTGGTGGTCGCCCGGCCTCGGGCTCGCCGCGCTGCTCGTGATCGGCGGCCAGGTGATCCGGCTGCCCGGCCACGCGACGACGGCCGTCCTCATCGCCGTGATCATGACCCTCGGCTCGCTCGTCCTGCCCGGCACGCGCCGGGGGCTGCGAGCGGCGCCGCGCGGCGCGATCCCCCTGGCCGCCGGGGTGCTGCTCCTGGCCGCGATCCCGCTCTTCGCCTCGGGCTCGGTCAGCCCCTACGGGGTCAGCGTCTCCAACGACATGAGCCAGCACCTGGCCGGGGCGTGGTTCATCCGCAACCACGAGGGGCTGCGGCCCGTGGCGGCGATCGGCGGCACGCTCGTGGGCACGGGCTACCCGCTCGGGGGACACGGCATCGTCGCGATGATCGCCGCCGGTACCGGGGAAGGAGAGATCGGCGGCTTCGACGCCCTGACCCTCGCCGTCCCGGTGCTGCTCGCCTTCACCGCGCTCGGCGCGCTGCCGCGGGCGCCCGCGCGGGCGCGCTGGGTCGTGGCGGCGGTGATCGGCCTCGGCTACCTGCCCACGGCCTACCTGGCCCAGGGCCAGTTCAAGGAGACGATCCAGGCGCTCCTGCTGTTCACCGGCGCCGTACTGCTCGGCGATCTCGTGCGGGTCCGGCCCCGGAACGCCTGGCACGCCTTCCGGCTCGGTGCGCCCTACGGGCTGCTCGTGGCCGGCGGGGTCTACAACTACTCCTACGGCGCGCTGCTGTGGATGGTCGGCGCCGCCGCGTTCGTCGCCTTCCTCGAGTTCCTGCGGGCGCATCGCCGACGCCTGGCGGCGATCCGCGCGGGAATCCTGCCCGCCCTCGGGATCGCGGCCGCCACGGTGATCGCGGCGGGTCCCGAGGTCAACCGCATGGTCAAGTTCGCCAACTCGATCTTCGGCGTCGAGCCGAAGAAGAATCACGGCAACCTTCCCCATGCGGTCAACCCGTTCGAGACGCTCGGCGTCTGGCTGAGCGGGGACTTCCGGCGGTCCACCACCCCGTTCTGGCCCACCGTCGCGCTCCAGGTGCTGGCCGGACTGGCGCTCGTCGCCGGCCTCGTCTGGTGGTGGCGGCGCCGGCGCATCGCGGTGCCGGGGACGGCCGTCGTGGCGATCGTCGTCTGGATCGAGCTCGCGCTGACCCGGAACATCTACAACGCGGCGAAGGGCCTGATCGTCGCCGCCCCGCTCGTGGCGCTGTCGATCGCTGCGCCGCTGCTCGCCGCCTTTGCCGGCGAGCGCCGCGCCGCGCGGCTGCCGGTCATCCCGGCTGCCCGCCTGATCGGCGTCGTGCTGCTCGTCGGGGCGTCGCTCTCGAGCCTGCTCGTCCTGCGCTCGACCGTGGCCAGCCTCGGCCAGCAGAGCGAGTTCGCCAAGCTCCGCCAAGCAATCGGGATCGAGAACGTGCTCTTTCTCGGGGACGACCACTTCACGCAGTGGAACCTGCACGGGACGACCGTCTACTCGACCGACGCGCTCTACGCCCCGCGCTACCTGCGCCAGCGCCTGCTCAAGCGCGGCGGCACGACGGTCGACGTCGACAACTACAGCGCCGCCGACCTGGACGAGATGCGGTGGCTGATCACGACGAACGCACCGTTCCAGAGCGCCGTGCCGCCCAACTTCCGCCCGACGCTGCGCACGCGCTCCTTCGTGCTCTACCGGCGCGAGGGCCCGACGCCCGACCGGGTCCCCGCCGAGGGGCTGAGCGTGCCCTACGGGAGGCTGGACTGCGCGTCGGCGCTCGTGCGCGAGCAGCTCGCCACCCACCCGCGGGCGCGGGTCGTGCCCGCCCCGATCATGGGGCCGCGGTGGCGGGGGAGCATCTCCAAGCCCGGTCACGCGGCGACCCTGCGCGTGGCCCTGCCGCGCGGGCGCTGGGACCTCTCGCTCCAGTACCTGAGCGCCACGGGCGCCGAGGTGAGCGCTCCCGGCCTGCGCGCGCAGCTCCCGGTCTACCTCGGGCGCCCGAGCCCCTACTGGTTCGCCGGGACCCTGACGAGCCCCGGCGGCGGCGTCACCGTGACGATCCGCTCACTCCCGCGCAGTTGGTTCGGGCAGCTCCTCGGCCCCACGGGCGGTATCCACGTGGCGGGCACGCCGTTCGACGAGCCGCTGCGCTTCATCGCCTTCACCCGCCACGGGGCCACCGGCCGGCTCGTCCCCTCCGCCCAGGCCTGCGGGCGCTGGGTCGACTGGCTGATCGGCGCGAGCTGAACGCTCGCGAACCATGTCAGGCCGGGATCGCGAGGCTGCCGGGGGCGGCGGCGCGGACCCGGACGCCCGAGCGGTAGAGCGCGTACTGCAGTCCACACAGCAGAGCGGTGGCGGCCAGATAGCCGACCTCCACCCGCACGAGCGCGTTGGGGACGATGGGCAGGACCGTCCAGACGAGGAAGAGCGCGGCGCTCGTGAGCCAGGCGGCGCTTGAGTAGTGGGACTGCCGGCGGGCCAGGGCGGCCTGATTGAGCGTCCCGGCCAGGAGGTGGAAGCCCATGCCGAGCCCCACGGCGGCCAGGCCGATCCGCCCGTACTCGTAATGCTGGCCGAACACGTGGCTCATGACGAAGGGGCCGACGGCGAGCAGGCCGAGGATCGCGCACAGCGTGAGCGCGCCGATGACGAGCGCGACGTTGCGGATGAGGCGGCCGAAGTCGGCGTGGCCCTCGGTGGCCTCGAGCTTGGCTAGCTGGGGCAGCAGCGAGGTCTGGATCGCCTGGAAGAGCTGGAGCGGGGCGCGCGCGATGAGCAAGACGTTGAAGACGATCCCGGCCAGGGCGGCGTTCGCGGCGGTGGCGTCGACGGTGATGACCGAGGCGTTCAGCAGCGTCTGCTCGGCGAGCATGATCGCCGCCACCGAGATGGCAAAGCCGGTGGACTCGCGCGCCGTGGACTTCTCGTTGCGCTCGGCGGCACGGTCCTTGGCCTCCTGCTCCGGGTGCCGCCGGAAGGCGAGCGGCACGACGACGAGCGAGACGAACGGCGCGGCGGCGATGCCGATCGCCACGGCCGACTGGCCCGAGGCGATCCCGATCAGCACGGCGAGGGCGAAGAGCAGCCGCGAGAGCGACTCGAGCATGACGAGCAGCCCGTAGAGCCCGAAGTACTGGTGCCCGGCCAGCCACCCGCGCGCGAAGTAGCTCATGGCGTAGAAGAGGACGCCGAAGACGAGCACCCAGTACAGCGCCGAGGACCCGTCGAGCACGTGGTAGCGCAGCAGGTGGTGGAGGATCAGCGCGATCCCGACGAAGATGACGGCGAAGGTCCCCTGCAGCGTCACCGCGGTCTGCAGCGGGTGCGAACCGAGACCGCGCGCGCGGCGGTCGGCGATCGTGCGCGAGAGGAGCTGCTCGATCGGCCGGTAGATGACCGAGATGACGACCCACATGATCGACCACACGAGGTCGACCCGCTTGGCCTCAACCGGCCCGAGCACGTGGGAGGCGACGACGAAGTAGGCGGCCGTCATGAGGCCGGTGGTGGCCATGGCCGCGGTCAGCAGCCGCGCGTGGCGCGCGTAGGAGCGCCCGACGCTCACGGCCGCGGCGGGGGCCTCGGCCGCGGGGGCGCTGACGGCGCCGGCCCGGGCGCTCACGCGGAGGCCCCGGCGGTCGTGCTCGCGGCGTGCTCGCGGAACCAGTCGATCGTCTCGGCCAGCCCGTCCCGGAGCGAGAGCTCGGGGCGCCAGCCGAGCACCTCGGCGGCCTTCTCGGCCCGCGCGAAGTTGCGCTCGACCTCGCCGGGGCGCCGGTCGCGGTGGACGATCGGCGTATCCGGGGACCCCGCGAGCTCGAGGGTCAGCGCCGCCAGCTCGTCGATCGTCGTCTCCTGCTCGGTGGCGAGGTGGAGCACGTCGTCGGAGAGGGAGGACTCGAGCCCGGCGATGATCCCCCGGCAGAGATCGGCCACGTGCAGGAAGTCGCGCGAGGCGGCCCCGTCGCCGTAGATCTCGAACTCCCCGCCGGCGAGCGCGGCCTGGATGAAGCGCGTGATGACGCCCTTCTTGTGGGCGGAGAACGGCCCGTAGACGTTGGCGAAGCGCAGCGCGACCACGTTCAGCCCGAACGAGCCGGCGAAGGCGTGGCAGTAGGCCTCGCCGCACAGCTTGCTCGCCCCGTAGGGGGAGATCGGCCAGGGCAGGCTCGTCTCGTCGGCGGGCGGCGGGGCGTTGCCCATGATCGCCCCGCCCGTGGAGGCGAAGACGACCTTGCCGACCCCGGCCTCGGCAGCGGCCCGCAGGACCTCGAAGGTCCCGCGCGCGTTGATCTCGAAGTTCGGCCCGGGGTCGGTGACCGACTCGGCCACGGACCCGAAGGCCGCGAGATGGATGACCGCCTCGACCCCCTCGACGGCCCGGCGCAGCGCGTCGGCGTCGAGGATCGAGCCGGCCTGGAGGTCGATCTCTCGGTCGGCGGGCAGCAGCCCCTCGTCGCCGCGGGAGAGGTCGTCGAGCACGCGCAGCTCGTGCGTGGCGGGGAGCGCCCGCACGAGGTTCGCGCCGATGAACCCGGCACCGCCGGTGACGAGGAGCTTCCCCACGGCCGCTTCGCGCCCTAGGCCTTGACCGCCGCCGGCTGCAGCGGGTTGGTCGCCCGGCCCCACTTCACGCGCGGGAGGATCAGATCCATGTCGACCCGGTCCTTGTGCTCGACGGCGATGTTGACGAGCGAGTCGAGCAGCGAGTCCCCGAGGAAGTGGGGCTCGAGCCCGAGGTCGACGAGCGCCGTGTGCACGGCGTTGTAGTAGTGCTCCTCCTTCTCGATGCGGGGGTTCTCGATCGGCTTGATCTCCGCCTCCACGCCGAGCGTCTTCGAGGCCGAGACGACCATCTCGGCCAGCTCGTTGATCGAGAACTGCTCGGTGAACTGGTTGTAGATCCGCATCTCGCCGGGGTCGGCGGGGTTCAGGCAGGCGAGCTCGATGCAGCGCACGGTGTCGCGGATGTCGAGGTAGCCGCGAGTCTGGCCGCCGGCGCCGTAGACCGTCAGCGGGTGCCCGATCGCGGCCTGCACGCAGAAGCGGTTGAGCGCGGTGCCGAACACGTCGTCGTAGTCGAGGCGATTGATGAGCCGCTCGTCGCGCGCCGTCTGGTCGGTGACCGTGCCGTAGACCACGCCCTGGTTCAGGTCGGTGGCCCGTAGGCCCCAGACGCGGCAGGTGAAGTGGATGTTGGTCGAGTCGTGGACCTTCGAGCAGTGGTAGAAGGAGTGCGGCAGCTTGGGGAAGGGCAGGCGGTCCTTGCGGCCCTTGTGCTCGATGTCGAGGTAGCCCTCCTCGATGTCGATGTTGGGCGTGCCGTATTCGCCCATCGTCCCGAGCTTGATCAGGTGGGCGTCCGGCACGTGCTCCTTGATCGCGTAGAGCAGGTTGAGGTTGCCCATCACGTTGTTGAACTGCGTGTAGTAGGCGTGCTCGCGGTCGATCATCGAGTACGGCGCGGAGCGCTGCTCGGCGAAGTGGACGATCGCCTCGGGCTGGAACTCCGAGACCACCGGGGAGAGGAAGTCCCAGTCGACGAGGTCGCCGAGCTCGAGCTCGAGCCGCTTGCCCGAGACCTCCTCCCATACGTCGACGCGCTCCTCGATCGAGCGGATCGGCGTCAGGGTCGTCATCCCGAGCTCGTCGGCGTCATACTTCCGCCGGGCGAGGTTGTCGACGATCATCACGTCGTGCCCGGCGTCGGACATGTGAAGGGCGGTCGGCCACCCGCAGTAGCCGTCGCCGCCGAGAATCATGACCTTCATCGCTATCTCCTAATGTTCGGCATCGCTCATCTGCTTCGGGTTCAGGCGGCGGAATGCGCGGAGGACCCGGAAGAGTAAACCGCGTCTATCCCCCGGAACCGTTTCGAGAATGAGTCTCCGCGGCGCCTGGACTCGCCGCCTCCGGCGAATGGACGACGACTACACTGCCGCGCCGGCCGTCCATTCGCAGCTGCCCGCCTGGGTCTCAGGTTACCGTCATGAAGACGACCGATCAAGCCATCGCCCCTTCGCCCGCCCGCCCGCCCGCGACCGCCGTGCCCGCGTGCCGGCCTCGCGGCCGGCACGAGCGCGAGGGCTGGGACGCCGAGATCGACGACGCCGCGCTGGCGGACTTCCGAGCGCGCCACGGCGAGCCGGAATTCGGGCCGGTGGCGATCGTCATCCCCTCCTACGGCGAGGCGGCGAACATCGTCGGCGTGCTCGAGGAGGTGCCGGAGACGGTCTGCGGCCTGGCCACCTCGGTCGTCGTGGTCGTCGACGGCGAGACGCCCGGCGAGGCGGCGGGCCAGAGCACGGCCGAGCGCGTCGCCACCACCGGCCACCACGTGGCCGTCGCGCCCGTCAACCGCGGGCAGGGCCGAGCGCTCCGCCTCGGCTACCGCCTGGCCCGGGAGGCGGGCGCCGGGTACCTGGTCTCGCTCGACGCCGACGGCCAGTACGACGCGCACGAGATCGGGCGCCTGCTGCAGCCGATACTCGACGACCAGGCTGACTTCGTCTCGGGCTCGCGCCGGCTCGGCTCGACGGAGAAGAACGACGCGCTGCGCGACGCCGGCGTCGACTTCTACGCGCGGCTCATCACCCTGCTCACCGGGACGAAGATCACCGACCCGGCCAACGGCCTGCGTGCGATGCGGGCCGAGCTGACGGCCGACGTGCCGCTCACCGAGCCCCAGTACCAGGCCTCCGAGCTCGAGGTCGGCGCGATCATGCGCGGCTGGCGCGTGACCGAGCGCCCGAACTCGATGCGCCGCCGCTCCTCCGGCAAGTCCAAGAAGCAGCGGAACGTCCTGTACGGGATGCAATTCGCGCGCGTGGTGCTCACGACCCGCTGGCGCGAGCGCGGCGGGCGGCGGGCGCGGCAGCGGGCCGCGGCCTAGCCCCGGGCGGCGGGTCTCCGGATGTCCGCCGAGGGCCTGCGGGCGGCCGAGGAGAAGATGCGGGCGGCGGACGTCGCGCCGGTCGCCGTCGAGGCCTTCCGGGCCGCCTACGCGAAGCTCGCGCGCGGGGAGCGCGGCCTGCTGCCCGAGGATCAGGTCGAGCCGGTCGCCGAGCTGCCCTCGGTCGCCGATCTGCCGCGGCCGGCGGACGGGGCCCTCGACGGCGTCGTGATCGTGAAGCTGAACGGCGGCCTCGGGACGAGCATGGGCCTCCCGGGCCCGAAGTCGCTGCTGCCCGTCAGGGGGGACCGAACGTTCCTCGACCTGATCGTCGCCCAGACGCTCGCCGCGCGCGCCCACACGGGCGCGCGCCTCCCGCTCGTGCTCATGAACTCGTTCCGCACCCAGGCGGACTCGCTGGCCGCGCTGAAGCGCCATCCCGACATCGCCTCCGACGTGCCGGCGGAGTTCCTGCAGAGCCAGGAGCCGAAGCTCCGCGCCGATGATCTCGGCCCGGTCGAGTGGGCGGCCGACCCGTCGCTCGAATGGTGCCCCCCGGGCCACGGCGACGTCTACACCGCGCTCCGGGCCTCGGGAACGCTCGACGCCCTGCGCGGGCGCGGGTACACCCACGCGTTCCTCTCAAACGCCGACAACCTCGGGGCGACGCTCGACGCGCGCATCCCCGCGTGGATGATCGCGGAGGGCATCCCGTTCGTCTCCGAGCAGTGCAACCGCACGCCCGCCGATCGCAAGGGGGGCCACCTCGTCCGCGCCGACGGCCGGCTCGTGCTCCGCGAGACCGCGCAGGTCCCCGAGGCGGACACCGCGGCCTTCGAGGACATCGCGCGCCACCCGTTCTTCAACTGCAACAACATCTGGCTCGACCTCGGGGCGCTGGCCGGGCGCGACGGCCCACTCGACCTCCCGCTCATCGCCAATGAGAAGACGGTCGACCCCACCGATCCCGATTCGACGCCGGTGGTCCAGCTCGAGACCGCGATGGGCGCCGCGATCTCGGTCTGGAAGGGGGCGCGGGCGCTGCGGGTGGCCCGGGAGCGCTTCGTGCCCGTCAAGACGACGAACGACCTCCTCGGCGTGCGCTCCGACGCGTACGTGCTGAGCGAGGACGAGCGGCTCGTGGTCTCCCCGGAGCGGAGCGGCGGGCCGCTCATGGTCGACCTCGATCCCGCCGTGTACAAGCTGCTCGACGGCTTCGACGAGCGCTTCCCGCACGGTCCACCCTCGCTCGTGGCCTGCGAGCGCCTCGCCGTGCGAGGCGACGTGAGCTTCGGCGCCGGCGTCATCGCCCGCGGAGCCGTCGAGCTCGCCGGCCCGGACCGCGTGCCGGACGGGGCCGTCCTGCAGGGCTGAGCGGATGACGGTCGCCTTCGCTCCCGGGCGCGCGAACCTGATCGGGGAGCACACCGACTACAACGACGGGCTGGCGCTGGCCTTCGCCCTGAGGTGCGGGGCGCGGGCGGAGGCGCGCGACCGCGCCGACGGTCTCGTGTGTGCGCGCGCCATCGATCCCGGCGAGGCCGACGAGTTCCCGGCCGCCGCCCCCGAGCCGGCGGAGGGATGGCGCGCGTTCGTCCGTGGGACGGTGGCCGTGCTCGGCCGCCGCTCCGGGGCGGACGTTTCGTTCACGGGCGACGTCCCCCTCGGAAGCGGGCTCTCGTCCTCGGCGGCGCTGACCGTCGCGCTCGCGCTCGCGCTCGGCGGCGAGCCGGCCGACCGGATCGGGCTCGCTCGGCTCTGCTCGCGCGTGGAGAGCGAGTGGGCGGGAGCCAACACCGGCCTGCTCGACCAGCTCGCCTCGCTGCTCGGGAAGGAGGGCCACGCCCTGCTGATCGACTTCCGCACGCTGGAGGTCACGCCGGTCGCGCTCGCGCTCGGCGGCTGGCGCCTCGTCGTGCTGGACTCCGGGGAGAGGCACGACCTCGCCACCTCGGGCTACAACGAGCGCCGGGAGGAATGCGAGGAGGCGCGCAAGTGGCTCGGGCTGGCCTCGCTGCGCGACGCGACGACCGAGGCCGCGAGCCGCCTGCCGGCCCCGCTCGACCGCCGCGTGCGGCACGTGGTCGAGGAGAACGCGCGGGTCAACGACACCGTGGCGGCGCTGCAGCGCGACGATCTCGCTGCGGTCGGCGAGCTCCTCGACGCGTCCCACGCGAGCCTGCGCGACCTCTACGACGCCTCGACGCCCGCGGTCGAGCGCACGGTCTCGGCGCTGCGGGCCGCCGGCGCCGCGGGCGCGAGGATGATGGGCGGCGGCTTCGGCGGCTCGGTGCTCGCGCTCCTGCCCCCGGACGCCGGCGTTCCCGCGGGGGCGGTCGAGCTCGAGCCGGGCCCGGGCGCCCGGATCGTCGAGCGCTGAGGCCCGGGCGGTGGGCCCGGGCCTCAGCGTTGCTCAGCCGCTGTAGCTCGGGGCCGGCAGCACGGCGGTCGAGCCGCGCGCGGGTCCGGGCGCCCCGCCCGCGCCGCCGAACGCCGCCACGCTCGTCACCTTGAAGGCGTCGTTGACGTAGACGACGACCTGCGAGCCGTCGGCCTTCTGCACGTGCGCCTCGTAGGGCGAGCCCGTGTCCACGTCGGTCTCGACGCGGAGCACGGTGCCGCCCGGCACCTTGGCCTCCGCCGCGGCCTTGACCTTGGCGGCGGGTCCGGCGCCGAGCGCCTGCTCGCGCCGGCCGTCGGCGCCGACGTGGCGCCCGGCGGGAGCCGTCGCCGCCGCCGTGGGCGCCGACGGTGTCGTGGTCCGCGTCGCGGCGCCGGCCAGGGCCGAGCCGCCGAGCGCGAGCGCGCCCAGCGCGGCGAGGCCGGTGAGGGTCCTGCGGGTGGTGCGGAACATCGGGGTCTCCTTTGGTTGATGTGCGGAGGAACCGATGTTCGGGGCCGCCCGTGTGAGCGGCGTGTCCTGCGCCTGAGAGCCCGGTGGGGGTGGCGCGGCCGCGAGCCCCGAGCTTCTTACGGGCCGCGGAACAACCGTTCCTCCCGCCAGTGAGGGCGCCTCGGCGCGCCTACGGTGAGCCCGTGCGGTGGATCCCTCCGGCGGCGCTCGCGCTGGTCCTGCTCGCGGGCGGCTGCGGCGGCGGGTCGGGGTCCGCGCCCCCGGAGGACGGCGTGGGGATCCCGCCCCGGACCCCGCTCGGCCCGGTGCGCGCGAACGTGCTCGCCGCGCCGTGGCCCGGCTTCGGGCGGGACGCGCGGCACTCGGGCACGTCGCCGGTCCTCGGCCCGCAGCGGGCCTGCGTGCGCTGGCGGCGGAAGCTGGAGGGGCCGGTCGTCCCCGGCCCCGTGGCCGGCCCTGGCGGCGTCGTCTACGCGGCGAGCAACGGCGGCGTCCTCCACGCCATCGACCTGAGGACGGGGCGCGACCGCTGGCGCTTCTCCGGGGGGGATCCCTACGGCTCGGATCTCTCCACGAGCCCCGCCGTCCTGCCGAGCGGGCTCGTGCTCTGGCCCGGGCCGGACAGCACGCTCTACGCGCTCGACGCCCGCGGGCGGCGGCGCTGGAAACGCCGCTATTCGGGCTCGGCGCTCTCGCCGGCCGTCGTCGACGGCGGCCGCACGGTGATCGTCGGCGACGACGTCGGCACGCTCGAGTCCCTCGCCGTCACCGGCACGCGAGCCCCCCGGGTCCGCTGGTCGGTGCGCCTGAAGGAGACCTCCTACGGCTCCCCCGCGGTAAGCGCCTCCGGAACGGTCTACACGACCGCCGGATCCTCGCTCTACGCCGTCCGCGGCGGGCGTGTGCTCTGGCGCTTCCCGGCCCGGCAGATCTCCGAGGTCTCACCTACCGTCGCGGGCGATGGCACCGTCGTCTTCGGCGCCAACGACGACACGGTCTACGGCGTGAGCCCGGCCGGGAAGCTCCGCTGGCGCTACGGGCTCGGGGCCTACACGTACTCCTCGCCGGTCGTCACGCCGGACGGGCTCGCCTACGTCGGCGACCACAAGGGGTTCATGAACGCCCTCGACGCGCGCACCGGCCGGCTCGTGACCCGCGTGCTCGGCCTCGGACGCACCGCCAGCCGGCGCGACGTGGGCATCTGGACCTCAGCGGCAATCGACTCCCGGCACGACGTCTACTTCGGCACCCGGCCGGGGCACGTCTACGGGTTCGCCCCGGGGGGCCGGCGGCTCCTCGACATCGACACCGGCGCCACCGTCGACTCCTACCCGGCGCTGGCCGGTGACGGCACTCTGCTCATCGGGTCGGAGAACGGCTCGCTCTACGCGATCGCGCCGCGCGGGCCGTGCCGGGCACGCTAAGCGCGAGCGCGTACCGCCTCACGCAAATACGGTCACGTACTGGCGAGCGACTGGGCGGGGCTGGCCAGGACGGCGGGGGAGTCGATGCGTGCATCGGCGATCCCGGCGGACACAGCCAGGTGTGTCGGGGCGCCGACAGGCGGAGAGCGTATTTGCGGGAGTTGGTACTAGCGCCGCCGGACGCGTGGCAGCGGCCAGGTGCCGTCGAGCACCGAGGGCTCCGGCAGATAGAGCCTGAGCGCGAGGGAGAAGCGTCCGGACGGCGCGGGCAGCCAGTTCGCGGCGTGGCCGGCCGGCGGGTCGTGCTGCACGTAGATGTCGAGCGAGCCGTCGGCGTTGCGGCTGAGCCCGCTCTGGCTGCCGAGCGCGTAGCGGTCGATCGCGTTCGGGACGAGGAAGCGCGCCGGGCCGTAGAGCGTGAGCGACCAGAAGGCGCGCACGGGCGGCAGCTCGCCCGCAGCGAAGTGCACCCGGTAGCGGTTGGCGCCGGTCAGGGCGCGGCCCGCGCCGTCGACCCGCGTCGTCGGGTAGATCGCCTCGGGCCGGACGTTGGCGCCGAGGGCGTTCACGGAGATGTAGGCGCGGAGCAGGAAGTCGCGGCCGAAGTTCCCGATCCCGGGGCGCGGGACGAGCCAGTTGCGGTGGTGGCGGGCCGAGATCCGCAGCTCGTGGGCACCGTAGGCGGAGATGAGCGCCGGGCCGGCGCCGACCGCGGCGGCGAGGCCGGCCCGGGCGCCGCGGGGCAGGCGAGCGCGCGACGTCCTTCGCCCGGGGCCGATCCCGAAGCGGCCAAACGTGGCGAGCAGGCCCCGATCCCGAGCGGGCGGCGGGTTCTCGCGGAGCGTCGCACCCAGCGCGTCGAAGAAGCCGAGGCCGGTGGGGAGCGGCGCGGGCCTGAGGGTCGAGCTCGGGATGGACAGGGACGGGATCGGCGCGCCGCCGAGCCGGCGCAGGCCGTACTCGTGCTGGATCAGGTTCACCGCGGGCACGTCGCCGGGCCCGCGGACGAACGTGCGCCCGAGCAGCCAGACGACGGGGGTCGCCGAGCGGAGGACCCGCAGCCCGCCGGGCGCGCGGCCGTGCCAGCGTGGGCCGGCGATCACGTAGTCCCCCGGCTTCGTGCCGGTCGTGCGGCGCCCGATGTAGGCGAACGAGTTCGTGTACGCGTCGAGGAACTGCAGGGTGTAGTAGCGGCCGTGCTCCTCGGGGACGTGGACGACGAACGGCCCGGCGGCGAGGCGCAGGCGCGCCACCGTGTAGAGGGTGTCGACGTTGGGCAGCACGACGAGCCGCTGGGCGGGGGTCGAGAGGCTCGTCACGTTGATCAGCCGGTCGGGCGGGAAGTTCTCGATGACCCGCTGCTCGTTCAGCAGCGGCAGGCCATAGGCGTAGGCGCGCAGGCCGACGTCGAAGGCGCGCTCGGCGTTCGCGGCGAACCCGCTGCGGAAGCCGGCGGCCGCGACGGGGCGGGCGGACAGGCCCGCCGCGGCGGCGAGCGCGGTGAGGAGCAGGGCGAGTCGCTTCATCGGCCGGGGATGATCGCGCATGCGCGCGACGCGTGCGCCCGCACCACTGTCAGAGAACTTTCAAGCACACGGCGTAGCTTGCTTCCCACCTCTTACCGAAGGACCCGCCATGAGCTCGCTGCGAAACGTCTCCTCCCGCCGCCTCCTCGCCCTGGTGGGCGCCGTGCTCGCGCTCGGCGCGCTCGGCGCGGCGATCGCCCTGGCCGCGGGCGGCGGTCCGGTCCCGCCGCGGCGCTCCCTCGCCCGGGCCCTCCACGCGGCAGCGACGGCGCCTCCGGTGGCCGGCATCACCGCGCGCGTGAGCTTTACCAACCACCTGATCGACGCCTCGAGCCTCCAGGGCTCCGATCCTCTCCTCTCCGGCGCCAGCGGGCGCGTCTGGGTCGGAGGAGGGGATCGCTTCCGCCTCGAGCTGCAGTCCGACGCCGGCGACGCCCAGATCGTCTCCGACGGCCGCACGCTCACTGTCTACGACGCCGCGAGCAGCACGGCCTACCGCGTAACGCTGCCCGGCCACCCGCCCCGGGAGAGCATGCACTCGCCGCCGTCGCTCGCCTCCATCACCCGGGTCCTTCACCGCCTCATGGGCCACGTCGAGCTGAGCGGCGCGATCCCGAGCGATGTCGCGGGGCAGCCCGCCTACACCGTGCGGGTCGCGCCCAAGCACGACGGGGGCCTGCTCGGCCGCGCCGAGCTCGCGTGGGACGCCATGAACGGCGTGCCGCTGCGCGCCGCGATCTACGCCCGCGGAAGCGACAGGCCCGTCCTCGAGCTGAAGGCGACGAGCATCTCCTTCGGGTCGGTGCCCGCCTCGACCTTCGCGGTCCGCCCGCCGGCGGGGACGAAGATCGTCACGCTCGGGAAGGGCGCGACGCCCCATGAGCTCGGCGCCCGCCGCGAGCACGGCCGCCGCGGCGCGGAGGTCACCGGGGCGGCCGCCGTCGCGGGGAGCCTGCCGTTCCGCCTCTCGTCCCCGCGCGCGCTGGCCGGTTTACCCCGGCAGAGCGTCCGCAAGCTCGACTGGAAGGGCCATCCGGCCGCGCTCGTGACCTACGGGAAGGGGCTCGGCGCGATCGTCGTCGTCGAGCGGCCGGCCGACGCCGCGAAGCCGGCGGATCCGTCCGGGGGCCGGGACTCCGGACTCACCCTGCCCAAGGTCTCGATCGGCGGCGCCACGGGGCACGAGCTCGACACCGCGCTCGGAACGGTCGTCACCTTCGAGCGCGGCGGCGTCGCCTACATCGTCGCCGGCTCGGTGCCGCCCGTCGCCGCGGAGGCCGCCGCCCGTGGCCTCTGAGGTCGAGCCCGGCGCGCCGATCGAGGTCCGCGGGCTCGTCAAGACCTACGGCGAGCTCACCGCCGTCGACGGGGTCGATCTCACCGTCGAGCCGGGGGACGTCTACGGGTACCTCGGCCCCAACGGGGCGGGCAAGACGACCTCGCTGCGCATGATGCTCGGCCTCATCCGGCCCACGGCGGGCAGCGTGCGGCTCTTCGGGCGCGATCCGGCCCGCAGCGTCAGCGCCCTCGACGGCGTCGCCGGCTTCGTCGAGGCGCCGAAGTTCTACCCCTACCTCACCGGCCTGCGCAACCTCGAGCTGCTGGCCGCCTTCGACGGCGGCGACGCGGCGGGCCGGATCGGCGACGCGCTCGACGCGGTCGAGCTGACCGACCGCGCGAGCGACCGTGTCGGCGGCTACTCCCACGGGATGCGCCAGCGGCTCGGCATCGCCGCCGCGCTCCTGCGCGCGCCGCGCCTGATGCTGCTCGACGAGCCGGCCACGGGCCTCGATCCCGCGGGGATGCGCGACATGCGCCGGCTCATCCGCCGCCTGGCCGACGGCGGCATGACCGTCCTGCTCTCGAGCCACCTGATGAACGAGGTCGAGGAGCTGTGCAACCGGGTGGCGATCGTCCGCTCGGGCGCGATCGTCTACGAGGGGCGGATCGCCGACCTCAAGCGCACGGCGGGGGCGACCTATCGCCTGCGCACGACCGACCAGACGGTCGCCCGCACGGTCTGCGACGGGCATCCGGGTCTGCGCGACGTGCGCCAAGAGGGCGAGGAGGTGCGCTTCGCGGCCACCGACGAGGACGCCGTGGGCGAGCTCTCGGCCGCGCTCGTTCACCGCGGCGCGCTCATCCGCTCCCTCGCGCCGGAGACGGCGACGCTCGAGGACCTGTTCTTCTCGCTCACCGAGGGGCCGGGAGCGGCGGCTGAGAACGGCCGGGAGCCGGCGCTCGCGGGCGATCCGGCATGAGCCCGAACGCCCTCACCGTCTACCGCTGGGAGCTACGCAAGCTCCGCTTCCAGAAGCGCACATACCTTGGCCTCGGTGCGGCCGTCGCCGTCCCGCTCATCTTCGTGACCGCGACGAGCATCCGCGGCGGCGGGCCCACCGACGTGCCCTTCGGCCGCTACATCCACACGAGCGGCCTGGCCATCCCGCTCGTCCTGCTGCTCTTTGGCTCGATCTGGCTCTACCCGCTCATCACCGCGCTCGTGGCCGGAGACATCATCGCCTCCGAGGATCACAACGGGACGCTCAAGACGGTCCTCACGCGCTCGCTCGAGCGCGGGCAGATCTTCACCGGCAAGGCGCTGGCCGCGGCCAGCTACGCGATCGTGGCCATTCTCCTCAGCGGCGTCGTGGCCATCGTCGCCGGCTCCATCGCCTCGGGCTTTCACCCGTTGACGAGCCTCTCGGGGACGCGGATCTCGGCCCCGAGCGCGCTCGGGCTCGTGCTCGCGAGCCTCGGCTTCTACCTGCTGCCCATCCTCGCGATCGGCTGCATCGGCCTGCTGCTCTCGGCGCTGACCCGGAACAGCGCGGCGGCGATCGTCGGCACGCTCATGGTCTCGCTGCTGCTGCAGCTCGTGGGGATCCTCCCCGGCCTCGGCGGCCTGCGTCCCTACCTCCTCTCGACGCAGTTCAACGCCTGGCAGGGGCTCCTGCGCTCCCCCGCCGACTGGGCGCCGATCATCCGCTCGGTCTGGGTCTGTGCGCTCTTCGGCGTGCCCGCGCTCGTCGGCGCGTTCCTCGTCTTCCTGCGCCGCGACGTCGCCGGGGGCTGAGAGCCCCGGTGGGGATCGGGGCGGGCGAGCGGCTGCTCGTCGTCGACGACGACCCCGGGCTGCGGCGGATGCTCGAGCGGACCCTCGCCGCGGAGGGGTTCGCGGTGGAGACCGCCCCGGACGGCGGCGCCGCGCTGGCCCGGATCGAGCGCTCGATGCCGGACCTCGTCGTGCTCGACGTCGCGATGCCGGGCCTCGACGGCCTCGCCGTCTGCCGGCGGCTACGGGAGCGAGGCGTGGCGGCGCCCGTCCTCATGCTCACCGCGCGCGATGCGGTCGCGGATCGCGTAGCCGGGCTCGCGGCGGGCGCCGATGACTACCTCGTAAAGCCCTTTGCCCCCGAGGAGCTGACGGCCCGCATCCGGGCGCTCATCCGGCGCGCGAGCCGGGTGGCCGAGCGACTCGCGGTCGGGGACCTGTCGCTCGACGTCGCGGCGCGCACGGCGCGGCGGGGCGAGGTCGTGCTCGAGCTGACCGAGCGCGAGACGGCGCTGCTCGAGCTCCTGCTCCGCCGCCCACGGCAGGTCGTCACGCGCGAGCAGGCGCTTCGCGAGATCTGGGGCGGCGGCGCCGTCCCCAACGTCGTCGACCGCTACGTCGGCCGCCTGCGGTCAAAGCTCGGCGAGCCACCGCTCATCCACACGGTGCGCGGCGTGGGGTTCATGCTGCGGGTGTGAAGCGCAGATCGCTGCGGACCCGCCTCGTCCTCGCCGCCCTCGTCCCTGTCCTCCTGGCCGTCCTCGGCTTCGGGCTGGCAACGGCGCTCATCAACCGACACGAGCTGCGCGGCGCGCTCGACCGCGCGCTCCGCAACCGGGCCGCCGACGTCGCCCGCCTCGCGGTCTCCGCGCCCGCCGTGCTCACCTCGCCGGGGGCGCTCGAGGCGCCGGCCGGCGGGCGCGAGGTGGCGGTCGAGGTGCTCGACGCGCGCGGACGGATCCTCGCGCGGTCGGTCGCCCTCGGCCCCCGCCTGCTGCCGGTCGACGCGCTGGCGCGTCGCGTGCGGGCCACCGTGCGGCCGGGCCTGGAGACCATCTCGCTCGGGTCGCAGCGGCTGCGCCTGCTCGCCGCGCCGGTGGCCGACGCCGGCGGCCCGGCCGCGGGCGGGCTCGTGCTCGTCGCCTCCGACGTCGGCGACATCGAGGCGACGAGCCGGCGGCTGCTCGGGCTGCTCGCCGTGACCGCACTCGTCACCGTGACCCTGGCCAGCGCGCTCGCCTACGGCCTGACCCGCCGCGGTCTGCTGCCGCTCCGCCGGCTCTCGGGCGCGGCGCGCGGGATCGAGCGGACGGCCGACCCGACCCGGCGGCTCGCGGTACCCGAGGCGGGCGACGAGGTCGAGGAGCTGGCCCGGACGCTCAACGGGATGCTCGCCGCGCTCGGCCGCGCGCGAGGCCGAGCGGCGCTTCCTGGCCGACGCCTCCCACGAGCTGCGAACGCCCGTGACCGCGCTGCTCGGCAACGTGGAGTACGCCGCCCGCCACGGAGCCGAGCCCGAGGTCATGGCCGACCTCCGCGCCGACGCCGCCCGGCTGGCGCGCCTCGTCGACGACCTGCTCGCGCTCGAGCGCGCGGGCGCGGGGCACACGATGGCTGAGCCGGTGGACCTCGCGGAGGTGGCGCGGGCGGCCGGGGCGGGGGATGCGCTCGTCGAGGCGGCGGAGCCCGTCTCCGTCGCGGGCGACCGCGACGCCCTCGTACGCGCCGTGCGGAACCTCGTGGAGAACGCGCGGACCCACGGCCCCGTCGTTGGCGCGATCCGGGTGCGCGTGGGGCGGGACGGCGGGACGGCGATCCTCAGCGTGTCCGATGACGGCGAGGGGCCGCCTCCGGGCGCGGGCGCGCAGGTCTGGGAGCGCTTCTGGCGCGGGCCGGACGCCGCCGGCCGACCGGGCTCCGGCCTCGGCCTGGCGATCGTCGCCTCCGTCGCCGCCGCGCACGGCGGGACGGCGTCCGTCGCCGGGGCGACCTTCACCCTGCGCCTGCCTATCGCGGCATGATGGGCGGCGGATGCCTCGTCCGCGACCCGGAGCCCTCGCGCTCGCCGCCCTCGCCGGCGCCGCCCTCCCCGCGCTCGCGCTCGCCGATCTCGACGACGACACGACGCGGCGCCCGGCTGTCCCCGCTCGCGCGCAGTCCCCG
>JBBQAA010000040.1:0-67972 GCA_038276395.1 Solirubrobacterales bacterium | reverse complement strand
GCTCACGAGCCGGTCGAGATGGAAGGCGGGACGGCCTTCCACTTCGTCACCGGCGGCTTTGACGCCGCTTACGCACAAGCGCGCGAGACGGCCGGAGAGGGCGGCATAGACATCGCGGGTGGCGCCTCGACTGTGCGCCAGGCCCTCATTGCCGGAGTCCTCGACGAGCTCACGCTCGACGTCGCGCCGGTCCTGCTCGGCTCCGGCGAGCGGATCTTCGACGGCGTCGAGTCCTTCGGGTTTGAGCCCGTCGAGGCCTTGCATTCGCCGCTAGCCACACACATCCGCTACCGCCGGACGGGATGAGCCGATGAGTGGATAGATCCCGCGAGGACGCGGGCCGCTCGCGCCTACAGGGCGATCGCTGACTGAGCTGCCCCCGCTGGTTGCCCTAGTCGCTTCTGCTTCGGACGTGGTTGGAGCAGCGCGGCTTCAGGTCAGAGCGGCGTTACACACCCTCGTCGGTAGGTAGAGCTGTAGGCCGAAGGGGCACCCGGCGTGATCGCGGCGCTGAGATCCGGCACTCGAGTCGCCACGCCCCATCCCTACGAGGCGCCGGGCTGTGCGGCGATCGCCTCGATCGAGACGAGCAGGCCGTGGGGCAGGCGCACGTGCGCAGGGGCGGAGCGGGCCGGTGGCGGGTCGGGCATATGTCGGGCGTAGACCTCGTTGAGTCGCGCGAAGTCCTCGACATCGGCGTAGAAGATCGTCGTCTTGACGACGTCGGCCATGGAGGCACCGGCGCCGGCGAGCACGGCGACAAGGTTGCTCGGTCTGCGCCTCGATCCCGTCCGGGATCAGCCCGCTCGGGCTCGATCCCTGCCATGCCCGAGCAGAAGACGAAGCCACCGGCGACGATCGCCTGGCTGTAAGGGCCCAGCGCGGGCGGCGCCTGGCCGGTGGATACGGCTTCTCGTGTCACTGCCTACTCCCTCTGCTGATGGATGGCTACTCGGGCCCGCCGGCTCGCGCGAGCCTAACCCAGGCGGCGTCTAGGACACCACCGGCGAAGGCGAGACCGAGCGCCCAGCCGTCCTGGGGCGAGCGCTCTCGCCGAGCCGGGAAGAGGGCGTCCTGAACCCCCTGACCGTGAGATACACCCCGAGCGAGAGCTCCCACAGGATCTCCGGAACCGTCGCGATCCCCTGCGCCGCCGAGCCCGGCTCGATGGCGCCGAAGAGGACCGCGACGCCCGAGGCGCAGACGAGCGGGGCGCCGACGAGCCCGAGCATGGCCATGCGGCGCGGGACCAGGCCCGAGCGGTACATCAGGGACCCGAGCAGCAGGCCGTTTCCGATGCCGACGACAAAGCCGGGCCCGAGCAGGAACGTCCAGTCGTGGACGGCGACGAGCGCGCGGCCGACCGTGGTCAGCGCACTCGCGTCGGCGCCACCGCCGGCCAGATCCTGCCGCAGGGTCACGACGGCGAGGACGCTGAGGAGGCCGACGGCGATGAACGCGGACTCGACGACCCGCGCCATGACGTAGCCGAGTGCCCGGCTCTCACTCTGCCGCCGGAGGACGGGGAACAGCACGACGGCCGTGCCGATGTTCGCGACGACGAGAAGCAGCTCCAGGAACGCCCCGAGCAGCACACGGCCGTCCGAGCCGGCACCGGTGATGTAGCCGTGGTCGTGCAGGACGGGGGCGTAAAGGAGAAGCGCCGGGATGGAGGTCGCGAAGGTGATGAGGAAGAGCACGCCCGCGAGGCGGGCCGTGTCCGGCCTCGACGCGCCCGACCGGCGACGTCGCGCCCCCAGGGACCACTTCGGCGAGGTGACGGGCGGGGCGGTCAAGTGGCTCAGGGCAGACATGCGGTGCTCCTCCTCCTGGGACTGGTGTACGGCGTACACCTTGTTTGCGCCACTCTAGGTGTACGGCGTACACTTGTCAAGCCGATGGCCCGAAGCTCGCGCCCAGCCCTGAACCCGGACCGCGTGCTGAGCGCGGCGGTCGCGCTCGCGGACGAACGCGGAATCGAGTCGCTGACCATGCGCCGGCTCGCGCACGAGCTCGGGGTCGTGCCGATGGCGCTCTACAAGCACGTCGCCCACCGGGAAGCGCTCCTCGACGGGATGATCGAGATCGTCTTCGGCGAGATCGAGCCGCCGGCGATCGGAGGCGACTGGAAGGCCGCCCTGAGGCGGCGGGCGGTGTCCACGCGCGAGGCTCTCACCCGGCACCCGTGGGCCGTCGGCCTGATGGAGGGGCGCACCGAGCACGGGCCGGCGAACCTCAGACTCCACGACGCCGTACTCGGCTGCCTGCGCGCCGCCGGATTCTCGGTCGAGATGGCCGTCCACGCCTACTCCGTCCAGGACGCCTACATCTACGGGTTCGCTCTCCAGCAGCGCGACATGTCCCCGGAGAGCGCGGCCGACTTCGCGGACGTGGCGCAGCGCCAGATGGTCGAGTACCAGGCGGTGCTGGCCGACTACCCGCACCTCGTCGAGGTCGTCGGCGGCTACGTCGCGGAGTCTGGATACGACTACGCCGCCGAGTTCCTGTTCGGGCTCGACCTGATCCTCGACGGCCTCGACCGGCTCCGACTCGACGGCTAGGACTGCCCCCTATCGTCCCTCCCCGCATGGCCACCGTCAGCGACGAGCTCGAGCGCTGGCGGCGCGAGGATGACACCGGCACAGTCGGGAGCCTCATCGAGCGCTTCGAGCAGAAGAGCTTCGCGCTGCTCTTCGTACTGCTGCTCGGTGTGCCCGCGCTGCCCCTGCCCACGGGCGGGGCGACGCACGTCTTCGAGATCGTCGCCGTGCTGCTCGCGTTCCAGCTCGTGGCCGGGCGCCGGCAGATCTGGCTGCCCGCGCGCTGGCGGAAGCTCAAGCTGACCGGCGAGCGCCAGCAGAAGTTCATGAACGGGCTGCTCAAGATGATCCGGAAGCTCGAGCGGATCTCCAAGCCGCGCGGGAGCTTGCTGTTCGATCGGCGCGGGACGAACATCGTCTTCGGGCTGCTCGTCATCGGCGGGACGGCGGGGGCGTTCTTCGCGCCGCCGTTCACGGGGCTGGACACGCTGCCGTCCCTCGGCGTCGTCCTGCTCGCCCTCGGCGTCCTGCTCGAAGACGTGCTCGTCGTCGGGGCGGGGACGGTGCTCGGCGTCGGCGGGGTGGCGCTCGAGATCTTCCTCGGCTCGGCCGCGGTGAGCGGGATCGGCAAGCTCTTCGGATGAAAGCGCGCGACGCACCGCTCTTTGGTAGACGTAGGAGTGTGCGCCGGAGCAAGCTCGTCACCGCGCTCGCCGTCGCCCTCATCCTCAGCGGGCTCACGACCTCCGCGCTCGCGGCGCTCGACCTCGGCCCCGTCAACGACCTCGGGGCGCTCTCCCCGGGCAGCGGCGACACTCCGTCGAGGGCCGCCGTCCAGCATCCCGCGGAGCCGCCGCTCACGGCCACCCCGCTCACCACCTGCGGCCCCGGCTCGACGCCCGAACCCGGCGTCGACGGCCGCGTCCCCGCCGGCTCGGCCCGCAACGGGCTGTACTGCAACGCGTCGATCGTCTCCCATCAGGGGACGGAGGGCGGCTTCAAGGTCCTGCGCTACGTCGACACCCAGGGGCACACCTGCGCCTACTACGACACGACGCTGCTCTTCCCGCTGAACGCGCTGAACCCCGGCGCCGGATCGAGCGGCGTCTCCGTGCTCGACATGGACGACCCGGCCCACCCCACGCTGACGGAGTCCCTGAAGACCCTGCCGATGCTCTCCCCGCACGAGTCGCTGAACCTGAACACGAAGCGCGGGCTGCTCGCCGCCGTCAACGGCAACCCGTCGACCTCCCCCGGGCTGGTGGCGATCTACGACGTCCACGCCGACTGCCGCCACCCCGTCCTCGACTCGCTCGCCCCGCTCGCGCGCTTCGGCCACGAGAGCGGGTTCTCGGAGGACGGCCGGACCTTCTACGCCACCGGGACGGCCACCGCCGCGATCACCGCGATCAACGTGACCGACCCGAAGAACCCGCACGACCTCTGGCAGGGGAACGTCGTCGCGCACGGGATGTCGCTCTCCAACGACGGCAACCGCGCCTACGTCGCCGACCCGACGGGCGGGGACATGCTGATCCTCGACACGAGCCAGATCCAGGCGCGCGTGCCGAACCCGAAGACCCGCGAGATCAGCCGCCTCACCTGGGCCAACGCCTCGATCCCTCAGAACGCGATCCCCTTCACCGAGAACGGGAAGCCCTACGTGCTCGAGTTCGACGAGTACACGCAGAGCACGGTCAACCCCACCGGTAACCCCGACGCCGTCGGCGCGGGTCACATCATCGACATCTCCGACGAGGCGCACCCCCGCGTCGTGGCCAACCTGCGCCTGGCCATCAACAACCCGGCCGAGCACCACGCGGCCGGGGTCGCGGGTGACCCGGGAACCACCAACCCTGCCCAGGGCTACGCGGCGCACTACTGCAACATCCCGACGCGCACCGACCCGAAGGTCATCGCCTGCTCGTTCATCGCCTCGGGCCTCCGGGTCTTCGACATCTCTGATCTCCTGCACCCGAAGGAGATCGCCTACGCCGTCGTGCCGCCGCAGCCGCGCTCGGAGAACGGCTACATGGCCAGCGACTACGCGATGTCGCAGCCCGCCTTCGACACCGCGCGCCACGGCGTCTGGTACTCCGACGGGACGACCGGGTTCTACGTCGTCCACATCGCCGACTCGGTGTGGCCGAGCGCAGCGGGCGCCACCCCGCCGGGCCGCTCGCACCAGAACGTGCCCCCACCCGGGCGGGCGCGCTGCCTCGCCAGTCGCCTGTCGGGCTGCGCCTGACCGCCGAGACTGAGCGCGTCGTCGCCCAGAAGCTCTGACGCCGAGCGCGCCTGGCGCGCCGCCACCCGCTAGACCGCCCTCGCGCGGGTATCCCCCGCCCCATGACCGCATTCGGCTACACGATGATGTGCGAGCAGTCCCCGCCCGACGCGCTCGTGCGCGACATCCAGCGTGCGGAGGCGGCGGGCTTTGACTTCTCCGTCATCTCCGACCACTACCAGCCCTGGCTCGAGGAGCAGGGGCACTCGGGCTACGCCTGGTCGATCCTCGGCGCCGCCGCGCAGGCCACCGAGCGCATCCCGCTCATGACCTACGTCACCTGCCCGACGATGCGCTACCACCCGGCGATCGTCGCCCAGAAGGCGGCGACGATGCAGATCCTCTCCGGCGGGCGCTTCCGGCTCGGCCTCGGCTCCGGGGAGAACCTGAACGAGCACGTCGTCGCCTCCGCGTGGCCCGCCGTCGGCCTCCGCCACGAGATGCTCGCCGAGGCGATCGACGTCATCTCCGCCCTGTTCGACGGCGGGGTCGTCAACCACCGCGGCAAGCACTTCGACGTCGAGACCGCGAGGCTGTGGGATCTGCCCGAGCGGCGCGTGGAGATCGGCGTGGCCGTCTCCGGGCCTGCCTCCTGCCGCCTGGCGGGCGAGCGCGCCGACCTGATGATCGCCGTCGAGCCGAAGGCCGAGCTAGGCGAGCAGTTCGACGCCGCCGGCGGGAGTGGGAAGGGCCGCGTCGGCCAGATCGCCGTGGCCTACGACCCCGAGCGGGAGGCGGGGGTCGAGCGCGCCCACGAGCAGTTCCGCTGGTTCGGCTTCGGCTGGAAGGTCAACGCCGACCTGCCGGGTCCGGCCGGGTTCGACGCCGCCGCCCAGTTCGTCACGCCCGAGGACGTCGCCGAGCAGTTCCCGTGCGGGAACGACGTCGAGGAGTTCGTGGAGAAGATCCGCCCCTTCCTCGACACGGGCTTCACCGAGGTCGCGCTCGTGCAGATCGGCGCCGAGCACCAGGACGCCTTCTGCGCCTGGGCGGAGTCCGACCTGCTGCCGGCGCTGCGGTCCCTGTGAGGCGGCTCCTCAGCGGCGCGCGCCGACACCGGTGAGGAGCTCCCGCACGCGCAGCGGCGCGCTGCTGGACGCGTCGAGCGGCGGGGTGGCGCCGCCGGCTCCGGCGCGCAGACCGGCCAGGAGCTCGAGCAGCGTCTCACCAGCGGATCGCTCCGCCGTCCAACCGAGCTCGCTCCGGGCGCGCTCGGTGGACATGAGCGGGGTGTCGAGCGCAAGGTCGAGCCACCCGGGCTCGGTCGGGGTGAGTCGCGCCCGGTAGGCGGCGGCGGCCAGGCCGCGCACGACGCGCCGCGGAACGGACACGGGCCGCGCGCCGAGCAGGCGGCCGAGCTCGGGGACGTCGAGCACCGGCTCGGCGGCGATGTTGAACGCTCCGCGGACGTCCCTGAGGACCGCGGCCCGGTAGGCGCGGGCGACGTCGTCGGCATGGACGGCCTGAAAGCACAGGCGCGGGATATCCGGGATGACCGGAATGAGCTGGGGATCGGCCAGCGCGCCGGGCAGGAACGGGCCGGCGAACAGGCGGCGGATCTCCGTGGCCGCCGAGCGCTGGAAGATGAGCCCGGGGCGCAGACGCACGACGCGCAGCTCGGGGAACTCCCGCTCGACGTCGTCGAGCACGGCCTCGCACGCGGCCTTGTCGCGCGAGTAGAACGAGCTCGGGATGCCGGTGACCGGCCAGTCCTCCCCCACGCGGCGGTCCTTGGGGCCCGGTCCGTAGGCGCCGACCGACGAGGCGTGGACGAGCGCGGGGACGCGAGCGCCTGCGGCGGCCCTGAACACGCGCTCCGAGCCCTCGACGTTGACCCGTCGCGTGAGCTCGCGATCCCGCGCCGGCTGGATCAGCCAGGCGAGGTGCACGACGACCGCGGCCCCGCGGAAGATCGGCTCGAGCTCGTCGCTCGCCACGTCGGCCGCCACCCAAGTCGTCTTGGTCGCCGGCTGGGTGGGACGCCGCCGGGCGAGCCCGACGATCTCGGTCACCACCTTCTCCGCGGCCAGGGCGCGCAGCACCGCCGTGCCCACGTTCCCGCTGGCTCCGGTGACGACGACGCGCACGGCTCAGACCCGGTTCACGGCTGGAAGACGACCTTGATCGCCCCGTCCTGCTTCTTCTGGAACATCTCGTAGGCGGCCGGAGCCTCCGCGAGCGGGACGTGATGGGTGGCGAAGTCGTCCACGCCGAGCGGATCCTCATCGGAGAGCAGCGGCAGGATGTCGTCCACCCAGTGCTTCACGTTGGCCTGGCCCATCCGGAGCTGGAGCTGCTTGTCGAAGATCTGCAGCATCGGCAGCGGGTCGGCGGTGCCGCCGTAGACGCCGCTGAGCGAGATGGTGCCGCCGCGGCGGCAGATGTCGATGGCCGAGTACAGGGCGGCCAGCTTGTCGATGCCCGCGTTCTGCATGAGCGGCTCGGCGATCGCGTCGGGCAGCAGGCCGACGAGCTTCGTGGCCACGCCGGCGGCGGGGGAGCCGTGCGCCTCCATCCCCACCGCGTCGAGCACCGAGTCGGGCCCGCGGCCGTCGGTCAGCGCGCGGATCGCGTCGGGCAGATCGTCCTCGTGGTCGGCCAGGTTCACGACCTCGATCCCGCGCGCCGCCACCCGCGCAAGGCGCTCGGGCACGAGGTCGACCCCGATGACGCGCCGGCCGCGATGCTGGGCGATTCGCGCGGCCATGTCCCCGATCGGCCCGAGCCCGAGGACGACGAGCGTGCCGCCTTCCGGCACCTCCGCGTACTCGACGCCCTGCCAGGCGGTGGGCAGGACGTCGGAGAGGAACAGGAACCGATCGTCGGGTGGCCCGTCCGGCACCTTGATCGGCAGGAAGTTGCCGAACGGCACGCGCAGCAGCTCGGCCTGCCCGCCCGGGACCTGGCCGTAGAGCTTCGTGTAGCCGAACAGCGAGGCGCCCGAGCCGTACTCGTGCACCTGCGTGGTCTCGCACTGGGAATGCAGCCCCTCCCCGCACATCCAGCACTCCCCGCAGGACACGTTGAAGGGCACGACCACCCGGTCGCCGGCCTGCAGCGCGCTCACCTCGGGACCGACCTCCTCGACGATGCCCATCGGCTCGTGCCCGAGGATGTCCCCCTCGCCGAGGAACGGGCCGAGCACGGTGTAGAGATGCAGATCCGAGCCGCACAGCCCGGTCGAGGTGATCCTGACGATCACGTCGGTCGGCTGCTCGATCGCGGGATCGGGGACGTCGTCGACGCGGACGTCTCCGGTGCCGTGCCAGGTCAGGGCTCTCATGAGTCTCTCCTCGGGGCGGTCAGGTCGTCCGTGTTACCCGCTCGAGGCCCGGTCAACCCGAACCGCTCACGCCGACGCGCCAGGCTCGTCTCAGCTGTTGCGCCCCGCGGCTTTGAGGACCCGGCACGGTTCTTGTGGGCGCGCGCGTACCCGAGAACCGATCTGACTCGCTCGACGTCGACGGCCGAGATCGCGGAACTGACCTCCCGGACCGCGCTCGAGGGCGGTGCTTCGTCCGGCGTGCTTCCGCTGTAGTTCTCGATGCTGGTCAGCTCGGCTTGTGAGAGACCGCGGGAGCCGCTTGGCGATCTGCTCGCCGCTCAGCGCCTCGTAGTCGGCGATCGGCAGGAGCGCTCAGCCGCGCATCCCGGCCACGCCGCCGGCGCCCACCGGCCGCGAGGCCTCGGCGGCGCCGCGGCGGACGACGTCCGCCACGAAGCGCTCCTCGAGCTCGGCCGCGCGGCGGACCATCTCGGGCCGGGCGATCGCCCGGGCGAGCGTCCGCGTGGCGAGGATCGCGCGGTACCAGCCGGGCACGCAGACCGTCCGGGCGCGCCCAGCGATCCCGTCGGCCACGGCGGCGCCGGCCTGCTGCACGCTGTAGGTCTTCCTGAGCGGGCCGGGGAGCTTGTCCCGCGCGCCGCCGCTGGCCGGGTGGGCGTCGCCGCCGCGGACCATGTCGGTGTCGATCCACGAGAAGTACGCGCAGCCGACCGCGACGCCGAGGTGCTCGACCTCCATCGAGAGCGTGCGGGCGAGCGCCTCGACGCCGGCCTTGCTCGTGTTGTAGGCGCCCATGCCGGGCGCCCACACGGCGGCGGCGGCCGAGGCCACCGGCAGCATGTACCCGCGGCGGGCGACGAGGTGGGGCAGCGTCGCCGAGATCGTCCGGTAGACGCCGAGGAGGTTGACCTCGAGCACGCGCTCGAAGGCGGCCGGGTCGGCGTGGAGGACCGGCCCGGCCTGGGCGATCCCCGCGTTGGCCACGACGGCGTCGAGGCCGCCGAAGCGTCCGACGGCGGCCTCCACGGCGGCGGTGAGCGCGTCGCGGTCGGTGACGTCGGCCTCGAACGCGGCGGCTCGCTCGCCGCACGCGGCGGCGGTGCGCTCGAGCTCCTCCCCCTCGAGCCCGACGAGCGCCACGGAGGCCCCGCGGGCGGCCACGGCGCGGGCGGCGGCGGCGCCGATGCCGCGCGCGCCGCCGGTGATGAGGACGACCTGGTCGTTCATGGCCGCGACGCTACCGGGTCGGCACGCCGCCGGGGGCCCGCGCCCGTCTCGCGCGGGCGCCACGGCGCGCGCGGACGGGAGCGCTACGCGGACACGGGCTCGGATCCAGAAGACCTCAGTCGGGGCTCGTCAACTCGCTCAGCACCTCAGCCGTATGCTCGCCGAGGCGCGGTGGGTGGAGGGATGGTCCCCCCGCTTCGTCCGCTTCCTCGTCGGGGAAGCGGAAGGCCGAGCGCACCAGCTCGAGCGGCCCCGCGTCCGGGTGCTCGACCCGCACGAGCGACTCGGGCCCCGCGGCGGCGAGCGCCTCCTGCACTCCGCGCACCCGCCCGCAGGGCACGCCCGCCGCGGCCAGGATCTCGAGCCACTCGTCCGCCGGCCGCTCGGCCAGGCGCTCGCCCAGCAGCGGCACGAGCGAGAGCCGGTGCTCGACGCGCGCCGGGTTCGTGGCGAAGCGGGGGTCCGCGGCCAGCTCGGCGAGCCCGAGGGCGTCCGCCAGGCGCGCCCACAGCCCGTCGTTGGCGGCGGCGATGACGATCCATACGCCGTCGCCGGCGCGGAAGGGCTCGTAGGGGACGATGCTCGGGTGCGCGTTGCCGTGGCGCGCGGCATCCTCCCCGGTGACGAGCACGCCCTGGGCCACGTTGACGAGGGCGGAGAGCGCGGCGTCGAGCAGCGAGACCTCGACCCGGCGCCCGGCGCCGCCCCGCAGGGCGGCGAGGATCGCCACCGCCGCGTTCAGCCCGGCGAGCACGTCGACGATGGCCACACCGACCTTGTGCGGCGGCCCGTCGGGCGGCCCCGTGATCGACATGAGGCCGCTCTCGGCCTGGGCCACGAGGTCGTAGCCGGCCCGGCCGTCCCCGAGGCCGCGGATCGAGCACAGCACGAGCGCCGGGTTCTCCGCCCGCAGCGCCTCCCACCCGAGCCCGAGCCGCTCCGCGCCGCCCGGCCGGAAGTTCTCGACGACGACGTCGGCCCGCGCCGCGAGCGCGCGCGCCGCGCCGCGGCCCTCCTCCGAGCCGAGGTCGAGCGCGACCGAGCGCTTGCCGCGGTTGACCGCGAGGAAGTACGCCGACGCCTCCCCCGCCCACGGCGGACCCCAGGTGCGGGTCTCGTCGCCGGTGCCCGGCCGCTCGACCTTGACGACCTCGGCCCCGAGGTCGGAGAGCAGCATCGTGCAGTACGGCCCGGCGAGGACCCGCGAGAGGTCGAGGACGCGCAGGCCCGCGAGCGGTGGGGTCACTGGGCGCCGGGAGCCGAGAGCGAGGCAATGCGCCAGCCCGCGCCCGTCTTGACCAGGCCGAGGATGTCCCGGGAGAGGGACTGGCCCTTGGCCCCGGCCGTCACGTAGGCCTCGGCGCGCGCGCCGTGCAGGACGACCCGCGCGACCGTGAGCTCGGGCGCGGTCGTCGCCTTCAGGTAGCGGGAGAGCGCGAGCTCGCAGGGCACCCCGAGCCGGCGCAGACGGGCGACGAGCGTGGGCGCGAGGACCTCGCGGCAGATCGTGATGTAGTCGTGCTTCCCCGTGGCGTCGCGGAAGGTCCTGACCGTGGACCGGACCTGATCGGACTCGCTCCGCGCGCCGCAGGCGCCGAGCGCCACGGCGAAGAGGAGGCAGGTGGCGCCGATGCGCAGGGACCGCCGCACCGGGCCAGGCTACCCTTGGAGCATGGTCCGCGAGCCTCTCCTCGACGGCCACGGCCGGGCGATCCGCGACATGCGCGTGTCGGTCACCGACCGCTGCAACTTCCGCTGCCAGTACTGCATGCCCGCGGAGGGTCTCGCCTGGCTCGAGCGCGCGGAGATCCTGTCCTTCGAGGAGATCCACCGGCTCGTCTCGCTGCTCTCGGAGATGGGCGTGGCCACCGTCCGCCTGACGGGCGGCGAGCCCCTCGCCCGCCGGAAGCTGCCCGTGCTCGCCGGGATGCTGTGCGCGCTGCCGGGTGTCGAGGACGTCGCCATCACCACGAACGGCTACGGGCTCGAGCGCCACGCCGAGGCGCTCGTGGCCGCGGGGATCCGCCGCTTCAACGTCTCGATCGACTCCCTCCAGCGCGATCGCTTCTTCGCGATCACCCGCCGCGACGCGCTCCCCCAGGTCATGCGGGGCCTGCAGACGCTCGCCGCCCGGCCCGAGCGCAGCTCGGCGAGACCGCTGCGGATCAAGGTCAACGCCGTGGCCATCCGCGACTTCACCGAGCAGGAGGTCCTCCCCTTCGCGCGGCTCGCGCGCACGGCGCCCTACGAGGTGCGCTTCATCGAGTGGATGCCGCTCGACGCCGACCGCACCTGGACACCCGAGCGCGTGCTCACGGGGGAGGAGATCCGCACGCTGATCGACGCCGAGTTCCCGCTCGAGCCCGAGCCCCGCGCGCCCGGATCGACGGCGCGGACGTGGCGCTTCGCCGACGGCGCGGGACGGATCGGCTTCGTCAACCCGGTCTCCGAGCCCTTCTGCGACGACTGCGACCGGATCCGCCTGACCGCCGACGGGAAGCTCCGCACCTGCCTCTTCTCCCTGCACGAGACGGATCTCCGCGGGCCGCTGCGCGCGGGGGCGGACGACGCCGAGCTCGAGGCGATCCTGCGCGCGGCGATCTGGCGCAAGGAGCTGAAGCATCGGGTCAACGACCCGGGCTTCGTCCAGCCCGAGCGCACCATGAGCGCGATCGGCGGGTAGCGCCCAGGGTTAATCCGCCGGCAAGGCCGCCGCGAAAGGATGGAGTCGGATGGTGCTGCTCACGCTCTTCGCCTTCGTCGCCGGAGCGGGCACGGCGATCACGCCGTGCGTGCTGCCGGTGCTCCCGGCGCTGCTCTCCGCGGGCGCCTCGGGCGGGCGGCGGCGACCGGTCGGGGTCGTCCTCGGCCTCGCGCTCACCTTTACCCTGACCATCGTCGCACTGGCCTCGGTCGTCAAGGGCGTCGGGGTGGCGGGGGACGGCGCCCGCATCCTCGCCGTCGTCGTCCTCTTCGCCGCGGGCCTCGTCCTCTTCGTGCCCGCCCTCGGCGACCGGCTCGAGGCGCCGCTCTCCCGGCTGGCCCGCTTCGTCCCCGCGCGCGCGACCCGCGGCGAGGGGTTCTGGTCGGGAGTCGGGCTCGGCGGCGCGCTCGGGCTGCTCTACGCGCCGTGCGCCGGGCCGATCCTCGCCGCCGTCATCTCGGTCAGCGCCACGGGCGGGACGTCGCTCCGGCTCGTCGTCATCGCCTTGGCCTACGCGCTCGGCTCGGCCGCGGTCCTGCTCGCCCTCGCCCTCGGCGGCCGCGCCATCCTCGCCCGGGTGCGCCGCGCCGGGCGCGGCCCGCAGGTGCAGCGTGCGCTCGGCGTCGTGCTCGTGCTCACCGCCGTGCTCATCGTCACGCGCACCGACGTCCGCTTCCAGGAGGCGCTCGCGCAGAACGCGCCGTCCTTCCTCGTGAATCCGACGAGGGGGATCGAGGACTCGAAGGCCGTCGCCTCCCGCCTGAACGGCCTCCGGCCCCAGGGGCGTTTCGCGCAGTCGCGACCCGCCCCGCCGGCGAACGTCGCCGCCACGCATCTGCGCCGCTACGGCAAGGCGCCGGACTTCGTCGGCAACGAGCGCTGGTTCAACACGCCGGGCAACCGGCCGCTGACCCTCCAGGAGCTGCGCGGCCGCGTCGTGCTCGTCGACTTCTGGACCTACACGTGCATCAACTGCATCCGCACGCTGCCCTTCCTGCGCTCGCTCGACGCCCGCTACCGCCCGGCCGGGCTGACCATCGTCGGGGTCCACACGCCGGAGTTCCCCTTCGAGCGCGACGCGGGGAACGTGGCCAACGCGATCCGGACGGACGGCCTGCGCTACCCGGTGGCGCAGGACAACGCCTACCGGACGTGGTCGGCCTGGGGGAATCAGTACTGGCCGGCCGAGTACCTGATCGACGCGGCGGGCGAGGTTCGCCACGTGAAGTTCGGGGAGGGGGACTACGCGGAGAGCGAGTCGGCGGCTCGCGCGCTGCTCGCCGCCGGCCATCCCGGACGGCCGCTGCCCGCGCGGCTGACCTCGCTCCCCGTACCGCCCAAGGGGGCGGCCACGCCCGAGACCTACCTCGGCTCCAAGCGGGCGATGGGCTGGCTCCCGACCCCGCCCCGGAACGGCGTCCACGACTACGCGCGCCCGGCGGGCGCCGCGGTACCGCTCTCCCGCTTCGCCTACTCGGGCAAGTGGCGGATCACCGGAGAGGACGCCACGGCGCTCGCCCCCGGCGCGGCCATCGATACGACGGTGCAGGCCCAGAACGCCTACCTCGTCCTCTCCTCCAAGGGCGGCAGGCCCCGGAGGGTGCGGGTCGTCGAACCGGGGCACAAGACGCGGGTCGTCACCGTCCGCCGCCAGCGGCTCTACACGCTGGCCGAGTGGCCGGCGCCGGGGCGCCACCACCTGACGGTCCACCTCGCGCCCGGTATCTCGGGCTACGCCTTCACCTTCGGCTGATCAGGCGAGATCCTCAGGCCGGTTGACGTTCCGAAACGACGCCGCGCCGGCCAGCTCGAGCCAGTCCGGGGCGAGCCCGGCGATGACCGCGCGGGCGGCGCGCCCCTCCTCCGCTCCGCGACGCAGCACGGGCGCCGCGGCCGGACGGTAGAGCGCGCACAGCGGCTCGGCCCCGCCGGGGTGGCGCGGGACGACGGCGGATGCGCTCCCGCGGTCGGCGGCGAGCGCGCGGAGCACGGCCGGGTCGAGCTCCGGCATGTCCCCCGCCACCACGAGCACCGCCCGGCCGCCGGCCCGCCCGAGCGCCCAGGCGATCCCGAGCAGGGGATGGCGCGGGGCGGCCGGCTCGCGCCAGACCGCCACGCCGGTCTCCGGGACGACCGTGTCCGCCTTGGCCACGACGACCACCTCGGGAAGCACCGCCCCCAGGCCCGCCACCGCCCGCGGGAGCACGATCGCGAGCTTGGCCGGGAAGCGCGAGGCGGCGCCGCCGGCGAGCACGGCGCCGAGCGGTACGGACGCCTCAGCCTTTGAAGGTCGAGGGCCCGGCATCCCCGAACGGCTCGTCGCGCGCCCGCACCGCGGCGCGGAACCCCTCCCGCCGCGCGCGTTCCTGGAAGGCGTAGCCCTCGGGTGTGTGCCGGGTCGCGCCGTCGAGCAGCGTCCCCAGGGTCTGGGTCGCCTCGAGGCTCGCCCCGACGAGCGTCTGGCGCAGCAGGAGCTTCATGAAGATGAGCTGGTTGACGGGCAGCCGGGCGATCCGCTCGAGCAGGATCTCCGTGCGCGCCTCAAGCTCCGCGGCCGGCGGCGCCTCGATCGCGAGACCCCAGGCCGCCGCCTCCTCGCCCGAGAGCGAGTCGCCCGTGAAGAGCAGCCGCGCCGCGCGCTGGACGCCGATCCGGTGCGCCCACACCGCCGTCGTCGGCGAGCCCCACACCCGCGCCGGCGGGTAGCCGATCTTGGCCTCGGCGGCGATCACGAGCAGATCCGAGCACAGCGCCATGTCGGTCCCGCCCGCCACGCAGAACCCGTGCACGCGGCAGACGACCGGCTTGTCGGAACGGAAGAGGGACATGAACCCCCGCACGTTCCGGCTCATCATCTGGTAGTCGGCCGCGGGGTCCCAGGGCACGGCCGGATCGTGGTTCGGCAGCTCCCGCTCGGCGGACTCGGCCAGGTCGTACCCCCCGCAGAAGCCCTTGCCCCGCCCGCTCAGACAGATGACGTGCACGGCGGGGTCGAGGTTCGCCTCCTCCACGCAGGCCTCGAGCTCCCGCGGCAGCTCGAGGGTGATGCCGTTGCCGCGCTCGGGGCGGTCGAGCGTGATGCGCGCGATCGGCCCCGTCCGCTCGTAGGTCATCGTCGCGAGGTCCATCGGCGCGGGGCCGAGCATAGACTCACGGGGATGAGCGCGACGACCCGGAGCTGGCTGCGCTGCTACCGCTGCTGGTCGCAGAACCTCGAGGTCCAGGTCCACTACGAGGGGATCCACCGGATCGACCCGGAGAGCGGGGAGCGCGCGGACGTCGTCGATGAGGTGCAGGAGGCCGTCGTCCAGTGCCTCGACTGCATGCACGACCAGCCCCACCTCGCCTTCCAGGGCGGCCGCGTGGAGCCGATCGCCGACCGCTGGGAGCGCATGGTCGAGGGCACGCCGTGGGTCGCCTCCTGCACGGTCTCGGTCGAAGCCGACGAGGTCGAGTCCTGCTCGGGCCCCGACGCCGCCGACCACCTGTCCTTCGCCGCCTTCGGAGACCACGGCACGCGCGAGTTCTTCACCCACGTCCGCTTCCACAAGCATGACGAGGAGCAGATCGTCGTGCACCTGCTCGTCGAGCTCTACGCCCGTTCGGAGGAGGAGGCCGGCGGCGTGCTCGAGGAGGCGGCCCGGGGCCGGCTCTCCCTGACCTCGCTGGCCGAGGAGTCCCGCCCGCCCGCGGCCTCGCTCGACGAGCCCCACTGAGGCCCGACGGGCTCACTTCAGGGGCTTCGTGCCCACCTTGATGTTGAAGTGGGCGCGGCTGCCGTTGACGCGGTCGACCGTCAGGGCGACCGGGAGCCGCACGCCGTTGGTGACGTCCGTGAGGGTGCATGACCCCCGGGCGCCGACCTTGGCCTCGGGTTCATCGGGCAGACCACCCTGGGCGTCGCCTGGTTCAGCTTCTCGGCCAGCGCTGGGCCACGATCGGGCCGAGCTTGTCCTTGTCGATCGCCTTCTTGCCGCTGCCGCAGCCCGCGAGCAGGAGGAGCGGCACGGCGAGGGCGAGGGCGGGTTCATGCCGCCCGATGATGCCAGCGACCCCGCCGGAGCAGCGCGTCGAGCTGCGCGCCGGCGAGGAACGGGAGTCGAAGCGATCCGCACACGTGGTCGACCAGGTGGAACACGTCCGGGGAGACGTTGCTCTTGAGCTGCGGGGCGAGATGGTCAGACCAGGCGCTGCAGAGGTTCAGCACCCCGAGCAGGGCGAGGCCGAACATCAGCAGCGGGATGACGGCCGTCATCACCTGGAAGGAGATCACGCTGGCGAAGGTGAGCAGGTCGTTCTCGCCGAAGCCCGCGAACACCCCGTGCACGAGCTCCCGGATCTCCCTTCGCTCCACCGGGCGGAGTATCGCCCCCCAGGGGTAGATCGCGCGCAGGCGGCCCGCCTCGGCCACCGCGCTCGAGCGCGACCGAGCGAAGCGGGGACGGGTAGATCGCACGGCGGGCGCGTAGCGGACGCCGCCCTTGGTCGGGCCCTCTCAGCGTGTGCTGCACGCGGTAGCCCGGGAAGGGCTCGACCGTACCGTCGTCCCGCCGGCCGCCGCTGGCGTTCCGGCGGCGAGGGCACACCGAGTGGCCAGGTGTCCAGTCGGTGGCGCACCGCTAAGGGGATCGGGTAACTCAACCGATCAAGGTCGCGTGTTCAGCCTGCCCATAGCCCGCCCCCGCGTCCTCGCCGCGCTCCTCGCCCTGGCCCTCGCCGCCCTCGCCGTGCCCACGGCGGCCGGCGCCCTGACGGTTCCGCTCAGCCCGCTGTCGAGGATCCCCTGGCCCGGCTTCTACACGCACGTGACCGACCCGTCGACCGACCCGCCGAGCGTCTACTACGACCGCTCCTCGGGCTCGGACCACGCCCTGCTCGCCCGCTTCGTCGCCCAGCCGCGCTTTCGCTGGTTCGGCGCCTGGGTGCCGCTGCACGACTCGAACGCCGGGGGCCACCTGCACTACGGCGTCTACCGCACCGCCCGCACCTACATCCGCACCGTGACCAACGGCAACCGCCGCCAGGGCGTGCAGATCGGGATCTTCCGCCTCACCCCGTTCGAGGGCGGCAAGGAGAGGACGCGCCTTCCGACCCGCGCCGAGCAGCGGGACTACAAGAACTGGATCCGCGCCTTCGCCCGCGGGGTCCGCGATTCCCAGAACCCGGCGGCGATCGTCATCCAGCCGGATCTCCCCCTCGCCCTCGACCTCCCCCACCACTCGGACATCGACCTGAAGCTGATCCGCTGGACGGTCGGGGTGTTCAAGGCCAATCCACGCGCGACCATGTACCTCGACGCCGGCTCCTCCGACTGGCTGCGGGTGCGCGACGCCTCCCGCCTGCTCCGCCGCGCCGGAATCGCTCGGGTGCGCGGGTTCGCGCTGAACCTCACCCACTACGACACGACCGCCCACGAGATCGCCTACGGCCACAAGCTCGTGCGCAGCCTGCGCCAGAACGGCATCCGGAACAAGCACTTCATCGTCTCCACGGCGATGAACGGGCGCGGCTTCACCTTCCAGCAGCACCGAGACGTGTTCTACAGCATGCGCATCTGCCGCGGCTCCCCCGATCACGCCTGCGTCACCATGGGCCGCCCGCCGACGACAGCCACGGGAGACCCGGAGATCGACGCGTTCTGGTGGATCAGCCGCTCCTGGTATGCGAACGCGAAGATCCGCTCCTACCCGGAGCTGGTGCAGATCATCCGCAGCTCGCCGTTCCTTCCGCAGCTCCTGCCGACCCCGTAGCGGAGCTGCGAAACGACCCGGTGGACCGCGCCGGTATGGTGCCGCCCGGCGGAGACGCGGCTCCTCATCGGCGGTGAGCTCGTGGCCGGCAACGGCCCCGCGCTCACGGTCGCGAACCCGTACACGGAGGAGAGCTTCGCGTGCGTCGGGACCCCGGGGCCGCGCCGCGGCGTCTCCGCGCTACCCGAGCCGCTCCTCGAGCGCCGCGAGCTGCGCCGAGAGCTCCTCCGGGAACTCCGGGCCGAACTGGGCGAAGTGCTCCTTGACCTGCGGGAGCTGGGCCTTCCAGCCCTCGACGTCGATGCTCAGGAGCTCGGCGAGGTCCTCCTCGGAGAGATCGAGCCCCTCCGTGTCGAGCGCGTCGGGCGAGGGCACGTAGCCGATCGGCGTCTCCTCCGCCCCGCCCTCGCCGTCGCAGCGGCCGAAGATCCACGCCAGCACGCGCGAGTTCTCGCCAAAGCCGGGCCACAGAAACTTCCCGGCGTCGTCCTTGCGGAACCAGTTGACGTAGAAGACCTTGGGGAGGTCGACGCCGTCCTTCTTCCCGAGCGCGATCCAGTGCGCCAGGTAGGCGCCCATGTTGTAGCCGCAGAACGGGAGCATTGCCATCGGGTCGAAGCGGAGCTTGCCCACGGCGCCGGCCTGCGCGGCCGTGGTCTCCGAGGACATCTGGGCCCCGAGGAACACGCCGTGCTCCCAGTCGAAGGCCTCGTGGACGAGCGGCACGACGGTCGAGCGGCGCCCGCCGAAGAGGAAGGCGTCGATGGGGACGCCGGCCGGGTCCTCCCACTCCTCCGCGATCGACGGGCATTGGCCGGCCGGGGTCGAGAAGCGGGCGTTGGGATGGGCGGCAGGCTTCTCCGAGTCCGGCGTCCAGTCGTTGCCGTGCCAGTCGATCAGGTGGGCCGGGGCCTCGTCGGTCAGGCCCTCCCACCACACGTCGCCGCCGTCGGTCAGCGCGCAGTTGGTGAAGATCGTGTTCTTGCGGATCGTGGCGATCGCGTTCGGGTTCGTCTTCTCCCCCGTGCCGGGCGCCACGCCGAAGAACCCGTACTCGGGGTTGATCGCGTAGAGCTTTCCGTCCTCACCGAACTTCATCCACGCGATGTCGTCGCCCACGGTCTCGACCGTCCAGCCCTCGAGCGTGGGGATGAGCATCGACAGGTTCGTCTTGCCGCAGGCGCTCGGGAATGCGCCGGTGACGTACTTGACCTTCCCGTCGGGCGA
Organism: Solirubrobacterales bacterium; assembly: GCA_038276395.1. Lineage (GTDB taxonomy): Bacteria > Actinomycetota > Thermoleophilia > Solirubrobacterales > Solirubrobacteraceae > JBBQAA01. The sequence continues at coordinate 48,951 of JBBQAA010000040.1, read as the reverse complement.
GGTCAGCTTGAGGATCAGCATGTGCTCGGCCAGCCAGCCCTCGTCGTGGGCCATGGCCGAGGCGATCCGCAGGGCGAAGCACTTCTTGCCGAGCAGGGCGTTGCCGCCGTAGCCCGAGCCGTAGGACCAGATCTCCCGGGTGTTCGGGAAGTGGACGATGTACTTGTTCTCCGCGTTGCACGGCCACGGCACGTCGTCCTGCCCGGGCTCGAGCGGGGAGCCGAGGGAGTGCAGGCACGGCACCCACTCGCCGTCGCCAAGCGTGTCGAGCGCGGCCTGGCCCATCCGGGTCATGATCCGCATCGAGACCGCCACGTAGGGCGAGTCGGTGAGCTGGACGCCGATGTGGGCGATGTCCGAGCCGATCGGCCCCATGGAGAAGGGGACGACGTACATCGTGCGACCCTGCATCGAGCCCTCGAAGAGATCGGTCAGGGTCTCCTTCATCTCGTCGGGATCGCGCCAGTTGTTCGTCGGGCCGGCCCCCTCGGGCGTGTCGGTGCAGATGAACGTGCGGTCCTCCACGCGGGCGACGTCGTCGGGGTCGGAGCGACCGAGGTAGGAGTTCGGCCGCTTGGCCTCGTCGAGCCGGTCGAAGGTCCCCGCGTCGATCAACTTCTGACACAGCGCGTCGTACTCCTCCGCCGACCCGTCGCACCAGTGGATGTCCTCGGGCTGCGTGAGCTGAGCGACCTCGTCCACCCACTCCACGAGCTTCTGATTGGTCGTCGGCGGGGCGGTCGTGCTCACGGTCGAGGGCTCCTTCTCTGGGTCTGTCAGGCGGGAACGGCGAAGCGGGCCTCGCGGCCCGGGACAGGCATTGATCCTACCCGGGATGAGCGAACTCTTACCGGAGTCGGTGGCTAGTACCGACTCCCGCAATACGCTTCCGCCTGTCGGCCCCTGAACTCGCCGGGTGTGTCCGCCGGGATCGCCGATGTACGCATCGACTCACCCGCCGTCCTGGCCAGCCCCGCGCTCGCCAGTACGGGACCGTATTTCCGTGGGGCGGTACTAGGCCGCGGCCTCGCCGGGGGTCTTGCGCGGCACGAGCACGAGGCGCTTGAACTCGGCCACGAGGGTCCCGTCCTGGTTGTGGACCCGGGTTTGGACCTTGACCGTGCCGCGGTCGGGCTTCGAGCGCGACTCCTTCTTCTCGAGCACCTCGGACTCGACGAAGAGCGTGTCGCCGTGGAAGACCGGCGCCGGGTGGGAGAGCTCCTCGGTGGCCAGGTTGGCGATCGCCTTGCCGGAGACGTCGGAGACGCTCATCCCGAGGGCCAGGGAGTAGACGAGCGGGCCGACGACGACGTTGCGTCCCTGCTGGGACTTCCCTGCGTAGACGTCGTTTATGTGCAGCGGGTGATGGTTCATCGTGATCAGGCAGAAGAGGTGGTCGTCGGCCTCGGTCACGGTCTTGGCCGGCCAGTGGCGGTAGACGGCGCCGACCTCGAACTCCTCGAGGTAGCGTCCGTAGGGATGGGCGCCGCTGGCCTCGCGCTGCTTCTGGTCCGTCGTGAAGTCGGTCTCGGTGGTCATGGCCGGGAATCTAGGATCCGCGCATGCGCAACCCTCGTGACTTCCTGAAGCCCCTGGCCGTCGGGGCGCCCGACCCCGCCCGCGAGATCCCGTTCCCGCCCTCGCGGATGATCCACTTCTTCGATCCCAGCAACCCGAAGATGCTCGACAAGCTCGAGGGGATCGCGCAGAAGGCCGACATCGTGCTCGGGAACCTCGAGGACGCCGTCTCGGTCGACAACAAGGAGGCGGCGCGGGCCGGTCTCGTCAGGATCGGTAAGGAGGTCGACCTCGGTGACACCCCCCTGTGGACGCGCGTGAACTCGCTCGAGTCACCCTGGGTGCTCGAGGACCTGACGACGCTCGTGACCGAGATCGGGGACCGGCTCGAGGTCGTCATGATCCCAAAGGTCGAGGGCGCGTGGGACATCCACTACGTCGACCGCCTGCTCGCCCAGCTCGAGGCGCGCGCGAAGCTCGAGCGGCCGATCCTCGTCCACGCGATCCTCGAGACCGGCCAGGGCGTCGTCAACCTCGAGGAGATCGCCACGGCCTCCCCGCGCATGCAGGGGATGTCCTTCGGCCCCGCCGACCTCGCCGCCTCGCGGCGGATGAAGACGACGCGCGTCGGCGGCGGGCACCCGGGCTACCGCGTGATCGAGGACCCCGACCCCGAGAACCCTGACGCCCCGCGCGCGAGCGGCCAGCAGGACCCGTGGCACTACTCGATCGCGCGCATGGTCGACGCCTGCACGAGCGCGGGGATCCTCCCGTTCTACGGCCCCTACGGCGACATCAAGGATCTCGTCGGCTGCGAGACCCAGTTCCGCGCCGCGTTCCTGCTCGGCTGCGTCGGCGCCTGGTCGCTGCATCCCGCCCAGATCGACGTGGCGCGGAAGGTGTTCTCCCCGCCCGCCGACGAGGTGATCTTCGCCAAGAAGGTCATCGAGGCGATCCCCGACGGCCGCGGCGTGCACATGATCGACGGCAAGATGCAGGACGACGCTACGTGGAAGCAGTGCAAGGTCATGGTCGACCTCGCCGAGATCCTGGCCGAGAAGGACCCGGAGCTGGCCGAGACCTACGAGATGTCGCCGACGGGCTCCCGGTAGCTGCTTTTCGTTATGTCAGCGGCGATTCCGTCCCCCTCGGGGAAGCCGCCGACGCAGCCCTCGCCGGTCGAGGGGATGCTGATCGGGCGCTACCGGGAGGAGCTCTCCGGGCGGGTGCTCGAGCTCGGGGCGGCGCCGGGGCGGCTCGCGGTCTACCTGCGGGCGCTGCGCGCCGAGGTGACGCTGCGGGCGCCGGACGCCCTCGAGGATCTGCCCGCGGAGGAGTTCGACGCCGCGGTGGCGACCGGTGGTGTGCTCGATCAACTGCCACTCGGCGAGCGCCGGGCGGCGATGGCCGAGCTTGGCCGCGTGCTCCTGCCCGGCGCCGTGCTCATCAAGTCCTGCCCGGATCACGCGGCGCGGCGCCATCAAGCCGTCGCGTCCTCCCGCCTCTCCCGCGACGCGCAGGACCGCCGCCTGACCGAGATGGGCTTCGAGCTCGTCGAGTCGGTCGAGGTCTCCGCGGGGGCAGAGCTGCTGCTCGTGGCGCGCCGGGACCGGTAGGCGGCCTGATGGGCAGGGGCCACCGTCGCGGCGGGCCTGGTACATCCGCGTACCCGTAGTTGTGGTCCTCTGACGCCCCGAAGTGCAGGAAAGGGCGGGGGGACCGCGTCCGCGGCCGCTTACGCGATCCCTGTGCCTACTTCGAGGCCACGCGCCGGTAGCGCCTGACCGCGAGCGGCGCGAAGACCGCGAGCAGGCAGACCGTCCACACGACCGCGAGCCAGACGCTGTCGCCCGCCGGGGCGCCCAGCCACAGGTGGCGCAGCGCGTCGACCATGACCGTGAAGGGGTTGACCTTGGCGAAGGCCTGAAGCCCCGCCGGCATCGAGGACACAGGCACGAAGGCCGAGGAGATGAACGTCAGCGGGAAGACCCAGATGAAGCCGAGCTGCTGGGCGGCCTCGGAGCTCTTCACGAAGAGGCCGAAGAGCGCCGAGATCCACGAGATGGCGAAGGCGAAGAAGAGGGTGAGCCCGACGCCCGCGATCACGTGCAGGACGGGCGCGCTGAACGAGAAGCCGGCGATGATGCCGACGACGACGAGCACGACGAGCTGGAAGGAGTTCGTCACGACGTCGGACAGCGTCCGGCCCGCGAGCACGGCCGAGCGGGCCATCGGCAGCGAGCGGAAGCGGTCGATGAGGCCCTTCTGCAGGTCCTCCGCGAGCGCGACGCCGGTGAGGGTGGCGCCGAAGGACAGGTTCTGCACGAGGATCCCCGGGATGAGGAAGTCCACGTAGGAGAAGCCGGGCGTGCGGATCGCCCCGCCGAAGACGTAGACGAAGAGCAGCACGAACATGATCGGCTGGATCGTGAACCCGAGCGCCAGCTCCGGGCTCCTCGGCACGCGGCGGAGGTTGCGCTGCATGACGACGAGCGCGTCGGAGACCGCCCTCATGCCGCCCGCCCCCCGGCCGTGGCCTGCTTCTCCTCCTCCGCCGCGGCCAGCTCGGCGGCGTGGCCCGTGAGCGTGAGGAAGACGTCGTCGAGCGTCGGCCGGCGCAGGGCGATGTCCTCGATCTCGACGCCCGCGTCGTCGAGCCGGCGCACGGCGCCGGTGACCGCCCCCGCGCGCTCCTTGACCGGGACGGAGATCGTGTGGTCCTCCCCCTCGCGCTCGGCCGGGCCGAGCTCACGCAGCGCGCCGAGCGCCGCGTCGAGGTCGGCGCCGGGCGCGAGGTTGACGACGACGCGCTCGCCGCCGACCTGGTCCTTCAGCTCGTCGGCCGTGCCCTCGGCGATCACCTTCCCGGTGTCGATGACGGCGATCGTGTCGGCCAGCCGGTCGGCCTCGTCCAGGTACTGCGTGGTCAAGAGGACGGTCGTGCCCTCGCCGACGAGCGTCTCCACGAGCTCCCACATGGACAGCCGGGAACGTGGGTCGAGGCCCGTCGTCGGCTCGTCGAGGAACAGGACCGGCGGGCGGGAGACGAGCGCCGCGGCGAGGTCGAGCCGGCGGCGCATCCCGCCGGAGTAGCCGCGCACCGGCCGCTTGGCCGCCTCGGAGAGGTCGAAGCGCTCGAGCAGCTCGGCGGCGCGCTCGCGCGAGCGCTTGCGCCCGAGGTGGAAGAGCCGCCCGACCATCTCCAGGTTCTCCGCGCCGGTGAGGTTCTCGTCGACCGCGGCGTACTGGCCGGCGAGGCCGATCCGCTCGCGGACGGCGGCCGGGTCCTTCAGCACGTCGATCCCGGCGACCTCGGCGGAGCCCGCGTCGGGTCGCAGGAGCGTCGTCAGCACGCGCACACAGGTCGTCTTGCCCGCGCCGTTGGGTCCGAGCAGGCCGAGAATCGTCCCTACGGGCACGGCGAGATCGACCCCCGCGAGGGCGTGCACGTCGCCGTAGGTCTTCTCGAGGCCGGAGGCCCGGATCGCGTCCACACCCTCCACCCTAGGAAGCCGTCCGGGGGACGCGCGGTAGGCTCCCGCGCCGCTCATGCGCTTCTTCGAGTTCGAGGCCCGCGAGGTCGTCAGACGAGCCGGGATCCCGGTCACCAGGTTCGGCTTCGCCACCTCCGCCGAGGAGGCCCGGACGATCGCCGAGGAGATCGGCGGGGAGACCGTCGTCAAGTCCCAGGTCCTGACCGGCGGGCGCATGAAGGCGGGCGGCGTCAAGTTCGCCACGACGCCCGACGAGGCGGGCGAGCACGCGGCGACGATCCTCGAGCTGGAGATCGGCGGGCACATGCCGCGCGGCGTCCTCGTCGACCCCAGGGCGAGCGTCGAGCAGGAGTACTACGCGGGCGTCGTGTGGGACGGCACCCGCAAGCTCCCCGTCATCATCTTCTCCCCGGTCGGCGGCATCGACATCGAGCAGGTGGCCGAGGAGCAGCCGGACAAGGTCGGCCGCCGGCACTTCTCGACGCTCGATCCCTTCCCCGACTACGCGGCCAAGGAGGTCATCGCGGCGACCGGAGTGACCGGCCGGGCGCTCCAGCGCCTCACGCCGATCGTTGCGCGCCTGGCCCGGCTGTTCGTGGAGTACGACATGACCCTGGCCGAGATCAACCCGCTCGGCGAGCTCGAGGACGGCTCCTTCGTCGCCCTCGACGCCCACATGGACATGGAGAACGAGGCCCGCCCGCGCCAGCAGGCGCTGCTGAAGGATCTCGGCGTCGGCGACGAGGAGACGCGCGAGGCGCGCGAGCCCACCGAGTTCGAGCTGGCCGGCGAGGCCGTCGACGCGGAGGACCACCGCGGCGTCGCGGGCAACGTGACGGAGTTCGACGGCGACCTCGGGCTCGTCATCGGCGCCGGCGGCGGCTCGCTCACCCTCTTCGACGCGGTACGCGCCCACGGCGGCAGACCCGCCAACTACTGCGAGATCGGCGGCAACCCGTCGGTCTCGAAGGCCTGCGGCCTGGCCAAGCTCGTTCTCCAGAAGCCGGGCGTCGAGCAGATCGCCGTGATGATGTCGATCGTCTCCAACACCCGCGTCGACATCGTCGCCCGCGGCGTCGTCAAGGCGTGCCTCGAGCTGGGAATGGACCCGGCAGAGAAGATCTCCATCTTCCGCATCCCCGGTGCCTGGGAGGAAGAGGGCTTCAAGATCCTCGAGCGCTACGGCGTGCGCTACGCGGACCGCTCGACCTCGCTGCACGAGGCCGCGCGGCTGGCCGTGGAGGGCGGGGAGGGGAGCGCGGCGGAGCCGCGCGTTCACGCAAGGGAAGCCGAGAGTCGTCATCAGGACGCGGGGCAGGATGCCCCGCGGAGGTAACCCCCGATGAGCATCCTCGTCGACGCAGAGACGACCTTCATCGTCCAGGGGATCACCGGCCGCGAGGCCGTGAACCTGACGCGCGAGTGCCTCGACTACGGCGCGGGAGCCAGGATCGTCGGCGGCGTCACGCCGGGCCGCCTCGGCCGCGAGGTCCACGGCGTGCCCGTCTTCGACACCGTCGCGCAGGCCGTCGAGCACCACGGCGCGCCGATCAAGGGCTCGGTCGTCACCGTCCCCCCCGCCTTCACCAAGGACGCCGTCCTCGAGGCGATCGCGAACGGGATCGAGCTCGTCGTCATCGTCACCGAGCGCATCCCCCGCGGCGACGTCGCCCAGATGGTCGAGTTCGCCGCCCGCCACGACGCGCGGATCATCGGGCCGAACTGCCTCGGCGTGATCGTCCCCGACGTCATCAAGATGGGCGGGATCGGCGGCCCGGCCAAGGACGCCGCGAAGTCCTACACGCCCGGCGCGGTCGGCGTAATCTCCCGCTCGGGCGGCATGACGACGGAGATGAGCTCGACGCTCAGCGCCGCCGGCCTCGGCCAGTCGACCGCGGTCTCGATCGGCGGCGACGCGATCATCGGCTCCTCCTACGCCGAGCTCATGCCGCTCTTCGAGGCCGACGAGGAGACCGAGGCGATCGTCATCTACACCGAGCCGGGCGGCCGCATGGAGGCCGAGCTCGCGCGCTGGGTGACGGAGAACGACTCGCGCCTGCCGATCGTCGCCTTCATGGCGGGGCGGTTCATGGACGAGATGCCGGGAATGTCCTTCGGCCACGCGGGCACGATCGTCGAGGGCAAGGAGGACACGGCCACCGAGAAGATCGCGCGCCTGGCCGAGGCGGGGATCGTCGTGGCCGAGGAGATCTCCGAGATCCCGGGCATCGTCAAGGAGCGGATCGGCTGATGGCCGCCGAGGAGGGGATCTTCATCGGCGTCGAGGTCGAGGACTCCGTCGCGGGGGACGCCGAGCTCGCCGCGAAGCTCGAGGCCGCCTGCCCCGTGGACATCTTCGCGGCCTCGGATCGGGGGGTGCGGATCGTCGAAGGCAACCTCGACGAGTGCATTCTCTGCCGCCTGTGCATCGACGCCGCGCCGCAGGGCGCGGTGCGCGTGAGCAAGCTCTACGACGACGGGCCGGACGCGGTCCTCTCGTCCTGAGCCCCTACGCCGGCAGCGGGAAGAGCTTCCAGAAGCGGGCCAGCGCGCGGCGATCGCCGGTCGCGCGCAGCGCCCCCGCGCGGCGCGCGGCGGCCGGCGAGCGCCCGTGCCAGAGCACGGCGGCGAGGGTGCCGGTGTCGGTCTCGATCGCGGCGTCGGGGCCGGTCGGGGCACCGTGGACGACCGTCAGCGCCTCTCGCCGCACGGCGACGGTGGAGGGCTGGTCGCCGAGCCGGAGCGCGTAGGTCGCGTCCGCCCCCGGCCCGTCCGGCGGGCGGAACAGCGACCTCAGCGCGATGAGCGCGGCGTCGGGGCTGAGCGGCGACGGGTCGGCCGGGAAGGCGGCGGTGCTGCCCCAGCGCCCGAGGGCGAGGATCACCGGCTCGAGGCTACGGCCGCGCTCGGTGAGCGCATAGACGCGGGAGGCTGCCGGGGGCGGGAGCTCCTCCCGGCGGAGCACACCGGAGGCCTCGAGCCCGCGCAGGCGCTCGGCGAGCACGTCCGGGGCGATCGGGGCCAGCGCCGCGCGCAGGTCGGTGAAGCGCTTGGGCCCGAGCAGCAGCTCGCGCACGACGAGGAGCGCCCAACGCTCCCCGACGACGTCGAGCGCGCGGGCGACCCCGCAGGAGTCGGCGTATGTCCGAGCCCCGGCCACGCCGGTCAGTCTAGTAGGTTTGTCCTATGATATCGTTGGAAAGGCCAACTACTACGAGGAGCGGTGATGAGCGAGCGCACTACCTACGAGCCCGGCGTCCCCTGCTGGGTCGACACGTTCTCGAGCGATCCGGAGGCCGCGGGCGCGTTCTACGCCGGGCTCTTCGGCTGGGAACTCGAGGGCCCGGCGCCGATGCCCGGCGGGAGCGGTGGCTACTACGTCGCGCGCCTGCGCGGGCGGGACGCGGCGGGCATCGGGTCCGGCCCCGCCGACGGGGCCCGGCCGCCCTCCTCCTGGGTGACCTCCGTTGCCGTCGCCAGCGCCGACGACGCCGCCGCGCGTGCCCGGGAGGCGGGCGGCCAGGTCGTCGGCGAGCCCTTCGACGTTCCGCCCGCCGGACGGCTGGCGGTGCTGGTGGACCCCGCGGGCGCCATGATCTGCGCCTGGGAGGCAGGGTCGCGCCAGGGCGCGCAGGTCGTCAACGAGCCGGGCGCCTGGGCCATGAGCCTGCTCACCACGCCCGATCTCGAGGGGGCCGAGGCGTTCTACGGCGCGCTGTTCGGCTGGACGGTCGAGGCCTTCGGCGAAGGGCCGGACGCGCCCCGGCTCTTCCGTCTCCCCGGCTACGCGGGCGGCGAGCCGGCGCAGCCGGTCTCCCGTGAGGTCGTGGCGACGATGGCCCGCGCGCCGGAGGGCGCGCCCCTGCGGTGGAACGCGGACTTCTGGGTGGAGGATGCCGACGCGGCGACGGAGGCCGTGACGCGGCTCGGCGGGCGGGTCCTCGGGGCCCCGGAGGACTCGCCCGTGGGACGCACCACGCAGGTCGAGGATCCGCTCGGGGTCTCGTTCTCCGTCAGCCACGTGGTCGTGCCGGGGTAGCGCGGGCGATCCTGCAGCATCCTGGCCCCCAGGGGGCGCCAAGTCTCCAGCGGCGCCGGCCTGCACCCCGATCCGGGCGTCGTCGCGTGGGCGGAAGCCCGGCGGGTGGGTCCACGCGTAGGGGTGGTGGCTCCAGCCGTCGCCCCGGATCGGCGTGAAGCGCCGGCACCGGGCGGTCCGCAGCGGGCGCAGGCGACCATCGACGCAGGCGAGGTCGCGCAGGAAGAGCAGCGGCGGCGTCGGGACCTGCCGAGAGCTCGGGGCGCCGTCCCGCCCGTCGGCCGAGGTCGCGCCCACGAGCACCCGCACACCCGGGCTCGCGCGCTTGACCGCCGGGTAGGCGGCGCGGGCCATCGCCGCGTAGCGGGCGGCCGCGAGATCTCCCCCTCCCGGCCCGCGCTGGGGCAGGAGGTAGCCCGGGTGGTTCGGCTCGTTCCACAGCGTGATGGTCTCCGCCCGGGCCGGAGCGCGCCGTCGTAGCCGATGTCCACGCCGGCGTAGCGGTAGGCGGATGAAGGCCGCGAAAGCGGCGAACTTCCGCGCGTCGGGACGGGTCACCGCCGGCCGCGGCTCAGCGCGGGGCGCGGAAGCCGATGTCGATCATCACCCGCAGGGCCATCGCGCGCGCGAGGAAGACCGCGGTGTCGAGCGCGGAGAGCGCCGTGCGGTCCGCCCGCCGGGTGTCGGCTCGATGAGTTCCCAATCGGCGGTCACGCGCAGGTCGGTGACGCCCTCGTGGCGCATCGTCCTGAGCGTCCGGGCGACCTCGCCCTCGGGCCGGAAGAGCGTCAGCGCATCTTCCTGCATGACCGTTCGCAGGAAGGGGCGGGCCTCGGCCCCGCCGGGCCACAGGAGCGCCGCCAGCGCGATGGCGGCGAGAGCCGGCGCGGCGCATCTCGGTAGGACTACCCAGGCGGCCTACCCTCGACCCGTGCCCGAGCTGCCCGAGGTCGAGCGCGCCCGCGCGCTGATCGCCGCCCACGCGCTGCGACGCGAGATCGCGGGCGTCGACGACACCGACTCCTACGTCTGCCGCCCCCACGCGCCCGGGGAGATCGCCGCCGCGCTCGTGGGCCGGGAGCTCACGACCGCCAACCGCATCGGCAAGACGATGTGGTGCGAGACGAGCGACGAGGGGCCGGAGCTCGGCCTGCACCTCGGGATGGCGGGCAAGCTCGTCTTCGGCGAGGAGGAGGCGGGGGACCCCCATCCCGCCGAGGGCAACCCGGTATGGGATCGCTTCAGCCTGCTCTTCACCGACGGCACGCGGCTCATCCTGCGCGACAAGCGCCGCCTCGGCCGCGCGGTGCTCGAACCGGACATCTCCGGCCTCGGCCCCGACGCCGCCGAGGCCACCCGGGCGGAGTTCCGCGCCCGCGTGGGCCGCGGCGAGGCGCCGCTCAAGGCCCGCGTCATGGATCAGGGCGTCATCGCCGGCGTCGGGAACCTGCTGGCCGACGAGGCGCTCTGGCGAGCGCGGCTCTCCCCTCTGCGCCCCGCGGGCGAGCTCTCCGAGACCGAGCTCGACCGGCTGCGCCGGGAGCTGCGCGCGGCGATCCGCGACGCCGTCCGCCTCGGCGGCGTCCACACGGGGAAGCTGATGGAGGAGCGAAAGGCGCGCGGCCATTGCCCGCGCTGCGGCGCCCAGCTCCAGGTCGCGCGCGTCGGCGGCCGTACGACGATCTGGTGCCCAGAGGAGCAGACCTGATGCTCGCCCTCGCCGCCGCCCTCGCCGCCGCCCTCGCCACGCTCGCCGGAGTCGCGCCCGCGAGCCGCCCGGCGATCCACCAGTGGCGGATCCCCTTCGGCGCCCAGCGCGAGCGCGAGATGGCCGCCTACTCCCGCCGCCACTACGGCGGCTACACCTACCGGCTCGTCCATCCCCACGTGATCGTCGAGCACATCTCGGTGGCCCCCACCGCGCAGGCCGACTTCGACATCTTCGCCCCCGACGTCCCCGACCCCGAGCTGCACGAGAAGCCGAACGTCTGCGCGCACTTCGTGATCGACGGCCGCGGGCGGATCTTCCAGCTCGTCTCCCTCGACATCCGCTGCCGGCACACGGTCGGCCTGAACTGGACGGCGATCGGGATCGAGCACACGGGCTACTCCGACGCCGACCTGCTCGGCGATCCCCGTCAGTTCCGCGCCTCGCTGCGCCTGACGCGCTACCTGCGCTGCCGCTTCCACATCACCCTGGCGAACGTCATCGGCCACAACGAGAGCCTTTCCTCTCCCTACCACCACGAGCGGGTAGCGACGCTCCGCCACCAGACCCACGGCGACATGCGCCACGCCTCGATGGTCGTCTACCGGCGGAAGCTCAGGGCGCTCGGGCCGTGCCCGTGAGGTAGGCGAGCGCGCGCGTGCCCGGCGTGTCCTCGGTCGCGCCGTCGCGCGGGGCGAGGCCGTACCAGTCGTCGCCCTGCGCCGGGTCGGCCTCGGGCGTCGTCCACGCGTAGGGCAGGAACGCGCCGACGCGGAGCGCGGGCCGGGCGAGCAGCCCGGCCGCCGCCACGAGCCGCCGGGCGCGCTGCTCCGGCGTCGCGAGGTAGCGCGCCGACGGCGGCTGGGTCTGCCAGCCGACCTCGGTGACATCGATCGGCGTCGCGGGCAGGCCGGCGGCGTCGAGCGCCGCGCGCACCGCGCGCACGTGGCCAAGGACGCCGTCCGGCGTCTTCGCGTAGGGATGGAGCGAAAGCGCGTCGATCAGCCCCTTGGCGTCCGGACGGGCGGTGAGCACCTGACCGACCCAGGCCGCCGAGCCCGAGGGGGAGAGACCTCCGAGGACGACCCTGCCCGCGGGATCGGCCTGCCGGACCGCCGTCGCGCCCTCCACGAACGTCACCGCGTAGAGCGCCGGATCCGGCTTGGGCGGCCAGAACTGGGTGGTGTTCGGCTCGTTCCACAGCTCGTAGTCCTCGACGGGCAGGCGCGGCAGGTCCGGGTGCTCGCGCCAGAACGCGCCGGCGCTCCCGTAGCGGGCGGCGAAAGCGCCGGTGAAGGCTCCGAAGGCGGCCGGGTCCTTCGGCGGGGCGTGCAGCGAGCCGGGTACGCGGCCGGCCCACCCCGGGGCGTAACCGATGACCGGCCACCAACGCATGTCGTGGCGGGCGAGCGCGGTCACGGCGGCGTCGGAGGCCGCCCAGGCGAAGACGCCCGGCCGGGGCTCGAGCTGGCGCCAGATGGCGTCGAAGCGCAGGAGCTTCACGCCCGCCTCGTCCATCCCGCCGAGCTGTCGCTCGAGGAGCGGCGCCGCCGTGCCCGGAGGGTGGAAGAGCGCCGATGCGTTGACCCCGATCCGCACGCGGGCGGGGAGCGGTCCCACCCGCGCCGGCACGGCGGGCTGCCTCTCCCGTCTCACCACGCCGGGCAGCACGAGGACGGCGACGATGGCGACCAGGACGAGGAGGAGCAGCGCCCGCGCGCGCCCGCTCCTGACCGATCCGCCGCCCCGCACCTCGCCTAGGATGCCGCGTGATGCTCGATCCCCTCGACCGCTGGCGCGAGTACGGCGAGAAGCCGGACTACGCCGGCCTGCTGACGTTCTCGGGAATGCCCTACACGGAGGATCCCGCCGAGCTCGCCGGCGCCGACGTGGCGATCCTCGGCGCGCCGACCGACGACCTCGTCAGCGACCGCCCCGGCGCCCGCTTCGGTCCCCGCGCCATTCGCGCCGCCTCCTGCCCGCCCGGGCCCCACCTGGAGGCGGGGGTCGACGGCTTCGCCGCGCTGCGGGTCCTCGACTTCGGGGACGCGCCGGTCATCCCCGCCGACGCCGAGCGCTCCCACGCGGCGATCGAGCGGACGGTCGGCCAGGTGCTCGACGCCGGCGCGATCCCCATCGTCCTCGGTGGGGACCACTCGATCGCCGAGCCGGACATCCGCGCCTGCGCGGAGCGCCACGGCCCCGTCGGACTCATCCACTTCGACACCCACACGGACACGGGGACGGAGGTCTTCGGCGTCGCCGTCTCCCACGGCACGCCGATGTTCCGGCTCGTCGAGGCCGGCGCGATCGACGCGGCGCGCTACGTCCAGATCGGGCTGCGCGGCTACTGGCCGGGGGAGGCCGAGTTCGCCTGGCAGCGCGAGCGCGGGATCACGGCGATCTTCGCCCACGAGGTGCGCGACCAGGGCATCCGCCCGGCGCTCGAGCGGGCGCTGGCCGCCGTCGGTGAGGGCCCGGTCTTCCTCTCGGTCGACGTCGACGTGCTCGATCCCGCGTTCGCCCCCGGCACGGGAACGCCCGAGCCGGGCGGCCTGACCTCGGCCGAGCTGCTGCTGGCCTGCCGTGAGGTGGCGGCGCGTACCGAGCTCGTGGGGATGGACGTCGTCGAGGTCATCCCCACCGCGGTCGGCTCGGCCGACGTGACCGCGCTCGTGGCCGAGCGGTGCGTGCGCGAGGTCGTGACCGGGCTCGCGCTGCGCCGGGGCTGACCCGGGGCCCGCCTCAGGAGTGCTTCGGGCGGCGCAGGCGGGCGCGCTCCTCCTGCTTCTCGACGACGTTCTGGATCAGCTTCAGGATCTGCTGGACCCCCGTGGCCTTGGCGTCCCCGTGCTCGAAGGCATTGCGCCAGTCCGACACGGTGCCCTTCGTGGCCAGCTCGTTGAACCGCGCTCGCTGGATCTCCAGGCGGACGCGCGCGTCAGAGGCGATGTCCTTCGTGATCTTCGGGCCGGGCAGCTCGACGCGGTAGAGCTGCACGTCGCCCCTCCCGCGCAGCTCCATGGCGAAGACGAGCTTCAGCGGCGCGAGCGCCGGGACCTCCTCGAGAAAGCGCCGGAGCGAGATCTCGATGAGCGCCTTGGCGTCAGGGGAGGCCACGCGGGGAGCCTATCGGCGGCGAAACCAAGCTCTTCGGCCGGCCTGACGCCTGACGCGCCCTACTTACCGTTCTTCGTCCGGTGAGGACAACCCGGCCACCAACACGGCCGCCGTCTCCGTAAGGGCGCGAACCCGAGCTAGGGCTTCACGACACGGTGGAGCTCGCGGGTTGAGACCCTCGGCTCGACCCCCGGTGGCAGGTTCGGACGGATCGTTCCCTCAAACCAAGAGTCCCAGTTCTCCTGGGCCTCCCACACCTCAGTCACGCTCCAGCCACCCTCGATCGGGCCGTTCGCATGGATCACGAAACCCGGCTGAGCCTTCTGCTGCTCCTCGAGCTGCGCCGTCATGCCGTCCACCATCTCCTGCGTCATCCCCGGCACCTCGGCGGTCATCAGAATCGCCATCTGTTCCCCTTCCCGTTCCGACGTCGAAGCATTCTCGCTTCCAACGGACTATTTCACAGGGACGTTTTTTGCGCGGCGCGCTAGCGGAGGTGTCCGGCAGCGCCTACAGAAAAAACGGGCGGTCAGTCATCGCCGCCTCAGGTTGAACTGCGCCGGCGGACGCTGTGGGACAGTCTCGGGATAGTCACATTTCGTGCGGTCTTGAGCGGTTGCCGTGCGGTCGAAGTGCCTGCATAGGCGTCTTTTCGCCTTTTCGCCAGGCGGCAACTACCCCTTGTCTAGATCTTGTGCTTCTGGAGCAGCTTCCGCCCGATGACCATGCGCTGGATCTCGCTCGTCCCCTCGCCGATCAGGAGCAGCGGCGCGTCGCGGTAGAGCCGCTCGATCTCGTACTCCTTGGAGTAGCCGTAGCCACCGTGGATGCGGAAGGACTCCTCGACGCAGAAGCGGCCGGCCTCGGAGGCGAAGAGCTTCGCCATGCCGGCCTCGAGCTCCGAGCGCTCGCCCGCGTCCTTAAGGCGCGCGGCCTTCAGCGTCAAGAGGCGCGCGGCCTCGACCTGCGTGGCCATGTCGGCAAGCTTGAACTGGATCGCCTGGTGCTGGGCGATCGCCTTGCCGAAGGTCTTGCGCTCCTGGGAGTAGCGGAGCGCCAGCTCGAGCGCGCGCTGGGCGATCCCGACGCCGCGGGCGGCGACGTTGGCGCGGCCGACCTCGAGCGCGTCCATCATCTGCGCGAAGCCCTTGTTCAGGCCCGCCTCCTCCCCGCCGAGGATGTTCTCGGCCGGGCAGCGGTAGCCGTCGAAGACGAGCTCGGTGGACTCGACGCCCTTGTAGCCCATCTTCTTGAGCTGCGGGGGAACGTTGAAGCCCGCGAACTCACCCGTGTTCTCGGAGACCCCGGCCTCCTTCTCGGCGATGAAGCAGGTGAAGCCGCGGTGGCGCGGGTCGGCCTCGGGATCGGTCTTGACGAGCACGAAGACGAGCGAGGAGCGCAGGCCGTTCGTGACCCACATCTTCTGCCCGTTGATCTCGTAGTCGCCGTCGGCCGTCTTCTTCGCCGCGGTCTTGATCGCCTGCACGTCGGAGCCGAGCTCGGGCTCGGAGAGCGAGAACGCGGCGCGGATCTCACCCGTGGCCATGCGCGGGAGGTACTTCTCCTTCTGCTCGTCCGAGCCGAACTTCATGAGCAGGTAGGAGCCGATGAAGTGCGTGTTGATGATCCCGGAGATCGAGATCCAGCCGCGCGAGAGCTCCTCGACGATCATCACGTAGGTCGTCAGGTCAAGGCCCATGCCGCCGTACTCCTCGGGGATCGTCACCCCGAAGAGCCCGAGCTCCTTCATCTGCTCGACGATGTCCGCGGGGAACTCGTCCTCGTGGTCGAAGTGCTCGGCGTTGGGGAGGATCTGCTCGTCGGCGAACTGGCGCACCATCTCGGTGATCGCCTTCTGCTCGTCGGTCTTCTCGCTGTAGGGGGCGGCCAAGGCCACAAGATTTCTCCTTCTCGGTCTCTGCTCCAGGAGGGTACGAGCGGCCCGCCGGTTCCGGCTTGAGGCGGGAGAACCGCTCCGGGAGAAGACCACGGGTAGCCTCCCGGCCGTGCTGACCGCGGCCGACGGCAACCGGGCGATCGCCGACTTCTTCCCCGGAAAGCTCGGGGTCGAGCTCGTCGAGATCGGCCCGGAGGAGGCGCGCGGGCGCCTGACCGTCGACCGCCGCCACCTGCACCCGGGCGGCTACGTTCACGGCGGCGTCTGGGTCGCCTTCGCCGACACGGTCGCCGCCTGGGGCACGATCGCCAACCTCGACTCCCCGAGCGACTTCACGACGGTCGAGCTGAAGACCAACGTGTTCGCCGCGGCGACGGTCGGCGACGAGCTCTTCGCCACCGCCACGCCGCTGCACCGCGGACGCTCGACGCAGGTGTGGGAGGTGCGAATCGCCAAGGGCGGCAGGCCGGCGGCGTTCTTCACCTGCACGCAGATGGTCATCGGACCGCCGGCCGGGTGAACTTCGCTCGCGACGTCGTCGAGGCGGCGCCGCCTGGGCGCCTGGCGCTCGTCGAGCTGGCGCGCGACGGCGCCCGCCGCGAATGGAGCTTCGGGGAGCTCGCCGACGGCGCCGCGCGGATGGCGGGTGCCCTGGCCGCGCGCGGGGTCGGGCGCGGCGACGTCGTCCTCACCCTCATCGGCAACCGCCCGGAGTGGGTCCTGGCCATGGTCGCGTGCTTCCGGCTCGGCGCCGTCGTCCTGCCCTGCACCGAGCAGCTCCGCGCGAAGGACCTGCGGCTCCGCCTCGCCGCCGCGCGGCCGCGCCTGATCCTCGCCGACGAGCGCAACCGAGCCGAGCTCGAGGCGGCCGGGCCAGACTGCGACGTGGTCCTCGTCCCCGACCCGGAGCTGCTCGCGGCCGACCCGCCGCCTCCGGTCGAGCTCGCCTCCGAGGACCCGTGCCTCATCACCTTCACCTCGGGTACCGCGGGGGAGGCGAAGGGCGTCCTCCACGCCCAGCGCTACCTGGCGGGCCAGCGCCTCCAGGCCGAGCACTGGCTCGCGCCCGAGCCCGGGGACCTCGTGTGGTGCACGGCGGCCAGCGGCTGGTCGAAGTCGGCGCGCAACGTGTTCATCGCGCCGTGGCTGCGGGGCGCGACCGCGCTCCTGCACGACGCCCGCTTCGACCCCGCCGAGCGCCTCGAGCTGCTCGCGCGCGAGCGCGTGAGCGTCCTGTGCATGGCGCCCACGGAGTACCGCGTCATCGCCAAGCGCGCCACGCTCTCCCCCCTCCCCGGGCTCCGCGGGCTCGTGGCCGCGGGTGAGGCGCTGAACCCGGAGGTCCTGCGGGCGTGGGAGGAGGCGACCGGCCTTGGCATCCGCGACGGCTACGGTCAGACCGAGACCGGCCAGCTCACGGGCGCGCCGCTCGACGAGCCGATCCGCCCGGGATCGATGGGGCGTCCGCTGCCCGGCGTGGAGCTCGAGGTCAAGGACGGCGAGCTCGTGCTCTCAGTGCCCGCCAGCGACCCGACGTTCTTCCTGCGCTACCTCGGCGAGAAGCCGCCCTCCGGTCCCTGGCGCACCGGGGACCGGGTGCGGGAGGACGAGGACGGCTTCCTCTACTTCGAGGGCCGCGCCGATGACCTGATCGTCTCCGCGGGCTACCGGATTGGCCCCTTCGAGGTCGAGTCGGCGCTCGTGGCCCACCCCGCCGTGGCCGAGGCGGCCGTCGTCGCCGCGCCCGACGAGGAGCGCGGGGCCGTCGTGCGCGCCGTCGTCGTGCTGCGCGAGGGCCACGAGCGCTCGGATGCGCTCGCCCGCGAGCTGCAGGACCACGTCAAGGACGAGACCGCGCCCTACAAGTACCCGCGGATCGTCGACTGGGCCGAGGAGCTGCCGAAGACGGCGAGCGGGAAGGTCCGCCGCGCCGATCTCCGTTAGGGTCGCGGCCATGAACTCAGAGGACGCCGTCAAAGCCATCGCCGGACTGCGCCTGCCCATCGGGCTCGGCGCCTGGGCCGCGCCGACCCTGGCCGGGAGGCTCTTCGGCCTCGACATCCGCGGCAACCCGCAGTCGCCCTACCTCGCGCGCCTGTTCGGCGTCCGCGACGTGGCCCTCGCCGCCGGCGTCCTGTCCTCCGCGGGCGAGGCGCGGCGCAACTGGCTGCGCATCGGGCTCGCCTGCGACGTGGCCGACGCCGCCGCCGGCGTGCTCGGGGGCCGCGCGGGCTACCTCTCCCCCTTCACCACCGCGCTCGTCACCGCCCCGGCGCTCCTGGGGGCGGCCCTCGGGGCGCGCGCGCTCCAGGGGACTGGGGACTGACGTCCGGGAAGCGCCGCCGGCCGGTCCGGCGCATCCCGGCTCGGCGCCTACTTGAACTTCACCGCTACGTACTGGTTTCCCCCCTCCTCCGGTGGGAGCGTGACGAAATTCAGATATCCGTTGTCCGCGGGCACGAAGATCTGTTTGCTCAGGGTGATGCTGTACGGGTGGCCCTTGCCCGCGAGCTCCACCTCGGCGATGCCGGCTTCGTCGTTGACCAGGGGGATGGGTTCGAAGTAGTGCTTGGGATCGAGGTGCGGCGCCCGCCAGCGGAACCCCCCGGGGTAGAGCAGCTTCTGGACGCTCGGTGTGGGCTTCCGCACCTTGTACATCGCCGGGCTGAGCCGCCCCAGCCGCGGATCGGGCGCATAGTTCCCCACGTCGGCCTTCACCGTCATGGTCTGCTTGCCCTTGTGCAGCGCGAGGGTCTGGGCGCGCTCCCCACCGTTCTCTCCCACGTTCAGTCCGTCGAGCGTCACGTTCGGACGCACCGTGCCGCCGAAGTAGGACACGCGCACCCGTGTCCTTCCCGTCGACTTGAACGTGCAGACCTGCTCCAGGTGGATCACCTGCGGTAGATACCGCTCCTCCGTGGTCCGACAGGTCATGTTCGTGACCTTGCCGCCGGTCTCGACTATGCGCGTTGCGCCATGATGCTTCACACCGGCGTGCGCGAGCGCCGGGATCGACAGAGCGATCGCCGCCGACGCTCCGAGGAGCGCCAGACGCCGGCCGAGCCGGCCCGTCTGCCTCTCCCGGTCGTCCCCTCGTCTTATCCCGCCCGGTCCCGCTATGCGCGGAACGTACCAGTTCTCACCAGGCGCCGCGCCGGACGAGGGCTCGTGCGCGCGCGCCGATCCGCTAGCGTCGGCGCCATGACCCTCGACGAGCTCACGGCCGCGGTCGAGCGCGGGGAGATCGACACCGTGATCCTCGCCCTGTGCGACATGCAGGGCCGTCTTCAGGGCAAGCGCCTCGACGCCCGCCACTTCCTCTCCGAGATCGTCGCCCACGGCGCCGAGGGCTGCAATTACCTGTTGGCCATCGACGTCGAGATGAACACCGTTCCCGGCTACGCGATGGCCGGGTGGGAGCGCGGGTACGGGGACTTCGTCATGCGGCCGGACCTGGCGACGCTGCGCGTCCTGCCCTGGGTCCCCCAGACCGCGCTGTGCCTGGCCGACGTCCTGTGGGCGGACGGCAGCGACGTCTCCGCCTCCCCCCGGCAGATCCTCCGCCGCCAGCTCGCGCGCCTCGCCGAGCGGGGCTGGGCGGCCGCCGCGGCCACCGAGCTCGAGTTCAACATCTTCCGCGACTCCTACGAGGAGGCCCAGCACAAGGGCTACCGGAACCTCGAGCCCGCCGTGCTGTGGAACGCCGACTACTCGCTGCTCGGCACGGCCAAGGTCGAGCCGCTCGTCGGGCGGATCCGCCGGAGCATGGCCGGCGCCGGGCTCGTCGTCGAGGACTCGAAGGGGGAGTGCAACCGCGGCCAGCACGAGATCAACTTCCGCTACGCGGACGCGCTCAGCACGGCTGACAACCACGCGATCTTCAAGGAGGGGGCCAAGGAGATCGCCGCCCAGCAGGGGATGGCGATCACGTTCATGGCCAAGTGGGACGAGCACGAGGGCAGCTCGTGCCACGTGCACCTCTCGCTCGACGGCGGCGTCTTCGCGGCCGAGCCCGAGATCCTGCGCGGGTGGATCGGCGGCCAGCTCGCCGGCCTCGCAGAGCTGACGCTCCTCCTCGCGCCGAACGTCAACTCGTACAAGCGCTTCCAGGAGGCGAGCTTCGCGCCGACGGCGATCGCCTGGGGCCACGACAACCGGACCTGCGCGCTGCGGGTCGTCGGCCACGAGGAGAGCCTGCGCGTGGAGAACCGCGTGCCCGGCGCCGACGTCAATCCCTACCTGGCGCTGAGCGCGCTGATCGCCGCCGGGCTCCACGGCGTCGATGAGGCCCTCGACCCGGGCGAGCCGGTCGCCGGCAACGCCTACGCCGCCGACGTGCCCCGCGTGCCGGCGACGCTTCGCGCCGCGCGCGAGGCGTTCGCGGGCAGCTCGCTCGCCCGCGAGGCGTTCGGAGAGGAGATGGTCGAGCACTACCTGAACGCCGCCGACGTCGAGCTCCGGGCCTTCGAGGGCGCGGTCACCGACTGGGAGCGCGTGCGCGGGTTCGAGCGCCTGTGAGTCCGCGGGAGCCGGTGATCGGGATCGTCGGCGCGCTCGAGCGCGCGCGCTGGAGCGTGTGGGACCTCGAGGCGGTGCTCACGCCGCGGCTCTACATCGACGCCGTGACGCGGGCGGGCGGGGTGCCGCTCCTTCTCCCGCCGGTCGCCGGCCTCGACCCCGAGGCCGCGCTCGACGCGCTCGACGGGGTCCTGCTCATCGGCGGCGCCGACATCGACCCGGCCGCCTACGGCGCGCAGCCCCACCCCGAGACCGCGGGCACGAACGCCGAGCGCGACGCCTTCGAGCTGGCGATCACCCGCGCGGCATGGGAGCGGGACCTCCCGTTCCTCGGGATCTGCCGAGGCATGCAGGTGATGAACGTCGCCGCCGGCGGCACGCTCGTCCAGCACCTGCCCGACGACGTCGGCCACGAGGACCACCGCCGCTCGATCGGCTCCTTCGACGACGCCGACCACGACGTCGAGCTCGTCGCGGGCTCGCTCGCCGCCCGCGCCGCCGGGGAGGAGCACCACGCCACGAAGTCCCACCACCACCAGGGTGCGGCGCGCATCGGCGAGGGCCTCGAGGTCACCGGCCACGCCGCCGGCGACGGGCTCCCCGAGGCGCTCGAGCGCCCCGGTCTCCGCTTCGCGCTCGGGGTCCAGTGGCATCCGGAGGCCGACGAGACCTCCCGCGTCATCGGCGTGTTCGTCGCAGAGGCACGCGCACGCTTGTCCGTTCCGGCGTCTTGACCGCACGCCGACGCGCCATCTAGTCTCGCCGCACCCGGACGGGATCGCCCCGTCCTCTCACCGAGAGGCCCCCGCATGAGCGTGGTCACACCCCGGAAGTCCGACGAGGATCGCCTGGCCGAGCTCGGCTACAAGCAGGAGCTCAAGCGCGGCTGGAGCGGGTTCTCGAACTTCGCGATCTCGTTCACGATCATCTCGGTCCTCGCGGGCTGCTTCACGACCTACGGCCAGGCCTGGCAGTTCGGCGGCCCGGTCGCGATCTCGTGGGGCTGGCCGATCATCTCCGTCTTCGTCCTCGTCGTCGCGCTGTGCATGTCGGAGATCGTCTCCGCCTACCCGACCTCGGGCGGGCTGTACTGGTGGGCCTCGGAGCTCGGCGGGCCTGTGTGGGGCTGGTTCGCCGGCTGGTTCAACCTGATCGGGCTGATCGCCGTCGTGGCCTCGGTCGACTACGCGGCGGCGAACTTCCTGAACGTGATCCTCGGCCTCTACAAGGTGAACGTCCTCGGCGTGAACTTCGGCGACTCCGCCCACGTCCTCACCGAGGTATTCCTGCTCTTCGCGATCATCCTCACGATCCACGCGGTGCTGAACATCTTCTCGAGCCCGCTCGTCGCGCTGTTCAACTCGGTCTCCGTCGGCTGGCACGTGCTCGGCGTGGCGATCATCGTGGCGATCCTCGCCTTCGTGCCGGACCATCATCAAAGCGCCAAGTTCGTCTTCACCGACACCCGCAACCTCTCCGGATTCGGGCACGGGATGTTCTGGTGGTACGTGCTGCCCACCGGCGGCCTGCTGACCATGTACACGATCACCGGCTACGACGCCTCCGCCCACGTATCCGAGGAGACGCACGGCGCGGCGGAGTCGGCGCCCAAGGGGGTGTGGCGCTCGGTCTTCTACTCCGCGATCATCGGCTGGATCGTCCTGTTGGCGATCACCTTCGCCGCCACCGACACCAAGGCCATCGACAGCGCGGCGGGGTACGCCCCGACGGTCTTCACCACCGCGATGTCGACGGCATGGGCCAAGGCCGTGCTCATCATCGCCATGGTCGGGCAGATCTTCTGCGGGATGGCCTGCGTGACGAGCTGCTCGCGCATGATGTTCGCCTTCTCACGCGACGGGGCGGTGCCCGGCGGACAGGCGCTGCGACGCCTGAACCACCACCGCGTTCCCGCCTACGCCGTCGCCGCCTCGTGCGTCCTCGCCCTGCTCATCACGGCCCCGGCGCTCAAGGGCAACTCGTCCGGCATTCCCGTGGCCTTCTTCGCCGTCGTCTCGATCGCCGTCATCGGCCTCTACATCGCCTACACGATGCCGACCTACCTCCGCTGGCGGAAGGGCGCCGCCTTCGAGCCCGGGCCGTGGACGCTCGGCAACAAGTACAAGTGGATGAACCCGGTCGCCTTCATCTGGGTCGGCATCAGCGTGATCGTCTTCTGCGTGCCGTTCTACGCCGACGGCGTGCCGTTCAAGGACGGGGGCGGCCTGTTCGGCAAGAACCCCTCGGATTTCAACTACGCACCGGTCGCCGTCGGGGCGGTCCTGCTCGCCGTGGGGCTCTGGTGGCTCCTGAGCGCACGCAAGTGGTTCAAAGGCCCAGTGCGCACCGTTGAGATCGACCCGACGACCGGGCAGGTGGCCGAGGACGACCCGGCGGCCGCACAGGCTTGAGCGCCACTCTCCAGGTCCGCGAGCCCGCAACGGAGCGGGTCCTCGCCGAGGTCCCGCGCGGGACCGCGGCCGGCGTGGACACCGCCGTCGCGCGGGCGCGCGCGGCGTTCCCGGGCTGGCGGGCCGTCGCCCCCGCCGACCGCGCGCGGCTGCTGCGCGCGCTGGCAGCGGAGATCGACGCCCGGCGGGAGGAGCTGGCGGTGCTCGAGGCCCGCAACGCGGGCAAGCCGATCGGCGACGCTCGCGGGGAGATCGGCATGGTCATCGACACCTTCGCCTACTACGCGGGGATGCCTGAGCGGCTGCTCGGGGACACGATCCCCGTGGCCGGGGGCGTGGCCATGACCTTCCGCGAGCCGCTCGGGGTCGTCGGGCTCATCGTCCCGTGGAACTTCCCGCTCGTCATCGCCGCCTGGAAGCTCGCGCCCGCGCTGGCGGCGGGGAACACCGTGGTGCTGAAGCCGGCCGAGCTGACGCCGCTGACCGCGCTCGAGCTGCCGGCGCTCGCGCGGGAGGCGGGCCTGCCGGAGGGGGTCGTGAACGTCGTCGCCGGCCCGGGCTCGGAGTGCGGGCGGCGGCTCGTCGAGCACCCCGACGTGGCCAAGATCGCCTTCACGGGCTCGACGGAGGTCGGGCGAGCGATCGCCGCCGGCGCGGCGGAGACGATCAAGCGCGTGACGCTCGAGCTCGGCGGGAAGTCCCCGAACATCGTCTTCGCCGACGCCGACCTCGACCGCGCCGCCGCCGCCGCACCCTCCGCCGTCTTCGGCAACGCGGGCCAGGACTGCTGCGCGCGCTCGCGGATCCTCGTGCAGGAGAGCGCGTTCGAGGACTTCATGTCCGCGCTCGAGCCGCATGTGAGCGCCGTGCGAGTGGGCGACCCGCTCGACCCGGCCACGGAGATGGGGCCGCTCATCTCGGCGGGCCAGCGCGAGGCGGTGGGCGCCTACGTCCCGGAAGGCGCGCCCGTCGCCTTCCGCGGCAGCGCGCCCGACGGCCCGGGCCACTGGTTCCCCCCGACCGTGCTCACGCCCGAGGATCCCGGCGATCGCGCCGTGCGCGAAGAGATCTTCGGCCCGGTGGCCGTCGTCCTCCCCTTCCGGGACGAGGCCGACGCGATCCGCCTGGCCAACGACACGATCTACGGTCTCTCGGGGTCGGTGTGGAGCGAGAACGGCGCGCGGGCGCTGCGCGTCGCGCGGGCGCTCGAGACTGGCGTCGTCTCGATCAACTCGAACACCTCGGTCCGCGTGGCCACGCCGTTCGGCGGCTTCAAGCAGTCGGGCGTCGGCCGCGAGCTCGGGCCGCACGCGCTGGACGCCTACACCGAGGTCAAGAGCGTCTACCAGGCGACGGAGGTCTGATGTCCGGACGGCTCGCGGGAAAGGTCTGCGTCGTCACCGGCGCTTCCGGCGGGATCGGCGCCGAGAGCGTCGCCCGCTTCCGGGCCGAGGGGGCGCGGGTGGCCGGCGTCGACCTCTCCCCGGGCGCGCCGGGTGACCTCTCCCTCCAGACCGACGTCGCCGACGAGGACGCCGTCGCGCGCCTTTACGAGGAGGTCCGCGCCGAGCTCGGACGAATCGACGTCCTCTTCAACAACGCGGGGATCAACCCGACCGACGACGCGTCCGTGCTCGACACGACGCTCGAGGCGTGGCAGCGCGTGCAGGACGTGAACCTCCGCAGCGTCTTCCTCTGCTGCAAGCACGGGATCCCCCATCTGCTGGAGAACGACGGCCCGCACCGCGGCTCGGTCGTCAACACCGCCTCGTTCGTGGCGGTCATGGGCGCGGCGACCTCGCAGATCTCCTACACGGCCTCCAAGGGCGGCGTGCTCGCGCTCTCGCGCGAGCTGGGCGTCGAGTTCGGCCGCCGGGGCGTGCGCGTCAACGCGCTGTGCCCCGGCCCGGTCGACACGCCGCTCCTGCGCGAGCTCTACGCCGACGACCCGGCCGCCGCCGCGCGCCGGATGGTTCATCTGCCGATGGGCCGCTTCGCGCAGGCGGGGGAGATCGCGAACGCCGCGCTCTTCCTGGCCAGCGACGAGGCGTCCTACGTCACAGCCTCGACGTTCCTCATCGACGGCGGGCTGTCCGGCGCCTACGTGACGCCGGCGTAGAGCGCGCCGGCACGGGGGAGGGGACCTGGCCGTTCTCGGGCGGCGCTAGAGCCGGCTCGCGGTGTAGCCCGCCGCGGCGATCGCCGCCTCGACGACCACGGCGTCCTCGCTCGAGCGCGTCTCGAGCACGAGCTGCACGGCGGTCTCGCGCACGTGGAGGGCGACCCCCTCGCGGACGTGCTCGACGTGGACGAGGTTCGCGCCCGTCTCCCCCACGAGCGCGAGCAGCCGCGCGAGCGAGCCGGGCCGGTCCGGCAACCGGGTCAGGAGCACGAGGCGGCGCCCGGCCTCGGTCTCGCTGCGGCGGATGATCCCCGCGAGCAGCCCGGGATCCACGTTCCCGCCCGAGAGGATCGCGACCGTCGTGCCCGCGGCCGCCGGGGCGACGAGCCCGGCGAGGAGCGCCGCCACGCCGACGGCGCCCGCGCCTTCGACGACGAGCTTCGCGCGCTCGAGCAGGAGGACCATGGCCCGCGCTATCTCGTCGTCTCCGACGCTGATGAGCTCGGCCAGATGGCGCTCGAGGAGCGGGGCGGTCACCCGGCCGGGGTGCTTGACGGCGATCCCGTCGGCGATCGTGGGCGCGTCGCGGGCCCGCACTCCGAGGATCTCGACCTCGGGCCGGCTCGCGTGCACGGCTGCGGCCACGCCGGCGGCGAGGCCGCCGCCGCCGACGGGCACGACGATCCGGGCGAGCTCCGGGACGCCTTCGAGGAGCTCGAGACCGAGCGTGCCCTGGCCGGCGACGATGTCCGGGTCGTCGTAGGGATGCACTAGGGCCGGGCCCTCGGCGGCGCGGGCCCGAGCCGCCGCGAGGCAGGATTCGAGCGAGGGACCGGCCCGGCGGACGATCGCCCCGAGCGCCGCCGTCGCCTCGGCCTTGGCCACCGGGGCCTCGGCCGGGACGAACACCTCGCACGGCACGCCACGGGCGCGGGCGGCGTAGGCCACAGCCTGGGCGTGATTGCCCGCGCTCGCGCACACCACCCCCCGCGCGCAGCCCTCGCTCCCGAGCGCGGCGAGCTTGGCGAGCGCGCCGCGCAGCTTGAAGGATCCCGTCCGCTGCAGGTTCTCCGCCTTGAGGACTACGCGGCCGCCGGCGGCCTCGGAGATCGTCCGGGAGGTCAGGATCGGCGTGCGGCGTACGACGTCCGCTCCCGCCGCGCGGGCGCGGACGACGCGGTCATCGCTGACCCCGGCCGGGCTCATCCCGGCAGGGCGATGATCGCATCCATCTCCACCTGGGCGCCCTTGGGTAGTGCAACCACGCCGACCGCGACGCGCGCGGGCGGCTCGGCCCCGGCGAACGCCTCGGCGTAGACGTCGTTGACCTCGGCGAAGGCGCCCATGTCGGTGAGGTAGACCGTCACCCGGACGGCGTCGGCGAGCGTCGCGCCCGCCGCGGCGCAGACCGCCGTCAGGTTGGCCAGGCACTGCCGCGCCTGGTCGCCGGGCGTCTCCCCCACGAGCTCGCCCGACCCGGCGTCGAGCGGGATCTGGCCCGAGCAGAACAGAAGCTCGCCGGTGGCCCGGACGGCATGGACGTAGGGACCGATGGCGGCGGGCGCGTTCAGCGCCGTGACGGGTTCGCGATGAGGAGGCATATGGTCCGAGCATGCCCAACCGGCTCGCCGGGGAGACCTCCCCCTACCTTCTCCAGCACCAGGACAATCCGGTCGATTGGCTGCCCTGGGGCCCCGAGGCGTGGGAGCGCGCGCGGGCGGAGAACCGGCCGGTGCTCGTCTCGATCGGCTACTCGGCCTGCCACTGGTGCCACGTCATGGAGCGGGAGTCCTTCGAGGACCCGGAGACGGCGGCGCTCATGAACGAGCGCCTCGTGTGCGTCAAGGTCGATCGCGAGGAGCGCCCGGACGTCGACGCGATCTACATGGACGCGCTGCAGGCCATGACGGGCAGCGGCGGCTGGCCGCTGAACGCCTTCCTCACCCCGGAGCAGGTGCCGTTCTACGCCGGGACCTACTTCCCCCCGGCCTCGCGCGGGGGGATGCCCGCGTGGCGCGACGTCGTCCGCGCCGTGACCGACGCCTGGGAGGAGCGCCCGGAGGAGATTCGCGCGGGCTCGGAGCGGATCGTCGCCCACCTGCGCGGTGGCGCGCGCATCTCCCCCGCGGCGGGCGCGGTCGACGCGGGGATCCTCGAGCGCGCGGTGGAATCTTTGCGCGGCGCCTACGACCCGGCGCGCGGCGGGTTCGGCGGCGCGCCGAAGTTCCCACCCCACAGCGCGCTCGAGCTGCTGCTCTCCCTCGGGGACCCCGGCGGGATGGCGGTGGCCACGCTGCGTGCGATGGCCCGCGGCGGGATCCACGACCAGATCGGCGGCGGCTTCGCCCGCTACGCGGTCGACGCGACGTGGACCGTCCCCCACTTCGAGAAGATGCTCTACGACAACGCGCTGCTCGCGCGCTCCTACCTGCACGGGTGGCTCGTCTCGCGCGACGCCGAGCTGCTCGACGCCGGCCGGGGGATCCTCGACTGGGCACTGCGGGAGATGCGCGGCCCGGAGGGCGGCTTCGCCTCCGCCCTCGACGCCGACTCCGAGGGCGTCGAGGGGAAGTTCTACGTGTGGTCGCTCGCTGAGCTCGAGGACGTCCTCGGCGAGCGCGCCGAGGCGGCCATGGCCTACTTCGGCGTCTCGGGCGGCGGGAACTTCGAGGGGGAGAACATCCTCGTGCGCGCGCCGGGCGTCGATCCTCCCGAGGATCTCCCGGAGCTCCGGGCGGCGCTCCTCGCCGCCCGCGCCGAGCGGGTCCGCCCGGGCCTCGACGACAAGCGCCTCACGGCCTGGAACGCGCTGATGATCGGGGCGCTGGCCGACGCCGGCGCGGTCCTCGGCGAGCCGGAGTACCTGGACGCCGCGCGCCAGGGCGCGGAGTTCGTCCTGCGGGAGCTGCGCGGCGCCGACGGTCGCCTGCTGCGCACCTGGAAGGACGGCCGGGCGCACCTCGGCGCCTACCTCGAGGACCACGCCTACCTGCTCGAGGCGCTCCTCACCCTCTACGAGGCGAGTTGGGAGGGCCGCTGGTTCGCCGAGGCGCGCGCCGTCGCGGAGGAGATCCTCGCGCGCTTCGCCGATCCGGAGCACGGCGGCTTCTTCTCCGTGCCCGCGGATCACGAGCCGCTCGTCGCCCGGCGCAAGGACCTCGAGGACAGCCCGATTCCGTCCGGCAACTCCGCCGCCGCGCTTGGCCTTCTGCGCCTGGCCGCGCTCACCGGCGAGGCGCGCTATCGCGAGGCCGCGGACGGCGTCATCGCGCTGCTGCACCCCGTCGCCGCCCGGCACCCGCAGGCCTTCGGCCACCTGCTCCAGGCGATCGCCTTCTCGCTCGGGCCGGTGCGCGAGGTGGCGATCGCGGGCCAGGGGCCGGCGGGGCCGCTCGCCGCGACCGTGCGCTCCCGGTTGCGGCCCCGGCTCGTGCTCGCCGGGGGCGAGGACCCGCAGGTCCCGCTGCTCGCGGGGCGCGGGCGGGTGGACGGCCGCCCGGCGGCCTACGTATGCGAGTCCTTCGCCTGCCGCGCGCCGGTGACCGATCCCGGGGAGCTGGCGGCGACGCTCGAAGTCGGTTAGCGCCGCCCGCGGGCCTCCCCTGTGCGCGCTCTGCTCATCCTCCTCCTGTCGATCGGAGCCGTCCTGCTCGGCGGCTGTGACTGGACGCAGTACCGCTACGGGGAGAGCCACGACGGCGCCAACCCGACCGAGAGGACGATCGGCGCGAGCAACGTGGGCGGGCTCGCCCAGGTGTGGCGCGCGAACATCGGCAGTCCTGTCGAGTCCTCGCCCGTCGTCGCGGGCGGGGTCGTCTACGTGGGCGCCGACGACGGCAAGCTCTACGCGTTCTCCACCGCCTGCGGGAGCCACGGCTCCACCTCACCCTCCGCCGCGCCGTGACCCTGTCGTGGAGCGGCACGCGCGCGGCGCCGCGGGTCGCGGTGACCGTCGGCCGCCGGCGCTACGCGCTGCGCGCGCCCGGACGCCGTGGGCGCATGATGCTTCCGGCGGGTACCTACCGGGACGTCCGCGTGAGCACCCGCGGCCGCTGGTCGGTGCGGATCGGCTGAGCGGGTCCATTCAGGTGCTACGCCGCGGCCGGGGCCTCGCCGGCCGCGGCAGCGCTGATCCGGGGCACGGCGAGGAGGGTGAGCAGGACGCCGATGACGGCGAAGCCGGCGCCCGTGGCGAAGGCGCGCGAGAAGCCGTCGGTGAAGGCCACGAGCTTGGCCCCGCCCGCCTGCAGCACGTCGGCGGTGCGCGAGTTGGCGATCGTCGAGAGAATCGCCAGGCCGAGCGCCCCGCCGACCTGCTGAGCGGTATTGATGAGCCCGGAAGCGAGCCCGGCCTCGTGCTCGGCGACCCCCGCGACGGCCGCGATCGTCAGCGGCACGAAGGAGAACCCGAGCCCGAAGGCGGCCACCACCGACGGGATGAGCACGTTCGGCACGTAGGTTCCGTCCGCGGAGACGCGCGAGAAGAGCAGCAGGCCGACGGCGATCGCCAGGAGCCCGGTGGCCATGACCGGCTTCGCGCCGACCTTGGTCACGAGCTGGGAGGCGACGCCGGCCGAGACGATGATCATGACCGCCAGGGGCAGATAGCCGAGCCCGGCCTTCAGCGCCGAGTAGTGCAGCACCTGCTGGAGGTAGAGCGAGATGAAGTAGAACATCGAGAACAGAGACGCGCCGACGAGCAGACCGACCGCGTTGGCGCTCGCCACGCTGCGGTTGCGGAAGATCCGCAGCGGCATGATCGGTGCGCGCGCCGCCCGCTCGCGCAGGACGAAGGCGCCGAGCGCGAGGGCCCCGGCGGCGAGCAGGACGATCGTCTGCGCCGAGCCCCAGCCCGCGCTCTGGGTGTCGACGAGCGCGTAGACGATGGCCACGAGGCCGCCGGTGACGAGGAACGCCCCCGCCACGTCGGCGCCGCCGGCGTCGGCGCTGCGGCTCTCGGCCACGAACCTGGGGGCAAGGAGCGCCACGGCGAGACCTACGGGAACGTTGACGAACAGCACCCACTCCCACCCGAGGCCCGAGGTGAGGACGCCGCCGAGCAGCACGCCCGCGGCGCCGCCGCCGCCGGCCAGCGCGCCCCAGATGCCGAGCGCCTTGTTCCGCTCCCGCCCCTCGGTGAACGTCGTCGTGACGATGGCCAGCGCGGCGGGCGAGACGATGGCGGCTCCGAGGCCCTGCAGCCCGCGAGCGGCGATGAGCCAGCCCTCCGAGGCGGCCAGGCCGCCGAGCAGCGAGGCGAAGGAGAACAGCCCGAGCCCGACGATGAACAGGCGCCGGCGCCCGAACAGGTCCGCTGCGCGGCCACCGAGCATGAGGAAGCCGCCGAAGGCGAGCGTGTAGGCGTTGACCACCCACTGGAGGTTCTGCTGGGAGAAGTGCAGCGCCGACTGGATCGAGGGGAGCGCGACGTTCACGATCGAGGCGTCGAGGACGACCATGAACTGGGCGGCGCCGAGCAGGACGAGCGCGTTCCAGCGGCGGGGGTCGGGGGTGGAGTCCATGAGCGGCCTTTCGGGTAGAATCGGACTGCCGGTTCCGGTTGGCGGCCGCCACCCTAGCAAGCAACCGGAACACTACTTCCGCTTTGTCGGTGACCCTTACCCACCCCGTCGCAAAACCGCTCCGCGCCGACGCGGCGCGCAACCGGGCGCGGGTCCTCGAGGCGGCCGAGAAGGTCTTTGCCGACGCCGGCCAGGAGGCTCAGATGGAGGACGTCGCCCGGCGCGCCGGGGTCGGCGTCGGCACGCTCTACCGTCACTTCCCCACCAAGCAGAAGCTGGCCGAGGCCGTGCTCGAGCGCCAGATCGACGCGCTCGCGGCCTTCATCGCCGCGGAGTGCGCGACCGACCCGGACCCCTGGGCCGGCCTCACCCGGGTCTTCCGCCGCGCCGCCCAGGACCAGGCGGCCAACCGCGGGCAGGCCGACGCGCTCCTCTCGCTGGCCGACGACCTCCCCGACCGCTGCTGCCATCGGGTGCGCCTGGGGCCGCCGACGGGCGCGATCCTCGCCCGTGCCCAGGCCCAGGGCCTCGCCCGGCCCGAGGTCACCGAGGAGGACCTGCACACGCTGTTCTGTGGCCTCTCAGCCGTGACGCGCACGGGCGGCGACTGGGAGCGCTACCTCGAGATCGTGCTCACCGGCGTCCGGGTCTGAGCCCCGCGAGGCAATAGCCTGCCCGGCCGATGCGCCGCGCCGCCTTCCCCCTCGCACTACTCGCGCTCGCCGCCTCCGGCTGCGGCGCCGCCATCACCGGGGATCAGGCCAAGCGCCGGGACTTCCTGCAGAACCCGGCCGTCAAGAAGCTGAGCGATCAGCAGCTCGCGCGGCTGTGTCCGAGCCTCTACCCCTCGGACTACCTGGCGCGCCCGAAGCACTACCGCTACACGCGCGACAGCAAGCGCTTCGTGCCGAACGCCCAGCAGAGGAGCGCGGCGTCGTCGGCGGGCTGCACCGCGCAGGGCACCCTGCCGAAGAAGTAGACGACGTCCTCGGGTCGGGGCCGGGCTACAGCACTGGGAGGTAGCGCTCGAGCTCCCAGGGCGTGACCTGCACTCGGTAGTCGTCCCACTCCTGGCGCTTGATCTCGACGAAGCGGTTGAACATGTGCTCGCCGAGAGTCCGCAGCACGAGCTCTGACTCCGCGGTTATCTCGATCGCCTCCCCGAGCGTCTCCGGGAGCTCCTCGATACCCAGCCGACGGCGCTCGTCGGGCGCGAGGTGGTAGAGGTTCTTCTCCATCGGCTCCGGCAGCTCGTAGCCCTTCTCGATCCCCTCGAGGCCCGCCTGGAGCAGGACGGCAAAGGTCAGATAGGGATTGCATGCGGGGTCGGGACAGCGGAGCTCCATCCGCGTCGTGCGCTCCTTGCCCGGGTGGTAGAGCGGCACGCGCACGAGCGCCGAGCGGTTGCGGCGGCTCCAGGCCACGTAGACCGGCGCCTCGTAGCCCGGCACGAGCCGCTTGTAGGAGTTGACCCACTGGGCGAAGATCGAGGAGATCTCGCGCGCGTGGCGGAGCTGGCCGGCGATGAAAGCCTTGCCGGTCTCGGAGAGGAACCACTGGTCCTCCGGGTCGTAGAAGGCGTTTCTCCCGTCGGCGAAGAGCGATTGGTGGGTGTGCATCCCCGACCCGTTCTCACCGTGCAGCGGCTTGGGCATGAACGTCGCATGCAGGCCGTACTTCATCGCGTATTCCTTCACGGTGATGCGGTAGGTCATGCAGTCGTCGGCCATCTTCAGCGCGTCGGCGTAGCGCATGTCGATCTCGTGCTGGGAGGGCCCGACCTCGTGGTGGGTGTACTCGACGTGGATCCCGAGCTGCTCGAGGGCGAGGACGGTGTCCCGGCGGAAGTCCGTGCCGGCGTCGAGCGTCGTCAGGTCGAAGTAGCCGCCGTTGTCGAGGACCTCCGTCCCCTTCGAATCGCGGAAGAGGTAGAACTCGAGCTCGGGCCCGACGTTGTAGCGATCAAAGCCCATCGCCCGCGCGCGCTCGTGGGCGCGACGCAGGACGTGGCGGGGATCGCCCTCGTACGGCGTCCGCTCCGGTGTGAGGACGTCGCAGAACATGCGCGCGACGCCCTCGTCGGTCGGGCGCCAGGGCAGGACCGCGAAGGTCGACGGGTCGGGCATGGCGATCATGTCCGACTCCTCGATCGCATTGAAACCGGTGATCGAGGAGCCGTCGAAGCCCATCCCGCCCTCGAAGGCGTCGGCGAGCTCTGAGGAGTTCACCGAGAAGGACTTGAGCTGCCCAAGGATGTCCGTGAACCACAGGCGGATAAAGCGGATCCCCTGCTCCTGGACGAGCGCGAGGACGTCGGCCGGGGACTCGGGGGAGTCGGGCACCCCCGCAGACTACGGGTGCGCGCTGGCGACGGCGACGAGGATGAGGAAGAGCCCGAGGAGCAGCGCGTAGAGCGCCGCGCGGTCGGGGCGGGCGCCCATCCGCTCGCGGGCCGGCGTCCGGGGGCGGCGCGGCGGTGCGACCTGGCCGCGGATGACCACGGTGCGGCGGGGCGTGCTCGGCTTGGGGCCGGCCGGGGCCGGGCGGGAGCTGTGCATCGTCGGTCCTCTTTCGTTGGGCTTGCGGGGTTAGCTGCCGGGCTCACGCCGCGGGCACCACCGCCCACGGGGCGGTGGTCAAAGCGGCGCTTCGCGATCAAAAGGCGATTCGCCCCACCTGCCTGGGTCCCCCGTTCCCCGCCGGGCGGCGAGGATTCAGCGGTACGACGGCGGCCGATGCTAGCAGGGACATAACGCCGGGTTCGGCGCGAGTCTTACGCGGTGCTCCGGACGGAACGCCGCGGCGCAGGCTGGGTCAGTGGCCCGCGACCTTGGCCACGAAACCCGCCACGGCGTCAGCGTCCTTGCCGCTGACGAGGTTCGCGGGCATGGTGCCGTTGCCGCGGATGCGGCCGTTCTTCAGCGCGTCGAGGACGAGAGCCTTCGGGGGCTTCAGCTGATCGAGGTTCGGCCCGACCTTGCCCGCCGCCTTGGCCGCCGCCAAGGTGTGGCAGGTCGCGCACTGCAGGCGGAAGATCTCGCGCCCGCGGCCGTCCATCGCGGTTAGCTTGACGCCGTTGTAGTGCTCATCCGCCTTGTCGTGGTTGCCGGCCAGCAGCACGGCGGGAACGACGAGCCCGAGGCCGGCGAAGACCACGACGAAGAACAGGCTGGCGAACTTCCGGCTGCCGCGCGACTGGCTCTGCAGCGCCTCGCGCGCGCCGCCCGGGCCGCCGCGGAGCCCCACGAAGGTGAGGCCAAGGGCGATGACGATCCAGAAGCCGACGAAGAGGAACGGAGCCATGGCTGGGCGGAAGATACCCGTCCGGATCGCCGGAGGGATGGCGAGGGCGCCGGGGAACGCCTCTGCTCACCGCCTCCTCCCCGCTGCGAAGGACATGACGGGCGGCGCCACCGCGCGGAAGTCGCCCGGGTCGGCGCCCGCGCCCGCGCCCGCGCCGGCCGCGGCGGCGGGCTCGCTGTCGGTCCCGCCCACCGCGATCGCGGCCAGCTGCCGCCGGCGCTCGATCTCGTCGAGCAGGGAGAACTCCTTCGCCTCCGTGCGCGGCCGGTCCGCGGCGTCGAGCGCCGTGATCCGGTCGGTGAGGACGTTGAGCCCACCGCCCGCCGCGGGATGGCGCTCGAGGACGCCCTCGGCGAGGATCAGCGGCTCCGTGCGCACGGTGAGGCGGAAGCGCTCGTAGACGGGCGGCGGGACGACGAGGTTGACCGTCCCGAGCTCGTCCTCGATCAGCATGAACACGACCCCGCTCGCCGTGCCCGGGCGCTGGCGGGCGACGACGAGGCCGCCGATCCGCACCCGCCGCCCGTGGCGCAGGTGCACGAGGTCGCCGCTCGTGACCGCGCCGGCCGGGAGCTCAGAGCGCAGGAGCGCCAGGGGATGGGCCCGGGCCGAGACGCCCGTCGTGGCGTAGTCGGCGATCACCTCCTCCCACGCGCCGACGCGCGCGAGCCCCGGCGCCGTGGGCGCTTCGAGCGGCAGCGCGAGCTGCGTCCCCCCCGGCACCCGCCGGCCCGGCGTCGAGGCGCCCAGGCGCCAGAGTGCCACGCGGCGATCACCGCCCGCGAGATCGTCGCACGCCCCTGCCCAGGCGAGCGCCTCGAGCGCGGGCCGGCCGGCGCCGACCCGGGAGGCGAGCTCGCTGAGGTCGCGGAAGGGGCCCTCGGCCTCCCGGGCGGCCACGAGCGCCTCGACCTCCGCCCGGCGGGCCCCGCGGACGTAGCCGAGCCCGACCCGGATCGCCCCCGCCTCGTCGACCTCGCACTCCACCCCCGAGGCGTTCACCTCCGGCGGATGCACCGCGACCCCCCGGCGCTGCGCCTCGTGGACGAGCGCGTCGGAGGGATAGAAGCCCATCGGCTGCTCGTTCAGCAGCGCGACGAAGAGCTCGGGGAAGTAGTGGACGCGCAGCCACGTCGACTGGTAGGCGAGCAGGCCGAAGGCGGCGCCGTGAGCCTTCGGGAACCCGAAGCCCGAGAACCCGGTGATCATCTGGAAGACCCGCTCGGCGAGGTCCTCCTCCACCCCGTGCGTGGCCCGCGCGCCGTCGAGGAAGTCCTGGTGCAGCGCCTCGATCGCCTCGGCCGAGCGCTTGCGGCTCATCGCCCGGCGGAGCTCCTCGGCCTGACCGGGCG
Organism: Solirubrobacterales bacterium; assembly: GCA_038276395.1. Classification (GTDB taxonomy): domain Bacteria; phylum Actinomycetota; class Thermoleophilia; order Solirubrobacterales; family Solirubrobacteraceae; genus JBBQAA01. The sequence continues at coordinate 13,947 of JBBQAA010000040.1, read as the reverse complement.
AGAAGCCCGCGAAGGCCATCGCGACCTCGATGACCTGGTCCTGGAAGATGATCGTCCCGAGCGTGTCCGAGAGCACTGGCTCGAGCGAGGGGTGCAGGTAGGGGATCTGGTACTCCGGATCCTCCCGCAGACGCTGGCGGCGATCGATGTAGGGGTTCACAGCGCCGCCCTGGATCGGCCCCGGCCGGACGATCGCCACCTGCACCGTCAGGTCGTCGAGCGTCGCCGGCCGCGTGCGCAGGAGCGAGGCCATCTGGGCGCGGGACTCGATCTGGAAGACACCGAGCGTCTCCGCTCGCTGGATCGCGGAGTAAACCTCGGGGTCGTCGTGGGGGATCCGCGAGAGGTCGATCCGCTCGGAGCGCGTGCGCGCGATCGTCTCGACCGCGCGCTCGACGGCGGAGAGCATCCCCAGGCCGAGCAGGTCGATCTTGAGAAAGCCCGCGTCGGCGCAGGAGTCCTTGTCCCACTGGCAGATCTGCCGGCCCGCCATCGCGGCGGGGACGACGGGCACGCAGTCCACGAGCGGCCGTGTGGAGACGATCATCCCGCCCGAGTGCTGGGAGAGATGGCGCGGCAGCCCGTGGGCCTCGCGCCCGAGCGCGGCGAGCCAGCGCCAGCGGCCCGAGGCCAGGCGGCGCTCGCCGAGCGAGGCGGCGATGTCCCGCTCGAGCTCCAACGCCGACCAGCCCTCAGAGCCCCGGGCGACGCGCTCGATCTCCCCCGGCGGCAGGCCGAGCACCTTGCCGAGCTCGCGGATCGCCCCCCGGGCGCGGTAGGTCGGGAAGGCGGCGACGAGGGCCGAGCGCTCGATGCCGTAGACGTCGTGGATGCGGGGCAGGAGCCGCTCGCGCACGTCGCGCGGGAAGTCGAGGTCGATGTCCGGCAGGGCGGAGATCTCCTCGTTCAGGAAGCGGCCGAGCAGGAGCTCGTTGGCGATCGGGTCGACGTGGGAGAGACCCGTGAGGTAGCAGACGATGGAGGAGACGCTCGACCCCCGCCCCCGCCCCGGCGGCAGGAGCGCGCGGGCGGTGTCCGGCCCCCGGACCTCGACGGCAACCTCCCGCGCCAGCTCGAGGATGTCCCGGTGCAGGACGAAGAAGCCGGAGAGCCCGAGCCGCTCGATGAGGCGGAGCTCCTGCTCGAGGCGCCGCGCCGCCTCCGCGCGGTGGCGATGGCCCGGCGGGTAGCGCTCCTCGAAGGCCACACGGCACGCCTCGGCGAGGATGCAGGGCTGCTCTGCGTCCTCCGCGCCGGGGTAGCGGTAGCCGAGATCGACCTTCAGGTCGAGCGCGAGCCGCTCGGCCAGGCGCTCGGTCTCGGCCACCGCCTCGGGGAAGTCGGAGAACCGCGCGGCCATCGCCGCTGGGGAGGCGAGGACGTGGGCGTGGTTGCCGCGGCGCTCGGGCTCCGAGGACTCGAGGGTCTTGCGCAGACGCACGGCGACGAGCGCGTCCTGCAGCCGCGCGCGGGCGCGCGAGTGGGCGTGGACGTTCCCCGTGGCCACGGTCCGCAGCCCGAGCCGCCGCGCGAGCGCCGCCCGGCGGCGGCTCTGCGCTCGGTCGCCCGCGTGGAAGGGGCGCTGGAGCTCGACTCGCAGGCTCTCCGGGCCGAAGACCTCGCGCAGGCGCCGGAGCGTCGGCTCGTCCTCCACCCCCCGGCTCGCGCAGCCCGAGAGGCAGACGAGCCCCTCGGCGTGGGCGAGCACGGTCTCGAGCGGGACGTGAGGATCGCCCACGGGCGTGCCGGCCGGTCTCTCTCGCGTGTGGGCGTGGGCCGCGGTGAGGATGCGGCAGAGGCTCCCCCACCCCCGCGTGCTCTCGGCCAGGAGCGTCAGGTGGCGCCCGTCGGAGAGGTCGACCTCGGCGCCGTGCAGAGCCGAGAGCCCGAGGGCCCGCGCGGACTCCGCCCACTCCATCGACCCCGAGACGCCGTTGTGGTCGGTGAGCGCGAAGGAGGAGTAGCCGTGCTCGACGGCTGCGCGCGCGAGATCCTCCGGCAACGAGGCACCGTCGAGGAACGAGAAGGCCGAGTGCGCGTGGAGCTCGACGTAGGACACGAACGCATGTTCGCATACAGACCGGACGGAAGCGACGAGCTGCCCATAGGTTGTCCGCGTGCCGCTCGTCTTCGGCTACGGCTCGCTCGTCCCCGCCGCGGAAGGCGGGCGCCCAGCGACGCTCCGCGGCCGGCGGCGAACCTGGGGCGTGGCCATGGACAACATGGAGGACATCACGGGCTATAAGCACTTCGAGGACACGGCGACCGGCGAGCGGCCCGCCCTCTGGGTCGCCTTCCTCGACCTCGAACCGGACCCCGGCGGCGAGGTCACCGGTGCCGTCGTGGAGGTGGCCGAGGCGGACCTCCCCGCCCTCGACGCGCGCGAGCGGAACTACGCGCGCGCGTGTGTGGGGACCTCCGCGGGCCCGGCCTGGGCCTACGTCGGCTCGGCCGCCGGGCGGGAGCGCCTGCGCCGCGGCCGGGCGGCCGGGCGCTGCGTCGTCGCCGACGAGTATCTCGCGCGTGTGAGCGCCGGCTTCGCCGCCCTCGCGCCCGACGGTCCTGAACGCTTCACGCGGGAGACGGGGCCGCTGCCCGGTCCCGTCCGCTCGCTGCGCATCGTTCATCACATGGCCGGAAGGTACCCTGAGCGCCACGACGAATAGAGGTCGCATGGCGCACGACCTGGCTTCGGGTGACCTCGCCCGCGATCTTCGCCAGACCCTGGACGCCGCCCACGAGACCGCGATACGCGCGGTACGGGAGGCGGACGCCCGGGCGACCCGCGCCCGCCTCGCCGCGCGCACCCGGAGCGAGCGGGCCGCCGACGCCGTCGAGGCGGCCGCGGCCGAGCTCGCGGCGCTGGTGGCGGAGCTGCGCGGGGACGGCGGCGATCCGCTCACCGCGCCCGCCCAGGCGGTGGAGGCCCGCGCGCCCGAGCCCGCTCCGGCGCCCGAACCTCCGGCGCCCGAACCCCGGCCCACTCCGTCCCGCTCGCGCACCGGCCGCCGCGCGAGCCTGCGCGACTCCCCGCTGGCCTCGCTCCTGCAGGACTCCGGCGCACCCGCCCCGGTGCCTCCGCGGCCCGAGCCGCTCAGCCCGCCCGAGCCGCCGACGCCTGTCACGGTGCGCGCGCGCCCGGGCCTCGTGGAGGCGTGGCGACGCCGCGCCGCGCGCGCCTGATCCTCACCGGTGCCGGTACCACCGGCCGTCCTCGAGGTCGTGGAAGACGACGACGTCGCGCCCGCACAGGGTCACGACCTCCCAGTAGCGGCGGCGCAGCGGCCGTGAGGTCCACCAGCGATCCTCGATGAACCAGGACTCGCGCACGCAGTCGACCTCCCGGTCATCGACCCGGAGCGGCCGCCCGCCCGCGCCCGCTCTCACCGCCGCCCGCCGGGGCTCGCCGATCCGCCGCGGGCCCGTCACGACGCTCCCTCCCACGGCGCCAGGGAGGCGCGGCGCTCGGGCACCCGCGAGCGGGGATCGACGGCGTGGATGCGCAGAGCCGCCTCCTCCCCCGCCGCGACCTGGGCCTGGCGGATGCCCTCGCGCAGACGCGCGCGCCGGAGCTCGGCCGCCGCGTCGAGCAGGGAGCGCGCCTCCCCGCACGGCGGCCCGAAGCGCTCGACGGTCAGCCGGAGCGCCTCGGCCGGCGCGGGCAGGAGCGCGAGCCGGGGCGCGAGCGCGAGGCGCATCCGGGCGGGATCGGAGAGGGCCTCGCGGAAGGGCACGGGCTCCCGCCAGGTGCCGCTCTCCACGAGCCGCGCCGAGAGGACGACCGAGCGGAGCGTGCGGCCGCGGCGCTCGGGCCGGGCGAGGAGACGGTCGATCAGCATTCCGAGCCCGCGCTCGAGCTGGGGCCCGGAGGCCGCCTCGGGCAGGTCGAGCACCTCCTCGAGGCGCTCGAGCACGTCGCGGGGGCGAAGCGCCGTGTCCCTCCCCCGGGCCAGGTCGTGGGCCAGGAGCCCCACGCGGCCGAAGCGGTCGGCCACGTTCGCGCGCGGAAGCGCGGCCAGCGCGCCCAGCGTGCCCACGCCGAGCCGCTCGAGCGGCGCGACGAGGCGCGCCGTCTCGGCCCGCGTCTCGAGCAGGGTGACGGGCAGGGGCTCGAGGTAGGCGGCCGCCGGGCCACGGACGACCTCGGGACGACGCGCACGCGCGCGCGAGGCGGCGGCTACGGCAGCGAAGCGGGACGTCCCCGCCCCGAGCCGGGCGGGCGCCCGGAGCGCGCGCCGGGCCGCCGCGAGCACGCCGTCCTCCCCCCCGTGGAGTCGCTCGAGCCCGCGGCCCTCGAAGCACGCGAGTCCGGCGCGGTCGGACTCCACGCGGGCGCCCATCCCCTCGAGGCGGCCGAGGAGGCGCTCCCAGGCGTCGGCCACGCCCGCGGGATCGGGCGGCACGAGCGCGAGCTCCGGGCAGCGGGCGAGCGCCTCGCCGAGCCGCATACCGGCGCGGATGCCGAACGCCTCGGCGGCCAGCGAGGACTCCCCCACGACCGGCTCCCGGCCCGGCCCGGGCGCGAGCGCGGCCGGGCGCTCGAGCAGGTTGGCGCGACCGCCCGCGGCGATCGCGAGCGCGAAGCGGGGCAGGAGGACACAGACCACCATGTGCGAACACATGTTCGCACATCCGCCGGTCGCTCCCAAGGCCTAAGAACCCTAAGGCCGCGTGATCCTGATCCCCACCGCGCCCGCACCGGCGCGGTGGACGATCCGGAACGTCAGCCGGCGGGCCCCGCAGACGTCGAGCTCGGCGCGGTTCGTGTTCGCCCGCCCGAGCGCCTCACCCTTCGGCCCGTAGGCGCGGATCTCCGCCCGCACTCCGGCCGTCGGCGAGAGGCTGATGCGCACGCGGCCGTCGAGCGGCGTCGTGAGGCGGATCGTCCTCACCGCACGCGCCGGGGAGAGCACCGCCCGATAGCCCAAGCGCGCGGGCCCGCGCCACGACCTGAGGATGTCCGTCCGCGCGGCCGCGAAGGCCGCCGCGTCCGGCTTCAGCCGCGGCAGAAACTGCCACAACCGCAGGTACTGGGGAAAGCGGGCCATGGCCGTCGTCTCGGCCCAGTCCTCCCCCGGGTTGGCGATGTAGTGGCGCCCCTCGTCACCCGGGAAGAAGGTCCGCCGCCGGGCGTAGACCCCTCCGCAGATGTGCTCCTCGGTGGCCCAGTGCTTGGGGCCGAAGGTCGAGGCGTCCCACGGCGTGTTCAGGCGGTTGCGCGCGATGTGGTGCCCGTACTCGTGGGCGATGATGAACGCCTGCGGGAACTGGCCGCTCGGCGCCGCGCTGCCGGGGACGACCATCGTCTCGGCGGCCGGGCTGTAGCAGGCGAGGACGTCCGCGGCGCCGCAGTCGCGCTGCACCTCTGGGTTCGTCTCCACGCGGACGGTGAGGCGCTCCATCTCCGGACCGTGCAGGAGCGTGCCGAAGAAGCGATCGGCGAAGCGCTCGACGTCCGCTTGGGTCGCCTTGTAGCTCGGGGAGACGACGACCCGGAGATGGGAGCCGTCGGGCAGGCGGTAGCGGCGCCCGGGGGCGGCGGCGACCCGCGCCCGCGATCCGCCCAGGGGCTCCCAGGGTGGGAGCACACGATCCCGCAGGGGGTAGATGACCGGCGCGACCGGCGGCGGGGCGGCGGGCGCGGAGAGGACCACGGGCCCACCGTAGCCACGCCGCACGCCGCCTGCCACCATTACCAAAGAACCCCCGGATTCGAGGAGCCCGCCCATGCCGCTTGACCCCAGCATCAGCCGCCGCCGCTTCCTCGGCACCGGCGCGACCGCGGGGGCGGTCGTGCTCGCCGCGGGCGGGACGGCGGCGGCTCGCCCGACGCCCCGCCGCGTCGACGTCGTCGTCGTCGGCGCCGGCTTCGCGGGCCTGACCGCGGCACGGGCGCTCGTGCGCGCGGGGAAGTCAGTCGTCGTCCTTGAGGCGCGGGGTCGCGTCGGCGGGCGCGTGTGGAACCACCCGCTCGGCGGCGGCGTCATCTCCGAACGCGGCGGGACGTTCGTCGGGCCGACGCAGAATCGTCTCCTGGCGCTGGCCAAGAGCCTCGGCGTCGACACGTTCAAGGTCTACGACGAGGGCGAGAACATCTACATCGCACCGGACGGCCGGCGCTTCCGCTACTCCGACACCGGCCCGACGGGCACCGCCCCGCCCGACCCGAGGATCCTCGTCGAGCTCGCCGTCCTGGCGGGAAAGCTCGACACGATGGCGCGTACCGTGCCCGTCGACGCTCCCTGGAGGACGCCGGGGGCGGCCGACTATGACGCCCAGACGCTCAAGTCCTTCGTCGACGCCAACTCGGCCACGGACGCCTTTCGCCGGATCGCCCCGCTGGCCACGCGGCCGATCTTCGGCGCCGAGCCGGGCGAGCTCTCGCTCCTCTTCACGCTCTTCTACATCGCCGCCTCGGGAGACGAGCGCCATCCCGGCACCTTCGAGCGGAACTTCGACACCCGCGACGGGGCGCAGGAGAGCCGCTTTCACGGCGGCTCGCAGGAGATCGCGTTCCGCATGGCGAACCGGCTCGGCCGCCGAGTCCACCTGAACCGCCCGGTCCGGCGGATCGATCAGGACCGCAGCGGGGTCAGGGTCCACGCCGATGGCCTCACCGTGCGCGCCCGCCGGGCCATCATCGCGATCCCGCCCGCGCTCGCCGGGCGGATCGACTACCACCCGCTGCTGCCCTTCCAGCGCGACCAGCTCACGCAGCGCTACGGCCAGGGCACGCTGACCAAGGTCGCCGCCGTCTACCCCACGCCGTTCTGGCGCGCGAACGGGATGACGGGTCAAGGCCTCTCGGCGACGGGTCTCATGAGCGCGACGTTCGACGACTCCCCGCCCGGCGGGAGGCCCGGGGTCCTCTTCGGCTTCGTGGGCGGTGACCAGGCCCGGCTCTACGCGACGCTGTCCGCCACCGAGAAGCGTCGCCGGATCCTCGACCAGTTCGCGGAGTTCTTCGGGGACGCGGCGCGCCGTCCGACCGCATTCTTCGAGACGGCGTGGTCCGGTGAACGGTGGACGCGCGGCTGCCCGGTTGGCATCCCCGCGCTCGGCGCGCTCACCGCCTACGGGCCGTACCTGCGCGCGCCCCAGGGCCGGCTGCACTGGGCGGGCACGGAGACCTCGACCTACTGGAACGGCTACATGGACGGCGCGGTGCGCTCCGGGGAGCGCGCGGCGGCGGAGGTGCGAGCGGCGCTGCATTAGAGAACGCCGGCCGGAGCGAGAGCGCGTCTATCGACACACCATTATTCACAAGGGGACGGTCGTCCCGGTGGACGGCGGCGGCAGGAGCTACACCGTCTACACGCTCACCCCGGGGCGTACCGGGAGACTCCGGCAGCGCCTTCCTGGACGCGGGCGGCCAGGCGCTGGGCGTGCTCTCCACGGTCGCGCTCGCGCCCCTGCCCGGTCCGAACGGCATCCGGGACATTGGCCGCGAGCTCGCCTACCTCGTCGCCCACGGCCCGATCCGCGGCGGCGTTCGCCGGCTCGCGAACGGGACGGTCGGCTTCGCTGCCGGCGGGCACTGAGCGCTCGGCGCCGCCCGTTCGTAGCGAGGGCCCCGCCGGAGCGGAGCCCTCGCCTTAGCAGGCCGGTAAGCCGGATTCTGTCGTGAGCAGCCATCCATCTCTGCGGCCAACCTGGACCTCGGCGGGCCGCCTGCAGGCGGTCCGGCTCGGCCTTGCATCGGGTGGGGTTTGCCTGGCCGCCGTGTCACCACGGCGCCGGTGCGCTCTTACCGCACCTTTTCAACCTTGCCTCGTCGCGGCCGGGGCTTGCGCTCCGGTTGCCACTCCGATCGGCGGTGTGTTTTCTGTGGCACTGGCCCGCGGGTTTCCCCGGGTCGGCGTTACCGACCACCCTGCCCTGTGATGTCCGGACTTTCCTCGAAGGCACGCCTCCGCGGCTGCTTGGCCTGCGGGACGGAGGCTAGCCGACCTCGCGCAGCACACCCCGCCGGCGGGCGAGCTTCGCGACGGCGACGTCGAGCGTGATGATCTCGCCTCCGATCGCCTCGGCGAGCGCCAGATAGGCCGCGTCGTAGGCCGTGAGCTGATCGCGCAGCGCCCAGATCCTCGTGCGCAGCGGCAGCACGGCATGGGCCACCCCCGCGCAGCAACGCCAGCCGGTCGGCCGCGATCCGGGCCCGGGGCTCGGCCAGCTCCCGGCGCAGGACGAGGCCGCGCAGCGCCGAGATGACCTCGATCATGAGGTGCTCGGGTGCGTGCAGCACGTCCTCGCGCCTGATGGCCGCAGCGATCGACGCCGCGGCCGGGTCACCGACCAGAACCACGACCATGGCGCTCGCGTCGACGACGATCACGCAGAGCCGCGCGGCCGTTCGGCGCTAAGGACCTCCTAGGCGGGCGTTCTCAGCCGGACCGGCTCGTCGGCCCGCACGAGCTCCACCCACTCGTTGAGCGTGGGAAGAACGGCGATCCGCCGAATCTCGTCGAGCAGGTAGTCCGAGAGCGTCCGGCCGCTGGCCTTCGCCCGACTCCGCAGCTGCTCGTGAACCTCGGGCGGGACATTGCGGATCTGAATCATCGACATGCGATTCGCATGCTACGTCAGGCGAGGGTGGATCCACAGCCACCGCAGCGCCCGCCGACCGGCGCCCCGGTCGGGCCGGCCGCATAGCGGGCCTGCATCTCCGCCGCCGCGCACGCGGGGCACGTGACGGAGCCGTGGGCGGCGAGCCCCTCCCAGGCGCCGGAGAGCAGCTGCTCCAGCGTCAGGCCCCGCCGCCCACCGCGCTCTGCCGTGCACGCCGCCAGCGGCGCGCGCACGTCCTCGGCGAAGAGCGTCGCCGGCATCGTCAGAGCCTCCGCAGCAGGCCGACGACCTTCCCGAGCACCTTGACCTCCTTGGAGCGGATCGGCTCCATGGCCGTGTTCTCGGGCTGGAGGCGGATGTGGTCGGCCTCCTTGAAGAAGCGCTTGACCGTCGCCTCCTCCCCCACGAGCGCGACGACGACGTCCCCGTCCAGGGCGACGTCCTGCGGGCGCACGACGACGAGGTCGCCCTCGAGGATGCCGGCGTCTTTCATCGACTCGCCCTTGATGCGCAGGACGAACTCGCCGTCCTCCCCGCCCACAGCGGCCGGGACCTCCACGTACTCCTCGATGTTCTCCTCGGCAAGCACCGGCTGACCGGCCGCCACCGCGCCCACGAGCGGAAGCCCGCTGGGCTGGACGATGCTCTTCACCGCGTCCGTCGCGCGGTCGAGGAGCTCGATCGCGCGCGGCTTCGACGGGTCGCGCCGGAGCAGCCCGATCTTCTCCAGGTTCGCCAGGTGGGCATGCACGGTCGAGGAGGACGCCAGACCGACGGCCTTCCCGATGTCGCGCACCGTCGGCGGGTAGCCCTGCTTGGCCGAGTAGCGCTTGATGAAGTCGAAGATCTCCTGCTGGCGCTTGGTCAGGTTGAGGTCAACCATCTGCCTCTCCGTAGCGGTCGAACGAACATGTGTTCGGTAACCTAGCGCGGGGGTCCGACGGAATCAAGGGCGGGCAGCCGCGGCCTCTATAGTCCGGCCCCGCCGCACCCACTCGCGCCGGTGGCGGAATTGGTAGACGCGCAAGGTTGAGGGCCTTGTGGGGGATAACCCCGTGGAGGTTCGAGTCCTCTTCGGCGCATCGAGGAAAGCCCTGCAGACGCGGGGCTTTTCTTGTTTCCGCGCCTGCGCCTCCGGACGGCTCAGCTCAGGTCGTGATAAACCCGTGATAACAAACGGGTTCGCGAAACGACCCGTTTCAAGCCTCTCGTGCGCACCACCAACAGCCCCGGGATCTACGCCTACTCGACGAAGATGGGCACCCGCTACGCGGCCTCGTTTCGAGACTCCGGAGGCCGCCAGACCTTCCGCCGCGGCTTCACGTCGATCCGGGCCGCCCAGGCCTTCCGCAGCGAGATGGCGACCCGCGCCCGAACCGGCACCGTGCGGGTCAGCCGCGAGACGTTCGGGGCCTTCTTCACCCATTGGCTCGAGCGTCGCGCGCCCTACCTCGAAGCCGGCACCCTCGCCGACTACGAGACCCACGGCCGCAAGCGGCTGCTCCCGGCCTTCGGAACGCGTCGCCTGAGCGCTATCGACGGCCCCGCTGTCGAGCTCTGGCTGACCGACGCCGCCCGCTCGGGCCGGTGCAAGCCAAAGACCTTGAACAACTCCCTCGGCGTCCTCGTGGGCTGCCTCAACGATGCCGTCAAGCGCGGGTTCCTGCCCGGCAACCCCGCGAGCACCGTTCAGCGCCTGCCGCTCGAGCACCACGAGACGGACTTCCTGCGGCTCGCCGAGATCCCCCGCTACCTCGACGTCTGCCGGCCGGTCTACCGCCCGCTCGCCGAGCTGCTCATCGGAGGAGGACTGCGGATCTCCGAGGCGATCTCCCTGCGCTGGAAGGACGTCGAGCTGGACGCGGGGCTCGTTCGCGTCTACCGATCGAGCAAGGTCGGCGGCGAAGGCTCGACGAAGGGCGATCGCTTCCGCTCCGTGCAGATCGGACCTCGGGTCTGCGGCGTGTTGGCGAACCTGCGTGCGGGCTCAGGAGAGCAGGCTGCTGACCTGGGTAGCCCGCGACACATCTTCCTCATGCCCGTCCGCGTGCGCAAGGAGGACCGCGGACGTTGGTCGAGCAAGGCCGTCGCGCCGCTTGACCGCAACACGGTCTCCCGCGCCTGGCACAAGGAGGCGCTCACCGACACCGGCCTGCGCGACATGCCCCTGCATGCGCTTCGCCACACCGCGGCGGCCGCCTGGCTCGCCACCGGCCGCCCGCTCGTCTTCGTCCAGCGCCAGCTCGGGCACAGCTCGATCACGACGACCGAACGGATCTACGGCCATCTCGAGCGCGGGTTCCTCGCCGGCGAGGCCGCGCTCACCGAAGCGGCGATCTGGGGCGCTACGCAGCCCGGCGCTCAGGCGCTGCGCTGACCGGGCGCAGCGCGCCGGAGGCCCCTCCCGCCGGAGACCATTCACGTCGCGCCTCCCGGAGCCAGGACTCGAGCTCTGAGCGCACGAACCGCACCGGGCCCGCGTCGCCGAGCCGCACGCTGGGAATGCGGCTGCAGGCCGCCGCCTCGTAGACCCACGTCCGCGACACGCCGAGCAGGCTCGCCACCTCCGAGGGCTTCATCAGCTCGTCGATCACGCCGCCTCCGCCCGCCGATGCCGTTCGGCGCGGCTCGCCGCTCGGCGCCGGTCCCTCGAGCGCGGGAGCCGCCCCGGCTCCTTGCCCGCGCTCAGGACGGCCACGACCCGGCGCAGGTCGAACCGCAGTCCCTCGCCGAGATCGTCGCGCAGCCATACCGCTCCGAGCTCGGCGGCGTGATCCTCGACCCATCTCGTGGGGGCTCCCAGAGCTCCTCCGACCGCCGCCGCGGGCACGAGGCGCGCGGGCGACTCGTCCGCCAGCAGCTCCACGACACGGCGAGCGATCTCGTCGATCTGAACGGAGGCGTTGGGCTCCTCGACCGCCATGGCCGGGACTTCTACGCGCCGCGTAGGACGCCTGAGGGTCTGGCGTCGGATAGCGCCCTGACAAGTTCCGAATCTTCGCATAGATTATGGAGCGTCACGGAAGGCGAGGATGGATTTGACCCCGGCGAGGCCGCGCTTACGGAGTAACAGATAGATGGACGGCCCGGTAGTGCCTACGACCCCCGCGTCCCGGACCTCCCGGAGGTCCCCCGCTCGCGCACGCCCCCGCCGCAATCCTGCTGACGAGTTCCTCGAGGTCGCGCTCCGCAGCCGCGCGCAGCTGATGGCCGCCCACGTGAACCACCTGACCCACGCCGACCTCGAGGACTGCTTCTGGCAGGGGACCGGGGAGCTGTGGGAGGACGTGCGCGACGGGAAGCGGTTCGAGTCCGCCGAGCACGCGTCGCACGTCCTCTCGCAGCGGTTCTACTCCCGGATCCACGACCTCCGGCGAGAGCACGGAAGCCGCGAGCGCTGGTTCCCCGGACTATCCGACGCCAACGAGGAGCTGCTGGAACGAATCGCGAACACCGAGCCCGGAGCCGAGGATCACACCACCCGAGCGTTGACCCGAGACCTCCTGCTCGACGTGCTTCACGACCTGAGCCGCGACGAGCGGCGCCTGCTCGTGTGCCAGGCGAACGGCTTGTCGCGAGCGGAGATCTGTGAGCGACTCGATTGGGGGGTCGAGCGATACAAGAGCGCCGTGCGCCGGTCGTGGGGCAAGCTTCGCCAGCTTATTCCCGAGGCTGAGTCCGGCGCCCGCTGCCGGCGTCTCGAGCTGTCGATCGTCGCCTTCGCCGGTGACGCGCTCGACGAGGCGGAGGAGGAGCGGGTCCTCGCTCATCTGCGCGTGTGCAGCCTGTGCAGCCAGCAGGTCAACACGCTGCGGAGAACGGCGCGCAACATCGGCCTGTTCCTCCCGACGCCACTTCTGGCCGTCGGCCTCCTGTCGAGCGGGCTCGCAAAGCTCACAGCCGTGACGATCGCCGGGCGGGCGCGCCTGGCCGGCGTCTTCAGCCGCGCGCCTCAGCCCGATCCCGGCGCCTCATCGGCCGCCGGCGGGCTGGTCGTGGGCGGCGGCGCCGTGAAGGCCGTCGCGGCGATCTGCCTCACCGGCATCGGAGCAGCCGGCGTGTGCTCGAGCTCGCTGGTCGGTTCCGTGGTCGAGAAGCCTCCTCGGGTCGCACAGGTGCGATCGCACAAGCGAGTGAGCCACAGCGCGCGTGTCCCCGCGCACTTGGTGATAGTCGAGCATCCAGCGGCGAGTCGGTCTCCGGTCAGCTCCCAATCCGTGAACGTGCCCAGCCCAGGCGTCGGCGCGTCGCGGGTGCGCATCAAGACCAGAACCAGGAAACGTCCCAGCAGATCGGAGTTCAGCTTCGAGACCGGGGGCACTCCCTCCGGGACCACCCAATCGGCGCCTACATCTACGACCCCGCAGGCGAGCGTGGCGCGCGTCGGCGCTGCGCCAACCGCTGCGCCTGCCCCCGCGGCTCCACGCCCGAGGACGCCGGCGCCACCATCGGGTCAGAAGGAGTTCGGACCATGAATCTCCGGTCGCGGCGTAGCGCAGCCCTCCCGACGCTCCTACTCGTCATGACGCTGAACGCAACATCCCTCGGAGCGCCGGCGCCCGCACGAGCCGGAACCTACGTCGTCCAAGCCTGCGACGCGGACAGCGGACGCAACCACTCCTGGACGCCGTATGTCAACGTGCCCGGGGTCATGTACGCGGGCACGCTCTGCCCGACCGGCGGGAGCTCCAGGCGCGGGCTCGTCGCTCGCACCTTCGGCCTGGGCTCCGGGCGCCTGCCCTACGGCGCGCTCGCGCAGATGCGGCTCGACGCCCCAACCAGGTCGTCGGTCATCGGGTACGCGATACGCGGGTGGGCGGCGACCCGTCAGGGCACCGGCGGTTGGCGGACCGGCATCGAGCGACCCGGCGCCTTCCACGGCTGCGGTCCGAGCGCCTCGGGTTGCTCCGTCGACTTCCGCGGAGCATGGACGACGATGCCGTCCAGTCCATGGCTCGCGCTCACCACGACATGCACCGCGAGAGCCGGCTGCGGCGCCCCGAACGGCACGCCGGCCGCTCAGGTCCACGCCTACTCCGCCTCCGTTCGCATCCGCGACGACACCAGACCGACGATCGGGGCGGTTGGTAGCGCCTGGGGCGATGGGCAGTGGCACCGAGGAACGGTTTCGCTCATCTACTCCGGCTCGGACAACTCCGGCATCTGTCGGGTCGCGGTCACAGCCGACCAGGGACAACCGCTCACGAGCACGTCCTACTCGCGTGATGACGGCAGCGTGACACCCTGCGGAACCACGCCCTTCGGCGGGCTCACGGTCGATACGCGCGCGGCGGCCACTACGGTTTCCGACGGCGCTCACGTGTTTCGCCTCAGCGCGACCGATGCTGCCGGCAACGTCTCGACACAGCAGGCGCAGGT
>JBBQAA010000039.1:0-24530 GCA_038276395.1 Solirubrobacterales bacterium | reverse complement strand
CGCGGTCATGGCCCGGGGCCGGGTCGTGGCCGAGGGGCCCCCGCGCGAGCTCGTGGCCGCCCACGCCGGGCGCGAGGTCGTCGAGGTCTACGGCCCCGCCGAGGAGCTGCGCGCGCTCGAGGAGCGCGCGAGCGCCGAGGGCGTGGCCCGCCTCAACCCAAGAGCAGCGCCCCGGCCTCGGCGTCGACCGCGAGGTTGCGCAGCGCACCGAGATCCGCCGCCTCCCCGCGCAGCCGTGCCGCGAGCCGCTCCGCGTGGCCGTCCGCCCGTTCCCGGGGGTACTCGCCGGCCAGCCGCGCGTTGTCGAGAAAGGCCCAGTCGCTCGCCTGCAGCGCCAACAGCTCGCGCACGGCACCGACCTCCACCGAGCGGGCACCCGCGAGGACCTCGAGCTCCGCCGCCCGCGCCTCCCACGCGTAGCGCGCGACGCCCGGTCCGCTCCACGTCGAGAGGTCGCGGCCCATCCCCCACGTCGTCACCGGCAGCTCGCCGGGCGCCGGCACCGCCTCCCGCGCGGCCACCGCGTCGTCCAGCCGCGCGAGCCCGACGCCCTGCCGCGGCGCCTCCTCGAGCACCGCTCGGAGCCACTCGGGCCCCTCGTGCCACCAGTGGCCGAGCAGCTCCGTGTCGAGCGCGCAGACGACGAGGCCGCCGCCCTCCACCCGTCGCGCCGCGCGCTCGACGAACTCCCGCGCATGCTCGCGGGCGCGTGCGCGGCCGCGCTCGGGGGAATAGGGCGAGCCGTCGTTGGCCCACGCCCGGTGGTGGTGCTTCGTGTAGCCGTGGTAGTTCCGGTAGGCGGGGTCGGCGGGGTAGCCGCGGTCGTGCCAGACGAGCTCGATCGTCTCCCGGTCGATGGGGAGGAGGAGCGGTCCCGCCGCCGAGCGCAGCGGCGTCAGGTGCGCGGCCGACCCCGGCCCGAGGACGTCGGTGAGATCGACGCAGGTCGCGCGCACCCCGGCGGCGTCGAGCAGCGGGTCGAGCCACGGCCCATGCGCGCACTCCGGCAGCCAGAACCCGCCGGCCCAGCCCAGCCCGAACCGGCGGCGATGCGACGCCACCCCGCTCTCGACCTGCAGGCGGACACCCGCGTCGGTCGCGAGCAGCGGCAGGACGGCGTGGGTGGCCGAGGAGGTCCAGCTCACGTGCGGCGCGAAGGCGCCGAGCAGGTCGAAGCCGCGCCCTTCGAGCACCTCCGCCGCCCGCGCGTACTCCGCCGCGGACTCCGCGAGCGCGGGGCCGAGCCGCGGGTCGCGCGCGTGCTCGAGCGCCTCGGCGTGCGTCCCCGGCCGCACGTCGCACAGGAAGCGCGCGCAGCGCTCGAGCGCGCCCGGCGCCTCGAGCTGGTCGGCCAGCACCGGGGTCAGGGAGAGCGTCAGCGGCGCCGGCTCGGGGCCGAGGACGTCGAGCACCGGCACGTAGCAGGACGCGATCGCCTCCCACAGCCACTCCTCGCCGAAGGGCCAGGTCCCGAAGCCCTCGACGTAGGGCATGTGGGTGTGCAGGACGAGGGCGAGCTCGCCGCTCACGGGCGGCAGACGGCGAGGAAGTCGAGCGCGCCGTGAAGCTCCGCGGGCGGAGCGGGCCGCAACGCGAAGTCGCGCACTGAGATGGCCGGGATGAAGCGGTCATAGAAGGGCTTTGTGATCCCCAGGGCGCGGTGGACGTCGTCCCAGCGCGCGTGGCGGAGCGCCAGCTCGTGCACCCGCAGCTTGCGGGCGTGGAAGAGCCCGTGCAGCTCGACCCGGGCGAAGTGGCGCTCGCACAGCGCGCGGAACTCTTCCGTGCGGTACTCCTTGACGTGCCAGGGGTTGCCGGAGCGCTCCGCCCCCGTGGGCGCGAGGGTGAGCACGTTCGGCGTCGAGACGTAGGCGACACCGCCCCCGGTGTCCAGCATCCCCTTGAAGTGCTCGAGGATCGCGTCCGGATCCTGCACGTGCTCGATCGTCTGCAGGAAGACGACGTCGTCGCACGGCTCGGCGAAGGACTCGACGAGGTCGCGCGCGAAGCGCAGGTTCTGCCGGGGGTAGCGCAGCCGCGCGTGCTCGTGGGCCTCGGGGTTGGCGTCGACGCCGACGACCGAGGCCGCGCTGCGCGAGAGGACCTCCGAGCCGTAGCCCTCCCCGCAGGCCATGTCGACGACCCGCCGCCCGAGCGTCCGCGCGGCGATCCACTCGTAGACCACGAGATGGCGGCGAAACCAGTAGTTCTCCTCGGGGACGTCGGGCAGCGTCCGCTCGCCGGTCAGGGCGAGCGGCGGGACGCCGTCGGGCTGGTCCTCCTGCTCGTAGGTCGCGCTCACGGCGCGCGGAGGCTATTCCCCGGCGGGCCAGTGCTCGACGCGGAGGCCCGGCATCGGGAAGTCCCTGACGTTGCCGGTGCAGAGCGTGGCGTCGCGCGCGAGCGCCGTGGCGGCGATCAGGCAGTCGGGCTGGGCGAGGGTGCGTCCGCGCCGCGCGTAGGAGCCGCGCCAACGGCCGGCGACCTCGGCCTCGCGGCGGCCGGTCGGCCAGATCCGCAGACCGTCGAAGAGGCTCCGCGCCCGTTCCTCCTCAGCCTCTCGTAGCCCCCGGACGACCTCCTCCACGCTGATCGCGCTCGTCCCCAGCACCATTCCCCCGGTCAGGAGATCGCGGACGCGCGCCGCCACCGGGCGCTCGCGCAGGACGTCGATGAGCACCGTGGTGTCGAACTGGAGCCCGGCCACTCAGCCGACGCGGCGGGGATCCAGGCGGCGCTGGGCGTGAACCCAGGCCGCCGGGTCCTCGTCCCACTCATGGCCGGCGTCGGGGATGCTCCCGACGGCGGCGTCGAACGCCGCCACGCGTCGCTCGCGATCGAGCGCCTCGCGCACCGCCGCCGCGATGAACGCGCTGCGGCGCCGGCGCCCGGCGTGGCGGTCGAGCTCGGCCACGAGCTCATCATCCAGAGCCACGTGCACACGCATACGCACACAGCTTAGCCCACAAGCCCCGCATAGGCCGCGGCCATGTCCTCCTCCCCGTGGCCGGCCTCGACGCCGCGGCCAAAGCCCTCGGCGACGCCCCGGGCGAGCGGCAGCTCGACATCCTCCGCCTCGGCGGCGGCGAGGACGAGCTTCACGTCCTTGAGCGCGTGGGCGAGCGGGAAGCTCGGCTCGTACTCGCCGGCGAGCATGGCCTTGCCCTTGGTCTGCGCGTACCCGGAGTCGAGCGGCCCGCCGGCGATCCCGTCCAGGAAGAGCTCGCCGGGCACGCCGAGGGCTCGGGCCAGCGCGAGCGTCTCCGCCGTCGCCTCGGTCAGCGCGACGACCCAGGAGTTCATGACGAGCTTCGCGCGCGAGCCCTGGCCCGCGTCCCCGAGCCACCGGGTCGCCGAGCCGATCGCGCCCCAGACGGGGGCGCAGCGCTCGCGCGCCCCCTCGTCCCCCGAGGCGAGGACGACGAGCTCGGCCTGCTCGGCCGGCGCCTTGGTGCCGAGCACCGGGGCGTCGAGGTAGGCGAGGTCGTGCTCCTTGGCCAGGGCCGCGAGCTCCCCGCACGCCTCGAGGCCGACCGTGCTCGCCTGGATCCACGCGGCGCCGGGCTCGAAGCCGTCGGCCGCCTGCTCCATCGTCTCCCGGACG
The DNA here is from genome assembly GCA_038276395.1 of Solirubrobacterales bacterium. Classification (GTDB taxonomy): domain Bacteria; phylum Actinomycetota; class Thermoleophilia; order Solirubrobacterales; family Solirubrobacteraceae; genus JBBQAA01. The sequence goes on along the minus strand of JBBQAA010000039.1, from coordinate 20,926 downwards.
GCGTCGCCGTCGGCGAGCATGGTCAGGATGATCTGCGCGCCCCTGACCGCCTGCGCGGGGGTGTCGTGGACCGTCGTGTCCCCCTCGGTCAGGGCCTCGGCCTTCTCCCTGGTGCGGTTCCAGACCTGCACGGGAAAGCCGTTCTGGGCGAGGTTGCGCGCGATCGGCGCGCCCATGATGCCGGTGCCGAGGACGGCGACGGTGGGGGTATCGGAGGAGCTCATGGCTCCCGCGTACCCAGGTTCGCCGCTCACACAGACCCGTAGCGGTCCATCGCCACGCGGCGCTCCTCCGCGTGGTCGACGATCGGCTCGGGGTAGTCGCGCCCGATGACGCAGCCCGCGGCCTCCTGCTCCTCCTCGCTCATCCCCCACGGCTCGGCCAGGTGCTCGAGCGGCACGCGCGCGAGCTCGGGCACCCAGCGACGCACGTACTCCCCCTCGGGATCGTGGCGTTGCTGGTGGAGCGTCGGGTTGTACATGCGCCGGAAGTAGGGCTGGGGATCGACGCCCGTCCCCGCGATCCACTGCCAGTTGCCGTTGTTCTGCGCCTCGTCCCCGCACAGGAGGTAGCGCATGAAGTGTGCCTCCCCCTCCCGCCAGTCGAGGTGCAGGTCCTTGGTCAGAAAGGAGCCGACGACGAGGCGCGCGCGGTTGTGCATCCAGCCGATCGTGCGGAGCTGGCGCATCCCCGCGTCGATCAGCGGGTAGCCGGTGCGGCCGTCCTTCCACGCCTTCAGGCGCTCGGGCGCGCGGTCCCACTCGAGCTCGGCGAAGCGCTCGTTGTGGGCGCCGCGCGCGTTGCCCGGATTGTGCAGGAGGACGTGGGCGTAGAAGTCCCGCCAGGCGAGCTGACGGCGGAAGGCGGTCGCGCCCTCGCCCTCGGATCCGCCGCGGGAGCGCTCCTCGGTCTCGCGCGCGGAGAGGCAGCCGAAGTGCAGGTAGGGCGAGAGCTCGGAGGTGCCGCCGGCCAGGCGGTCGTGGCGCTCGGCGTAGGCCGAGACCGGCCCGCGCAGGAAGGCCGTGAGCCGGCGCCGGGCCTCCTCCTCCCCCGGCGTCCAGGGCTCGGGGACGTCGAGCTCGAGGCCGAGGTCCGCGAGCGAGGGCAGGGACCCGACGCGCAGCTTCGAGGGGACGGGGATCTCCGCCGGCGCGCGGTGCACCGGGCGGCGCTCGAGCGCCTGCCAGGCGCGCCAGAACGGCGTGAAGACGGAGAAGGGCCGACCGTCCTTGGTCTCCGGCCGGCTGACGTCGGCGACGAAGTTGCCGGGGGTGTGGACGGGCCGGACGTCGATCCGCTCGAGCGTGCGGCGGACCGCCGCGTCCCGCGCGCGGGCGTAGGGCGAGACGTCCGAGGCGAGATAGACCGCCTCGGCGCCGACCTCACGGCAGAGCTGCGGCAGCTCCTCGTGCGGCGCGCCGACCCGCAGCGCGAGCCTGCCTCCCCGCTCGCGGATCCCGGCGCCGAGCTCGTTCAGCGCCTCGAGCAGGAACCACGTGCGCACCGGGGAGGGGAAGCGGCCGGAGACGAGCCGCGGATCGAGGCAGAAGACGGGCACGACCCGCTCGTGCTCGGCCAGCGCGCGCACGAGCGGCGGGTGGTCGTGCAGGCGCAGGTCGCGCCGGATCCAGACGAGCGCCGTACCGGCCATCTTGTGCAGTACGGAGGGCCGCCGGACTTAGACTTTCCCCGATGTCCGGCGACGAGGAGCCGATCCGCGACTTCCCCCTGTTCCCGCTGGGGATCGTCGCCCTGCCCACCGAGCTCGTCCCGCTGCACATCTTCGAGGAGCGCTACCGGACGATGATGGGCGAGTGCCTCGAGCGCGAGTCGGAGTTCGGGATTCTCTGGCTGGCCGACGACGGCCTTCGGGAGACCGGCTGCGCGTGCGCGATCACCGACGTGCTCGAGCGGATGGACGACGGGCGGCTGAACCTCCTCACGCGCGGCACGCGCCCTCTGCGCGTGCTCTCCCGCCAGGAGGACCTGCCCTATCCCGCCGGAACCGTCGCCTTCCTGGCCGACGCGGAGGAGGACGCCGACCCCGCGGCCGGCGAGGACGCGCGCGCGGCCTACGCCGAGCTCGTCGAGCACGTCACCGACCGGCCGCCCGACCCGGACGAGCTCGCCGCCATGTCCGCCTACGCGATGGCCGCCACCGTCGACTTCGGCGCGCCGCCCAAGCAGAGCCTGCTCGACCTGCGCTCGGAGAACGCGCGCCTGCGCCTGCTCGCGCGTCTCCTGCGCCGGGCCCGCGAGCGCATGGACGAGACCAGCCGCGCCGAGGCCCGGGCGCGGTCCAACGGCAAGGTCCGCTTCGGCGAGTGACTCTCAGCGCCGCCGGCCGCAGGGCCCCTTGGCCACCTCGCGGGCGAGCAGCGCGAGCTTGAAGTAGCGCAGCGGCAGCGGGCGGCTCGTGTCGCTCCAGCCCACCGTCCCGTCCTGCGTGCGAACGCGGTAGGAGAGCTCGGAGCCTGGCCGGAGCGGGAAGCGCCGGTTCCGCCGGGCGTCCGCCACGACCTCGCGCTGGAGCTCCCGGGCCTGCAGGAGGAGCGGGTCGGCCAGCGGCCGCGCGCGGGCGTGATTGGCCGCCGAGCACTTGACGTGGCCGTCGTCGGTGACGACGAGCGTGACGTCCGCGTCGGGCAGCACGCCGCGCCGCGTGAGCGCCAGGAGGTCGGGGGACTGGACCCCGCAGCCCAGCGTGGCGAGCGTGAGCGCGGCCAGGAGGACAGCGGCTCCGGCGCGGTGCGTCATCCTCCGAAGGGTGCCGCACGACCCTGAGGGCCTCCGCGTGACCCGCGCCGTGACGATCCCGTGGCGGGAGATCGTCGTGCGCGCGAGCCGCTCCTCCGGGCCGGGCGGCCAGCACGCGAACGTCACCGCCTCCCGGATCGAGGCGGTGTTCGAGGTCGGGCGCTCGGAGGCGCTCACGCCCGAGCAGCGCGCGCGGGTGATGGGCCGGGCCGGGCCGCGCGTCGTGGCCGTGGCGCAGGATCAGCGCTCCCAGGCGCGCAACCGGGAGCTCGCGCTCGAGCGCCTCGCCGAACGGCTGGCCCGCGCGCTCGCCGTGGCCCGTCCGCGCACGCCGACGCGGCCGACGCGCGCCGCGCGGCGCCGCCGGGTGGAGGGCAAGCAGCGCCGGGCGGCGATCAAGCAGGCGCGGCGGCGCCCCGAGAATCCGGAGTAGGATCGCGCCCGTGCCCCGGGTCCTGCTCGAGCTGGGGGTGGCGGGCGCTCTGGCCGGCGCCGGTGCGCTGAAGCTCGCGCGCCCGGCGGTGACCGCCGCCGCGCTCCCGCGGGGCGGTCTGCTCGCCGCGCGCGCCCTCGGCGCGCTCGAGCTCGCGCTCGCCGCCGCCGTCGTCGCCGGGCTGCGCGCGGGTGCATGGGCGGCGGCGGGGCTGCTCCTGGCCTTCGCGATCCACCTGCTCGCCGCGCTCGCCACGGGCCGCGCCGGCGCACCATGCGCGTGCTTCGGCGCCGGGTCGCGCATCACCCCGCTCGCCGCCACGCGCACGCTCGCGCTCGCCGCGGTGGCGGCCGCCGCCGCGCTGCTCCCCGCCGCATCCCTGACGACCGACGCCTGGCTCGGGCTCGGACTGGCCCTCGCGCTCCTCGGGATCGCGGGGCTCGCGCTCGCCGTCGCCGCACTCGCCCGGGAGGTCGGCCGCCTGCGCCTGGAGCTCCGGCCCCAGGGCGCGCTCGAGGTCCCCGAGGAGGGGCCGGAGCTCGGCGCCCCCGCGCCCGAGCTCCGCCTGCGCTTCGGCGCCGACCCCGGCGCGGCGCTGCTGCTGGCCGTGTTCACCTCGGAGTCGTGCGCGCTGTGCCAGGCGCTCGCTCCTGCCGTCGCCGCCCTCGCCCGCGATCCCCACGTCGCCCTGACCGCCTTCGACGAGCAGGAGGACGCGGAGCTGTGGCGCGCGCTCAGGATCCCCGGCAGCCCCTACGCCGCGGCGCTGGCCCGCGACGGCGTCGTCCTCGCCAAGGGGACGTGGAACACCGCCGCCCAGCTCGAAGGGCTGCTGGCCACGGCCGAGCGCCGGGCCCCGGAGGCCGCGCTTGCCCTCTGAGCCCGCCGGCGCGCGCCTGGCCGACGCCGCGGCGGCGGCCACGTCGCGCCGCGGCTTCCTCGACCGCCTGGCCCGCGGCCTCATGGCCGTCACGGGCGGCGCCGCGGTCGCCCGGGCGGTCAAGCCGGGCGAGGCCGAGGCCTTCCACTTCTGCGGGCACATCTACACGACCGCATCCTGTCCGCACCCGACGGGCATCCCCCGGGTCGATCTGCACGGCTACCCGCTGCGCGCCAAGGACGGCCGCCGGGTCGATGACCTCGGGCGCCTCGTCGACCACCGCGGGCGACCGGTCGACGAGCGCGGGAGGCTCCTGCGCGACCCGGACGGCCGCGTCGTGCCCGAGGCGCCGCGCACGCGCATCTGCCTCGACGGCATCCCCCGGCGCTATCACCACCGGACCTACCTCGACGGCACCTGGCACCGCTGCTGCGGCGGCCACGTGCGGCGGCTGATCGACTGCTGCTCCTACTCGAAGGTGAGGATCAACGGCGACGCCTCGCTCACCGGCTACTGCTACCAGGGCCGCCGGGTCTTCTGCGTCATGTACTACCAGACGAAGGTCCCGTGCTGATCGCGCTGGCGGCGGCCGCGTTCCTGGCCGGGGTGACCGGCTCGTGGTCGCCGTGCGGGTTCTCGATGTTGACGACGCTCGCGCCCGGAGGCAACGGTCAGGGCCGGCGCGGCTCGGCGCTCGGGCTCGCGGCCTTCGCCCCGGGCGCGCTCCTGGGCGGCGTGGCGAGCTTCGCCGGCCTCGCACTGCTCGGGCACGCGGTGAACGCCGGCGGGCACGGCGCGCTCCCGGCCCTGGCCGGGGGACTGGCCCTCCTCGCCGCGCTCGCCGAGGCGGGGAACGTGCGCGTCCGGCCCCAGGTCCGGCGCCAGGTGCCCGAGCGCTGGCGCTTCGTCATGCCCTTCCCGCTCGCCACCTTCGCCTACGGCGTACTGCTCGGCCTGGGCTGGACGACCTACGTGCTGACGCTCGCCGTCTGGGTCCTCTTCGCGCTCGCCTTCGCCCTCGGGGACCCCGCCCTCGGGCTCGCCGCCGGGCTCGCCTTCGGCCTCGGCCGCGCGCTTCCGATCGTGCTGCTCGCGCCGGTGCTCGACACGCCCGGGGGGCGGCGCACGGTCGCGGCGATGGCCGAGCGGCCGGGGATCCTGCGCGGGCTGCGCGCGCTGGACGGCGCGGCGCTCGCCGCCTGCGCGCTCGCCCTCGCGCCGACGGCCGCGGCGCGCTCGCGGCCCCTCGGCGCCCCCGCCGCGGATCCCTCGACCGGCGCGGGCTACGTCCTCTGGCACGTGGGGGACCGCGGCTCGATCCTCCTGCACGGCGGGGCTCGCCAGGCGCTTCCCCTCCCGGACGCGGCGATCGGCGGCCACCGCTTCGCGGCCCACGTCGCCCGGAGCACGGTGGTCGTCGCACCGCTCGGGACGCGAGCTCGCACCTACACCGCCACCGTCCCCGCCGGCGCCGCGCTCGCCGTCTCGGACCGCTGGCTCGCCTGGCGGAGGACCACGCACCGGGGGGATCGCCTCTACGCGCTGCGCTTCGGCGCGGCGGGTGAGCGCCCACGTCTCGTCGCGGCGAGCGGCGGGCGCACCTCGCTCTCGCGGCCCGCGCTGGCCGGCGACCGTCTCGTGTTCGCCACGGCCGGCCCGCGGGGCAGCACGGTCGTGCTCGCCGATCTGCGCCGGCGCCGGCGCCGGACCCTCGCGCGCGCCGTGGAGGCGCAGTACGCCGAGCCGTCGCTGCTCGGCGACCGCCTGCTCGTCGTGCGCACCACCGCCTGCGACCAGGAGCTCGTGCTCGCCCGGGTGGGTGGCCGCGCGCGGCGGCGGGTGCTCTACCACGCCGGGCCGCTCGGGGCCCGCGACGAGAGCCACGAGCACGGCTACTCGCGACAGGGCTCCGAGCCGACGAAGTGCCACCCCGAGCGCCCGCGCGCCCGGAGCATCCTGTGGAGCACGGCGCTCGCGCCCCGCGCCGCCTACGTCATCCTCCTCACCGGCGGCCGCGGGCGGCTCCTCCGCGTGCCGCGATAGCGCGCAGCCCCGGCCGCGAGTACCTTCCCGTGTCGATGCGCCTACTCCGGGCTCTCATCCGGACGCTCGTCGTCCTCGCGATCCTCGCCTCCTCGGCGGGCGCCATTCCTGTCGACCCGGAGGGCGCGGTCCCGCCGGCGCGGACCCCGGCGCCGCGCACACCGGACCCCCTCTGTGAGCAGAGCTACGCGAACGACGCGCCCAGGGGCGGCCCGCGCATCCACTTTGGGGTCGGTCCGCGGCTGGCCGGCGAAACCGGCAGCGGAAACGCCACGCCGCTCGTGCCGGAGAACGTCCGCCGGCGCGACGCGGCGCTCCGGACCCTGCGGGGGAAGAAGCCCTTCACCGTCCGGCTGAACCGCCTCTTCGAGTCAGACGGCGCCCGCGGCATCGCCCGCTTCCGCGCCATGGCTCGCCACTACGCGGCGCTCGGGCTGGACGTCGAGCTCCAGGTCCGCTACCACCCGGCCGACTCCGACAACGGGAACCTGGCCGCGTGGCTCGCCTTCGTGCGGAAGGTCGTCGCCGCCTTCGGGCCGATCCGCCACGTCACCGCGCTCCAGATCACCAACGAGGTGAACCTCACCTTCTCGAGGAACACGTCGGACGGCTACTACCGCAGGGCGCTGCCGGCGCTCATCCAGGGGGTGATCGCGGCCAAGCGGGCGGCGGCCGAGCGCGGGTACGACCAGCTCAGGATCGGCTTCAACTTCGCCTGGGGCTTCGGCGGCCACGCCGACGCCGACTTCTGGAACGCGATCGGCCGGGCCGGCCCGGTATTCCGGCGGAGCCTCGACTGGGTCGGGATGGACTTCTACCCCGGGACCTACACGCCCCCGGCCGCCGCGGTCAGGAGCTACGCCGACGCGTTCCGGGAGGGCCTGGCCCAGGTGCGCGAGTGCTACATGCCGAAGGGCCGGCTCGGTCGGGGCTTCCCGCTGCGGATCGAGGAGACGGGCTGGCCCACGGGGCCCGGCCGTTCGGAGGCCACGCAGGCCCGCGTGCTCCGGGCGTTCGTCTCGACCGCCGACGCCTACCGGGGCACCTACCACGTCTCGGACTTCCGCTGGTTCGGCCTGCGCGACAACAACTCCGAGGGGCCGGACTTCCAGTCCTACTTCGGGCTGCTCCGCGACGACTACTCGCCGAAGCCGGCCTTCGCGGTCTACCGTTCGCTCGTGGCGCGCTACGGGGCGTCTCGCTGATCAGCGCGCCTGCCGCTCCTCACGCTTTCACCACCGCGCCGCCCCGCCGCGGGTCGCCGCCGCCGGAGAGCCGCCCGGTCGCGGGATCCCGCTCGACGGCCTGCACGCCGCCGAAGAACACGTTCGGCGCGCGGAAGGGCTTGACCGTCCGTCCCGCCGCCGTCAGCGCGGCAACGTCGATCCCCGGCTCGGCGTAGACGACCCCGGCCTCGTAGTGCGCGCGCGGCGCCTTGACCGCGGGCCCGGCGGCGAGGCCGCCGTCGACGACCCCCACGAGCGTCTGGAGGATGGCCGAGCGGATGCGATTCGAGCCCGCCGAGCCGAGCGCGAGCTCGATCTCCCCGCCTTCCCGCACGACGGCGGTCGGGGCCATCATCGAGGGCAGGCGGCGCCCAGGCGGGAAGGCGAAGAAGCCCTGCGGGTTCAGGTCCTCCTCGCCGAGGATGTTGTTCAGGTGCAGGCCCGTGCCGGGAACGACGATCCCGGAGCCCTCGCCGTTGGTGCAGGTCACCGCGCACGCCATCCCGCCGGCGTCGATCACCGAGATGTGGGTCGTCGAGCCGAGACGGGAGGCGGCGAACTCGGCGGCGAAGCCCGGCTCGCCGAGCCCGGCCAGGAACTCGTCCGTGCGTTCGGCCTGGGCCGCCTCCATCGCGTCCACGAGCTCGACCGCGCTGGGCGGACCGGCGCGGCGGTCGAGCAGCGCGAGGGCGTAGGCGATGAGGATCCCGCCCGCCGAGGGCGGCGGGTTGGTGAGGACCGTCCGCCCGCGGTAGGCCACGCGCACCGGCTCGCGCTCGACGGGTGCGTAGGCCGCGAGATCCTCCGCGCCGAGGATGCCGCCGCCCGCGGCGACCCACTCCGTCGCCGCCGCGGCGATGTCCCCCGTGTAGAACGGCGCCGCGCCCTCGGCGCCGAGCCGCGCGAGGCTCTCGCCGAGCTCGGCGGAGACGAACACGTCCCCCTCGGCGAGCGGCCGCCCGTCCGGCGCCCAGAGCGCCGCGCACTCGGGTGTCGTGACGAGGATGCCCGCGAGGATCTTGGCGATGTAGGCCTGCGCGGCGTTCAGCGGCACGCCGCGCCGGGCCAGCTCCGCCGCGGGCGCGGCGAGCTGTGCGAGCGGCACCGTTGCCCACCGCGCCGCGGCGGCCTCAACGCCGGCGGCGACCCCGTAGGTCCCCACCGCGGCGGCGCCGACGTGGAAGACCTGCCGGGCGTCGTCGAAGGAGACGTCGACGGGGATGAGCGGCGCGGGGGCGGCCGGCGCGCCCCCCCCCCCCCCCCCCCCCCCCGCACGTAGCGGGGTAGCCGGGCCGCCCCCGGGGGGGGGCGCCGCGGGGGGGCCCCCCCGCGGCGCCCCCCCCCGGGGGCGGCCCGGCTACCCCGCTACGTGCGGGGGGGGGGGGGGGGGGGGGGGGCGCGCCGGCCGCCCCCGCGCCGCTCATCCCCGTCGACGTCTCCTTCGACGACGCCCGGCAGGTCTTCCACGTCGGCGCCGCCGCGGTGGGGACCTACGGGGTCGCCGCCGGCGTTGAGGCCGCCGCGGCGCGGTGGGCAACGGTGCCGCTCGCACAGCTCGCCGCGCCCGCGGCGGAGCTGGCCCGGCGCGGCGTGCCGCTGAACGCCGCGCAGGCCTACATCGCCAAGATCCTCGCGGGCATCCTCGTCACGACACCCGAGTGCGCGGCGCTCTGGGCGCCGGACGGGCGGCCGCTCGCCGAGGGGGACGTGTTCGTCTCCGCCGAGCTCGGCGAGAGCCTCGCGCGGCTCGGCGCCGAGGGCGCGGCGCCGTTCTACACGGGGGACATCGCCGCGGCGGCGACGGAGTGGGTCGCCGCGGGCGGCGGCATCCTCGGCGCGGAGGATCTCGCGGCCTACGCACCCGTCGAGCGCGAGCCGGTGCGCGTGGCCTACCGCGGGCGGACGGTCCTCACCAACCCGCCGCCCTCGGCGGGCGGGATCCTCATCGCCTACGCCCTCGCGCTGCTCGACCGCCGCGCCGGTCCGCCCAGCGCGGTCGAGCTCGTGGACGCGATGGAGGCGGCCCAGGCCGAACGCACGGACGAGTTCCTGGCCGGGCTCGGCGAGCCGGGCTTCGCCGCCGAGTTCGCCGCCTCCCGTCTCGGCTCGACGACCCACATCTCGGTGATCGACGCCGGCGGGATGGCGTGCGCGGTGACCTGCACCAACGGCGAGGGCTCCGGGATCGTCGTTCCCGGCACGGGCCTGCACCTGAACAACATCCTCGGCGAGGAGGACCTGAACCCGCAGGGCTTCTTCGCCTTCCCGCCTGGGCGCCGCCTGCCCTCGATGATGGCCCCGACCGCCGTCGTGCGGGAAGGCGGGGAGATCGAGCTCGCGCTCGGCTCGGCGGGCTCGAATCGCATCCGCTCGGCCATCCTCCAGACGCTCGTGGGGGTCGTCGACGGCGGCCTCGCCGCCGGGCCCGCGGTCAAGGCGCCGCGCGCGCACTACGAGGCCGGGGTCGTCTACGCCGAGCCGGGGATCGACGTTGCCGCGCTGACGGCGGCGGGACGGACGGTCAAGCCCTTCCGCGCGCCGAACGTGTTCTTCGGCGGCGTGCAGGCCGTCGAGCGGGATCCCGCGACCGGGCGGCTCTCCGGCGGCGGCGACCCGCGGCGGGGCGGCGCGGTGGTGAAAGCGTGAGGAGCGGCAGGCGCGCTGATCAGCGAGACGCCCCGTAGCGCGCCACGAGCGAACGGTAGACCGCGAAGGCCGGCTTCGGCGAGTAGTCGTCGCGGAGCAGCCCGAAGTAGGACTGGAAGTCCGGCCCCTCGGAGTTGTTGTCGCGCAGGCCGAACCAGCGGAAGTCCGAGACGTGGTAGGTGCCCCGGTAGGCGTCGGCGGTCGAGACGAACGCCCGGAGCACGCGGGCCTGCGTGGCCTCCGAACGGCCGGGCCCCGTGGGCCAGCCCGTCTCCTCGATCCGCAGCGGGAAGCCCCGACCGAGCCGGCCCTTCGGCATGTAGCACTCGCGCACCTGGGCCAGGCCCTCCCGGAACGCGTCGGCGTAGCTCCTGACCGCGGCGGCCGGGGGCGTGTAGGTCCCGGGGTAGAAGTCCATCCCGACCCAGTCGAGGCTCCGCCGGAATACCGGGCCGGCCCGGCCGATCGCGTTCCAGAAGTCGGCGTCGGCGTGGCCGCCGAAGCCCCAGGCGAAGTTGAAGCCGATCCTGAGCTGGTCGTACCCGCGCTCGGCCGCCGCCCGCTTGGCCGCGATCACCCCCTGGATGAGCGCCGGCAGCGCCCTGCGGTAGTAGCCGTCCGACGTGTTCCTCGAGAAGGTGAGGTTCACCTCGTTGGTGATCTGGAGCGCGGTGACGTGGCGGATCGGCCCGAAGGCGGCGACGACCTTCCGCACGAAGGCGAGCCACGCGGCCAGGTTCCCGTTGTCGGAGTCGGCCGGGTGGTAGCGGACCTGGAGCTCGACGTCCAGCCCGAGCGCCGCGTAGTGGCGAGCCATGGCGCGGAAGCGGGCGATGCCGCGGGCGCCGTCTGACTCGAAGAGGCGGTTCAGCCGGACGGTGAAGGGCTTCTTCCCCCGCAGGGTCCGGAGCGCCGCGTCGCGCCGGCGGACGTTCTCCGGCACGAGCGGCGTGGCGTTTCCGCTGCCGGTTTCGCCGGCCAGCCGCGGACCGACCCCAAAGTGGATGCGCGGGCCGCCCCTGGGCGCGTCGTTCGCGTAGCTCTGCTCACAGAGGGGGTCCGGTGTGCGCGGCGCCGGGGTCCGCGCCGGCGGGACCGCGCCCTCCGGGTCGACAGGAATGGCGCCCGCCGAGGAGGCGAGGATCGCGAGGACGACGAGCGTCCGGATGAGAGCCCGGAGTAGGCGCATCGACACGGGAAGGTACTCGCGGCCGGGGCTGCGCGCTATCGCGGCACGCGGAGGAGCCGCCCGCGGCCGCCGGTGAGGAGGATGACGTAGGCGGCGCGGGGCGCGAGCGCCGTGCTCCACAGGATGCTCCGGGCGCGCGGGCGCTCGGGGTGGCACTTCGTCGGCTCGGAGCCCTGTCGCGAGTAGCCGTGCTCGTGGCTCTCGTCGCGGGCCCCGAGCGGCCCGGCGTGGTAGAGCACCCGCCGCCGCGCGCGGCCACCCACCCGGGCGAGCACGAGCTCCTGGTCGCAGGCGGTGGTGCGCACGACGAGCAGGCGGTCGCCGAGCAGCGACGGCTCGGCGTACTGCGCCTCCACGGCGCGCGCGAGGGTCCGGCGCCGGCGCCGGCGCAGATCGGCGAGCACGACCGTGCTGCCCCGCGGGCCGGCCGTGGCGAACACGAGACGGTCGCCGGCCAGCGCGGGCCGCGAGAGCGAGGTGCGCCCGCCGCTCGCCGCGACGAGACGTGGGCGCTCACCCGCCGCGCCGAAGCGCAGCGCGTAGAGGCGATCCCCCCGGTGCGTGGTCCTCCGCCAGGCGAGCCAGCGGTCCGAGACGGCGAGCGCGGCGCCGGCGGGGACGGTGGCGGTGTAGGTGCGAGCTCGCGTCCCGAGCGGTGCGACGACCACCGTGCTCCGGGCGACGTGGGCCGCGAAGCGGTGGCCGCCGATCGCCGCGTCCGGGAGGGGAAGCGCCTGGCGAGCCCCGCCGTGCAGGAGGATCGAGCCGCGGTCCCCCACGTGCCAGAGGACGTAGCCCGCGCCGGTCGAGGGATCCGCGGCGGGGGCGCCGAGGGGCCGCGAGCGCGCCGCGGCCGTCGGCGCGAGGGCGAGCGCGCAGGCGGCGAGCGCCGCGCCGTCCAGCGCGCGCAGCCCGCGCAGGATCCCCGGCCGCTCGGCCATCGCCGCGACCGTGCGCCGCCCCCCGGGCGTGTCGAGCACCGGCGCGAGCAGCACGATCGGAAGCGCGCGGCCGAGGCCGAAGGCGAGCCCGGCGGCGAGCCCGAGGGCGGGGTCCCCGAGGGCGAAGGCGAGCGCGAAGAGGACCCAGACGGCGAGCGTCAGCACGTAGGTCGTCCAGCCCAGGCCGAGCAGTACGCCGTAGGCGAAGGTGGCGAGCGGGAAGGGCATGACGAAGCGCCAGCGCTCGGGCACCTGGCGCCGGACCTGGGGCCGGACGCGCACGTTCCCCGCCTCGGCGAGCGCGGCGAGGAGGGCCAGTCCCCCGGCCAGGGCCGGGAGCGCGCCGTGCCCGCCGGCGTTCACCGCGTGCCCGAGCAGTGCGAGGCCGGCGAAGCTCGCCACGCCGCCCAGGAGCGCGCCCGGGGCGAAGGCCGCGAGCCCGAGCGCCGAGCCGCGCCGGCCCTGACCGTTGCCTCCGGGCGCGAGCGTCGTCAACATCGAGAACCCGCACGGCGACCACGAGCCGGTCACCCCGGCCAGGAACGCGGCCGCCGCCAGCGCGATCAGCACGGGACCTTCGTCTGGTAGTACATGACGCAGAAGACCCGGCGGCCCTGGTAGCAGTAGCCGGTGAGCGAGGCGTCGCCGTTGATCCTCACCTTCGAGTAGGAGCAGCAGTCGATCAGCCGCCGCACGTGGCCGCCGCAGCAGCGGTGCCAGGTGCCGTCGAGGTAGGTCCGGTGGTGATAGCGCCGGGGGATGCCGTCGAGGCAGATGCGCGTGCGCGGCGCCTCGGGCACGACGCGGCCGTCCGGGTCGCGCAGGAGCCTCCCGCGCTCGTCGACCGGTCGCCCGCGGTGGTCGACGAGGCGCCCGAGGTCATCGACCCGGCGGCCGTCCTTGGCGCGCAGCGGGTAGCCGTGCAGATCGACCCGGGGGATGCCCGTCGGGTGCGGACAGGATGCGGTCGTGTAGATGTGCCCGCAGAAGTGGAAGGCCTCGGCCTCGCCCGGCTTGACCGCCCGGGCGACCGCGGCGCCGCCCGTGACGGCCATGAGGCCGCGGGCCAGGCGGTCGAGGAAGCCGCGGCGCGACGTGGCCGCCGCCGCGGCGTCGGCCAGGCGCGCGCCGGCGGGCTCAGAGGGCAAGCGCGGCCTCCGGGGCCCGGCGCTCGGCCGTGGCCAGCAGCCCTTCGAGCTGGGCGGCGGTGTTCCACGTCCCCTTGGCGAGGACGACGCCGTCGCGGGCCAGCGCCGCGGCGTAGGGGCTGCCGGGGATCCTGAGCGCGCGCCACAGCTCCGCGTCCTCCTGCTCGTCGAAGGCGGTCAGGGCGACGTGGGGATCGCGGGCGAGGGCGGCGACGGCAGGAGCGAGCGCCTGGCACAGCGCGCACGACTCCGAGGTGAACACGGCCAGCAGCAGCGCCGCGCCGGGGTCGGCGCCGAAGCGCAGGCGGAGCTCGGGCGCGGGGGCGCCGAGCTCCGGCCCCTCCTCGGGGACCTCGAGCGCGCCCTGGGGCCGGAGCTCCAGGCGCAGGCGGCCGACCTCCCGGGCGAGTGCGGCGACGGCGAGCGCGAGCCCCGCGATCCCGAGGAGCGCGAGGGCCAGTCCGAGCCCGAGCCAGGCGTCGGTCGTCAGGGATGCGGCGGGGAGCAGCGCGGCGGCGGCCGCCACCGCGGCGAGCGCGAGCGTGCGCGTGGCGGCGAGCGGGGTGATGCGCGACCCGGCGCCGAAGCACGCGCATGGTGCGCCGGCGCGGCCCGTGGCGAGCGCGGCGAGCAGGTGGATCGCGAAGGCCAGGAGCAGCCCCGCCGCCGCCCATGCACCCGCGCGCAGCCCGGCGACGACGGCGGCGGCGAGCGCGAGCTCGAGCGCGCCGAGGGCGCGCGCGGCGAGCAGACCGCCCCGCGGGAGCGCGGCGGCGGTCACCGCCGGGCGCGCGAGCTTCAGCGCACCGGCGCCGGCCAGAGCGCCCGCCACCCCCAGCTCGAGCAGGACCCGGGGCACGGGCGCGATCCTACTCCGGATTCTCGGGGCGCCGCCGCGCCTGCTTGATCGCCGCCCGGCGCTGCTTGCCCTCCACCCGGCGGCGCCGCGCGGCGCGCGTCGGCCGCGTCGGCGTGCGCGGACGGGCCACGGCGAGCGCGCGGGCCAGCCGTTCGGCGAGGCGCTCGAGCGCGAGCTCCCGGTTGCGCGCCTGGGAGCGCTGATCCTGCGCCACGGCCACGACGCGCGGCCCGGCCCGGCCCATCACCCGCGCGCGCTGCTCGGGCGTGAGCGCCTCCGAGCGCCCGACCTCGAACACCGCCTCGATCCGGGAGGCGGTGACGTTCGCGTGCTGGCCGCCCGGCCCGGAGGAGCGGCTCGCGCGCACGACGATCTCCCGCCACGGGATCGTCACGGCGCGGGTCACGCGGAGGCCCTCAGGGTCGTGCGGCACCCTTCGGAGGATGACGCACCGCGCCGGAGCCGCTGTCCTCCTGGCCGCGCTCACGCTCGCCACGCTGGGCTGCGGGGTCCAGTCCCCCGACCTCCTGGCGCTCACGCGGCGCGGCGTGCTGCCCGACGCGGACGTCACGCTCGTCGTCACCGACGACGGCCACGTCAAGTGCTCGGCGGCCAATCACGCCCGCGCGCGGCCGCTGGCCGACCCGCTCCTCCTGCAGGCCCGGGAGCTCCAGCGCGAGGTCGTGGCGGACGCCCGGCGGAACCGGCGCTTCCCGCTCCGGCCAGGCTCCGAGCTCTCCTACCGCGTTCGCACGCAGGACGGGACGGTGGGCTGGAGCGACACGAGCCGCCCGCTGCCGCTGCGCTACTTCAAGCTCGCGCTGCTCGCCCGCGAGGTGGCCAAGGGGCCCTGCGGCCGGCGGCGCTGAGAGTCACTCGCCGAAGCGGACCTTGCCGTTGGACCGCGCCCGGGCCTCGGCGCGGCTGGTCTCGTCCATGCGCTCGCGGGCCCGGCGCAGGAGACGCGCGAGCAGGCGCAGGCGCGCGTTCTCCGAGCGCAGGTCGAGCAGGCTCTGCTTGGGCGGCGCGCCGAAGTCGACGGTGGCGGCCATCGCGTAGGCGGACATGGCGGCGAGCTCGTCCGGGTCGGGCGGCCGGTCGGTGACGTGCTCGACGAGCTCGGCGTAGGCCGCGCGCGCGTCCTCGCCGGCCGCGGGGTCGGCGTCCTCCTCCGCGTCGGCCAGGAAGGCGACGGTTCCGGCGGGATAGGGCAGGTCCTCCTGGCGGGAGAGCACGCGCAGAGGGCGCGTGCCGCGCGTGAGGAGGTTCAGCCGCCCGTCGTCCATCCGCTCGAGCACGTCGGTGATCGCGCACGCGCAGCCGGTCTCCCGAAGGCCGTCGTCGGCCAGCCAGAGAATCCCGAACTCCGACTCGCGCTCGAGGCACTCGCCCATCATCGTCCGGTAGCGCTCCTCGAAGATGTGCAGCGGGACGAGCTCGGTGGGCAGGGCGACGATCCCCAGCGGGAACAGGGGGAAGTCGCGGATCGGCTCCTCGTCGCCGGACATCGGGGAAAGTCTAAGTCCGGCGGCCCTCCGTACTGCACAAGATGGCCGGTACGGCGCTCGTCTGGATCCGGCGCGACCTGCGCCTGCACGACCACCCGCCGCTCGTGCGCGCGCTGGCCGAGCACGAGCGGGTCGTGCCCGTCTTCTGCCTCGATCCGCGGCTCGTCTCCGGCCGCTTCCCCTCCCCGGTGCGCACGTGGTTCCTGCTCGAGGCGCTGAACGAGCTCGGCGCCGGGATCCGCGAGCGGGGAGGCAGGCTCGCGCTGCGGGTCGGCGCGCCGCACGAGGAGCTGCCGCAGCTCTGCCGTGAGGTCGGCGCCGAGGCGGTCTATCTCGCCTCGGACGTCTCGCCCTACGCCCGCGCGCGGGACGCGGCGGTCCGCCGCACGCTCGAGCGGATCGACGTCCGGCCCGTCCACACCCCCGGCAACTTCGTCGCCGACGTCAGCCGGCCGGAGACCAAGGACGGTCGGCCCTTCTCCGTCTTCACGCCGTTCTGGCGCGCCTGGCAGGCGCTCGAGCGCCGCCCGGTGCACCGCGCGCCGGCGGAGATCCCCGTCCCCTCGAAGCTGCGCGTCGGGTCCCTGCCCTCGCTCGCGGACCTCGGCCTCGAGCTCGACGTCCCCGAGCCCTGGACGCCGGGGGAGGAGGAGGCCCGGCGCCGGCTCACGGCCTTCCTGCGCGGGCCGGTCTCGGCCTACGCCGAGCGCCACGACCGCCTGGCCGGCGGCACCTCCGAGCTCTCGCCCTACCTGCACTTCGGCTGCCTCTCCGCGCGCGAGACCGAGGAGCGCTCCCGCGGCGGATCCGAGGGCGAGGGCGCGACCGCCTTCCGCCGTCAGCTCGCCTGGCGGGACTTCTACGCCCACGTCCTCCTGCACAATCCGGGCAACGCGCGCGGCGCCCACAACGAGCGCTTCGCCGAGCTCGAGTGGGACCGCGCGCCCGAGCGCCTGAAGGCGTGGAAGGACGGCCGCACCGGCTACCCGCTGATCGACGCGGGGATGCGCCAGCTCCGCACGATCGGCTGGATGCACAACCGCGCGCGCCTCGTCGTCGGCTCCTTTCTGACCAAGGACCTGCACCTCGACTGGCGGGAGGGGGAGGCACACTTCATGCGCTACCTCCTGTGCGGGGACGAGGCGCAGAACAACGGCAACTGGCAGTGGATCGCGGGGACGGGCGTCGATCCCCAGCCCTACTTCCGGCGCATGTACAACCCGACGCTCCACCAGCAACGCCACGATCCCGAGGGGGAGTACGTGCGTCGCTGGGTGCCCGAGCTCGCGCGCGTGCCGCTCGAGCACCTGGCCGAGCCGTGGGGGATGAGCGAGGAGGAGCAGGAGGCCGCGGGCTGCGTCATCGGGCGCGACTACCCCGAGCCGATCGTCGACCACGCGGAGGAGCGCCGCGTGGCGATGGACCGCTACGGGTCTGTGTGAGCGGCGAACCTGGGTACGCGGGAGCCATGAGCTCCTCCGATACCCCCACCGTCGCCGTCCTCGGCACCGGCATCATGGGCGCGCCGATCGCGCGCAACCTCGCCCAGAACGGCTTTCCCGTGCAGGTCTGGAACCGCACCAGGGAGAAGGCCGAGGCCCTGACCGAGGGGGACACGACGGTCCACGACACCCCCGCGCAGGCGGTCAGGGGCGCGCAGATCATCCTGACCATGCTCGCCGACGGCGACGCCGTCCGGGAGACGATGGAGCAGGCGGCCGACGGCTTCGAGCCCGGCGCCGCGTGGATCCAGGCGAGCACGGTCGGCCTCGAGGCGTGCGGGGAGCTCGCGGCCCTGGCCAAGGAGCACGACCTCGCCTACCTCGACGCCCCGGTGCTCGGCACCAAGGCGCCGGCCGAGCAGGCCGAGCTCGTCGTCCTCGCCTCGGGGGACGAGGGGGCGCGCGAGCGCTGCGCCCCCGTCTGGGGCGCGATCGGCTCGGCGACCCGGTGGCTCGGGGACGCGGGCCAGGGCTCGCGCGCGAAGCTCGTCATGAACTCCTGGGTCGTCGCGCTGACCGAGGCGACGGCGGAGACGCTCGCGCTGGCCCGAGCCCTCGGCGTGCCCGGCGAGCTCTTCCTGGACGGGATCGCCGGCGGGCCGCTCGACTCCGGGTACGCGCAGACCAAGGGCAAGGCCATGCTCGCCGGCGAGTACGAGCCGAGCTTCCCGCTCGCCCACGCGCTCAAGGACGTGAAGCTCGTCCTCGCCGCCGCCGAGGCGGAGGATGTCGAGCTGCCGCTCGCCCGGGGCGTCGCCGAGGGCTTTGGCCGCGGCGTCGAGGCCGGCCACGGGGAGGAGGACATGGCCGCGGCCTATGCGGGGCTTGTGGGCTAAGCTGTGTGCGTATGCGTGTGCACGTGGCTCTGGATGATGAGCTCGTGGCCGAGCTCGACCGCCACGCCGGGCGCCGGCGCCGCAGCGCGTTCATCGCGGCGGCGGTGCGCGAGGCGCTCGATCGCGAGCGACGCGTGGCGGCGTTCGACGCCGCCGTCGGGAGCATCCCCGACGCCGGCCATGAGTGGGACGAGGACCCGGCGGCCTGGGTTCACGCCCAGCGCCGCCTGGATCCCCGCCGCGTCGGCTGAGTGGCCGGGCTCCAGTTCGACACCACGGTGCTCATCGACGTCCTGCGCGAGCGCCCGGTGGCGGCGCGCGTCCGCGATCTCCTGACCGGGGGAATGGTGCTGGGGACGAGCGCGATCAGCGTGGAGGAGGTCGTCCGGGGGCTACGAGAGGCTGAGGAGGAACGGGCGCGGAGCCTCTTCGACGGTCTGCGGATCTGGCCGACCGGCCGCCGCGAGGCCGAGGTCGCCGGCCGTTGGCGCGGCTCCTACGCGCGGCGCGGACGCACCCTCGCCCAGCCCGACTGCCTGATCGCCGCCACGGCGCTCGCGCGCGACGCCACGCTCTGCACCGGCAACGTCAGGGACTTCCCGATGCCGGGCCTCCGCGTCGAGCACTGGCCCGCCGGGGAATAGCCTCCGCGCGCCGTGAGCGCGACCTACGAGCAGGAGGACCAGCCCGACGGCGTCCCGCCGCTCGCCCTGACCGGCGAGCGGACGCTGCCCGACGTCCCCGAGGAGAACTACTGGTTTCGCCGCCATCTCGTGGTCTACGAGTGGATCGCCGCGCGGACGCTCGGGCGGCGGGTCGTCGACATGGCCTGCGGGGAGGGCTACGGCTCGGAGGTCCTCTCGCGCAGCGCGGCCTCGGTCGTCGGCGTCGACGCCAACCCCGAGGCCCACGAGCACGCGCGGCTGCGCTACCCCCGGCAGAACCTGCGCTTCGCGCGCGACCTCGTCGAGTCCTTCGCCGAGCCGTGCGACGACGTCGTCTTCCTGCAGACGATCGAGCACGTGCAGGATCCGGACGCGATCCTCGAGCACTTCAAGGGGATGCTGGACACCGGGGGCGGTGTCGCCTACGTCTCGACGCCGAACGTGCTCACCCTCGCGCCCACGGGGGCGGAGCGCTCCGGCAACCCCTGGCACGTCAAGGAGTACCGCACGGAAGAGTTCCGCGCGCTGTGCGAGCGCCACTTCGCCCGGGTCGAGCTGCACGGGCTCTTCCACGCCCGCAAGCTGCGGGTGCACGAGCTGGCGCTCCGCCACGCGCGCTGGGACGACGTCCACCGCGCCCTGGGGATCACAAAGCCCTTCTATGACCGCTTCATCCCGGCCATCTCAGTGCGCGACTTCGCGTTGCGGCCCGCTCCGCCCGCGGAGCTTCACGGCGCGCTCGACTTCCTCGCCGTCTGCCGCCCGTGAGCGGCGAGCTCGCCCTCGTCCTGCACACCCACATGCCCTACGTCGAGGGCTTCGGGACCTGGCCCTTCGGCGAGGAGTGGCTGTGGGAGGCGATCGCGTCCTGCTACGTGCCGGTGCTCGACGTCCTCGGCCCCGAGCCGGCGCCGCTGACGCTCTCCCTGACCCCGGTGCTGGCCGACCAGCTCGAGGCGCCGGGCGCGCTCGAGCGCTGCGCGCGCTTCCTGTGCGACGTGCGGCCGGGGACGCACGCCGAGGCGCTCGAGCACGCGCGCGACCCGCGGCTCGGCCCCGCGCTCGCGGAGTCCGCGGCGGAGTACGCGCGGGCGGCGGAGGTGCTCGAAGGGCGCGGCTTCGACCTGCTCGGCGCCTTCGCGCCGCACGTGAGCTGGACCTCCTCGGCCACCCACGCCGTCCTGCCGCTGCTCGCGACCGACGCGGGTGTCCGCCTGCAGGTCGAGAGCGGGGTGGCGTCGCATCGCCGCCGGTTCGGGCTGGGCTGGGCCGGCGGGTTCTGGCTGCCGGAGTGCGCGCATGGGCCGTGGCTCGACCCGCTGCTCGACGCCGCCGGGGTGCGCGCGACCTGCGTCGATCTCACCGACGTCCTCGGGCCGGGGTCGGCCGCGCACCTGACGCCGCTGCGCTCGGCGGCGGGACCGCTCCTCCTCCCCATCGACCGGGAGACGATCGAGCTCGTCTGGCACGACCGCGGCTACCCCGCCGACCCCGCCTACCGGAACTACCACGGCTACACGAAGCACCACCACCGGGCGTGGGCCAACGACGGCTCGCCCTATTCCCCCGAGCGCGGCCGCGCACGCGCCCGCGAGCATGCGCGGGAGTTCGTCGAGCGCGCGGCGCGACGGGTGGAGGGCGGCGGCCTCGTCGTCTGCGCGCTCGACACGGAGCTGCTCGGCCACTGGTGGCACGAGGGGCCCGAGTGGCTCCGAGCGGTGCTCGAGGAGGCGCCGCGGCAGGGCGTCGGGCTCGCGCGGCTGGACGACGCGGTGGCCGCGCGGGAGGCGGTGCCGGCGCCCGGCGAGCTGCCGGTGACGACGTGGGGGATGGGCCGCGACCTCTCGACGTGGAGCGGACCGGGCGTCGCGCGCTACGCGTGGGAGGCGCGGGCGGCGGAGCTCGAGGTCCTCGCGGGTGCCCGCTCGGTGGAGGTCGGTGCCGTGCGCGAGCTGTTGGCGCTGCAGGCGAGCGACTGGGCCTTTCTCGACAACGCGCGGCTGGCCGGCGAGTACCCCCGGGAACGGGCGGACGGCCACGCGGAGCGGCTCGCGGCACGGCTGCGCGGGGAGGCGGCGGATCTCGGTGCGCTGCGCAACCTCGCGGTCGACGCCGAGGCCGGGGCGCTGCTCTTGGGTTGAGGCGGGCCACGCCCTCGGCGCTCGCGCGCTCCTCGAGCGCGCGCAGCTCCTCGGCGGGGCCGTAGACCTCGACGACCTCGCGCCCGGCGTGGGCGGCCACGAGCTCGCGCGGGGGCCCCTCGGCCACGACCCGGCCCCGGGCCATGACCGCG
>JBBQAA010000038.1:0-24678 GCA_038276395.1 Solirubrobacterales bacterium | reverse complement strand
GCGCGCGCTGGCCATCCGCCACGCGGGGATCACGCTCGCGCTCATCGCCCTCGGGCCGCTCGTAGCCCACGATCTCGACCGGGCGACCGAGCGCGCCAAGCGCCGGGGGGTGGCGCTCGTGCTCGACTCCCCGCTCTCCCCGGAGCGGAAGCTCGCCATCGGCCCCGCGCTCGTCACGGGCGTCGACGCCGCCTCCCCCCGGCGGGGGCTCCGCCGCGCGACGGCGGCGCAGCTCGCGGCCGCGAGCCCGGCCGAGCGTCCGGAGATCGCCCGCCTCGGCGCGCGCGCCGACGAGACCCTCGTCGCCGGCGTTGGCGAGGCCTTCCGCACCGCGTTCCTCATCACCGGCGCGCTCGCCGCGCTGGCCGCGGCGCTGGCGCTCGGCCGGGCCCGAGCCGTGCGGCCGCGGGACGCCCTCGGCCTCTGCGCCGCGCTCGGCGTGCCCGCGCTCTACGCCGTGCTCTTCGCGCTGCTGGCGCCGACGCCGCCGCCGCTCGCCGACCCGTGCCTCCCGGGCACGGCCCCGTCGGCGGGCGGGATCGCCGGCGTCCTTCAGTCGACCGCGCTCTCCGTGCTCAACCGCGCCGCGTGCAAGTTCGGCGCGAGCCGGGAGGAGCTCGTCCTCGCGCTGACCGACCCGTCCGAGCGCCGGGCGTTCATCCGCCGCCACGGCGTCGACCCGGCGTCCGTGACCGGCGCGCTGTCCGGGCTCTTCTGAGGAGGGGCCCGCGCCCGTGCGGGCGGGCTCGGGGGTGTCCCGACTTCGTACGCGTAGGGCGTATCAGATCAGGACAGCTGCCGCGAACGCGCCGGCGTCGACGCCTCGGCGCCCCTCTACGTGTCGCGCAGGAACGCCGGGATGTCGATGTCGTCGTCGGAGATCTCGAGCGAGGAGCGCTGGCGGTCGTCGAGCCGGACGTCGCGGTCCGGGCGCGTGCGCCGCGTCTCCTGGCGCGCGGTGGCGGGCCGGCGGCCGTAGCCGTGGTCAAAGCCCGTGGCGATGACCGTCACCCGCACCTCCTCCTCCATGGCGTCGTCGATGACCGCGCCGAAGATGATGTTTGAGTTCGAGTCCGAGGCGGAGTTGACGATCTCCGCCGCCTCGTTGACCTCGAAGAGCCCGAGGTCCTTGCCGCCGGTGATGTTGAGGAGGATCCCCGTCGCGCCCTCGACCGACTCCTCGAGAAGCGGTGAGGAGATCGCCTCGCGGGCGGCGTCGACGGCGCGGCTCTCGCCGCCGGCGGTGCCGATGCCCATGAGCGCCGTGCCCGCGTCCTGCATGATCGTGCGCACGTCGGCGAAGTCGAGGTTGATCATGCCCGGGATCATGATCAGGTCGGTGATGCCCTGGATGCCCTGGCGCAGGACATCGTCGGCGGCCCGGAAGGCGTCGAGGATCGTCGTGTGGCGATCGACGGTGGCCAGGAGCTTGTCGTTGGGGATGACGATGAGCGTGTCGACGTGGTCGCGGAGGCGGTCGATGCCGTCGCCGGCCTGACGCCCGCGCTGAGCGCCCTCGAAGGCGAAGGGCCGCGTGACGACCCCGACGGTCAGTGCGCCGATCTCGTTCTTGGCGATGTCGGCGATGACGGGCGCGGCGCCCGTGCCGGTGCCGCCCCCCTCGCCGGCGGTGACGAAGACCATGTCCGCGCCCTTCAGCGCCTCCTTGATGTCGTCGCGCGACTCGGCCGCGGCGCCGGCCCCG
Source organism: Solirubrobacterales bacterium (assembly GCA_038276395.1). Taxonomy (GTDB): domain Bacteria; phylum Actinomycetota; class Thermoleophilia; order Solirubrobacterales; family Solirubrobacteraceae; genus JBBQAA01. The sequence continues at coordinate 22,973 of JBBQAA010000038.1, read as the reverse complement.
ATGTCGGGGTTGGCGCCCGCGCCGAGCCCCTTGGTCAGGTCGTTGCCGATCTGGAGCTTCAGGTCGGCGTCGCACATCGCGAGCGCCTGGGCGTCGGTGTTCGCGGCCACGAACTCGACCCCGCGCAGGCCGGCGTCGACCATCCGGTTGACGGCGTTGGTCCCGCCGCCGCCGACGCCGACGACCTTGATGACCGCTAGGTAGCTACCGCTTTCCATGAGTGTTTTCCGTCCGACCCTTCAGTCAGTGTTGAGGGTTTCCCGAACGTGCGGGACCTCCTGGATTGTCGTACGTTACGGGCTCTTCGACCCGAACGCCAACGTCACCCGCCTCTCGCAAGGAACGTTGCAGAACGGCCAAGTCTCGATCACGGGCCGAGAGTTGGCCTACCCTCAACCCTGACTCAAGGGTACGCGAGAGGGGTCGCGGAGGGAGGTGCCGCGGTCGCGGGCGGGGTCGTCGAAGGGGTCGCGGCGTAGGGTGCCGCGGTCGCCGGAGTTGGCGCGGCGGGCGCCGGGGTCGGCGCGGGCGCCGTGGCCGCCCCAGGTCCCGATCCGACGCCTCCCGCCACGGGCCGCCCGGGCACGGTGAGATCGATGTAGCGCGCGCCGCGCGAGGACGGGTCGGCGAGGACGCTGGCCGCCACCAGCCACTTGGCCGCGAGGCGGGAGGGGTTCCCGAGCCGGAGCTCCGGCCCGCGGCGCAGCGTGGCCACGAGCCCCGTCCCGGGCACAAGCCGCAGGCGCCGCACCCGCGCCGCGAGCCCGGGCGGCGCCTCGGCCAGCGCGTCGAGCGTGCGCAGGATCCGCGGGTCGCTGACGTGGCCGCCGACCGGCTCGAGCGAGACCGGCACCGTGGGCAGGGAGAGGCCGGCGAACGCGCCGCGCAGGAGCTTTCCCGTGGCGTTGACGGCGACCCGGCGGCCGCCGGCCGCGAGCCAGGCGACCGGGCGCTCGGACTCGACGACGATCGTCAGGCCGTGGGGGAAGTGCGGATGCAGCTCGACGCTCCGCACGAGCGGGTAGGCGCTAACCGAGCGCCGCAGCGCGGCGGCGTCGAGGTCGAGCGTCGTCTGATCGAGCGCCGTGCCGGTGAGCGCCGAGCGAACGGCGGCGGCCTGCGGGCCGTGGAGGCCGACCACGGTCACGTGGCGCACCCCGACGAGCGGCGAGTCCCGCAGCCACAGGTAGAGCCCGGCGAGCCCGAGCACGGCGAGCAGTAGGCCGATGCGGACCCGGATCGGCACGCGCCGCGCCGTGCGCAGGACGGCCGCCGGCAGCGCCGCGGCGCCGGGCAGGGGGCGGCGCAACGGGCTGGTGGGGGCGGCGCTCACCGCGAGCGCCTTTCGGCGACCGCCGGCCGACTCCTGCAAACGTAACCTCCGCCGCGTGGAGGAGCTTTGCGACACGCCGCTCGCCCCGCTGACGACGCTCCGCCTCGGCGGCCCGGCCCAGCGGCTCGTGCGGGCGCGCTCACGGAACGAGATCATCGCGGCGGTGTCGGACGCTGAGGACGCCGCGGAGCCCGTGTTGATCCTCGGCGGCGGCTCGAACGTGGTCCTCCCCGACGCGGGGCTGCCCGGCACGGTGGTGCAGGTCGCCTCCCGCGGGGTCCGCTTGGACGGCACCGAGGTGCGCGTCGCCGCCGGGGAGCCGTGGGACGCACTCGTCGCCGCCTGCGTCGCGCGCGGGCTGGCGGGGCTCGAGGCGCTGTCGGGGATCCCGGGGGCGACCGGCGCGACGCCGATCCAGAACGTCGGCGCCTACGGCCAGGAGGTGTCGGAGACCCTGCGCGAGGTCGTCGTGTGGGACCGGCACGAGCGGTGCGAGCGAATCCTCGGACCCGAGGAGCTCGGCCTCGGCTATCGCACGAGCGCGCTCAAGCGCCAGGACCGCCTCGTCGTCCTCGAGGTCGCCTTCGCGCTCGAGGCCTCTCCGCTCGGCGCGCCGGTCGGCTACGCCGAGCTGGCCCGGCGGCTCGGCGTCGCGCTCGGGGAGCGGGCGCCGCTCGCGGCCGTGCGGGAGGCGGTGCTCGCGCTGCGCCGCGGCAAGGGGATGGTGCTCGACCCCGCCGACCCCGACTCGGTCAGCGCCGGATCCTTCTTCACGAACCCGGTGCTCGACGCCGCGGGCTGGGAGGCGCTCGCCGCCCGCGCGCCAACGCCGCCGCCGCGCTACGCGGCCGCCCGCGGCGAGGGGATCAAGACCTCGGCGGCGTGGCTGATCGAGCAGGCCGGCTTCGCGCGCGGCCTCACGCGCGGCAACGTGGGGATCTCCGGCCGGCACACGCTGGCGCTCGTCAACCGCGGCGGCGGGACGACGGCCGAGCTGCTCGCGCTCGCGCGCGAGATCCGCGACGGCGTGCAGGAGCGCTTCGGCGTCACGCTCGTCAACGAGCCGGTGATCGTCGGCGGCAGCCTCGACGCGCCGTGAGCCACGCGCGGCTCGTGATCTTCGACGGCGACGGCACGCTCGTCGACACCGAGGGGATCTCCGCCGGGGTCCTCGCCGGGTTCATCGCCGAGCAGGGCTGGAGCATCTCCCCTGCTTCGATCCGGGTCGACTTCCTCGGCTGGAGCCTCGCCGACGTGCAGAAGGCGGTCGAAGAGCACACCGGCCACCCCGTCCCGCCGGGCTGGCTCGACGACTTCCAGGCCCGGCGAGCCGAGACCTTCCGCACGGGCGGGGTCGCGGAGATCCCCGGCGCCGCCGCCGCGATCGCCGCGCTCACGGCCGGCGGGATCGCCGTCTGCGTCGCCTCGAACGCGGCGCTGGGGAAGACCCGCCTGACGCTCGGGCTGACCGGCCTCACCCCGCTCATCGATCCCGCGCGGGTCTTCTCCGGCGAGCAGGTGCCCCACGGCAAGCCCGCGCCCGATCTCTTCCTCCACGCCGCCCGCGCCTGCCGCCGCGCCCCGGCGGACTGCGTCGTCGTCGAGGACAGCCCGACCGGCGCGCGCGCCGGGCACGCGGCGGGGATGCGCGTCATCGGCTATGCGGGCCCCGGTGGCGGGCGCGCCGAGACGCTCGCCGACGCGGGCGCCGAGGTCATCCGCGACCTCCGCGAGGTGCCGGCCCGGCTCGGGGTCAGCCGCTGAGGAGCCGCCGGCCGAGCGCGTCGACGTCTCCCGCGCCCATGACGAGCAGGAGGTCTCCCTCGCGCAGCTCGGCTCGGAGCCACGCCTCGGCGGGCTCAAAGCCGGGGAGCCAGGCCACGGGGCGGCCCTCGGCGGCGTCGGCGGCGGCCTCGGCGACGAGCAGTCCGTCGACGCCGGGCCAGTCCTCGGCCCGCTCGCGGGCGGGGTAGACGGGCAGGACGACGACGACATCGGCCAGGGCCAGCGCCGCCCCGAAGCCGCGGGCGAGCGCGGCGGTGCGGGAGAAGAGGTGAGGCTGGAAGGCGACGAGCAGGCGCCGGGGCGCGAGCGAGCGCGCCGCCGCAAGCGTGGCCGCGACCTCGGTCGGGTGATGGGCGTAGTCGTCGAAGATCCGCGCGCCCGAGCGGGCGACGCCGAGCGGGTCGAAGCGCCGGCCGGCGCCGCGGAAGTCGGCCAGCGCGGCCGCGAGCGCGGCGGGGTCGGCGCCGGTGCGCGCACAGGCGGTGAGCGCCCCGGCCGCGTTCACGGCGTTGTGGAGCCCCGGCACCGGCAGGCGGACCTCGTGGCCGCGCCAGGCGAACGCCACCCCGTCCGGCCCGGTCCGCGCGTCCGGCGCGTCGTAGGGCTCGGCGCCGGGGCCGGCGAGCGCGCGCAGCTCGGGGCGATCCCACACCACGGGCGTGCCCGCCGCGGCCAGGAACGCCCGGAAGGTCTCGTCGAGGTCCAGGCGCGAGGAGTAGGTCGCGTGATGGTCGAGCTCGGCGTTCGTCAGGATCGCGACCTCGGCCGAGAGCCGCAGCAGCGAGCGGTCGGACTCGTCGGCCTCGACGACGAGCCACTCGCCCGCCCCCCACCCGGCATTCCGGCCGGTGGAGCGGAGCTCGCCGCCGATCAGGTAGCTCGGATCCAGGCCGGCGCCGCGCAGGGCGTGGACGGCCAGCGCCGAGGTCGTCGTCTTGCCGTGGGTGCCGGTGACCGCGAGCGTGCGGCGCAGCCGGGTCAGCTCTCCGAGCAGGTCGGCGCGGTGGAGCTCGACCGCGCCGGTCGCGCGCTCGGGATTCTCGGGCGGGACGGCGCTCGAGAAGACGACCTCCGCCCCCGCGGGCACGTGAGCGGCGTCGTGCGGCCCGATCGCCGGCGCGACGCCGGCCTCCCGCAGCGGCGCGAGGTAGGAGGACTCGGCGCGGTCAGAGCCCGTGACCTCGGCGCCGAGCGCACGCGCGACGAGCGCGAGGCCGCTCATCCCCGCCCCCCCGATCCCGACGAAGTGCAGGCGGCGCCCGGCCCAGTCCGCGCCGCTCACGCCGGATCCCCCGCCGCCGCCAGCACCTCGCCCGCCACCGCGGCCGCGGCGTCCGGCCGGGCCAGCGCGGCCGCGGCGCGCCCCATCGCCGCCCGGCGCTCCGGCTCGGCGAGCAGGGCGTCCGTCTCGGCTCGTAGGCGCTCGGGCGTCAGCTCGGCGTCGGGCAGGAGCACGGCCGCGCCCGCCGCCGCCATCCACTCCGCGTTGGCCGTCTGGTGGTCGGCCGTTGCGTGCGGGTAGGGGACGAGGATCGCCGGGCGCCCGTGGGCGGCGACCTCGAAGACCGAGCCGCCCGCGCGGGCGACGACGAGGTCTGAGGCGAGGAGCGCGGGGCCGAACGGGCTGATGTAGGGGCGCAGGTCGTAGTGCGCTCCGGGCGCCTCGAGCGCGGGGAAGTCCCTCACGCCGGAGGCGTGGATGACGCGGTGGGCCGGGTCGGCGAAGGCGCGCGGCGCCGCCTCGTTCAGCCGCCGCGCCCCGAGCGAGCCGCCGAAGACGAGCACGCAGCGCTCGTCCTCCCGCAGCCCGAACGCCGCCCGCGCGGCCGCGCGGTCGGTGGCCGGGCGCGGCACGGGCCGCCCGGTCACGCGGTAGCGCTCCCCCTCCCGGCCGGGGATCGGGAAGGCCAGGCAGACCCGGCGCGCGAAGCGGGCGAGCAGGCGGTTCGTCACGCCGAGGTGGGAGTCGGCCTCGGTCAGCACGAGCGGGATCCGCCGCACGATCGCCGCGAGCCCGACCGGGCCGGCCACGTAGCCCCCGCCGCCGAGGACGGCGTCCGGCGCGAGCCGTCCGAGCGCCCGCCAGGACGCGAGGAGCGCGCCCGCCGCGAGCACGAGCGCCCGCGCCGCCTGCAGCGGGTTCGTGCGCGAGATCCCCTGCACGCGGAGCTCGGTGAAGGGGAACCCCGCGGCGGGCACGAGCTCCCGCTCCGCCCGCTCACCGCCGATGAAGGCGACCTCGGCGCCCTCAGCCCGCAGCGCGGCCGCGACCTCTAGCGCCGGCACGACGTGGCCCGCCGTCCCGCCGGCGGCGATCACGATCCGCATCCCGCTCACCCCCGTCCACGACGCGCAGGCGGACGCTGTTTCCGCTCGAGATGTTGAGCAGGATCCCGATGGCTGCGAGGAGCACGCACAGGTTGGTCTGCCCGTAGGAGATGAGCGGCAGCGGCACCCCGGTGAGCGGGGCGATCCCGAGGACCACGAAGATGTTGAGCGTCGCCTGGCACAGGATGAGCGAGGTCAGGCCGGTGGCGAGGAGCTTCGCGTAGGGCCCGGCGGCGGTCCGCGCCGTGCGCAGGCCCGCCCACAGGATCATGCCGTAGAGCGAGATGACGCCGAGGATGCCGGCCACGCCGAGCTCCTCGCCGATGACGGCGAGGATGAAGTCCGTGTGGGCCTCGGGGAGGTAGAAGATCTTCTGCACTGACTTCCCGATCCCCACCCCGAAGAGCCCGCCCGAGCCGAGCGCGATCTGGCCCTGCACCGACTGGAAGCCGGCGCCGCCGGGGTCGGCCCACGGGTTCAGGAACGAGGTCAGCCGCGCGCGGCGGTAGGGGGCGGCGAGGGCGAAGACGAGGACGAGCACCGCGCCGATCCCCAGCAGGTAGCCGAGGTAGCGGAGCGGGATCCCCGCCGCCACGAGCAGCGCCAGCGTCGTGAAGACGATGACGAGCGCGGTCCCGAGGTCGGGCTCGGCGGCGACGAGCAGGGCCGCGCTCCCCGTGACGAGGAGGATCGGCGAGACGACGCCCTTGAACGTCCGGATCCGCTTCGGGTGGCGCGCGAGGTACTGGCTCGCGTAGAGCACGAGCGCGAGCTTCATCAGCTCCGAGGGCTGGAACTGCAGCGAGGCGGCGCCGAGCCAGCGCCGGGCGCCGTTGACCTGCACCCCGAACCCGGGGAGCATGACGAGAAGGAGCATCCCGAACGAGGCCAGGAGCAGGAGCGGCGTGAGACGGCGGAGCGTCTCGAGCCCCCGGCGGGAGAGCACGTGCATCCCCACGAGGCCGATCGCCCCGAAGACGACGTAGCGCACGAGGTAGGCCGTCCCGTCCCCCGCGCCGGAGAGCAGGTTCCGCGCCGAGGAGGCCGAGTAGACCATGACCGCACCAAAGGCGAGCAGGCAGAGCGTCGCCGTCATGAGCACGCGGTGCTCGAGCGGTTTGGGCTCGGCCTTCGCGCGCCGCTGAGCGCGGAGACGCGGCCTGGCCCGGGCCTTGGCCACTCCGGCCGCGCTCACCTGACGAGCTCACGGAAGGCGTCGCCGCGCGCCTCGAAGTCCGCGAACTGGTCAAAGGAGGCGCAGGCGGGTGAGAGCAGGACCAGGTCGCCGGGCTCGGCGGCGGCGCGGGCGGCAGCCACGGCGCGCTCGAGGTCCTCGTCGCGGTACATCGGGACGTGGACGTCGGCGAGCGCCGCGGCGATCCGCTCCGCGTCCTCCCCGATCAGGTGGACGCTCTGGCAGGCGCGGGCGACCGCCGTGCGCAGCGGGGAGAAGTCCTGATCCTTGCCCTGCCCGCCGAGGATCAGATGGACCGGGCGCTCGTAGGCGCGCAGCGCGACGAGCGTCGAGTCGACGTTCGTGGCCTTCGAGTCGTTGACGAAGAGGACCCCGTCGCGCTCGGCGACCTCCTCGAGCCGGTGCGGCACCCCGGCGAAGGTGGCGAGCGTCTCGCGGACGGAACCGGGCGCGGCGCCGAGGGTCAGGCAGGCGCCGGCGGCGGCCATCGCGTTTAGGCGGTTGTGGGGCCCCGGCAGGCGGACCTCGACGGTCTCGATCAGCCGCTCGCCCGCGTACCACAGCGCGCCGTCGTGCTCCTCGAGCGTGCCGCCGGGGCCGAAGGTCACGCTCTGGGAGGCGAGCTCGAGCGGCAGCCCGGCCGGCCAGACGGCGACGTCCGCGCGCTGCTGGTTCTCGAAGATCCTGAGCTTGGCCGCGACGTAGGCCTCGAAGGTGCCGTGGCGGTCGACGTGATCCGGGGTCAGGTTGAGCAGCAGGGCCACCTCGGGGCGGAAGGCGAGCGTGTCCTCGAGCTGGAAGGAGGACGCCTCGGCCACGACCCACGTGTCCGCCGGGATCCCGGGGGCGGCGAGCGCGGAGACGGCGTGGCCGACGTTCCCCGCCACCGCGACGGCGCGGCCGTCGGCGCGGAGGATGGCGCCGACGAGCTCCGAGGTCGTCGTCTTGCCGTTGGTCCCCGTCACCGCGACGAACGGGTTCGCGAGCATCCGCCATCCGAGCTCGAGCTCGCCGAGCACGGTGAGCCCGGCGGCGCGAGCCGCCCGGACCGCCGGGGCATCGGCGGGCACGCCCGGGCTCTTGACGAGCGTCCGGGCCCGGGGGACGAGGTGGTCGCCGGCGGCACCCCTCGCCACTTCGACGCCGGCGGCCGTAAGCCTTCCCACCTCGGGATCCCCGGCGTCCGCGCCCATGACCTCCTCCCCGCGCGCGGCCAGCGCGAGTGCCGCCGCCACCCCGGAGCGCGCGAGTCCGAGCACGAGATAGGGCCCGCCGGGCAGGGGCGGTCGCGGAATCACGGTGGGATTGTCGGGGCCGGTGCGGACGGCTCCGGTCTCCCGCGGGGCGCCGCGGCGCCGCTCCAGAGGCTGGCCCAGGAAGAAGGAGGGGGAACGGGCGCTCGCGGCGGGCGCGCCCCGGGCGTCGCTTCGTTGCGTGCGCGTCCGCCGGATGGACGAGGTCAACGAAACTGACGTGGGGCGTCAGCTTTGTTGCTCTCACGCTATCGGAGCGCGCAGGGTCAACGAAACGACGCCCCCGCGGCCGGAGAGTCCACCCGTCCGGAGTCCCCTCCTCCCTGCCCCCGGTCCCCGCGCCGCTCACCACCGAGCGCCCCGAGCGGAACGCCACCGCAACTCGGCCCCTCAGTGCCCGATCGAGCTCTGGTACAGCGTGAAGCCGATCGCCGAGCACGCCGCGGCGACGATCCAGAAGCGCAGGATGATCTTCGTCTCCGACCAGGAGAGCAGCTCGAAGTGGTGGTGGATCGGCGCCATCAGGAAGACGCGCTTGCGGAAGGCCTGGAAGGAGAAGACCTGGATCGCCACCGACAGCGCCTCGATCACGAAGATCCCCCCGAGCAGGACGAGGAGCACCTCCGTCTTCGTCATCACGGCCATGGCGGCGATGCCCCCGCCGAGACCGAGCGACCCCGTGTCCCCCATGAAGATGTTGGCCGGAAACGAGTTGAACCAGAGAAAGCCGATGCAGGCGCCGACGACGCAGGCGGCGAGCAGCGCGAGGTCGCGCGTGTGGGGGCCGATCGTGATGAAGGTGATACCGATGTAGGCGAGCAGCACGATCGCCGTGCAGCCCGCGGCCAGGCCGTCGAGCCCGTCGGTGAGGTTGACGGCGCTCGAAGAGCCCGCGACGACGAGGTAGATGAAGACGGGGTAGAGGATCCCGGCGTCGATCGTCACGTCGACGAAGCGGATGCGGATGGTGTCCGGCAGCCCGACCCGGTAGTGGGCGATCCACCACAGGCCGAGCGAGATCGCGAAGGTCACGACGAGCTTCGTGCGTCCGCGCAGGCCGAGCGACCGGCGCCTGACGATCTTCGTGTAGTCGTCGGCGAACCCGAGCGCGGCGCAGGCGAGCGCCACGGCGAAGACCCCCATCGACTGCCAGTCGTAGTCGGTGAGGATGAGGAAGGGGACGGAGATCGCCAGGAAGATGATGAGCCCGCCCATCGTCGGCGTGCCCGCCTTCGTCCGGTGGCCCTCGGGGCCCTCCTCGCGGATGTTCTGCCCGAACTCGCGATCGCGCAGGAACGCGATGAACCGCGGCGCGACGAACATGCAGATGAGCAGGGAGGCCGTGCCCGAGATGAGGATGCGCCCGAGCCCCATCAGGCGACGGCCGTGCAGACGACCTCGAGCCCGACGCCGCGCGAGCCCTTGACGAGCACGACGTCGCCGGGCTCCAGCAGCTCGGGCAGGACCCGGGCCGCGGCGGCGGCGTCCGGCAGGACGGTCGCGCGGCCATGGCCCTCGGCGGCCAGGGCGGCCAGCGGCCCGACGGTCACGAGCCGCTCGACGCCGGCGCGCGCCGCGTAGGCGCCGAGCTCACGGTGGTATCGCGCCTCCTCCGGGCCGAGCTCGAGCATGTCGCCGAGCACGGCCACGCGCCGCCCCGGGCGGGTCGCGAGGTCATCGAGAGCGGCCCGCATGGACATCGGGTTGGCGTTGTAGCAGTCGTCGATGACGGTGATCCGGCGGTCGGTGAGGCGCTCCTGCCCGCGGCCGCCGGAGAGCGCGACCTCGATCCGCTCGCTCGGCTCGACCCCGAGGGCGTGCGCGGCGGCGATGGCGGCCAGGAGGTTACGCCGCTGGTGGGGCTGGCGGAAGGGAACCGAGAGGCGCAGGAAGGACTCTCCACGCGCGATCGTGACGATGTCGCCATCCTCCTCGAGCAGGCGGACGTCCCCGCCGGGGCCGAAGGTGACGGTCGTCACGTCGGCCCGCTGATAGGGATGCAGGAGCGGTTCGCCCGCGGGCAGGACCGCGGTCGAACCGGGCGCGAGGCCGGCCACGAGCTCGGCCTTGGCCGCGGCGACGGCCTCGATCGAGCCGAGCAGCTCGAGGTGGACCGGCCCGACGTTGACGATGACCCCGACCTCGGGCTCGGCGATCGCCGTCAGCTCGGCGATCTGTCCGGCGCCGCGCATCGCCAGCTCGAGCACGAGCACATCGGTGTCCGCCGGGGCGCGAAGGATCTCGAGCGGCATCCCGATCTCCGTGTTGAAGTTCTCCCGCGAGGCCACGACGCGCCGCCGCGCGCCGAGGACGCCGCGCAGGATGTCCTTGGTCGAGGTCTTGCCCGTCGAGCCGGTGACGCCGATGACCGGGACCCCGAGCTCGCGCCGCCAGGCGCGGGCGAGGCGCCCGAGGGCGGCCGTGGGGTCCGCGGCGGCGAGCACGGCGCCCACGCCTCCGGGGAGCTCGGCCGCGCGCTCGGGCGTGACGAGCGCGCCCCACGCGCCGCGCACCAGTGCGTCGGCGGCGAAGCGCCCGCCGTCGACCCGGGCACCGGGGATCCCGAAGAAGAGCTCGCCCGGGCCGGCGGCGCGGGAGTCGACGGAGCCGCGCTCGGGGCCGGGGCCGTCCGCCGGCGCGCGCAACAGCTCGGCGCCGGCCGCCGCGGCGATGCGCTCGGCCGCCCACTCCCTCATCGCGCCACCCGCTCGCGGAGCGCGGCGCGGGCCTCGGCGACATCGTCGTAGGGCAGCACGACCCCGCCCGCCAGCTCCTGCCCCTGCTCGTGGCCCTTGCCGGCGACGAGGACGACATCGTCCGGCGCCGCCGCCGCCAAGCCGCGGCGGATGGCGGCGCGGCGGTCCGCCTCGACCTCGAGCGCCCCCGCCCTCGCGCCACCGAGGATCTCGGCGATGATCGCGTGCGGATCCTCCGAGCGCGGATTGTCCGAGGTCACGATGGCGAGGTCCGCCTCCTCGGCGGCGACCGCGCCCATGAGCGGCCGCTTGGCGCGGTCGCGGTCCCCGCCGGCGCCGAAGACGAGGATGACCCGTCCCTCCGTCATCCCCCGGGCCGCGCGCAGCACGCTGGCGAGGCCGTCGGGCGTGTGCGCGTAGTCGACGAGGACGGCGAACTCCTGCCCCTCCTCGACGGGCTCGAGGCGCCCCGGGACCCGCCCCACCGCGGCGACGGCCCCGGCGAGCGCGTCGAGGGGGACGCCGAGCGCGCGCACCGCACCGAGCGCACAGAGCACGTTGACCACGTTGAAGCGCCCGGGGAGAGGCGTGAAGAGCTCCCACTCCCCCTCGGGCGCACGGAGGGTGAAGGCCGAGCCGCCGAGCCCGCTGCGGACCTCGCGCGCCCGCAGGACGGCCTCCGGCGCGTCGATCCCCACGGTGACCGCCGCCGGAAGCTCGCCGGCGATACGCGCCCCGTAGGGGTCGTCGAGGTTGACGACCGCCGCGCGCATGGCGAGGGCGAAGAGCCGGCGCTTGGCCGCGAAGTAGGCCTCCATGTCCGGGTGGAAGTCGAGGTGGTCCTGCGAGAGGTTCGTGAAGATCGCCACGGCGAAGTGGATCGCGTCGGCGCGGTGCAGCTCGAGCGCGTGGGAGGAGACCTCCATCGCGCACGCGACGTCGCCGCCGTCGGCCATCGCGCGGAAGCCGGCTTGGAGCTCTATCGCCTCGGGGGTCGTGCGTACCGCGGCCCGCGCCTCACCGCCGATCACCGTTCCCACGGTGCCGAGCAGGCCGCAGGGCCGACCGACCGCCTCGAGCAGGCCTCGGAGGATGTGGGCGACCGTCGTCTTCCCGTTCGTGCCCGTGATGCCGACGACGTCGAGCCGCGCCGTCGGATCGCCGTGGAAGCGGGCCGCGACAGGCGCCATCGCCGCGCGCGCGTCGGGAACGATCACCTCGGGCACGCCGAGGCCGAGCGGCTCCTCGGCGACGAGCGCCGCCGCTCCCGCGGCCACCGCCCGCGGCGCGAAGGCGTGGCCGTCGGCGGTGAACCCGCGCACGCAGAAGAAGAGCGTCCCCGGCCCCGCCCGCCGGGAGTCGAAGGCGAGGTTCGCGATCTCCGGGTCCTCCGGGGCTCGCGCCTCCGGCATGACCTCGGAGAGCCGCATCACCCCTGATTCTATGGGCGCGCCCGGCGCTCACGCGGCCGCCCGTGTGCGCGCTCTCCGGGGCGGGTAGGGCAAGACCATGGAGACCGACCGCGACCCGCACCACGAGCTGAACAACCCGGCCACGGACCCGGACCCGACCGAGTACCCCGACCCCTACGAGACCCGCCCCGACCCCCGCGACCTGGAGAACCCCGATCCGGCGGCGGGCCAGGAGCCCTCGACGAGCGAGCCCCATCCCCCGCGCAACCGCGAGGAGCTGCGCGGCTACGGGAACGACCCGCAGCGCTGATGCGTACGGCGAACCCGGCAGGCGCGTAGCGGCCGGTATCCAGCGCCTGCCCGCCGCAGTGGTGCCGAGCCGTCTCCACCGGTGGGCGGCGGCGGTTCCCTAGTTCCCGAACTTCGTCGACACGAACATCTCGCCCGCAGTCGGGTCGCTCATGAGGTTGAGGTCCCGGTTGTCGGCCGGTACGAGGATCTGATGCCCGAGGATGATGTCGCGCCGGCCGGAGACGAGCTCGCCCTCGATGATGCCGCGTCTGCGCTCGACTCCAGAGCCTCGGGCCAGTCCGAAGTTGGCCGACGTTCACCTTGACCAGCTTGGTCTGCTCCCGCTATGAAGAGGAACCAGCACCTGCCGCTCCTCACCATTCTCGCCGAGGTTGAGTCGGTCAGAGTTGACCGGCCTGGGGCCAGCGAACCGCCGTAGTACGTGAATCGCACGACCGCGTCGCCGGTGGATTTGAAGGTGCAGCGCTGCTCGAGGTGCAGCACCTGCGGCAGGTACCGCTCCTCGGTGGTGGAGCAGACCATCCCTGTCACCTTGTCGCCGGTCTCCACGAGACGCGTCCGGGCATGGTTGACCTGCGCTGCGGCAGGCGCTTGGGACGCGAGCGTCATCGCGAGAGCGACCAAGGCCAGGCGGACCCGCCGACTAGCGATTGACCAGGGAGAGCCGCGCGCTGGGCCGATACAGCGGGAGACACGAATGTGCGGCATACGCGAGCCTCACCAACCGCCTCTGTCTCCCAGGTCGGGCGAGCACGGGACGAAACGTATCACCACGCCCGGCTCGCCGTAGCAGGTGAGGGATCGGTCGGCCCCGATCCCGCGCTACCGCGGGCTGAGCTCCAGGTAGGGCATGGCGAAGGCGACGATCTGCTGGAAGGCGGGCGCGGCGACGACGCCGCCGTAGATCGCGCCCTGGGGCTCGTCGACGACGACGGAGACAAGCAGCTTCGGTCGCTTCACGGGCGCGAAGCCCATGAACGAGGCCACGTAGGCGCTGGTGGAGTAGCCGCCGTGGATCGGGTCCGGCTTGTTCGCCGTGCCCGTCTTGCCCGCCAGCGCATAGCCCGGGATCGCCGCCTCGCGGGCCGTGCCGCCGGGCGCGAGCACGCCCTCGAGCATGCGCCGCAGGCTAGCGGCGGTGCTCGCGTCGATCACCCGGTGGCCGCGGGCGAGCGGCACGCGCCGGCCGCCGATCGAGTCGACGATCCGCGGCGGGCGGAGGACTCCCCCGTTGGCGATCGCGGAGTAGGCCGTGGCCATCTGCAGCGGGGTCACCGACTCGCCCTGGCCGATCGGCAGGTTGCCCATAGAGGAGCCGGAGTACTGCTGGTGGCGGAGGATGATCCCGCGCTCCTCCCCCGGGATCTGCACCCCGGTGCGCGATCCGAAGCCGAAGCGGCGCGTCCAGTAGTCAAAGCGCGCGGCGCCGAGCCGCTGGCCGATCTCGATCGCGCCGACGTTGCTCGACTGTGCGAGGATCTGCGCCACCGTGCGCCGCTCGGGGCCGCGGGTCTCCGCGTCGTGGATCGTACGGTCGGCGATCCGGATGCCCACCGGCAGGTCGAAGCGCGTCTGCGGCGTCACCAGCCCCTGCTCGAGCGCGCCGGCCACCGTGAACGCCTTGAACGTCGAGCCCGGCTCGTAGGTGAAGGAGATGGCGCGGTCCTGCGCCGCGTGCAGTGCGGCCGGCGCGGCGCTCGGGTCGTTGGCGTCCACGCGCGGCCAGTTGGCCAGGGCGAGGACGGCGCCGGTGCGGGGGTCCATGACGATCGCCGTCGCGCCCTTCGGCCGGTAGGTCTCCCCGATGCCCTGGAGCACCTGCTCGGTGCGGTCCTGCAGCGTCGCGTCGAGGGTCAGGCGCACGGGCAGCCCGGGCGCGGCCGGCTCGGTGTCGCGGATCTGGATCGGCTGGCCGATGGCGTCGTTCACCACGGAGCGGATGCCGTCGCGGCCGCGGAGCACCCGGTCCATCCCGTACTCGAGCCCGGCCAGGCCGTTGCCGTCCGTGCCCACGGTGCCGAGGAGTTGGGAGGCGAGGAACGAGTTCGGGTACTCGCGCTTCTCGCGCGGGATGATCTGGATGCCGTCGACCCGCAGCCGCTCGATCCGCGCCGCCTGAGCCGAGCTCACCTCGCGCCCCAGGTAGACGAACCCGGTGTCGCGCCGGGCGAGCGCCTTGAGGACCTGGGCCTCGGGCACGCCGAGGATCGGCGCGAGCCGCGCCGCCGCGGGCACCGGGCGCTTGACGAGGTAGGGCGTGACGGCGATGTCGGCCGCGCTCTCGGAGACGGCGAGGATCTTCCCGCGGCGGTCCTCGATCGTCCCTCGCGGGGCGGGCAGGTCGACCCGCTGGGTCTGCTGGGTGACGGCCGCGCGCTGGAGGGACGGGGCGCGGAACACCCCGAGGTAGCCGGCACGCAGCGCGCCGAAGAGCAGGAGGGCGAGGAAGCCAGCGAAGAGCAGTGAGATACGGCGGTCGAGCAGACCGGGCATCTACGGCGCCGCGCCCCCGCCGGTGCCGGCCGCGACGGGGACGGTCGGCGCCGGCGCCGGCGCGGCGGCGACGGGCGCGGGCGTCGTGGCGGGCGCGCTCGCCGCGGGTGCGGCGAGGGGCGTGGTCGGGGCGGGCGCCGTGGCGCTCGCGGGCGCGACGCTCGGCGGCGCCGACGGTGTCACGGGCGTGGCGGCCACGGCCGGCGCCGACGCCGCGAGCTGGGGCGTCGTCGCCGCGCTCGCGACGACGGCCGTCGCCGCGGAGGGTGCGCGCATCCGCGAGAGCGCGAGCGCGGCGTCGCCCCGGCCGTGGCGCAGGAAGCGCACGGTCCCGGCGACGGGATCGCGGAAGCCCGCGGCGAGCGCCGCGGCCCGCAGGCGATCCCCGGCGCCGAGGGCGCCGTTGCTCGCCCGGAGCTGGGCGTTCTCGCGCGCGAGCACGGCCTGGCGCGCGACGGCGCGGCCGATCCCGGCGTTCAGCTTGAGCAGGGAGACCTGCATCGTCACGAGCCCGAGGAGCAGGAAGGCGACCAGCGGGATCCACACCCGCCCGCCGATCAGGCGGGTGAGCAGGGGATGGTCGGGCAGCTCGCGCAGCCGCCGCCCGAGGCCGGCGGCGAGGCCGTCGCGATCGATCCGCGGGCCCGGGCGCGGCACGCCGACGGGGCGCGCGGGCAACCTCGGGGTCGCGGGCGCGGGACGGAGCGCCCCCGAGAGGCGGCGCCGCGCGGGGCGCCGCGGGGCGGCCGGCGCCGGCTGGGCGCGGCGGGCGGCGGCGGCGGTGGCGGGCGGCGTCACGGGCGGTCCTCCAGCTTGCGGGCGGCGCGCAGTCGCGCGGACTTCGACCGGGGGTTGGCCGCGATCTCTCCGGGCGTCGGCGCGACGGCGCGGCGGGAGATCAGCTCTCCCTCCGGCACCCGGCCGCACCCGCAGACTGGCAGGTCCGGCGGACAGATACATCCGCGCGCGCGTTCGGCGAGGAAGCGCTTGACCCGGCGGTCCTCCAGCGAGTGGAAGGAGATCGCGCCGAGGCGCCCGCCGGAGCGGAGGATCTCCCAGGCCAGGGGCAACCCCGCCTCGAGCTGCTCGAGCTCCCCGTTGACGGCGATGCGGATGGCCTGGAAGACGCGCTTGGCCGGATGGCCGGCGGCGAAGCGGGCGGGCGCGGGCACCGCCGCGGTCACCACCTCGACGAGCTGGCCGGTGGTCCCGAGCTCCCGCCCCCGGTTGCGGTGTCGGACGATCGCCCGGGCGATGGGCTGGGCGTAGCGCTCCTCCCCGTAGGCGCGGAAGAGCCGTGCTAGCTCCCGCGCGTCCCACTGCTCGACGATCTCGCGGGCGGTCAGCTCCTGCTCTGGGTCCATCCGCATGTCGAGGGGCGCGTCGTAGGCGTAGGAGAATCCCCGCTCGCGCGTGTCGACCTGCATCGAGGAGACGCCCAGGTCGAGGTAGGCGAGGTCGGCGCTCACGCCCTCCGCCGCCAGCTCGGCCAGGCCGTCGCCGAAGGAGGCGCGCAGGAAGCGCACATCGCAGGCGACCTCGGCGGCCAGCTCGGCGTAGTGCTCCTCGGCAGCGGGGTCGCGGTCGATCCCGATGAGGGTCCCGGCCGGGCCGAGGCGGTCGGCCACGAGCCGCGCGTGCCCGCCCGCGCCGAACGTGCAGTCCACGGCCACGTCGCCCGGGCGCGGCTCGAGCAGGTCGATCAGCTCGCCGGCGAGCACCGGGACGTGCAGCGAGGTCATGTCGAGAAGGATGGCCATGCGTTCAACCTCCAAAGCCGGCGGCGATCTGCTCGATGTTCTCCGAGAGGTCCTCGCTGTAGGACGCCCAGGTCGCGCGGTCCCACAGCTCCAAGCTCGTGTGCGCCCCGACGAGCGAGACCTCGCGGCCGAGCTGCGCGTGCTCGGCCAGGCGCGCCGGGACCATCACCCGGCCGGCGCCATCCAGCTCCAGCGCCTCGACGTTCGAGGAGAAGTAACGCTCGAGCTTGCGGTACTCGGCCCCGAGCGGCGACTTGCCCGCGAGCGCGGCGGAGACGAAGGCGTCGTAGTCCGCCGTGGGCCACACCCCGACGCAGCGCTCGACGCCCGCGGCGAGCGTGATGCCGTCGGCGAAGCTCGCGCGGTAGCGCGACGGGATCGTCAGACGGTTCTTCGCGTCGAGGGTGAAATCGAAGGTTCCGCGGAAGGAAGCCACTGAGCACGAGGGAAGAGAGCGGGAGGGGAAGTGGGTGCCGCACCGGGCTGGCCGGGTGGGAGGAGCCCTGCCACCCCGGTGCGACGTGAGCGGCACAATAACCCACCTCATCCCACTTTGCAACACTTTTATCGACAACTCTCCCACGAGGCTTCAACCGTGGCGCTCGCGGGCGTGATTCGCCCGTGGGGACTGGGGTTTTCGGCGCTTCGGCGCGCCGCCGAGGGCCGCAAGCCCCGCTGCACGCCGGGGCGCTGCAACGGGACGTGCAGGACGGGGCAGGATCCCGCCGGTGCGTGTGCTGTTGCTTTCCGGCTCGCTCGGGGCGCCCGGCGAACAGCGGCGATGAAGGAGGGGAGGCGGGGCGCCGGGGTTCGCTCCGGGCGCCGGGGTTTCCGCAACTCAGGGACGCTGTAGGACCCAAACTGCGGGAACGACCCGGACCTCGCTCGCGCGGACGCGTCGTTTCGCGGCGGCTCGGCGCGCACGGCGCGGCGCGCGCGGCGTGGCGCCCCTTCAGCGCCCGAGCGAGGAGAGCAGCGCGGCGGCGACCATGAGCATCACGCTCGGCACGAGCCCGAGCGCGATCACGAGCTGGATCTTCGGCGAGGCCCGCTCGGCCGCCTCGCGGAGGCGCACGGCGCGCGCCGCGCGGGCGTCCCGGGCCTGGGCGGCGAGGGCGGCGCCGAGCGGCGCGCCGAGGCGCTCGGCGCGTTCGACGGCGGCCACGAGCGCCGGGATTCCCGCCGCCGGGCAACGGGCCTCGAGCCCGCCCAGCGCCGCCGCCCGGGGGTGGCCGAGCGCGATCTCCCGGGCGGCCCGGCGCAGCTCGGCGGCGAGCAGGCCGGAGCGCCGGCGGCCGACCTCGGCCAGCGCGCGGGTCAGCGGCAGTCCGGCCTCGACCGCCACCCGGACGAGCTCGAGCACATCGGGCAGCTCGCGCTCGATCCGCCGGGCTCGCTCGCGGGTGCGGCGGCGAAGCCACAGGTCGGGCGCGAGGTACCCGCCCGCGCCCGTCGCGAGCACGAGCACCACTCCGGCTCGGGCCGGAAGCATGGAGGCCAGCGGCGCGAGGGCGATGGCGAGCACCATCGCCGCCCCCGCCTTGAGCGCGACGAGATCCTCCTCCCCCAGCCCGAGCGGCGTACCCGCGGCGGCGATCCGCGCCGCGAGCCCGGCGGCGGGCGCCGCCGGCCCGGCCCGGCGCCCGAGGCGCGCGAGCGCGAGCACGAGACCGCCCCGCCCCCCGCGGGCTCCGCGCGCCGCGGCGAGCTCGGCCGCCGCCCGCGCGAGCGCGACGCCGGCCAGCCCGGCCAGGAGCGCGGCCCGGCTCACTCCGGCAGCCGCGCCAGACGGCGGATGGCCCACAGGCACCCGAGCTGCACGACGAGCGCCAAGCCGCACGGGACGGCGCTCGCCGGGGAGCGGAGCATCCCCGTGACCGCGCTCGGCGCGACGAGCAGCGCGAGCCCCGCCGCCGCGAGCGGCATGCCGCAGATGACGAGCCCGGTGTAGCGCGCCTGGGCCGTGGCGGTCCGGCCGTCGCGCTCGAGCCGCGCGGCCTCCTCGCGGGCGGTGGCGATGCCCCGCAGCAGGAGCGCCAGGTCCCCACCCGCGTCGCGCTGGAGGAGGATCGCCGCGGCCAGGGTGTCCCACGCCTCCCCCCGGGCCCGGTCGCGGAGGCGCTCGAGGGCGGCCTCGGTCGGGGCGCCGAGGGCGAGCGACGCCGAGACCGCCCGCAGCTCCCGTCCCGCCGCGCCCCCGAGGTGGCGGCTCGCCTCGCCCAGCGCGCCGCGCACGGAGTAGCCCGCCCCGACCGCGTCGGCCAGGGCACGCGCCGCGAGGGGGGCCTCGCGCGCGAGCGCCGCGCGCCAGCGCTCGTGGCGGCGCCGGGCGAGCGCCAGCACCGCCGCCGGGCCCGCGGCGGCGAGGGCCACGGCGAGGAACGGGCCGCCGAGGAGCCCGCCGCCGAGGCCGCCCACGCCCGCGCCGAGCAGGCCGAGGCGGCGGCGCTCGGCCGCGGAGGGCCGGTCCCCGCCCTCACCGGCGCGGCGCAGCGGGGCGAGCGCTCGCCCGAGCGTTCCGCGCAGGCCGGCCTCGGCGGCGGCGAGCGCCTCCCACGCGCCGAGCACGGCAAGGACGCCGGCAGCGCCCGCGAGCACCGTCGCGCGGCTCACGTGCTCACGGCGGCGAGCGCGGCCGCGGCGCGTCCGCCGGGGGCGGGCGCCCGCCAGGTGCCGCGCTCGGTGGCGCCGGCGGCGCCGCTCGTGTGGAAGAGCTCCCGCACCGCGGGGGCGCCCGCCACGCGGACGACCTCGCCCACGGACGTCACGCGCCGCCCCCCCTCCGGCGTGCGGGCCTGCAGGACGACGACGTCGGCCGCCGTGCCCACGAGCTCGGCCACCGCGGCGTGCGGCAGCCCGACCCCGGCCATCAGCGCCAGCGTCTCCAGGCGCCGGAGCGCCTCGGCCGCCGAGCCGGCGTGGACGGTCGTCAGCGACCCGTCGTGGCCGCTCGTCATCGCCATCAGCATGTCGAGCGCCTCGGGCCCGCGGACCTCGCCGACGACGATGCGGTCGGGCCGCATCCGCAGCGCGTTGCGCACGAGCGCGCGGATCGTCACCTCGCCGCGCCCCTCGAGGTTCGGCGGGCGGGCCTCGAGCCGGACGACGTGGGGCTGGCGCAGGCGGAGCTCGGCGGCGTCCTCGATCGTCACGACGCGCTCGGCCGCGCCGATCGCCGCCGAGAGCGCGTTCAGCGTCGTCGTCTTACCCGAGCCCGTCCCGCCCGCCACGAGCATGTTCGCGCGCGTGCGCACGCACGCGGAAAGGAACGCGGCGAGCGGCGGGGAGAGGGTCCCGCGGGCGACGAGATCCTCGAGTGAGAGCCCGCGCGGGCGAAAGCGCCGGATCGTCAGTACCGGACCCTCGAGGGAGAGCGGCGGGATGACCACGTTCACGCGCGAGCCGTCGGGTAGGCGCGCGTCGGCGAGCGGCGAGGCCTCGTCCACACGTCGCCCGAGCGGCGCGAGGATCCGCTCGATCGCGTGGCGGAGCTCCGCCTCGGAGGCGAAGGCGACCGCCGTCGGCTCGATCCGGCCCTCCCGCTCGACCCACACCCGCCCCGCGCCGAGCACCATCACCTCGTCGACCCGCGGGTCGGCCAGCAGCGGCTCGAGCGGCCCGAGCCCGAAGGACCGCTCGGCCACGAGCCGGCACAGCTCCGCGCGCTCGGCCTCGCTCAGCAGCCCGGTCTCGCGGTCCACGAGCGCGCGCACGCGGGCGCCGAGATCCTGGTCCTGCCCGCCGTCCTCCCCGGCCGCCTCGCGGAGCAGCCGCTCGCGCAGCGATCCGGCCAGGGTGTCGAGCTCGGGCGCGGAGAGACCCACGCCCGGCCTAGGCTCCGAGCCCCCGGAACTCGCCCCCCTTACAAACGCCGGGTCAGTTGCCCGCGGGGATCGGCAGGATCGCCGGGTCGTGCATCCGCAGCGGGGTGTTCGAGTGGTTCAGCGCGTTGGGGTAGGTGTTGTCGTTCGGGTTCCAGAAGGAGCGGTCAAACGGGGGCCAGGACTGATCCGGCGGCGGATGGTGGATCGAGCAGGCCCCCGACCACGGCGCCGCGCCCGGCTGCTGGCCGTCGTAGGAGAGCGGCGGGCGCGGGTTGCGATAGGTCGGCCCCGGATCGGGCAGGCAGGGGTTGAAGGGCTGGACCCACAGCGGGTCCGAGCTCGTCAGCGAGTACCGGTCATGCTCGCCGTACTGCAGCATGTAGCGGTTGACCTCGTCCGCGTTGGTGTAGCCGTCGTGGTCGACGTCGTCGGCACCGTCGAGGATCCCGTCGCCGTCGGTGTCGGGGTCGAGGAAGTCCGTGCCGCTGAAGCGCGCGAGGCCGTAGGGCTTCTCGTCCTTGAGGACGCCGGTCCACCAGCTCGGCTGCATCGGGCCGTGGGCCTCGACCCAGTTCCCGAGCCCGTCACCGTGGATTCCGGCGGGATCGCAGAGATCGGAATCGCGCTCGTCGTCGGTGAGCTGGCCGTCCTGGTTTAAGTCGAGGCCCTGCTGGGCGGCCGGGACGTAGGCGAAGGAGACGGGCTGGCCGTTCGGGTTCGACGCCGACCTCGGCTCCCCCAGCGGGTGCGAGGTCTGGGTGCCGTCGGACATGAACAGCGGCTTGTTGAGGTCCTTGCTCCCGCACTTGGCCCAGATGCGGTACTCGTCCCAGTTGGTCAGGCCGTCGCCGTCGAAGTCGAGGCCCTTGTCGGTGGGGTCGAGCGCGTTCGGATACGGCCGCTTGCCGGGGTACATGACCGCGTCACGCCAGCTCGCGGCCGAGTTGTAGTCGAGCGCGGACTTGTACTCCCAGAAGTCGCTCATCCCGTCCCCGTCGGTGTCGGGGTTGCACGGGTCGGTGTGGATCTTGGCCTCGAGCCAGTTCGGCAGGCCGTCGCCGTCGGAGTCGGCGTTGGGCGAGTAGTCCTTGCTCTGCGAGCTGCACGGGGGCGCCGTGGTGCCGATGACGCCGTTCCCGCTCGGGAGCACGAGCGGAGAGCGCGCGGGCGAGCTGAAGGAGGCGCTAAAGCGACGGGCGAGCACGCGGATGCGGAACATCGTCGGCTGCGCCGCGCCCTTCTTGAGATGGAGGAAGGCGATCAGCTTCTTCGGGATCACGACCCGGATGATCCTCGCGGTCGAGGAGCCGGCGCGGACGAAGACGTAGCGCTGGCCGCTGCGCTGAAAGACGATCGTGTTCCGTCCCCGGCCGCGGATGAAGTTCCGCCCGCGGAGGATCAGCGTGTGCCCGATCCCGACGCGGCGCGGCGCGATCGAGGTGACGACCGGCAGCGGCGAGACGCGGGCGATCGACGCCTCGCTCGAGGCCTCGATGACGCCGGGGGTCCCGGGGTGCAGCGGGGTGAAGCGCCCGGCGGACGCGCTCGCCGGGAGCGCAAGCGCGGAGAGGACGGCGACGAGGATGAGGACGGTCCGGTGCATGAGGCTCCAGGGCGTTCTTCGGCCGCTCGGGACCGGTCCTTGAGCGGTTGCTCCGCGCGGCGGGCCTCCTCAGCGCGCGAGCAGACGGATCTCCCGCGCGACGGCCTGGGCGTGGGCGAGGTAGACGGCCTGGCCGAGGGTCGTGCGCAGGGAGGCGTCGACCTTCGCGCCCGGGGTCGCGTCCGCGCCGCCGCTCGCGGGCGCGGGCGCGGCGTCGAGCACCTCGACTCCGCGGAGCGCGATCGTCGTGCGGCCCGGGTTGCCGTCGCGCCCGTCGTGCGTGACGAGCACGTCGACCCGGGCCCCGGGCACGACGAGCCGCGGATTCCCCGTGGCCACTACCTCGGCCACGCGCTGGCCCGGCGGCAGCCCGGCCGCGACCCCGCCGCCTGACGGGTCGCGCAGGAGCTCCGGCGTGAGGAAGCCGCCGGGCGGGATCCGCACGCGCGCGGTGAGGCCGACCACGCGCGCCGGCCCGCCGAGCGCGCCGGGCGGCGCGAAGCGGGCCGGGAGGCGGCGGAGGGCGAGAGCGCGTGCCGGCACGGGGCGCCCGGGAGCGATCGCCACGCGCGCGACGAGGACGTCCTCGATGGGCCCGAGGCGGCGGGTCAGCGCGGCCTCGCGCCGGGTGACGTCTGAGGCGGCGAGACCGCCGAGCACGAGCGCGAGGCCGGCCAGGAGCGCCACGCGGCGGCGGTGGCTCACGCGCCCGCGGCCGGCAGCTCGAGCGTGACGAGGGCGCCGCGCGGTGAGGGCTCGGCGGCCAGGCGGCCGCCGTGGCGCGCGGCGACCCAGGCGGCGACGGCGAGGCCGTGCCCGCGCCGCCCGGCGTGGCGGCGAGGACGCAGGCGCCCCGGTCCGCCCGGCAGGCCGGGCCCGTCGTCCTCGACGGCGAGGACGAAGCCGGAGCCCCGGCGGCGCACGGCGAGCCGGACCTGTCCGCCGCCGTGCTCAGCGGCGTGGACGAGGAGGTTGTGCG
>JBBQAA010000037.1:0-35635 GCA_038276395.1 Solirubrobacterales bacterium | reverse complement strand
GGGAGATGGAGGAGGCGCGCTTCTCGGTGCGCCCGCGGTCGCTGACCGTCGTCTCGTAGATCCGTCGGGCGGCGTGGCAGAGCGGGTCGAGCGCGGTTAGCCTCGCGCCGATACGGCTCCTCTCCCTGCTCACCCTGACGGTGGCCGCGGCCGCGGCGGCGCTCCTGCTCGCCGGCCATGCCCCCGCGCGGCGGGTGCACGTCTCCTTCGACTACGCGAGCGAGTCCGACCGCGTCGGCGCGGCGTCTCGCTGCGCGGTCTCGGCCGCCAGGCGCGCATCGTCGCCGTCGCGCTCAAGCGCTACGGCGCGATCCTCGCCGACAACGGCGGACCGTGGTTCTTCTCCGGCGCCCCGGACCGCCACTGGAGCAACGACGGCCTGCACGGGCTGACCCGGCTGACCGGACGGGACTTCGAGGTCGTCGACACCGCGCGCCTGCCCCACCCCGGCCGCTGAGCGCGCGTCGCCGCTACGAGCTCCGGGGACAGGAATGCTCGCCAGGCAGACAGAGCTGTCCACGGCGCGAGGGGAACGCTGCCGGGCGGCGCTGGGTCCCGCCGGTGGCCCACGCGGGCCCGTCTCACGCGCCGCCGCGGCGGGCGGCGGCGCGCTCCCGGTAGCGGGCGACGAGCTCGGGCGGAGCCTTCTCCGGGGACCCGGCGTCGAACGGCGGCTGCGGGTCGTACTCGATCTCGAGCTGCACGCGCTGCGCGTGCTCGGCGCCGGCGATCTCGCCGATCAGCCAGAGGCCCATGTCGATCCCCGAGGAGACCCCGGCCGCGGTCACGACCTTCCCGGCGCGCACCACCCGCCGCCCGGTGGGGGCCGCTCCGTACCCGGCCAGGGTCTCGAGCTCCAGCCAGTGCGAGGTCGCCGGGAGCCCGTCGAGCACGCCCGCGGCGCCGAGCAGGAGCGAGCCGGTGCACACCGAGGTCGTCCAGGTCGAGGTCTCGTGCGCGGCCCGGATCCAGGCGAGGAGCCGCTCGTCCGAGACCAGCGCGCGCGTGCCCCAGCCGCCGGGCACGACGAGGATCTCCGGGTGCGGGACCTCCTCGAAGCGCGCGCTCGCCTCCAGCGCGAGCATCCCGTTGTCGGTCCGGACGAGGCCCGCATCGTGCGCGACCCATGTGACCCGCGCGTCCGGCAGCCGGGACAGGGTCTCGAAGGGCCCGACGGCGTCGAGCGCGGTGAAGCCGTCGTACAGGGCGATGGCGATGTCCATCCTCGCGGAGTCTGCCAGCCCTACCTCGTGACGTACAGGGCTCGGGCCGGGATGTCCGGCGCGAGCGTGAGCACCTCCTCGGCAAGCACGCGCGCGCCCAGCTCGGCGAGCCGCGCGCGCACGTCCTCGAGCGGCGCCTCGGTCATGCGGATCGTGTTTCAGGCCGAGCCCGCGGTAGAGGGTGGCCGGAGCCACGCCCGCGCGGCGCAGCAGCGCGTAGGGCCGCCGGCGGCCTTGGGCCCGCCGGCGCGGGGGAACGGGGCGGCGACGGGGAAGACGAGCAGCCCGCCGGGCGGAGCACCGCCACAAGCCTGCCCAGGGCCTCGAGCACGAGGGCACTGGAGGGCAGGTGGATGAGCACGAGCCAGCACTGGACGAGCTCGAAGGGGTCCTCCGCCACCCCGGCGAGCGTCACCGCGTCCCCCACCCGGAACTCGTCGCCGGAGAGCCCGGCGTGTAGCTCCCGCCCCCGCGCGGCCATCGTCGGGGAGACGTCGATCCCAAGGTAGGAGTGAAACTCCGCGGCCAGCGCCCGGGCGTGACGGCCGAGCCCGCAGCCGACGTCGAGCGCGCGCTCGCGCCCGGCCGGGACGCCGAGGCCCGCGCCCGCCCGAGGAGCGCCCGCGCGTCGGCCTCGCCCGAGGCGAGAAAGGCCTCCGGGTCCCACCCGCCGCCGCGCGTCCCCTCGGCCGAGACGATCGCCCACATCGGGTCGAGCGCGGCCAGGTCCTCCCAGTCCCGCGCGTGAGCGGCCGCGCCTCGCGCCGCGCCGCGCCGCGCCGCGCCGCGCCAGGCGTGGGCTACCCGCCGCCCGGCGTGACCCGGTAGGCGTCGAACACCGCGTCGATACCGCGGATACGGGAGACGGTGGCGTCGAGCGAGCGGGTGTCCCCCACCTCGACGACGAAGCGGTTCCTGACCATCGGCGAGGAGACGATGCAGCGCGCCTCGACGATGTTTATCCCCGCCTCGGAGAACGTGCGCGAGAGATCCTCGAGCAGGCGGTGGCGATCCCACGCGTCGACCTGCAGCTCGACGCGGAAGGCGGTCTCGGCGTCGCCGTCCCAGGCGACCGGCACGAAGCGCTCGGGATCCTTGCGCAGCGCGGCGACGTTCGGGCAGTCGTCGCGATGGATCGTGATCCCCCGGCCGAGCGAGACGTAGCCGACGATCTCGTCCCCCGGCACCGGACGACAGCACTTGGCGATGCGCAGCGGGACGTCCGCCCCGCCGTCGACGAGGATCCCATACTGCGAGGAGGCGGCGACGGGGCGCTCGCGCAGGCGCGCGCCGGCGCGCAGCTCGTCGGCCGCGGTCTGCTCCCCCTCGGCCGCCTCGCCCTGCTTCAGGCGCTGCATGACCTTGTTGACGACGACCTTGGTCGAGACCTTGGCGCCGCCGAGCGCGACGTAGAACTCGTCGGCGCGGCGGAAGCCCATCTCGCGGATGACGTCGGCCAAAAGCGGCGAGCCGACGACCTTCTGGGCGGGCAGACCCTGCTTCTTCAGCTCGGTCTGGAGCTGCTCGCGGCCCGCGTGCTCGGTGTCGCGCCGCGACTCCGTGCGGAACCACGCCTTGATCTTGTTCCGCGCGCGCGTCGTCTTGACGAGCGCCAGCCAGTCCCGCGAGGGCCCGCGCTCGCGCTTGGAGGTCAGGACCTCGACGATGTCCCCCGACTTCAGCTCATAGGAGAGCGGGACGATCTTCCCCCCCACCTTGGCCCCCACGCAGCGGTGCCCGACGTCGGTGTGGACCTCGTAGGCGAAGTCGAGCGGCGTGGCGCCGGCGGCCAGCGACTTCACCTCGCCCTTGGGGGTGAAGACGAAGACCTCGTCCTCGAAGAGGTCGACCTTCAGCGACTCCATGAACTCCTTGGGGTCGGCCTCAGTCTCCTGCTGTGAGTCGAGCAGGCGGTTCAGCCAGCCGAGCTCCTCGCCGCCCGAGCCCGCGTCCTCCTTGTACATCCAGTGTGCGGCGATGCCGAACTCGGCCATGTCGTGCATCTCGCGCGTGCGGATCTGGATCTCCAGCGGCCGCGCCTCCGGCCCCACCACGGTCGTGTGCAGGGACTGGTACATGTTGAACTTGGGCATCGCCACGAAGTCCTTGAAGCGCCCCGGCAGCGGCTTCCACAGCGAGTGGATGACGCCCACCGCGCCGTAGCAGTC
Organism: Solirubrobacterales bacterium; assembly: GCA_038276395.1. GTDB lineage: Bacteria > Actinomycetota > Thermoleophilia > Solirubrobacterales > Solirubrobacteraceae > JBBQAA01. The sequence goes on along the minus strand of JBBQAA010000037.1, from coordinate 32,244 downwards.
CTTGACCGAGTCGACGATCACCCGCATCGCCGTCAGGTCGTAGATCTCGTTGAACTCGCGGCCCTTCTTGGTCATCTTCGCGTAGATCGAGTAGAAGTGCTTGGCGCGGCCGGCGATCTCGGCGTGGATGCCGAGCGCGTCGAGCTCCTTGAGCAGGTAGCCGCCGGCCTGCCCGACGTAGCTCTCCCGCTCCTCGCGCTGCTGGCTGACGAGCTGCTTGATCTCCGCGTACTTGCGGGGATGCAGGGTGGCGAAGGCGAGGTCCTCGAGCTCCCACTTGATCGCGTGGATGCCGAGGCGGTGCGCGATCGGCGCGTAGATGTCGAGCGTCTCCTTGGCCTTGTCGATCTGCTTCTGCTTCGGCATGGCGCCGAGCGTGCGCATGTTGTGGAGGCGGTCGGCGAGCTTTATGAGGATGACCCGGATGTCCGAGGCCATCGCCACCATCATCTTGCGGTAGTTCTCGGCCTGCGCCTCGTCGCGCGACTGGAAGGTCAGGCCGGTCAGCTTCGTCACGCCGTCGACGAGGCCGCCGACCTCCTCGCCGAACGTCTCGGTCACGTCGGCGAGCGAGGCCGAGGTGTCCTCGACCGTGTCGTGCAGGAGCGCCGCGCACAGGGTGGCCGTGTCGAGCCGCATCCCCGCGCAGATCTTGGCCACGCCGATCGGGTGGACGATGAAGTCCTCGCCCGACTTCCGGCGCTGGTCGGCGTGGTGCTCGCAGGCGTAGACGAAGGCGCGTTCGACCGCGGCGCGCTCGATGGCAACGGTGCCCTCCCCAGCGTGCTCCTCGACGACCGCGAAGAGGTCGCCGAGCAGGCGCTGTTCGAGCTCGGTCAGGTCGGCGTGCTGCACCGCGGCGGGCCCGCTGCCGCCGGGAACGAGGTCCACGGGCTCGCGGCGCCCGCGGCCGGGGCCGCCCGAACGGCGGCCGCGCGTCGCGGTGGCGCTCGGAGGTGCGTCGGCCATCAGGGTCAAGCGTAGCCCGCGGCCGCCCCGGCGAGCGCCGCGAGCGCCCGCGCGCGTGCGGCCTCGGCGCGCCGGTAGGTCGGGGAGGCGGAGAGCTCGGCGCGCGCCCGCGGCAGCACCCGCACCGCGCCCGCGCCGGCCTCGAGCGCCGCCAGCTCGAGCTCGATGAGGACGCGGAGCTGCCGGCCCGCGGCCGCCGGGGTGTCGGCCCCGGCCCGCAGGAGCGCCGTGAGCGGCTCGCCCTGCGCCGCCCCCGCGTCGCGCAGACCGCGATAGAGCGCGGTCAGGGGCGCTCGGAGGTCGTGCTCACGCGTGGCCACCGCGACGGCGAACTCGCGCTCGGGCTCCCCCCACGCGAGGTACAGCCGGCCCCGGCCCGGGAGCGCCGGCAGCTCGCCCGCGGGAGGATCGAGCGCGACGACGTGGGCGTGGCCCTCCGCGAGGGTCGGGTCGGCGCGCAGGTCAGACCAGGCGCACAGGGCAAAGCCGCCCGTGCGCTCCCGCAGCGCCGGCAGCCGCCGGGCGACGTCGGCGACGACGGCGAGGACCGGCTCTCCGGAGCCGAGCAGGTCGGCAAGGACGGCGGCCGGGCCCTCGGCGCGGCGGTCGGCGAGCGGGCGGTCACCGGCCCCGGCCACCGCCGGCGCGGCCCCGGGCGCGCGGTCCTCCTCGGCACCGCGGGCCGCGGCCGCGAGCGCCGCCGCCAGCCACTCCGCGCCGCCTGCGTGCGCGCCCCGGCCGAGCACCGCGATCGGGGCGCGCGCAGCCTCGCCGGCCCGCGCGGCCACGAGCAGGAGCCGCGCCTCGACCGCGCCGCGCCACTCCCGGCGCTCGAGGCGGACGGCGAGATCGCACGGCGCGCCCGCGGGGACCGGCAGCCGCCCGTCACAGCCGAAGGAGACGGCCTGCGCCCGGGCGCCGCCCGCGCGCACGGTGAAGCGCAGGTGACGGCCCTCCTCCCCCATCGGGCGCGGGTCCTCGCAGGCCGCACCCGGAACGAGCAGCGTGACCGGCGGGTTCCCGGCGCCGCACGGCTCGAGGCGCGCGAGCTCCTCGGCCAGCGGGAGCCCGAGCGACGAGCCGGGCACGACGGCGTCGACCCGCTCCCGCGCACGCAGGTCCTCGGCGGTGAGGACGCGCGCCGCGTGCGCCTCGAAGCTGGCGCGGAAGGCATCGACCCCCTCGGCGGCGATCCGCAGGCCGGCGGCGGCGCGGTGGCCGCCGTGGGAGCGCAGCTCACCGGCGCAGGCGTCGAGCCCGCCGAGCAGGTCAAAGCCGGGGATGGAGCGGCCCGAGCCCTGGCCCTCGCCCTCGCCGTCGAGCGCGATGAGGACGGCCGGGCGGTGGTAGCGCTCGGCGATGCGCGAGGCGACGATCCCGACGACTCCCGGGTGCCAGCCCTCCCCGGCCAGCACGTAGGCCGGCCGCTCGCCCTGCTCGACGACCTGGGCCTCCGCCGCCCAGCGCAGCTCGCGCTCGATCGCGCGGCGCTCGGAGTTGACGGCGTCGAGCTCGCGGGCGATGGCCTCGGCGCGCGCGTCGTCCTCGGTGAGCAGGAGCTCGACCCCCGCGTCGGCGCGGCGCAGGCGGCCCGCGGCGTTGATCCGCGGCGCGAGGCGGAAGCCGAGCGCGCGGGCGTCGAGCGCGCCCGGGTCGAGCTCGGCCGCGCGCATGAGCGCGCGCACGCCCGGCGAGGGCGTGGCGGCGAGCGCCCGCAGGCCCTCGCGCACGAGCCGCCGGTTCTCGCCCTTGAGCGGCACGAGATCGGCCACCGTGGCCAGCGCCACGAGGCCGACGTCTCGCGCCGCCAGCTCGGGCCCCGCGCCCGCGGCCTCGGCGAGCGCGGCCACGAGCTTGTGCGCGACTCCGGCCGCGCACAGGTCCGGGCACGGGTAGCGCCCGACCCGCGGATGCACGATCGGCGCCGCGGGGAGCCGCCCGTCGGCGCGGGGCGCGTGATGGTCGGTGATGACGACGTCGAGCCCCGCCGCGCGGGCGGCCGCGACCTCCTCGACTGCGGTGATCCCGCAGTCAACGGTGAGAAGCAGCGCCGTCCCCCGCTCGGCCAGCCGCTCCACCGTCCGCGCCGAGAGCCCGTAGCCGTCCTCCCGCCGACCCGGGATGAACCAGTCCGCCTGCGCCCCGAGATCGCGCAGCGCGCGCAGGAGGATGACCGTCGAGGTGACGCCGTCGACGTCGTAGTCGCCGTGGACGGTGATGCGAGCCCCCCGCCGGACGTGGCCGAGGATCGACGCGACGGCGGCGCCCATCCCGGCGAAGGCGGCGGGCGGGTGGGACTCATCTGCGGCGAGGAAGCGGGCGGCGGCGTTCGGCTCGGCCAGGCCCCGTCGCACGAGCACCTGGGCCATGACCGGGGAGACGCCGAGCGCGCGGCGGAGCTCGTGCGCGGCCTCGAGGTCGTAGGGCGCGAGCGCGAGCTCCCGCTGGGCCGGGCGGGCGGGCGGGACGGCGGCGGGGGCTTCGAGCAGCGCGCTCATCAGGGCGCGCAAGCTACGCGCGCCCCCCGACGGAACCGTCGGGATCCACGCGCGCTCGGCGTCCGTCGGGAGCGTCGCGCGGGAGACGCCGCCGATCTGGTACAGAAAGCGGAATTGCGCGTGCTTTCCGAGCGCTCCGCGGGCGGTGCGCAGGAACACCCCGCCGGGCTCGGGCGCGATGTCGCGCACCGTGGGTCCGCCGCCGGCCGCGGCGCTGCCGGTCAGGTGCCAGGGGCGACCGCGCCTGCTGCGCCACTCGAGCGTCACCGACGGCACCGGGCCGCCGACGCGCACGTGGCCGAAGAGCAGGAGCCGGCCGTCGCGGTGGCGCTCGACGTGCAGCCAGGCGGGAAAGGCGTAGTAGGACGGCTTCGGCCGGCCGTCCTTGAACTCCATCCCCGTGTGGAAGCCGGTGGCCTTGGGCGGCGCGCCCGGTGTGAGCGGCGGGTCGCGCAGCTCGAACTGCGAGAAGGTGACGACGTCGGGGTTCCGCGCGGCGAGGCACTCCGCCCACGGCAGGAAGTCCACCTGGTCCTGCGGCCCGGACCGCGCCCCCGGGTCGGGCGGCTTGGTCTCGTAGCCGAACTCGGTGATCCACACGTGCCGCATCCCGGGCGCGAGCCGGCCCATCGCCACCAGGCGGTCGAGCAGGCGCGTCAGCTTCGCGAGCTCGCCGATGGGCGCGTTGTCGGTGCGCCCGGGGATGTTCTTCGAGTTCGGGGGAAAGTCGAGGGAGTAGGGGTGGTACGGGGAAGCTGTCGCTCCGCACCGGCGTGAAGTGCCGGCACTCGGCGCGCTTCAGCGGATGCGCGCCTCGCCCGCCTGCGCGACGAGATCCCACGGGGCCGTGGCGCGGATGATGTCGACGCCGCGGCTGCGGGCCTGCTCGAGCGCCGCGTTGGTCGGCGCGTCGGACTGGTAGAGGAACTCGGCGTCGTCCTGCCTGACGAGCGGCAGCGCGCGCACGCCAGCGTGGGCGGCGGGCGTGAGCCCGAGCACGACCAGCCCGGCGAGGATGAGGCCGAGCCTTCTCAGAGCGCGGGTTTCGCGGCCGACGCGTTCTCCCGGCGCGCGCCCTCGAGGTAGCACAGGGCCATGCCGATGAGCGCGCCCGGGATCGCGTCGAGCGCGGTCAGAAGGTGCGTGGCGCCGCGGCCGGGGATGCTCAGGCCGTTGACGAGGAAGCCGAAGGCGATCGCGCCGAGGAGGGCGGCGACGAACGCGCCGACGATCCCGCCCCAGAAGCGGTCGGGCAGGAAGATCGAGAAGTGCCACAGGGCGAGGCCCATCATCGTCCAGGCCAGGACGCCCATCAGCGGTTCCTCCCGTGGCGCCGGTTGCGCGGCTTCTTCGGCTTCGGCGGCCGGGCGACCATGCCGTCGTTCTCCGCCTCGTCGGGCGCGTGGCCGTCGCCGTTGCCCTCCGGGCGCGGCTCGGCGGCCTCTGGCGGTGGCTCGGCCACCGCCGTCGCGCGGCGGCGCGGCGCCGGGCGCGCGGGCCGCGGCTTCGGGGGCTCGTCGTCGAGCACGAGGTCGCGCTTGAGCGACTCGAACTCGCCGCGGGAGAGCGTCTCCTCCTGCGGGGTCGTCAGCCGCCCGCGGCGCGAGACCGGCCGGGCGGAGTCGAGGTCGACGGTCTCCCCCGCGCGGCCGGTCGGGTAGGCGGGCACCGTGCCGTGCTCGGCCTCGATGCGGTGGCGGCGCGCGACGTAGACCGATTCGCGCTCCTTCCAGTGGGTGAGCACGGGGGAGGCGATGAAGATCGAGGAGTAGGCGCCAGAGGCCACGCCGACGAGCAGCGCGAAGGCGAAGTCCTTGAGCGTCGTGCCGCCGAACAGCAGCAGCGCGAGGATCGGCAGCAGCGTGCAGAACGACGTGGCCAGCGAGCGCGTGAGGACCTCGGACATCGAGCGGTTGACGATCTGGGAGAACGCCGCGCGCGGCATCCGCGGCACGTTCTCGCGCACGCGGTCAAAGACGATGATCGTGTCGTAGAGCGAGTAGCCGAGGATGGTGAGCAGAGCGGCCACGGTCGAGGTCGTCACCTCCCGACCGGTCAGCGAGTAGACGCCCGCCGTGATGAGGAGGTCGTGCATGAGGGCGATCAGCACCGGCACGGCGTACTTCCACTCGAAGCGCAGCGCGATGTAGAGGGAGATGACGATGAGCGAGGCGATGATCGCCACGACGGCGGAGTTGGCCACCGTCTGGCCGAACGTCGGCCCCACGGACTGGGCCTGGAAGCGCGCGTTCGAGCTGATCCCGAAGCGCGAGGCGAGCGCGTCCCGCACCCGCGTGACCTTCTCCGGTGCGATCTTCGCCGTGATCTGGAAGGCGTTGCTGCCGAACTGCTTGTTCGAGAACTTCTGGATCTTGGCGTCGGAGTAGCCGAGCGGAGAGAGCAGCGAGCGGATCGAGTTCTCGTCGGCCGGCTTGGTCAGCGCCGCCTGTAGGCGGGTGCCCGACTCGAAGTCGATGCCGAAGTGCAGTCCGCGGCCGCCGATGGCCAGCGCCCCGACGAGCAGGATGACCCCCGAGAAGGAGAAGAACCAGCGCGAGGCGCCCATGAAGTCGAAGGTGATGCGCCGCCCCCCTCCCTTGGCTCCGAGCGCGGAGGGGCGGGAGATGAGCCGCGAGCGGCCCATCGTGCCGAGGATCGCCTGCGTGGCCATGACCGCGGTGAACAGCGAGACGATCGTGCCGATCCCGAGCGTGAAGGCAAAGCCCTTGACCTCGGAGGTGGCGAGGATGAAGAGGATGAACGCCGTCATGATCGTCACGACATTGGCGTCGATGATCGCCGTCAGGCCCTTCTTGTAGCCCGCCGCGATCGCCGCGGGCACGGATTTCCCGGCTCTCGCCTCCTCCTTGACGCGTTCGAAGATGACGATGTTGGCGTCGGCCGCGACGCCGATCGTGAGGATGAGGCCGGCGATGCCCGGCAGCGTCAGCGTGATCGGGATGAGCTTGATCAGCGCGAAGAAGTAGACGGCGTAGACGCCGAGGGCGAGCGCGGCGATCAGCCCGAGGACGCGATAGAAGAGGAGCAGGAAGAGGACGACGACGAGGAAGCCCGCGCCACCCGCCACGAGCCCCTGGTTGAGCGCCTGCTTGCCGAGCGTGGCCGAGACGTTCGAGGTCGAGATCAGCTTCAGGTTGATCGGCAGCGCGCCGAGCTTGATGAGCTGGGCGAGGTCCTGGGCCTCCTGGATCGTGAACGAGCCCGAGATCTGCGCCCCGTTGGCGCCGTCGATCCCGTCCGGGTACTGGTTGCGGTCGATCGAGGCGACCGAGATCAGCGTGTTGTCGAGCGCGATCGCGAAGTTCTGGTTGACGCCCTTCGGATAGGCCTGGGAGACGATGTTCTGCCCGCGCTGGGCGATCGCCCGCGTGACGTCCTGGAACTCCCGCCGGCCCGTGCCCGTGAACTTGAAGGTGACGTCCGGGTTGCCCGTGCCGCCGGTCCCGCCGTCGAAGTCCTGCTTCGGGTCCTTGACGTCCTTGCCGAGCAGCCGCGGCTGGTCCTTCAGCACGTACCACTGGGCGTCCTGCGGGCGGTTTCCGGCGATCGGGTTCTCGCCCTTGCCGGTGACGGCCTGCAGGACGACCGTGCCCGGCTGGATCACGAGCACCTGCGCGCCTGCGCGGTAGCCCCGCAGCCCGCGCAGCTCCTCGCGGGTGTCGGCCGGCCCGGCCAGGAAGGAGTGGGACTTCGGGGCGAAGGCCCAGTACTGCGGGCCGAGGCGGACCCCCGGCTTGCTCGCCGGGCGCTTGGCGGCCTGCTTGACCGCGGCGTAGAGGGAGATCCCCGTCTGGCGAAAGCCGCCCCCCTGCGAGATCGCGTCGGCCGTGGGGTCGTCGGCGTTGATGCCGTCGATGACGGGCTTGTTGTCCGGGCCGAGGACGCTCGTCTCCCAGTCGTAGAAGACGAGCTGGGCCGGCGTCCCGACCAGCCGGATGGCGCGCTGCAGGTCGCTCACGCCCGGCAGCGCGACCGCGAGCTGGGCGCGGCCCGAGCGCTGGATGTCGGGGTTCAGCGCGCCGAGCTGGTCGACGCGCTGGCGCATGATCTCGACGGCGCGGTCGAGCGCGTCCTGGGTGACGACCGGCTGCGCCGCCGTCGGCCGGCCCTGGTAGACCAGCTCGACGCCGCCCTTGAGGTCGAGGCCGAGGATCGTCTTCTGGGTGGCGATCCCGACCCCCGCCGCCACGAGCAGCAGCGCCACGACGCCGAGGATGGCCAGGTTGCGGACCCGGGCGCTCACGCCGCCTGCCTCCGGCCCGGGGTGAGGACGAGGAGCATCCCGCCGTCGTCGTCGTAGGCGGGGAAGAGATCGGCGACGGCCTCGGCGGGCAGGTCGCCCTCGGCGTTGACCGTCACGGGCTTGCCCTGTGCGCGGACGCCCCACTCGAGGACGGTGGCGATGGGGTCCCCCTCCTCCTCCCAGTCAAGGCCGAGGACGTCACGCGCCGAGCGCCCGATGACGCGCTCCTCGTCAAGGCCCGTGAGCTCGAAGGAGCCCCGGCCGCAGCCGATGATCCGGCCCTGCTGGTCGCAGACGAAGAAGGCGGCGTTGGGGGCGGGGTAGTAGTCATCGAGCAGCTCGAAGAGGAACGCGAAACCGCACTTCTCACAGCCCTTGGGATCGCGGCGGAAACCGGCCGTGCGGTCGGTCTGGGTCGAGCGGTTACCGCAGTTCGGACAGATGAAGAGATGGGCCATCGCGCCTTCGGTTCAAGGGTACGGGCTCGCCGCGCCGCGCTCGGCGGTTCTCAGAAGAGCCCCGGCGGGGACGCCGCGGGCGGCGGCGCCAGGCCGAGGTGGGACCACGTGCGCCGGGTGGCGGCGCGCCCGCGGGGGGTGCGCTCGAGCAGGCCGCGCTGGAGGAGATAGGGCTCGTAGACGTCCTCGATCGTGTCCTGGTCCTCCCCCACCGCCACGGCAAGGGTCGAGAGCCCGACGGGCCCGCCGCCGAAGGTCTCGCACACGGCGCGCAGGATCTCCCGGTCGAGGCGGTCGAGGCCGGCCTCGTCGACCTCGAGCAACGCCAGCGCGGCGTCGGCGACAGCGGCGGTGACGACGCCCGTGCCGCGGACCTCGGCGAAGTCGCGTACGCGCTTGAGCAGCCGGTTGGCCACGCGCGGCGTGCCGCGGGAGCGCGTGGCGTTGGCGCGCGCTCCCGCGGGCTCGGTCTCGACGCCGAGCAGGTGAGCCGAGCGCACGACGATCCGCGCGAGGTCGTCCGGGTCGTAGTGCTCGAGCCGGTGCTGGATCCCGAAGCGGTCACGCAGCGGCGTCGTCAGGAGGCCGGCGCGCGTCGTCGCCCCCACGAGCGTGAAGGCGGGCAGCTCGAGCGTGACGACGCGCGCCCCCGCGCCCTGGCCGACGGTGATCGGGAGCTGGGCGTCCTCCATCGCCGGGTAGAGCGTCTCCTCCACGGCGCGCGGGAGGCGGTGGATCTCGTCGATGAAGAAGAGCGAACGGGGCTCGAGCGCGGAGAGGAAGGCGGCGATGTCGGCCTTGCGCTCGAGCGCCGGGCCGGCGGTGGCCACGAAGGGAACCTCGAGCTCGACGGCGAGGATCTGGGCCAGCGAGGTCTTGCCGAGGCCGGGCGGCCCCGCCAGCAGCACGTGGTCGAGCGCCTCGCCGCGCGCGGCGGCGGCCTCGAGGGAGACGCCGAGCTGGGCACGGAGCGCCTCCTGGCCGACGAAGTCGTCGAGGCGCCGGGGGCGTAGGGAGCGGTCGACCTCGTCCTCGGGCAGGGCGTCCGGCGTCTGGATGCGGGCGGTGGGGGTCATTCGACCACCGCCCGGCGGGCGGCGGCGCCCGAGGCGAGGCGCAGCGAGGCGGCGATGAGCTCCTCGGGCGTCCGGCCCTCGACGCGGCCGAGCAGCTCCTCGGCCTCGGCGGGGGCGAGCCCGAGGCCGATCAGGCCGTCACGGGCCAACGTGCGGGGGTCCTCGGCGCGGCGCACGACGATCGCCTCGGCGCCCGCCCCGAGGCCGGCCTCGGTCTCGGCGACCTTGGGGCGCAGTTCGAGGACGATCCGCTCGGCCGTGCGCTTGCCGATCCCGGGCACGGCCTGGAAGCGCGCGGCGTCGCCGGCCACGAGCGCGCCGGTCAGCTCCCGCGGCGTCCCGTCCGAGAGCACGGCGAGGGCGACCTTCGGCCCGACGGCCTGGACGCCCAGCAGGAGCAGGAAGAGCTCCCGCTCCTCCTCGGTGGCGAAGCCGTAGAGCTGCAGGGCGTCGTCGCGCACGACGAGGTGGGCGTGCAGGGTGACGGGCTCGCCGACCGCGGGGACGTGGCGCAGGGTCTCCCCCGAGACGCTCAGGCGATAGCCGACGCCGCCGGTGAGGACGACGACGTGATCGGCGCGGCGCGCGGCCACCTCGCCGGCGAGCAGGGCGATCAACCGACGACCGCCGGGCCCGGCGCGGGGGCGCGCACGGCGGCGATGAGCGGCGCGCGGTTGGCGTGGCAGAGGGCGACGGCCAGGGCGTCGGCGGCGTGGTCGGGGCGCGGCGGGGCGGGGAGGCCGAGCAGGCGGCCGACCATGCGCTGGACCTGTGCCTTGTCGGCGCGACCCGAGCCGCACACGGCGCTCTTGACCTGCTGGGGCGTGTAGCCGTGGCACGGTGTCCCGGCCTGGCCGGCGGCGGTGAGGACGGCGCCGCGCGCGTGGCCGACGGCCAGCGCCGAGCGCACGTTGGCGCCGAAGTACAGGTCCTCGACGGCGACCGCGCCGGGGACGTGCTCGGCCAGGAGCTCGCCGACCCGCGCGTGGATCGCCGCCAGGCGCACCGAGAGCTCCTCGCGGGGGGAGGTCTCGACGACGCCGCCGTCGACTGCGATCCAGCGCGAGCCGCGGCGCGCGACGACGCCGTAGCCGGTGTTGGCGGTGCCGGGATCGATGCCGAGGACGACCATGCGAGAGGGGATTCTCCGCGCCGGCCCGGATGCCTTTGCGTCCAGCCCCCGGCGGGGCCGCTCAAGTCCGCGCCGGACGGGCCGATGCAGGAAGCGAGCATGTGGGGCACCCGGGAAAGGGACGATCTCCTGGCGCGCCTCGCCGCGCGCGAGCGGCGCATCGCTGAGCTCGAGCACGAGCTGGCCTCCCGCACGCTCGAGGACGACGCCACCGGCCTGCCCTCCCTGCCCATCTTCCGGGCGCGGATCATCGACGAGGTCGCCCGCTCCCGCCGCTACCGCCGCCCGCTCGCCCTGCTCCTGCTCGAGCTCAACGGCCTCGACGGCTACCGGGCGACCCGCGGCTACCACGCCGCCGACGAGCGCCTGCGCATGGTTGCCCTCGCCCTGCGGGGGCTCGCCCGCTCGGCCGACTGCGTCTTTCGCGGCCCCGGGAGCTCCTTCGCCGTCCTCATGCCGGAGACCGGCGTGGCCGGCGGGCGGGCCGGCGCGGAGCGCCTCCTTCAGGAGCTCGAGCCGGTCTGCCCGATGGCCGCCGGCCTGGCCTGCCGCGAGGAGCGCCAGAGCGCCGAGATCCTCGAGGCGGCCGCCGTCGGCGCGCTCTCCGAGGCCCGCGCCGCGGGCGGCGGGCGCCTCGTGCTCGCCTGCGGCTCGGAGGGAGTCGGCGCCGACGCGGGCAACCGCGACGCGATCGAGGCCCTGGCCGTCGCCCTGCTTGAGCGCGACCGCTACACGGGCGAGCACTCCGAGTCGGTCATCGAGATGGCGGCCGGCGTGGCGCGCACCCTCGGCACCGACGACGCCGAGGTCGAGCGGATCCGCGCGGGCGCGCTCCTGCACGGCATCGGCAAGGTGGGGATCCCCGACTCCGTCCTCAACAAGGCCGGCCCGCTGAACGACGAGGAGTGGGAGCTCATGCGCCAGCACCCGGTGATCGGCGAGCGGATCCTGCGCGCCGTCCCGGGTCTCGGCCCGGTGGCGCGGATCGTCCGCCACGAGCACGAGTCCTTCGACGGCTCGGGCTACCCGGATCGGATCTCGGGCGCCGAGATCCCGCTCGGCTCCCGGATCATCCTCGCCTGCGACGCCTACCACGCGATGACCTCCGACCGCCCCTACCGCACGGCGATGGCCGAGCCGCTCGCGCTGCTCGAGCTCTCGAAGAACGCGGGCGGCCAGTTCGATCCCCAGGTCGTCGAGGCGCTGCAGGGCTGGCTCTACACGCGGCGGCAGCTGAGCACCTTCGTGGCGTAGGAGGCTCCGGCGGCGCGGTGCTCGGCTCGCGGCGCCCGCGGCGGGTCCGGAGCAGCCCGGAAGGACCAGGAAGGAGGGCGCCAAGGCGCTCCGCGGGCCGAGGGTCGTCGCTTCGTCAACCTCGCGGCGCCGGACCGGGCGATGTCCACGAAACCGCCGTGGGGCAATTGTTTCGTCGACGCGGCCTCGCGCGCGCGAGGGGAAGGCACAAAGCGGCGCCACCGCGACTCGCCGCTTCGCCCGTCCCTCCCTCCTTCATGGCCGACGGCTACGGGCCGTTCAGCGGGCAGCACCGCGAGCTGAGCGCCCTACTTCGGGATGCTCGACCCCGCGAAGCCGAAGAACCACACGGCCGAGCCAAGCACCGCGACGCCCACCGAGACGATCATCACGATGTCGAGCACCGTGCGGCGGTGGCCGGAGTCACGCTCTCCGCGCACCGACTTGAGCCACCCCGGCCGGTAGCGCCCGTCCTCGGGGATAGCCATGACCTGGGCGTAGGCGTGGTCGAGCCACCCGAGGAGCTTCATGACGACGACCATGAGCGTCGGGATCGCCACCGCGAGGGCGACGTAGATCCCCATCGAAGGCTGCTGGGAGGTCGTGAGGTGCCCGGCGAGGTAGATCAGGCCTAAGGGGATGACGAGCCACATGACGACCGAGCCCGCGGCCATGAGGACGACCAGCAGCGCGCCGGCCGCGATGTTCGGGGAGCGCGTGGCGCCGGGAGACGCCTCGGAGGCCATGCTCAGCCCGCGACCTGCTCGAGGAGCGCGTCGTCGACGTCGAGGTTGGCGTGGACCTCGGAGACGTCGTCGTTCTCCTCGAGCGCCTCGATCAGGCGCATGACCTTGGCCGCGGCGTCGGCGTCCACCGGCACGCGGACCTTCGGGAGCTGGGCGACCTCGGCGCTCTCGGGCTCGATCCCGGCGCCGGCGAGCGCCTCGCGGACCGCGGTGAGGTCGGCGGGCTCGGCGGAGATCTCCCACACGCCCTCCTCGCGGGCGATGTCCTCGGCGCCCGCGTCGATGGCGACCATGACGTCGTCCTCGGCGAAGCGCTCGGCGTCGACGACGACGATGCCCTTCTTGTCGAACAGGTAGGCGACCGAGCCCGGCTCACCGAGGTTCCCGCCGTGCTTGCCGAGGACGTGGCGGACGTCGGCACTCGTGCGGTTGCGGTTGTCGGTCAGCGCCTCGATGAGGAGCGCCACGCCGCCGGGGCCGTAGCCCTCGTAGAGCACGGCCTCGATCGCCTCGGCGTCGGCGCCCTCACCGGTGCCCTTGGCGATCGCGCGCTCGATGTTGTCCTTGGGCATCGAGGCCGCCCTGGCCTTCTGGATGGCCAGCGCGAGGGAGGGATTGCCCTCGGGGTCCCCCCCGCCCTCGCGCGCGGCGACGGTCACGGCGCGCGCGAGCTTTGTGAAGTGCTGGCCGCGGCGGGCGTCGACGATCGCCTTCTTGTGCTTGATCGACGCCCATTTGGAGTGGCCGGACATGCCTAGAGTGTAGGCCCGCTCCGCCTTGTGAAGGAGGCCGCCGTGCCCCGCCTCGCCCGGTCTGTGTTGCTGCTCGCCGCCGCGCTCTGCGCCGGCTGCGGATCCTCCAACTCCTCGTCCTCGGGCCCGTCCTCCTCCGCGGGCTCGTCAGGGTCCTCCGGCGGCGCCCAGGTCACGATGAGGAACATCGCCTTCTCACCCAAGGAGATGACCGTCAAGGTCGGTCAGAAGGTGACGTGGACGAACGAGGACGGCGTCGATCACAACGTGACCGCCCGGTCGGGTGCAAGTTTCCGCTCGCAGAACTTCGGCAAGGGCGGCACCTACTCGTTCACCCCCGAGAAGAAGGGGAAGATCAAGTACGTGTGCACGATCCACCCGGGGATGGACGGGGTGATCATCGTCCGATGAGCCGGCGACGACGACGGCGCGGGCGCGGGGGTGGGTCCGGCACTACCTCCCGCAGGTAGTCGTCGTAGGCGGCGGGGTCGGTGAAGATCCGCTCCGTACGGGGGATCTCCCCCGTCCACAGGATCGCGTGCACGTGCTCGGCGGGCGGGCTCGCCGCCCACGCCGCGTGCGGCACCTGCACCACGTCCTCGAGCGTGTGCGAGCAGATCGCGAAGTCGAAGGCGGCCGCCCGCTCGGCGTAGAGCTCGAGGTAGGCCTCGACCGTGCGCTCGAGCGAGAACGCCTCGGCGCGCGTACGGCACGCCGCGGGGTCGCGCGACTCCTCGATCACCCCGGCGAGGGCGCGGGCCAGGCCCGGCGGAGTCGTGGCAGACGACGACCTCCCATTCCCCCCGCGGGAGCGTCTGCTCCTCGAGCGCGTTCAGCAGCCAGCGCAGGCGCAGCGGACGCTCGTGGGAGGCGGCCACGACGCAGAGCGCCGTCCTCACCGGCCGAGGGCCTGGGGATGGGCGCGGTACCACTCCACGGTCCGCCCGATCCCCTCCTCGAGCCCGACCGCCGGCGCCCAGCCCGTCAGGGCGCCGAGCTTCGCCGCGTCCACGTACTGGCGGTCGATCTCCCCCGCGGGGACGCCGGTGCCCTGGAAGTCGGGCTCGACCCCGGTGCCGGCCACGCGGCAGATGAGTTCGACGACCGAGCGCACCGAGCGCGGCTCCCCCGCTCCCGCGTTGAACGCCTCCCCGCGCGCGGGGCGGGCGGGATGGTCATCATCCAGGGCGCGGGCGAGGGCCAGGTAGGCGGCCACGGCGTCCTCCACGTAGAGGAAGTCCCGCTCGGGCGAGCCGTCGGAGCGGATGACGGGCGCGCGGCCGGCGAGCGCCGCGCCGACGGTCTCGGGCACGAGCCGGGAGCGGTTGGCGTCCCCGCCGCCGTAGAGGTTGGCGAAGCGCGTCGTGGCCACGGGCAGGCCGTAGGTGTGGAAGTAGGAGCGCGCGATGAGGTCGGTGCACGCCTTGGAGACGTCGTAGGGGAAGCGGGGCTCGAGCGCCGCCGTCTCCCGGTAGGGCAGCTCGGCGTGCTGTCCGTAGGCCTTGTCCGAGGCGGCGACCACGGTGCGGGCGATCCGGTGACGCAGCGCGGCCTCGAGCAGCGTCCAGGTGCCGCGCACGTTGGCCTCCCACGTGCCGGCGGCGGAGCGGTTGGCCGTCCCGACGATGGTCTGGGCGGCGAGGTGGAAGACGGTGTCGGCCTCGTACTCGCCGAGCGCGCGGTCGATGAGCGCGCCGTCGGTGATGCTTCCCTCGACGACGTTGACCCGCACCTCGAGCCCCTCGAGGACGAGCGCCGAGCGCGGCGCGCGGTCGCGGCGCAGCACCGTGACCTCGACGCCCTCGGCCAGGAGCGCCTTGACGAGCCAGGTGCCGAGCAGCCCGTAGGCGCCGGTGACGAAGGCGCTCCTCACGCCCACACCTTCCACGGCGCGTCGCCGCGCGCCCACAGGTCGTTCAGCAGCACGGCGTCCTTGTAGGTGTCCATGCAGTCCCAGAAGCCCTCGTGGCGGAAGGCGTGGAGCCGGCCCTCGGCGGCCAGGCGCTCGAGCGGCGCGCGCTCGAGCACGGAGTCCTCCTCCATGTAGCCGAGCGCCGCCGGCTCGAAGCAGAAGAAGCCGCCGTTGACCCACGACTCGGCGCGCGGCTTCTCGATGAAGCCGCGCACGCGGTCATCGCCGCTCAGCTCGGCGATGCCGAACTGCAGGACGGGCTTGACGACCGTCATCGTCGCGAGGTCCCCGTGGGCGGCGTGGAAGTCCGTCAGGCGGCGCAGGTCGATGTCGGCCACCCCGTCGGCGTAGGTCGCGCACACGGCGCGCTCGGCGAAGCGCTCGGCCACGCGCGCGATCCGCCCCCCGGTCGGGGTCTCGAGACCCGTCGGATGGCAGATGACCTCGGCGCCCGCCGGCCACTCCCGCCCCTCCACGTAGGCCTCGATCAGCTCGCCCTTGTAGCCCGTCAGCAGATGGAAGCGGCGGAACCCCTGGGCGGCGTAGATCCGCACGACGTGGGCGAGGATCGGCTCGCCGCCGATCTCCACGAGCGGCTTGGGGATGGAGCGCGTGTGCTCCTGCAGCCGCGTACCGCGGCCGCCGCAGAGGATGAGGACGTCATCGATCGGGGGCATCGGCGCGAGAGTATGCGCGGTGGCGGCCGGTCTCGCCCCGGCGGCGTAGGAGATCCGGGCGGGCCACCATCCGACCCCTAGCATGCCGCGCGGTGCCGACCATCCCCCCCGCGGTCTTCAAGGCCTACGACATCCGGGGCCTCCACGGCCGCGAGCTCGACGAGGACGCCGCGGAGCTGATCGGCCGCGCCTTCGTGCGCGTCCTCGCCGACCTGGAGGGGAGGGAGGCGGGCGAGCTGCGGGTCGGCCTCGGGCGCGACATGCGGCTCTCCGCCCCCGCGATGGCCGCCCGTTACCGCGACGGGATGGTCGCCGAGGGCGCCCACGTGCTCGACGCGGGCATGGTCGGGACCGAGATGCTCTACGCGCTCGTTGGCGGCGAGGACCTCGACGGCGGGCTCATGTGCACGGCCTCCCACAACCCCGCCGCCTACACGGGCGCGAAGCTCGTCCGCCGCGGCGCCCTCGCCCTCTCCGGGGAGGAGGGCATCGGGGAGATCCGCGACCTCGTGGCGGGCGGCTCGCTCGACGCGGCGCCCGACCCGGCCCGGGCGGGCGGTAGCGAGGAGGTGGACGTCGCCCCGCGCTTCCGCGAGCGGGTCATGGCGTTTGTCGAGCGCGACGCGATCCGGCCGCTCAGGCTCGTGGTCGACGGCGGCAACGGCATGGCCGGGCCCATGGTCGGCCCGCTCCTCTCAGAGCTCGGGCTCGATCCCGTCACCCACTACTGGGAGCCCGACGGCACCTTCCCCGACCACGAGCCGAACCCGCTGCTCGAGGAGAACCGCCGCTTCATCATCGAGCGCGTGCGCGCGGAGGGCGCCCAGCTCGGGATCGCCTGGGACGGGGACGCCGACCGCTGCTTCTTCATCGACGACACCGGCGCGTTCGTCGACGGCGACTTCCTCACCGCGCTCCTGGCCGAGTCGATCCTCGCGAAGGACCCGGGCGCGACGATCCTCTACGACGTGCGTGCAAGCCGCGCGGTGGCCGACGTCGTGGCCCGCGCCGGGGGCACGGCCGAGCGCAACCGCGTCGGCCACGCCTTCTTCAAGACCCGGATGCGGCGCGAGGGCGCAGCCTTCGGCGGCGAGGTCTCCGGCCACTACTACTTCCGTGACTTCTTCTGCGCGGACTCGGGCACGATCCCCGCGCTGCTCGTGCTCGAGCTGCTCGGCAAGGCCGGAAAGCCGCTCTCCGCGCTCGTCGGGCCGTTGCGGGAGAAGTACTTCATCTCCGGGGAGATCAACTCCGAGGTGAAGGACGGGGAGGCGAGGATGGCCGAGCTCCGCGAGCGCTACGCCGACGGGGAGATCGACGAGCTCGACGGCATCTCGGTCGACTACGAGGACTGGCACTTCAACGTGCGGCCCTCGAACACCGAGCCGCTCCTGCGCCTGAACCTCGAGTCGCTCGTCTCGCGCGCGGACATGGAGCGCCGGCGTGACGAGGTCCTCGCGCTCATCCGCGGCTGATGGCGCGCGCGCCCGACGCCGGGATCCACTGCCTGCCCATCCCCACGCCGTTCGCGGTCGGGCGCGTGAACACCTACCTCGTCGAGGGCGACCCGCTGACGCTCATCGACACCGGGCCGAACTCGGGCAAGGCGCTCGACGAGCTCGAGCGGGCGCTGGCCGCGCACGGGCGGCGGATCGAGGACCTGGAGCTGATCCTCGTCACCCACCAGCACATCGACCACCTCGGCCTCGTGGGGATCCTCGCCCGGCGCTCCGGGGCCGAGGTCGCCGCGCTCGACCGGCTCGCCCCCTACCTCGGCGCCTACGCGGAGCAGGCCGAGGCCGACGACGCCTTCTCCTTTGCGCTCATGCGCACCCACGGCATCCCCGAGGACGTGGCCGAGGCGCTGCGCAGCGTCTCCGCCGCCTTCCGGGCCTGGGGCGGGGCGGCGACCGTCACCCGCCCGCTCGCCGCCGGTGACCGCCTCGAGCTCGGCGGCCGGACCTTTCGGGTGCTCCACCGGCCCGGGCACTCCCCCTCGGATACCGTGCTCTGGGACGAGGCCTCGGGGCTCCTCATCGCCGCCGATCACCTGATCCGCCATATCTCCTCGAACCCGCTCGTCACCCGCCCGCTGCCGGGCACGGAGCCCGCCGACGGCGCGCGCCCGCGCGCGCTCATCACCTACATCGAGTCGCTCGGCGCCACGCGAGAGCTGCCGGTGTCCCTGGCCCTGTCCGGCCACGGGGAGCCGATCGAGGACCACGCGGCGCTGATCGGCTCCCGGCTGGCCATGCACCGCCGGCGCGCGCGGCGGATCGGGAAGCTGATCGCCGGGCAGCCCCGCACGGCCTACGAGATCGCTCAGGCGATGTGGGGCAACATCGCCGTCACCCAGGCCTACCTGACGCTCTCCGAGGTGCTCGGCCACGTCGATCTCCTGCTCGCCGGCGGCACGGTGCGCGAGGAGGCGGACGCCGCGGGCGTCGTCACCTTCCACCCCACCTGAGAACGACGGCGATGCGGTGCTTCCGGGTCCGGCTCGGCTCAGGGACCGCGGGGCGGCTGCTGAGACGACTCGGCGACGTCCATGCCGCCCGTGGGGCGGTATCGGCAGCGGCGGCGGTGAAGCTTTACCTACCGGCGCGCTCGATCGCCGCGAGACGCGCGACGTTCTCCCGGTCCTCGGCTTCGCTGCTCGGCGCGGCGGCGAACCAGGCGGCGAGGATCTCCTCGAGCAGCGCCGCCCGAGGTCGTCCGCAGGGAGAGCGCGAGCACGGTGGCGTCGTTCCAGCGGCGCGCCCCCGCCGCGGTGACGGCGCCGGCGCACAGCGCGGCGCGCGAGCGCCGGGGCGACCTCCGCTGCCACCCCGGTCAGCTCGTCGGCGGCGATCGCGATGCGCATGTCCCGAGGGTAGGTCGCCGCGGCTCCTGCATTTGTGGGCGCTGTAGGACCCGAACTGCGGGACGATCGCCGGCCGCGCGGCTCCGCCGGACCCCGCGCGTACGCTCCCGCCGCATGGGCGACCTTCCCGGCACGACCCCGCCCCGCCGCTTCGTGCCGCGCTTCCACTACGAGCTGCTGGTCTGCGGCCTACGCGGCCACGCGCTCGTCGGCACCGACGCCGCCCGCCTGCGCCCGCGGGACGAGCTCGTGGCCTTCGCGGACCGTGGCACGCGCTGGCACCGCTGCCTGCGCTGCGACTCCTGGCTGCCGGTCGGGGCGCCCGATTCCCCGTCCCGCGCGTTCCCGCCCGAGCGCGAGGAGATCGCCCTCCCCCGCCGGGGCAGGCCCCTGCGCGACCGAATCGTCCTGCGGCTCATCGCCGTGGACCGGGCCTTTCACTTCCTCGTGCTCGGGCTGCTCGGCGCCGCCGTGCTCATCTTCGCCTCCGACCGCGCGCAGCTCCGCGGGACCTTCTACCGGGTCGTCGGCGACCTGCAGCGCGCGGGCGGCGGCCCCGTGCAGACCCAGGGCCGGACGGGGATCCTCCACGAGCTCGACCGGCTCTTCACGCTCGACGCCGGCCACCTGCGCCTGTTCGGCGTGGCAGCGCTCGTGTACGCCGCCGTCGAGGGGATCGAGGCCGTCGGGCTGTGGTACGAGCAGCGCTGGGCGGAGTACCTGACGCTGATCGTGACCGCCTCCTTCCTGCCGATCGAGGTGCGCGAGATCATGGTCAAGGGCTCGCCGCTGAAGGTCGTGACGTTCCTCGTCAACCTGGCCGTGGTCGTCTATCTCCTGCTCGCCAAGCGGCTGTTCGGCCTGCGCGGCGGGAGCGATGCGCTTGAGGCCGAGCGGGAGGAGGACATGGGCTGGGGCGCGGTCGAACGCTCCGCACCGGGGTAGGACTGCGGTCATGGACCCGGACGCCCTCGAGCGGGAGCTCCGCGACGCCGGCGCGGCGCTCGCGGCCGCCTTCCCCTCGGGGCCCCGCCGGCCGCTGGCGGCGCTCGACGCCAAGGCGATGGACCTCGCCGCGGCCGACGACGAGCTCCGCGCCGCGCTCTTCCGCTTCGTCGACGTCGTCCCCGCCTGTCACGGCGTCGATGACCTCGCGCGCCACCTGACGGCGTTCCTGGCCGAGCCGGCGGAGCGCCCGCCGCCGGTGAGCGCGGCGCTCCGGATGGGGAACACGCGCGCCGGCCGCGCTGCGCTCGGCGCCGCCGCGGCGGCGGGGGTGCGCCACATGGCCCATCGGTTCATCGTCGGCGCCTCGCCGTGCGACGCGCTCGGCGACCTCCGAGGACTGTGGAACGACGGCGTGGCCAACTCCGTCGACCTGCTCGGCGAGGCCACGGTGACCCAGGCCGAGGCGGACACCTACGCCGCCCGTTGCGGGGCCGCGCTCGACACCCTGGCCGAGGCGCAGCGCGCCTGGCCCGACCGCCCCCCGGCCAACCTGTCGGTCAAGGTCTCGGCGCTCACGCCGCTCCTGCGCCCGGACGCCCCCGAGCGCGGCAAGGCGGACGCCGCGGGCCGGCTGCGGGAGCTGCTCCGCCACGCCGCCCGGGTGGGCGCGCACCTACACATCGACTCGGAGTCCCTCGACTCCCGCGAGGCCGTCCTCGAGCTCGTGCTCGAGCTCCTGGCCGAGGAGGAGTTCCGCGCCGCCCCAAGCGCCGGGCTCGTCCTGCAGGCCTACCTGCGGGACTCCCCCGAGACGCTCGACACGATCGAGGCGTGGGCGTCTCGGACGCCGCGCACGGCGCCGGTCGTCGTCCGGCTCGTCAAGGGCGCCTACTGGGACCACGAGGTGGTCGACGCGCGCCAGCACGGCTGGGAGGTGCCGGTGTTCGAGGTCAAGGCGGACTCCGACCGGAACTTCGAGACGCTGACCCGACGCCTGCTCGACGCGCGCGCGGGCGGGGTCGTCGCCGTGGCCATCGCCTCCCACAACCTGCGCTCGGTGGCCCACGCCATCGCCTATGACCGCGTGACCGCGAACACCGGGGGCCTCGAACTGCAGATCCTGCGTGGTCTCGGCGACGACCTCGGCCATGCGCTGGCCGCGGGCGGGCATCGAGTGCGCGCCTACTGCCCGGTCGGAGATCTCGTGGCGGGGATGGCCTACCTCGTCCGCCGGCTGCTCGAGAACACCGCCAACGAGTCCTTCCTCTCCGAGCAGGCCCGCGGCGCGCCGCTCGAGGAGCTGCTGGCCGCGCCGTGAGCTCGCTTCCCGCGTTCGCCAACGAGCCGGTGCTCGAGCTGCGCCGCGCGCCGGTGCGGGCCGAGCTCGCGGGCGCGCTGGCGGCCCTCGACGCCAAGCTGCCCCTCGCCGCGCCCGTGATCGTCGGTGAGGATGCGGGCCGCTCCGGCGCGCTCGTCTCGACCGATCCCTGCTCGCCCGCGCGCGTGGTCGCCGAGGCCGGGTCGGCCGGCGGCGCGGAGGCCGACGCCGCCGTCGCCGCCGCGGTAGCCGCGGCGCCCGGGTGGGAGGCGACCCCCGCAGCCGAGCGCGCCCGGGCCCTCGTCGCCGCCGCGGCGTGGATGCGCGAGCGCCGGCTCGAGCTCGCCGCCTTGGCCGTGCGCGAGTGCGGCAAGCCCTGGCGGGAGGCGGACGCAGACGTCTGCGAGGCGATCGACTTCCTCGAGTACTACGCGCGCGGCGCGCTGGCCCTGGGCGCGGGCCGCGCGCTCGCTGAGGTCCCGGGCGAGCGCAACGCCATGGCCTACCGGCCCCGGGGGGTCGTCGCCGTGATCGCGCCCTGGAACTTCCCGCTCGCCATTCCCACGGGCATGGTCGCGGCCGCCCTGGCCACCGGCAACCCGGCGATACTCAAGCCCGCCGAGCAGGCGCCGGGCTGCGGGGCGCGGGTGGTGGAGGCGCTGCGCGCGGGCGGCGTGCCGCCGGGCGCGATCGGCTTCCTGCCCGGGGAGGGCGAGGCGGGCGCCGCGCTCGTCGAGCACCCGGAGGTGGCGACCATCGCCTTCACCGGCTCGCTGCCCGTCGGCCTCGGGATCGTGCGCGCCGCGGCCGAGCCGCGCGAGGGCCAGCACCGCGTCAAGCGGGTGGTGGCCGAGATGGGCGGCAAGAACTGCGTGATCGTCGACTCCGACGCCGACCTCGACGACGCCGTGCCCGCGATCGTCGCCTCCGCCTTCGACTACGCCGGCCAGAAGTGCTCGGCCGCCTCGCGCGTGCTTGTGCACGAGGCGATCGCGGGGCCGCTGCGCGAACGCCTGGCGGGCGCCGTCGCCGCGCTCAGCGTCGGCCCGGCCGAGGACCTCGGCGCCGACGTGCCCGCCGTCATCGAGCGCGAGGCGCAGGAGCGCGTCCTCGAGTTCGGCGAGCGCGCCGCGCGGGAGGGCACGGTCCTCGCCCGCGCCGAGGGCTCCGTACCCGAGACCGGCTGGTACTGCTCACCGGTGCTGGCCGCGGACCTGCCGCCGGATTCGGCGGTGCTGCGGGAGGAGATCTTCGGCCCGCTGCTCGCGGTCAGCGAGGTCGAGAGCGTCGAGGCCGCCCTCGCCGCCGTGCGGACGCTGCCCTTCGCGCTCACGGGCGGGCTGTTCTCCCGCAATCCGGCCGTGGTCGAGGAGGTCACGCGCACGACACCGGTCGGCAACCTCTACGTGAATCGCGGTATAACGGGAGCCATGGTCGGGCGTCAGCCCTTCGGCGGGAACCGGCTCTCCGGCACGGGGACGAAGGCCGGCGGGCCCGACTACCTGCTGCAGTTCGTCGACCCGCACGTGGTCACCGAGAACACGATGCGCCACGGGCTCGTGGTCTCGTGACGCGGGATCTGCCCCTCTGGCTGAAGCTGGCGCTCGTAGCCGAGCTCGGGCTCTCGGTGCTCGCCGCCGCGGTCGGCCGCGCGCCGCGGCGCCCGGTCCGCGTCGCCCTGCGGCGCGCGCTCGTCATGGGCGCCGTGTGCGTGGCGATCGGCGCGGGCATCGCGCGCTTGCAGGAGGTCCCCGCCGGCGAGAAGCTGCTGCTCTTCCTCGCCGTCGAGCTGATGTGCGCCTGGGCGTGGTTTCGCCGCGCGCCCCGGCGCGAGGACGGGGGCGGCGGCGATGACGGTGGCGGCGGCGGCCCCGAGCCGCCCGTCGTCCCGCCGCCCGGCTACGACTGGAACGACTTCGACCGCGCCCGCCGCGACTGGGAGCGGCCCCGGGTCGGTAGCTGACCGCTTCCCCTCCGGCGGTGGGAACGGCGCTCAGCCCTCGGCCACCTCGGCGAGGAACCGCTCGTGGATCCGGCGCTCGCCCGAGAGCTCCGGGTGGAAGGCGACGGCGAGCAGGCGGTCCTGCCGCACCGCCACGCCGTGGCCATCGACCGCGGCCAGGATCTCCACCCCGGGCCCTGAGCGGGCGACCCACGGCGCGCGGATGAAGACCGCCCGCACCGGCTCCCCCTCGATCCCCTCGATCTCCAGGTCGACCTCGAAGGAGCGCACCTGGCGCCCGAAGGCGTTCCGGTCACAGGTCAGGTCCATGAGGCCCAGGTGCTCGGCGTCGAACATGATCATCCCGGCGCAGGTGCCGAGGATTGGCGTGCCGCGCGCCGCGAGCGCCCGCAGCGGCTCGGCCAGCCCCTCCCGCTCGATGCCGAGCGTCATGACCGTTGACTCCCCGCCCGGGATGACGAGGCCGTCGAGCCCGGCCAGGTCGGCCGGCGTGCGCACCGAGCGTGTCGCGACGCCGAGCGAGACGAGCAGCGCGAGGTGCGCGCCGAAGTCGCCCTGCAGGGCGAGGACCCCGACGGTGGGCGGCACGGGCTACCAGCCGCGGGAGGCGAGGAGCTGCGTCTCGTCGAGCTTGCGCGACTCGAGCGAGTCCATCGCCGGGCCGAGGCCCTCGGAGGCGGCGGCGACGCGCGCCGGGTCGGCGTAGTGCGTCGTGGCCTCGACGATCGCCCGGGCCCGGGTCTCGGGGTCGCCGGCCTTGAAGATGCCGGACCCGACGAACACGGCCTGAGCCCCGAGCTGCATCATGAGCGACGCGTCAGCGGGGGTGGCGATGCCGCCCGCGGAGAAGAGTGGGACGGGCAGGCCACCCTCGCGCGCGCACCGCCGCACGAGCTCGACGGGGGCACCGAGCACCTTGGCCGCGCCCCACAGCTCGGGCTCGTCGAGCGTCGCGAGGCGGCGCAGCTCGCCGGTGATCATCCGCATGTGGCGGACGGCCTCGACGATGTCGCCGGTGCCCGCCTCGCCCTTGGAGCGGATCATCGCCGCGCCCTCGGAGATGCGCCGGAGCGCCTCCCCCAGGTTCGTCGCGCCGCACACGAAGGGAACCTCGAAGGCCCACTTGTCGATGTGGTGGGCCTCGTCGGCGGGCGTCAGGACCTCGGACTCGTCCACGTAGTCGACCTCGAGCGCCTGGAGGACCTGGGCTTCGGCGAAGTGGCCGATCCGCGCCTTGGCCATGACCGGGATGTCCACCGCGTCCTTGATCCCCTGGATCATCTCGGGCGCGGACATCCGGGCCACGCCGCCGTCGCGGCGGATGTCCGCCGGCACGCGCTCGAGCGCCATGACCGCCGCGGCCCCGGCGTCACGCGCGATCAGCGCCTGCTCGGGCGTGACGACGTCCATGATGACGCCGCCCTTGAGCATCTCGGCCAGGCCGGTCTTGACCCTCGTGGTCGCCTCTTCTCGCATGCGGGCGAGTCTATCCGCGGCCCCTGCGCGGCCGCCGCGGCGTTGGCCGGGCCGGCGTGCGCCGCGCGGCGAGTTCTGCCGTCGCTCGTGCGTCGGCAACGTCCGCAGCGGCGCGTTCGTGATCGAAGCCGGCCGCCTACTTCAGCCGGAAGGCCTTGATGCGCAGGTCGTAGTTCGGGGCGTCCCGCGCGTAGACCCCGTAGGCCAGGGCCTGGATGACGCCGAGGAGCGCCGTGTGCGAGCGCACGTAGGCCGGCGAGTTGGAGGAGTAGTAGAGCCGGATCCGGGCGAGCTTCGCGACCTCGGAGAGCGTCGCGTCGGTGATTGCGAGCGTCGCCGCCTTGCGGTGGCGGGCGAGCTTCATCGTGCGGGCGATGAGCGGATGGGGACGGCCGGCCGAGAGGCCGATGACGAGCGTCTCCTCGTCGATCCGCGCCAGGCGCCCGAGCGCCTCCTGGGACGGGCTCGCGACGGTCTCCGCGCGCACGTCGAGCAGCATCAGCAGGTGACGCAGATACGAGGCGAAGAACGCCATCTGGTCGGTGCCGGCGATGAGGATCTTCCCGGCCGAGACAATCGCGTCGACCGCGCCCTCGACCTCGGCGCGCGACAGCTTCCTCGCCGTCTCCTCGACGTTCACGTGATCGGCGCCGAGCGCGGCCTCGAACTCCGTGTGGTCGAGGGAGAAGAGCGGCGGCGCGACGGCGGCGGGCGGGCCGTTCTTCCCGGGCAGGCCGCGCCGGTACTCGTCGCGGGCCGCCTGCTGGAGCTCGGGAAAGCCCTCGAAGCCGAGCGCCTGGGAGAAGCGCACGACGGTCGAGCTCGACGTCGAGGCGCGGCGCGCGAGCTCCTCCGCCGTCTGGAAGGCGGCTTCGTCGAGGTGGTCGACGATGTACTGCGCGACGTCCTTCTGGGACCGGGAGAAGTCGTCGAAGCGGCTGCGGATGTAGACCGAGAGCGTCTGGTGGCCGTGCGGGGCGGCGGGCACGGCATGGGTGGCGGAGGCGGAGGACTTCATCGGCGGCCCCGGGTTTCGACGCCCGGGCGCCGGAGTCCTTCCCGCCTACCCTGCGCCGGCATGGAAGAGCTCCCCACCCGGCTCGACGGCCCGCGCCTCTTCGCCCCCCGCGGGTTCGGCGACGAGCGCGGGTTCTTCGCCGAGACCTTCCGCGCCGACTGGCTCCCGAGCGTGACCTGGGTGCAGGACAACCACTCGCGCTCGCGCCGCGGGACCGTGCGCGGGATGCACTTCCAGACCCACCCGGGGCAGGCCAAGCTCGTCCGTTGCGCGCGCGGGGCGATCCTCGACGTCGTCGTCGACCTTCGCAGCGCCTCCCCCACGTTCGGGCAGTGGGAGACCTTCACGCTCGACGACGAGCGCCTGCAGGCGGCCTTCGTCCCGGTCGGCTTCGCGCACGGCTTCGCGGTCACGAGCGCGGAGGCCGATGTCGTCTACAAGGTCTCGAGCTACTACGACTCCGAGACCGAGGCGGGCTTTCGCTATGACGATCCCGCGGTGGGCATCCCCTGGCCGGAGGGGGAGCTCGTGGTCTCCGAGCGCGACCGCACAGCGCCGGCGCTCGCGGAGATCGCCGACTCGCTGCCGTGGTGAGAATCCTGAGAGCCGGGGAAATGCTGTGCGGTTCGCCTCCCTCCCGCCAGGGCCGGCCCTGGTCCGGCGGCTCAAGGCCCTGACCCGGTAGCCGGCCGCGGGGCGGGTTGTCTAGCTCCCCCGCCCGCTGAGCGCCACCCGCGCGCCGAGGCCGACGATGACGACGCCTCCGAGCCCGCCGATCCGCGCCAAGCGCCTGGGGTCGCGCAGGAACCAGGCGCGCAGCGTGCCCGCCGCTAGCGCCCAGACGGAGTCGAGCAGGAGCGCGATGAGGAAGAAGACCGCACCGAGCGAGACGAGCTGAAGCGGCACCCGCCCCGCGGCGCGGTCGACGAAGGGCGGCAGGGCGGCGGCAAAGAACACGACGGTCTTCGGGTTGGCGACGCCGACGAGGAACGCCTCGCGGACGATCCGCCGCAGCGGCGCCGGCGGCGTGGCGGCGCTGAGCGCCTCCCCCAGCTCGCGGCGATGGCGGATCGCCTGCACGCCGAGGTAGATCAGGTAGGCGCCGCCCGCCACCTTGACCGCGGTGAAGACCACGATCGAGCGCTCGACGAGCGGCCCCACGCCGAGGGCCACCGCGGTGATCTGGAGATAGATCCCCGTCGCGTTGCCGAGCACGGTGGCGAGACCCGCGCGACGGCCGAGCGTGAGCGAGCGCGTGAGCACGAAGAGCATGCTCGGGCCCGGCACGAGCACGATCGCCACCGAGGTGAGCATGAAGGCGAGGAGGTGGTGGCTCGCGAGCACGAAGAGGACGCGGCTCTCAGCGCCGCAGCGCGCCCGCGCGGTAGTAGGCACGCGCCCGCGCCTTGAAGTAGCCGCCCTCGTCGTTCATCGCGCGCATGATGCGGTTCCCGAGCGGGATCTGCCAGAGCGCGAGCGGGAGCCCGGTGCCGAAGCCGCCACCGCGGCGCGCACCGTGCCCGCATGGTCGCCGCGGCTCGCCTGCTGCACGTAGCCCCACAGGTCGGGCTCGACCTGCACGACGGCGGGCCGGTGGGTCGAGGCGATCCGACGGAAGAGCACCGAGAGGTCGGCGTAGAGCCTGCGCATGACCGCAGGCGAGCGCAGCACGGCGAGGTCGTGGGCGTCCTCGGCGCCCCCGCCGAGGCCGGGCGCGGACTGCTCGATCATGTAATGCCAGATACTGGTAGCGGAAGCCGAAGGGCGCCGCACGGCGCAGCGCGGCCGCGCCGCCGGGCGGGTCGGAGAGCCGAGCTGCGCCCCGCGCGGCCACCAGCGCGGGAGCTTGGCGGCGGCGGGCGCGGGGCGCGAGCAGCGCCAGCGCGGCGAGCAGGATGAGGAGGCGGCGGGCGCTCACGCGGCGCAGCCTAGACACGCCGTCAGATCGCGCATACGATCCGGCCATGCCCGAGCTCTCCGACGCACGGCGCGAGGTTCTCTCGGCGCTCTGCGACACGATCGTCCCGTCCCTCGAGCGCACGCCCGACCCCGACGGGTTCTGGGGGCGGAGGGCGAGCGACATCGGCATCCCCGGCGGGGTCGAGCAGCTCCTCGACGGCATCCCCGACCCCGAGCTGCGCGGCGGCCTCACGCAGCTTCTCGACGTGCTCGCCGCCCAGGGCTTCATCACCGCCCCGACGCAGCTCTCCCGCGAGCAGCTCCTGCGCACGATGTGCCTGGCCTCGCCGCTCGCCGCCCAGGGCGTCGGCGCGCTGACGGCGATGACGCTCTTCCTCTACTACGGCGCGCCCGACCCGGAGACCGGCGGGAACCCCAACTGGGCGACGTTCGGCTACGCCGGCCCGGAGCGGCCGAGCGCCCCACCCCCGCCCAAGGCGATCACGCCCTGGGTGCCGACCGAGGAGGAGGCGACGCTCGAGGCCGACGTCGTCATCGTCGGCTCGGGCGCCGGCGGCGGCACCATCGCCGGCACGCTGGCCGGGCAGGGCCTGAAGGTCGTCGTGCTCGAGGCCGCCGGCTACTTCACCGAGGAGGACTGGACGGGCCTCGAGCTCCACGCCTACCAGGAGATGTACTGGCGCGGCGGCCCGCAGGCCACGGCCGAGGGCAACGTCTCCCTGCAGGCGGGCACGACTCTCGGCGGGGGCACGACGATCAACTGGACGAACTGCCTGCGCACCACCGCCTGGGTCCGCGAGCAGTGGGCCACCGAGTTCGGCCTCGAGGGCGTCGACGGCGCCGAGTACGACCGCCACCTCGACACGGTCCTCGAGCGGATCGGCGCGACGGACAAGGCCTCCGATCTCAACAAGCCCCAGGAGCGCATGAAGGCGGGCGCCGATGCGCTCGGCTGGGACTTCCGGACCGTGGTGCGGAACGCCGATCTCGACCTCTACACCCCGGAGGCCTCGGGCCAGATCGGCTGGGGGGACCCGTCGAAGCTCGGCACCGAGCGGACCTTCCTGCGCGACGCCGCCGCCCACGACGCGGAGATCGTCGTCCGCTGCCGGGCCGAGCGGATCCTCCTCGAGGGTGGCCGCGCCGCCGGCGTCGCGGCGCGCTACGAGGACCCCGCCACCGGCCGCAGCGCGCAGGTGACCGTGCGGGCCCCGCGGGTCGTCGTCGCCGGTGGCGCCCTCGAGTCCCCCGCGCTGCTCCGCCGCTCGGGGATCGGCGGCCCGGCCGTCGGGCAGAACCTCCGCCTGCATCCCTGCATCGCCATGTTCGGCTACTACCCGGAGGACATGCAGGCGTGGTGGGGCGCCCCCCACGCCGCGCTCGTCGACGAGTTCCAGAACCACGCCGGCGACGGCTACGGCTTCCTCGTCGAGGGCGCGCAGTACACGACCGGCGTGGCCGGCTCGGCGCTGCCGTGGACGGGCGGCGCCGCCCACAAGGAGATGATGTCCGGCTTCAGGAACGGCGCGTCGTTCATCGCGCTGACGCGGGACCACGGCGCCGGGATGGTCGAGGTGGACGCGCGCGGCGAGGCCGTGCCCCTCTACTCGGTGACCGATCCGCTCGATCTCGCCAACCTGCGCCTCTCGGTGGAGAAGCTCGCCCGCCTACACGAGGCGGCGGGCGCCATCGACATCTACCACCTGGCCGGCGGGATGCCCCACTGGCGCCACGGCGACGCGCTCGAGCCGTTCATCGCCAAGGCGCAGCGGGCGCCCTTCGCCGCGGGCGGGGCCAAGCTGTTCTCCGCCCACCAGATGGGCTCCTGCCGCATGGGGCCGGACCCCGCCGCCTCGGTGGCCAACCCGTGGGGCGAGCTCCACGACACCCCGGGCGTGTGGATCGGTGACGGCTCCGCCTTCCCCACCCCGTCGGGCACGAACCCGATGGTCTCGATCATGGCCCTGGCCCACCGCACGGCCGAGGCCATCGCCGGCACCCGCGCCGAGAATCCGCTGACCGCCGCCACCCGTTAGGAGAACCAAGATGGCCACCGAGACCCTGATCGCCCGGGAGAGCTTCTACGTCGGCGGGGAGTGGGTCCCGCCCGCCGGCGCCGAGACGATCGACGTCGTCGAGTCGGCCACCGGGGAGGTCATGGGCCGAGTGCCGGAGGGCGGCCCGGAGGACGTCGCCCGCGCGGTCGCCGCCGCCCGCGCCGCCTTCCCGGCGTGGTCTCAGACCTCCGTGGAGGACCGCGCGGACCTGCTCGCCGCCGTCGGCGCCGGGCTCGCCGCCCGCTCGGCGGAGATCGCCGCGCTGATCGCCCGCGAGGTGGGGATGCCGATCGGCCTCGCGGTGATGATCCAGGCCGGCCTGCCGACGATGGACTTCGCCTCGATGCCTGCGCTCATGGAGGACTTCGCTTGGGAGGAGCAGGTCGGCAACTCGCTGATCGTGCGCGAGCCGGTCGGGGTCGTCGCCTCGATCACGCCGTGGAACTATCCGCTGCACCAGCTTTCGGCCAAGGTCGCCGCCGCGCTCGCCGCGGGCTGCACGGTGGTGGCCAAGCCGAGCGAGGTCACGCCGCTGAACGCTTTCCTGCTCGCCGAGCTGATGGAGGATGCGGGGGTCCCGCCCGGCGTCTTCAACCTCGTTGTCGGCACCGGCCCCGAGGTCGGCGCGGCGCTCGTCGGCCACCCGGACGTCGACATGGTCTCCTTCACCGGCTCGACCGCCGTCGGGCGGCAGATCGGGGAGCGGTGCGCGCAGACGGTCAAGCGCGTCGCGCTCGAGCTCGGCGGCAAGTCGGCCAACGTGATCCTGCCCGACGCCGACCTGCAGCGCGCGGTCATCGACGGCATCCAGAAGTGCTACCTGAACTCGGGCCAGACGTGCTCGGCGCTGACGCGGATGCTCGTCCCCCGCGAGCGCCTGGCCGAGGCCGAGGCGATCGCCGCCGCGGTCGTCGCCGAGATCAAGGTCGGGGACCCGTTCGCCGAGGGCACGCAGCTCGGGCCGCTCGTCTCCGCCGCCCAGCGCGAGCGGGTGCGCGGCTACATCGAGCGGGGAGTCGCCGAGGGCGCGAAGCTCGTGGCCGGCGGCGGCGAGGCGCCCGAGGACACCGACCCGAACGGCTTCTACGTGAGGCCGACCGTATTCTCCGAGGTCACCCCGGACATGCGGATCGCCCAGGAGGAGATCTTCGGCCCCGTGCTCTCGATCATCCCCTACGCCGACGAGGACGAGGCCGTGGAGATCGCCAACGGCACGATCTACGGGCTCGCCGGCGGCGTCTGGTCGGGCGACCCCGAGCACGCCCGCGCGGTCGCGCGGCGGCTGCGCACGGGCCAGGTCGAGATAAACGGCGCCGCCTTCAACCCGCTCGCGCCGTTCGGCGGCTACAAGCAGTCGGGCCACGGGCGCGAGCTCGGCCGCCACGGGCTCGAGGAGTTCCTCGAGGTCAAGGCGATCCAGCTCTGATGCGCGGCCCGGCGGCTTTGCGCGGCGCGCTGCTCGCGCTGGGCGTGCTCGCCCTCTCCCCGGCGGGGGCCGCGGCGCGCGCGCCGCATGAAGGCTTCGCCGTCGGCGCGGCCTCGGTCTCCTTCACGCCGCCCGCCGCCGGTCCCCACGACGCGGCGATCGCCTGCCCGAGGGCGGCGCTCTTCACCGGGCGCCGGCGCTTCGCCTTCGAGGAGGCCTACACGGACCTCAAGCACACGGGCCATTTCGATGCGGGCGACCCCTACCGCGACTGCAACGGAAACGGCCGCTGGGACGGCAACTTCCTCGGCGGTGGCGGCGACTCGCCGCGCCTCTACACGCACGTGCTCGACCCGGTCGGCGCGCGGGCGCTCGTCGTGCGCCACGGCGGGAGGCGCCTGGCCGTCGAGGTCGTCGACCAGGAGGGGCTCTTCAACGTCTACGCCGACGCGATCCGCGCCCGGGTCGCCGCCGACGGCGTGAGGCTCGACGGCATCTACATCTCCGCCACCCACGACGAGTCGGCGCCCGACTCGCTCGGCATCTCGGGCGTCTCGGCCTTCACCTCGAGCGTCAACGCGTACTTCACGAGCTACCTGGTGCAGCGCTCGGCGCTGGCGATCGAGCAGGCGGCACGTCGCGTGCGCCCGGCGCGCCTCCGCTTCGCGCAGGCCGTCGAGCCGGCGAACCTGCGCCAGTGCTGGTCCTCCTATCCCTACGTGGACGACCGGCGGATGCCCATCCTGCAGGCCGTCGGGCGGGACGGGCGCGCGATCGCCACCCTGGCCAACGTCTCCCAGCACGCGGAGACGCTCGGCTTCAACCCCGACCCGTCCGAGCGCGTGGCGATCTCGAGCGACTGGATCCACTTCCTGCGCGCCGATCTCGAGCGCCGCTACGGCGGGGTGGGGATCGAGATGGCCGGCTCGGTGGGGAGCGTCGAGACCCCGGAGGTCTTCCCGAAGCCGATCTCCCAGCGCCCGCAGCGCTTCGTCGACGAGTCACACCCGGCGGGCTGCCGCACCCTCTTCGGCACGCGGCAGACGCGCGCTCCGCTCGGCTACGCCCACGAGGACGTCGCGCTGGCCCGCGCGATCGCCGGCGCCGTCGGCGGCGCGTTGCGCCACGCGCGCCCCACCCGCTCCTTCGTGCTCTGGGGGCGGAGCGCGGCGGTCTGCGTCCCGCTCACCAACCAGCTCTTCCAGATCGGCGCCTCGATCGGGGTCTTCGCCGCCCGCCCCGGCTACACCGAGGGCTGCGCGGTCAGGACCCCGATACTGCCGAACGGCTCGACGACGGGGACGAACCTGCTGACCCGCGTCTCCGCCTTCCGGATCGGCGACGGCCAGTTCCTCACCGTGCCCGGCGAGGTCTTCCCCTTCACCTTCCTGCGCGGCGCGCTCGGCCCGGAGGACCTCCCCCACCCCGCCGACCCGCTGCCGGTCTGGCTCCTGCCTCACATGCACGCGCCCTTCCGCTTCGTCGACGGGCTCGGAGAGGACATGCTCGGCTACATC
>JBBQAA010000036.1:0-7096 GCA_038276395.1 Solirubrobacterales bacterium | reverse complement strand
GCCAGGGCGATCGCGGTCACGCGCGGGATCCGCTCGCCGAGGAGTGCCGGCGCGAGCAGCGCGATGAGGATCGGGTTCGCGTACGTGACGAGGTTGGCGCTCGCCACCGACGTCGCGCGGACGGCGAGGAAGTAGCAGCACCAGTGGAAGGCGAGCGCCACCCCGAGGGCCACGAGCGCGCGGCTCGGCGCGCGGAAGGCCGCGCGGCGTGCCGCCGGAGCGCGGGTCGCGAGCACGGCGCCGAGCGCGAGGGCGGCGAGGGCGACGCGCCAGAACACGAGGGTCAGCGCGGGCAGCGGGACCTCGCGCACCAGGATCGAGATGACGCCCCACGCCGTCGCGAGGACGAAGATGGCCGCCCCGCCCCGCGTCCGCTCGCTCATGCGGGCCTAACCTAGATGCATGCCGCGCCGCGCCGTCCCCGCGCTCGTCACGCTGCTCGCGGCGGCGCTCGTCGCGCTGCTCGCCTTCGGCCTCCTGCGCACGAACTCGAGCGCGAAGGTGGAGGGAAAGGCGATCCCGTCCACGGTGCTGCCCCGGCTCACGGGCGGCGGGTCGACGTCGCTCGCGGCTTGGCGCGGGAAGCTCGTCCTCGTCAACGTCTTCGCCTCCTGGTGCCCGCCGTGCAAGACGGAGACCCCGCTGCTCGAGCGCGAGCAGCGCAAGCTGCGGGCCCGCGGCGCGACGATCGTCGGGGTGAGCTACGACGACGCGGCCCTCGACACGCTCGGGTTCGTGCGCAAGCTCGGGGTGACCTTCCCCGTGCTGCGCGACCCGAGTGGCGACTTCACCCGCGCGCTCGGCGTGCGCGGCGTGCCCGAGTCCTTCGTCGTCGACCGTGCAGGACGGATCGTCGCGTTCAGGCGGGCGCCGGTGGACGCGGCCTTCCTGCGACGCGAGGTGGAGAGTCGCCTGTGACCCGCCTGCTCGCGCTCGCGCTCCTCGTGCTCGTGGCCGGTGCCGGCGCCGCGCGGGCGACGGTCGCGTCCCGCACCTCGCTGCCCGAGGTCGAGTCCGAGGTCATGTGCGTGACCTGCAAGATCCCGCTGAACCTCGCTCAGTCCGTCCAGGCCGACCGCGAGCGCGCCTTCATCCGCCGCCTCGTCGCGGAGGGGCGAACCAAGCAGCAGGTCCTCGACGCGATGGTCGCCCAGTACGGGCCACGCGTCCTGGCCACGCCGGGTACCTCGGGCATCGACCTGACGGCGTGGCTCGTGCCCGGCGGGGCGGTCGCGCTCCTGCTCGGCGCGGGCGTGCTCGCGCTGCCGCGCTGGCGGCGGCGCGCCCGGGCGGCGCGCGCGACGCCCGAAGCCTCCGGCGGGGCCCCGCTGGCGGCGGCCGACGCGCGGCGGCTCGAGGAGGAGCTCGCGCGCTACGACGCGCGCGCGGCGGGGTAGTCCCCCGGCCCGGAGGCCGGAGCTGCCGCAGGCGCGCGCAGGAAGCGCACCGTCGTGGCCACGGCCAGGAGCGTCATGACCACGGCGCTGCCCACGCACCACTGGCAGATCGCCTTGATCGTGAACAGCTCGCGGTAGGTGAGGTAGGCCGAGAACCCGAAGCCGACCAGCGCCACGAGCGCGCCCGCCGCGCGCCCGCCCTCCCCGCGCAGGAGCAGCGAGAGGAGCAGGGAGGCGTAGGCGAGCAGGCCAAGCAGCGCCACGGGCACGCCGGCGAGCTTCGCGTAGGCCGACTGCTGCACGGTCTCGCAGCCGCCGTTGGCCAGGCAGACGACCTTCACGTGCGCGTAGTGGACGTAGGTGAGGTACGCGGCGATCGCGAGACCGAGGACCGCGAGCCCCGCGATCACCGTGCGCAGGCGGGCGTCGCTCACTTGAGCTTGTCGATCGCCGCGCCGAGCTGGTCGAGCGAGGTCACGTTGTACGGCTTGAGGACCCCGCCCGAATGGCCGAGCAGGAAGCTCGGCGTCGAGTTGAAGCCGGCCGAGGTGAAGCTGGTCTGGGCCTGGTTGAGCGTCGCGGTGATCGCCGGGTTCGAGCGGTCGCTGAGCGCCTTTGCGACGTCCAGGCCCGGGATCGCCCGGCCGACCCGGCGGAGGAAGTCGTCGGTGACGTAGCGCGTCGTCTCGTCCTGCTGGTTGGCGTAGAAGAGCTCGGCGAAGTTCCAGAACTTCCCCTGCTTGCCCGCGGCGAGCGCGAAGGCGGCGGCCCGGCCCGAGTCGCCCGGGGCGGTCTGGGCCCCGATGAACGTCTGCGGGCGGAACTCCACCCGGAGCCGGCCGATGCGCACGAAGCGCTGGATGATGGCGGGAAAGGAGGTCAGCGCGAACTGCTGGCAGGCCGGGCACTTGAGGTCGCCGAACTCGACGAGCGTGACCGGCGCGTCCGGCTTACCGAGCACCGTTCCCTGCTGGGGGATCCCCTGGAACTCGCGGGTCACCGCGGCGGCGCCCGGCACGGGACCGGCGGTCGGCGCGGCGGCCTTCTTCTTCCCACCCGAGGAGGAGACGATGACGACGACGGCGACGATGGCGACCGCGGCGACGAGCACCCCGCCGAGGAGCTGCATCCGCCGCGTCCGGGCCGCCCGGGTCGCCGCGTCGCGCTCGGCGGCCTCGCGCGCGGCGCGGGCCTCGGCCTTCTGCTGCTCGCGGGAGCTCACGGGCGCTCCTTTCGCCCCCGGCGCTCGCGGCGGTCGCCGAGCCGCACCCACAGCCAGACGAGGAGCACCGGGCCGAGGTAGATCGGCGTCGAGACGTACCAGTGGCCGAGATGGGCGAGCGGAGGGGACATGCCTGGCCGATCAGGGTAGGAACGTGGCCTGGGAGTCCGCTGAGCGGGGTCAGACCCCTCTCAGGCAACCGCGACCGGCGAGGAACCGAGCATCTAGTGTCGCGAATCGCGACACTAGACTCGGGGCTGTGAAGGACGAGGCTCGAGCACGCGAGCTCCGGGGCGCGGCGCTCCTCCCCTTGGCCGCGCTCGCGCTCCACGCGCTGCGGTACTCCCTCTGGTACGGACCCGGTGCGCACCGCGCGCTCGCGCGCCAGGGCCACGCCTACCTGACCGGGCTCGCGCCGCTCCTCGTCGGCTTCGCGGCCGCCCTCGCGGGGGTCGCGCTCGCGCGCGCCTGGGCGGCGCCGGGCCGCGCGGCGCGCCCGCGGACCTCGTTCGCCCGCGCCGCGCTCAGCGCGGCGGCGGCGCTCGTGGCGATCTTCGTCCTGCAGGAGACGCTCGAGGGCCTCCTCGCCGCCGGCCACCCCGGCGCCGCCGCCGCCGTCCTCGCGCACGGCGGCCGGCTAGCGGTGCCGCTCGCGCTCCTCCTCGGCGCCGCGGTGGCGCTGCTCGTCCGCGCCGGTGAGGCCCTCGCCGCAGCGGCGCCCGGCGCGCGTCTCGCCCGCCCCGCCCGCGCGCTGCTCGCCCCGGCGGCCCACCGGCTCCTCCCCCTCCCCAGGACCCCCTCGGCTCGCGGCCTCGCCCGCCCGGGCGCCGGGCGCGCGCCGCCGCCCGCGGCGGCCCTGCTCACGCTCCGCGGCTGAGCGCCGTCCCGATCCGGTCGGGGCGTCCTCTCCGCACCCCTCTCGACCCTGGAAGGACGCCGTGCCCCGATTCCTCGATCGCCGTGCCTCGCGCCTGCGCGCCGCCGTTCCGGCCGCGGCCGCCCTCGCCCTGCTCGTACCCGCGGGCGCGCAGGTCCACGGGCTCGTGGGCCGGGCGGACCTGCCCATCCCGGCGTGGCTGTTCGCCTGGGTCGCCGCCGGGGTGCTCGTCCTCTCCTACTCGCGCCTCGGCCGCGTGTGGGCGACGCCGCGGCTCGAGGGCGTCGAGGCGCGCCGCACCGCCGCCGCCTTCACCCTGCCGCGCGGCTGGGACGCCGTCTGGGGCGCCGCGGGCGTCGCGCTCCTCGCGCTGCTCGTGGGCAGCGGCCTCGGTGGCGTCCAGGACGCGACGAACATGGCGCCGCGGCTCGTCCTCGTGTTCTTCTGGGTGGGGATCCCCGTCGTCAGCGTGCTCGCCGGCGACGTGTGGGCCGCGCTCTCCCCCTGGCGCGCCGCGGCCCGCGCCGCCCGGGCGCTCTCGCCCGCGCGCGCAATGCCCCCGGCGCTGCGCCTATCCGCGTGGCTCGGGCGCTGGCCCGCGGTCGCCGGCGTCGTCGGCTTCGCCTGGCTCGAGCTCGCCTATCCCGGGCGCGATCGCCCGGCGCTTCTCGCCGTCCTCGCGCTCGGCTACGCGGGAACCCAGCTCGTGGCCATAGCCGCCTTCGGCGTCGAGGCCTGGATGCGGCGGGGCGACGCCTTCGCGGTGCTCCTCAACCTCTTCTCCCGCCTCTCGCCCTGGGAGCGCGAGGGCCGCCGCGTCGGCCTGCGCCGCCCGCTGGCCGGCCTCGCCGACCTCTCCCCCGCGCCCGGCACCGTCGCGCTCCTGTGCGCGATGATCGGCTCGACGGCGTTCGACGGCCTGACCAACGGCGGGCTGTGGCGGGAACTCTCCCGCCCGTTCGAGACCGGCCTGGTGAACGCCGGGCTCGGCGGGACCGCCATCCTGGAGCTCGTGCGCACGCTCGGACTCCTCGTCACCATCTTGCTCGTCGGCGGGCTGTACCGCGTGGGGATCCGGGGGATGCGCGTCGTCTCCCCCGGCACGAGCGCGACGACCCTCTCCACCCGCTTCGTGACCTCGCTCGCCCCCATCGCCTTCGGCTACCCGCTCGCCCACTACTTCTCCCGGGCTCTACCTGCTCTCGGCGGTGGGCACGTGAGGCGCGCGCTCGCCGGCGGGATCGCCGCGCTCGCGCTCGTGCTCGCCGGGTGCGGCGCCGGCGGCGGGCAGGCGGACGTGGCGACGATCGCCGGGCCGAAGTCCCCCTACCGGCTGGGCAGCCAGTTCCCCGCGGGCTTCCTCGGCCGCCCGGCCGCGCGGATCCACCTGCCCGACGCCCACGGCGGCACCTTCGACACGGCGGCGCTCAGGGGCCATCCCTACGTCGTGACCTTCCTCTACACGCGCTGCCCGGACACCTGCCCGCTCATCGGCATCGAGCTGAAGAGCGCGCTCTCCGAGCTGGGGGCGCGAGCGCGCGGCCTCAAGGTCGTGGCGGTCAGCGTCGACCCGGCGCACGACACGCCGCGCGCCGTCCGCCGCTGGCTCCGCGCCCACGGCGAGCCGCCCGCCTTCCACTTCCTCACCGGCCCCAAGGCCACGCTCCGGCCGGTGTGGAAGGCGTGGCACGTCGCGCCGCAGATCCCGGGCGACCCGCGCTCGGCCCACACCGCGATCATCTGGCTCGTCGACGCGAAGGGCCGGCTCGTGGCCGGGATCGACGCGGGCACGGCGCTCCCGACCGACGACCTCGTCCACGACCTCCGAACCCTGGTGGCCTCCTCATGACCCGCATCATCGCCCTGCTCTCCTCCTCGCTCCTCCTCGTCCTCGTGGCCGGATGCGGCTCCTCGTCCTCCGGCGGGAAGAAGGCGGGGACCACCCCTGCCGCGACCAAGCCGGCCCCCGCCGCCCCGGCGCCGGCCGCCGCCGTCCCGCCCGGCCTCGCCGCCGCGATGCACCCGCGCGTGAGCGACTTCCCCGCCGTGCGCGGACGCACGCTGACCGAGCTCACCCGCGGCCTGAAGCCGGTCGGCGAGGTCGGCCCGGCCGTCGGCACCTTCGTCCCCGGCCCACAGCGCTTCGCCTTCGAGCTGCTCGACGCGCGCAAGCAGTTCGTCTACGCGCCGACCGCCGTCTACATCGCCCGCACGCCGAGCTCCCCCGCTCAGGGACCCTTCCTCGCCCCCGCCGACTCGCTCCTCGTCCCCGCGCAGTTCCGCTCGAAGACCGGCAGCGGAGGCGACGAGCCCCCGGGCGTCCTCGCGGCGCAGATCCCCATCCCCAAGGCCGGGAGGTGGAGCGTTCTCACCGTTACGCGGAAGGGCGGCAAGCTGCTCGGCGGCGCGACGCAGA
This sequence comes from Solirubrobacterales bacterium, assembly GCA_038276395.1. Lineage (GTDB taxonomy): Bacteria > Actinomycetota > Thermoleophilia > Solirubrobacterales > Solirubrobacteraceae > JBBQAA01. The sequence continues at coordinate 1,184 of JBBQAA010000036.1, read as the reverse complement.
TCGCCGCGCGCGCGAGCTCGCCCATCCCCGGCCCCGGGGATCCGGCGCCGCGGATCGACACGTTGACGAGCGGGAAGCTCTCCCTCCTGACGACGCGGATCCCGCCCGAGAGCATGCACTCCGTCTCGGCGAGCGCGGTGATCGGGAGAAAGCCGGTCGCGCTGCTCTTCTCGACCCCGGCGCTCTGCATGTCGCGGATCTGCGGCCCGGTGACCGACGTCGTGGTCGCGCTCCAGCCCGCGTTCCGCGACCGGATCACGTTCATCCATCAGGAGGTCTACGCGGAGAACAACCCGGTCAAGGGCTACCGCCCCCAGATGAAGGCCTACCACCTCGAGACCGAGCCGTGGCTGTTCACGATCGACCGGCGGGGGAAGGTCGCCGCCCGCCTCGAGGGCGCCTTCGGGCGCGCCGAGGTCGCCGCCGCGCTCAAGGCGGCGCTCCGATGAGCGGGCGCCCGGCTGCTCGTGGCGCGGCCGCTCCTGCGCCGCGGGCCCGAGGCCTCGCTGCGGCCGGTGAGCGTCGCCGCCTTCGCCGCGCTCGAGGTCGCGCTCGTGGCCGTGCCCGTCTACCTCGACATCGCCACGGCGCAGTTCGCGCTCCGCTCGGCCTTCGACGCCGGCGCGATCGTCCCGCTGCTCTCCGCCTCGGCCTTCGGCCGCGGCTGGCTCGAGATGGAACTCGTGCTCGCGCTCATCCTCGTCGCCGGGGCGCTCGCGCTGGTGCTCGATCGCCCGCGCCGCCCCGTCCGCTCGGTGGCGGGGGTCCTCGCGCTCATCGGGGTGCTGGGAACGGCGGCGGCGGCGCTGCTCGTCCCCGGGCTCGCCGGCACGCCGCGGAGAAGTCCCCGCGCGGGCTCTCGCTCGCGCTTGACCGGGGGGGTGGGCTGCATTTCATGACCTCTCGGCGCGAAATGCCCTCGTCGCCTCGCTGCGCGAGGCCCGGGGAAAGAGGTTCTAAGCCTCGTCCGTGCCCGGCGGCGCGCGGCGCGCCCGGAGCAGCAGCGCCACCCCGACGCCCGCGGCGGTCAGGCCGGCGATGATGATCGCGGCGACGAGGAACCCCGAGGAGGCGCCGCCCCCCCCCCCCCCCCCCCCCCGCCGCCAGCCCCCCCTCCGCGCCTCGCGCCCCCCCACCCCCCGCCCCGGCCCCCGGCGCTCCGCCGGAGGCTCGGGGCGGCAAGG
>JBBQAA010000035.1:0-38181 GCA_038276395.1 Solirubrobacterales bacterium | reverse complement strand
GAAAACCCCCGACCGCGGCGACGATCGCCACCCGGAGCACGAACGGGTTCTTCCCGCCAAACGCCTCGCGGAGAAAACTCACACGCGCCGCCTACCCCGGGCCCCAACGCCCAAAGCAGGAACGGTCCGCAAGCTGACGCCCCCGCTCCCCCGCGGCTCACGCGTGTCACGAGCCCTGGCCCGAGGGTACATCAGGAGGCGTTCTCCTCGGCCTCCTCGCCGTGCTCGACGATCGGGCCCTCGCGGAACAGGATTCCCTGCGCGATCTCGCGCCATACCGACTTGCGCCTCAGGAGGAACTCGAGGTCCATGCAGAAGTGCTTGAACTCCTCCTGCTGGGCGTTGCTCATGACGGCCCGCGCCTCCTCGTCCTGCTCTACGGCCAGGCGCTGCTCGTACCAGCCGATGGCCTCGGCCTCCTCGGTCAGGGACGCGTTCATCCGCGCGAACGTGCGCGTCTCCTCGGGTAGGTCGTGAGCCGGTTCGTGGTACTGATCGAAGCCCATCGGGATCCCCTTCGTTGGCGGGTGTGGATTTCACGCGTTCGAATACTTCCCCGTCCGTGACGTGGCGACGAGCCGGACGTTCGCGCGCTGACTACGAGAGGATCGTCCTTCTCGCTCCCCGGGAACAGGGAAGAGGTGAGTTCGCGACGGTCGACCGACGGCAGGGGCCACCTCCGCCCCGGCTCGCGGCTCCGCCGGCCGCCGGGCGAGGACTCGGTTCCGGTAACAGCTGCTCCCCGGCGGGCTTGAGCGATGGCCCCGCTTCCTGCGCCGGGCACCGAGGGCACCGGTCGGCCGGCCGGGGCCGGCACGCCGGAGCAGGGCGCGGTGCGAGTCGAGGCGGAGCGCCACATCCAGGACCATGCGCTCGGCGAAGCCGATCGCATCGCGCGGCTCTCGCGCGTGCGGGAGTTCGTCCTCGGCGCTCAGGACGGGCTGCTCGTGCCGCTCGGAGTCGTCACCGGCATGGCGGCCGCGAACCCGGGGCGGGCCGCGATCCTCGTGGCGGGCCTGGCCGAGGCGGTGGCCGGAAGCATCGCCATGGGGGGCGGCTCCTACCTCGCGAGCGAAGCCGAGGAGGCTCTCTATGCCTCCGAGATCAAGGACGAGGCCCGCGAGGTGGAGGATCACCGCGACCGGGAGATCGCCGAGCTGGCCATCGTGCTGGAAACCGAGGGCCTCCCCGCGCGCGCGGCCGCCACCGTGGCCGAGGGCCTGGCGGCCAACCCGAACGTCTTCCTGCGCACCAAGGTGCAGAAGGAGCTCGGGCTCTCCCCGGATTCGGGCGGCGCCGCGCGCGGCGACGCGTTCGTCGTCGGCCTGACCTATCTGGGCTCGGCGGTCATCCCGCTGTGGCCGTACGCGTTCTTCTCGATCGGCACGGCCCTGCCGATCAGCCTCGTCTGCACGCTCGTGGCGCTCTTCGTGCTGGGCGTGGCGAAGGGCCGAGTCGCGCGCCAGCACCTGGTGCGGGCCGGCGTGCAGGTCCTCATCATCGGGGCCATCAGCGCCGCGGTGGGCTTCGGGATCGGGCACCTCGTGACCTCGGTGGTCGGATGAGGCCCGACCGCGACGCGGCGGACGGAGAGCCGGCTCGCTGTCGCCGCCCCGAGCGCGTCGACGGGTATCTGCCGATCCGGGACTACGCGGCGATCGGGGACCAGCACACGGCCGCGCTCGTGGGGCTGGACGGCTCCGTCGACTGGCTCTGCCTCCCGGGCTTCGATGGACCGTTCGTGCTCGGCGCGCTCGTCGATTCCGACCGGGGTGGCCGTTTCGCGCTCGCGCCGGTGGAGCCGTTCGAGGCCGTGCGCCACTATGTCCGCGAGACGAACGTGCTCGAGACGACCTTCCGGGTCGCGGGGGGCTCGGTCCGCGTCACCGACGCCCTGACCCTCCAGCCCGACGGCCGGCCGGTGCGCGAGCTCGCGCGCCGCGTCGAGGGCCTGAGCGGGGAGGTCACGCTCGCCTGGCGGGTCGCGCCGCGGTTCGGCCACACCCACCGCCCGGCGCGCGTGGACCGCGACGGGAACAGGTTCGTCGCGCGCCGGGACGGCGACGCGGTCGTCGTCGAGGCCTGGGACGCGGGCGAGCCGCTGAGCGATGACGGGGCGATCGGCGGGCGCTTCACCATCGCCGGAGGCCACCGCGCGCTGCTGACGCTCAGCGCGATCGCGCTCGCCGACGGATCGCTTCCCCGAGCCGACCGGGACGAGGTCGAGGCGCGCCTCGACAGCACCGTCCGGTGGTGGCAGGAGTGGGCCGCGGCCCATCCCTACGACGGGCCGTGGCGCGAGGCGGTCGTGCGCAGCGGCCTGGTTTTGAAGATGCTCGTGGACGATCCCACGGGCGCGATCGTCGCCGCTCCCACGACCGGTCTGCCCGAGGCGATCGGCGGCTCGCGCAACTGGGACTACCGCTTCTGCTGGCTACGCGACTCGTCCTTCGCGATCGACGCCCTCATGCGCCTGGGGGACGACGAGGACGCCGAGCGATTCATCGGCTGGCTGATGGACGCCTCGGGCGACGGGCACGCTCGGCTCCATCCCTTCTACCGGCTCGGCGCCAGCGCGAGCATCGGCCAGCGGCAGCTCGATCTCGCGGGCTACCGCGGCTCGCGCCCGGTGCTCGAGGGAAACGGAGCCGTCGATCAGCGCCAGCTCGGCAACTACGGCGACCTCTTCCAGGCCGTCACGCTCTACGCCGACCGCGGTCACAAGTTCGGCGAGCGCACCGCGGAGCGCCTCGCCGGCCTCGCCGACCACGTCTGTGAGGCCTGGGTCGAGCGCGACTCCGGGATCTGGGAGCTCGGTACCCGGCTCCACTACACCGCGTCCAAGGTGCAGTGCTGGATCGCGCTTGATCGCGCCCTCAAGCTGGCCGGCCAGGGCAAGATCCCCGGCGCTCACACCGACCGCTGGCGCGAGACCGCCGGGCGGATCCGCGGCTTCATCGAGGAGCGCTGTTGGTCAGAGGAGCTCGGCGCCTACGCCCGTTCGGCCGACAGCGACGAGCTCGACGCCGGCGTGCTCGTCGGCGTGTTCATGGGCTACGAACCCGGGGAAGCGGGGCGCCTGGAGGCGACGGTCGACCGGTTGCGCGAGCGCCTCGGGACCGGACCGCTGATGTATCGGTACACGGGGATGGCCGACACCGAGGGGACCTTTCTCGCCTGCGCGTTCTGGACGGTGCACGCGCTCGCCAGGCTCGATCGGCTCGAGGAGGCCGAGGCGCTCATGGACGAGCTCGTCGCCCTCGCCAACGACGTCGGGCTGTTCTCCGAGGAGATGGACGCCGAAAGCCACGCGATGCTCGGCAACTTCCCCCAGGCCCTCAGCCATCTCGCGCTCATCAACGCCGCCGTCACCTACGACGAGGCCCGGGGTCGCAAAGCGGCCCCGGCCAGCTGACAGCCAACAACAGGAGGTCCGAGAGCACATGGGACAGATAGCGGTCATCACCGGCGCCTCGGCAGGAGTGGGCCGGGCCACCGCGCGCGCGTTCGCCGAGCGCGGCTTCGACGTGGCCCTGCTCGCCCGCGGCCAGGCCGGCCTTGACGCCGCCGCCGCCGAGGTGCGTGACGCCGGGCGGCGGGCGCTGGCCATCCCGACCGACGTGTCGCAGTTCGACCAGGTGGACAGCGCCGCGAGCCGCGTCGAGGAGGAGCTCGGGCCGATCGACGTCTGGGTCAACGACGCCATGACCACCGTGTTCGCCCCGACCTGGGACGTCGAGCCCGCGGACTTCCAGCGCGCGGTCGAGGTCACCTTCCTCGGGCAGGTCTGGGGGACGATGGCGGCACTGTCGCGGATGCGTCCACGCGACCGGGGACAGATCGTCAACGTCGGCTCGGCGCTGGCGTTCATCGGGATCCCGCTGCAGTCGGCCTACTGCTCCTCGAAGTTCGCCTGCCGCGGCTTCTTCGAGTCCACACGGGCGGAGCTCCTGCACGAGAAGAGCAACGTCCGCCTGAGCATGGTGCACCTGCCCGCGGTCAACACGCCGCAGTTCGACTGGTGTCAGACCGTCTTCGAGGACCATCCGCAGCCCGCGCCGCCGATCTACGAGCCGGAGATCCCGGCGAAGTTCATCGTCGACGTGGCGCTCGACGGGCGCCGCGAGAAGGTCGTCGGGTCCTGGAACAAGATGCTCGTGGCGGTCGCGCGGGCGGCTCCCGGCCTGGGGAACCAGTACGCCGCGATCGGAGCGTGGGACAGCCAGCTGACCTCGCAGAAGGTGCGCGCCGATCGGCCGAGCAACCTCTACGAGCCCGCCGACGCCGAGGCCGACCACGGCGCCCACGGCGAGTTCGACCACAAGGCCCGGGGCTTCTTCACGCCGAGCTTCCTGAAGTCGCTGCCCAAGATGGGGGCCACCTTTGTCAAGGCGGCCTCCAACACGATCGAGGAGAAGCGGCGGCGGTACTGACGACGAGCGCACGGTCGCGATGCGAGCACTGGTGATCTCGGACAGCCACTTCGGAGCCTGGACGGGGGAGGATCTGCTGCGCCATGATCACGAGCTGGCGCTGCTGGCGCCTCACCTCGACGTGGGCGATCTGTTCGACTTCCTCTTCGCCTCGGTTGGCGAAGCCGTCGACGCCGCCGACGGGTTCCTCTCGCTGCTGCGCGATCCCTGCCGGGCAAGCGCCTGGTCTTCCTGGCCGGCAACCACGACCACCATCTGATCGCCCAGCAGGCGCAGGATCTGATCGAGCTCGAGCTCGCCACCGGCGAGCCCCGGGAGGATCTGGCCGAGCAGGTCGGCCGGCAACTGTGGTTTCGCCGGCTGCTCGAACGCCGTCTCGACGGCGTGCAGGTCGAGCTGCGCTACCCGACCTACACGTTCGGCCGGGTCCTGTGCACGCACGGCCACCACCTCGACTACCACGTACGCCGCCGCGGCTCCGGGGCCAACCGCGTGCTCGGGCAAGCGGCTCTGGTCCATCGCGGCCGGGGGCGCCCGGACCTCGACGCCGAGCGCCGAGGACTACGAGTCGGTGATCACGCTGCTCACCCAGCTGCTCTACACGATCGCCCAGCTGCCGCACGGCACCGCCGCCCAGCACCACGTCTACGCCGCCCTACAACGCGTCGAAGGGCTCCTCACCAGCGCGAGCACCCCGGCTCGCCGGGTCAGACGGCTCCTCACGGCGCTCGCCCGGCAGCGTTCCGGCAGTCCGGGCTCCGGCCCCGCCGAGAGCGACGCCGCGGCGGCTGAGCGCTACGACCGCGAGCGCGAGCGGCGAGTGGCGGGCCGCGGGTCCACCGTCGGCGGATCTACGAACCGGATCTCAGCTCCCACGAGGCGTATGTCTCGTATCTCGAGAAGGCCTGGCCGGGCACGGCCGGGCTCATCGACACCGACGAACCCGCGCCGCGCCTACTCGAGATCCGCCGGCACCTCAGCCCGCCGGAGGCTCGGCACGCCCCCATATCGGCGCAGGAACGCGGCTCGGATGCCGGTGGGCCCGCCGCGTCGTGAATCGCGCCCACATCCGCGGCTGCATCACCAGACTCCGCCCCCGACCGGCGCGGCGTCGTGGCCCGGCGACGGCGGCGAGCCGACCAACAGCCAGCCTTCGGGAACGGGCGCGACGAGCCCCTCCCGGCGTAGGAGCCCCAGCGAATGGGTGACGGAGGGACGCCGGGCCGCGACGAGGGCAGCCAGGTCTTGGTGGCGCAGCGGCACCGGGAGCCGGACACCGCCCGGGGTCACCCGACCCCAGCGATCGGCGAGGCGCCAGAGCGTGAGCGACAGCCGCTGCTGAAGCGACGGTTGAAAGTTGATGGCCGCCTGACACGCCAGCCGCTGGGCACGGCCGGCGAGGGAGTCGAGCAGCGCACCCCCGAACTCCGGAGAAGCCGTCATGTGACGGGAGAACTGTCCGCCGATGAGCGCCACCTCGGTCGGGACGTAAACGTGCCAGCTCTGGACGCAGTCGATCCCGCCGCCCCCGTCGGGCTCGAGGCGCGGGCGCAGCACGTCGCCCGGACCGAGTACCTCCAGCGACGTCCGCCCGCACGACCCGAGCCGGCTGCCGATGAAGCCCGAGAGGATCATGATGCTCACGCTGCTCGCGCCCAGATCGGCCGGAGCACCGTCCCAGGCCCCGGGCTCGAGCCCGAGGACCGCGACCGGCGCCAGCCCGGCCAGGAAAGCCAGGTGCTCCCGCGTCAGCCGCCCGAGTATCAGCCGCGCCATCTCGGCCGGCGCCGCCCGCCGCACGAACCTCGCCGGGGTGGAACCCCGAACCGGAGCCGAGACGGTCGCGCTCATCTGCCGGTGTTTCCCCAAGTTCACGAGAGCTAGTCGCAGAAGCCGCCGGATGTGTGTCTCATCTTTGCTGAGAGCCGGCCGGGCCCCTCAGCCGCGCCGAGCGCGCAGGTCCACCCCGAGCGCTTCGCCCCGGGGCTCGTGCCACGCGAGCAGGCGCTCGGCTTCGGCTCCGACCTCGGTGCGCTCCGCGGATCCGAGGGAGCGCAGCGGCTCGATGCGCAGCACCGTTCCGCTCCGGCCGCGATCAAACCTCCACGCACCGGCGACGAAGCCGTCGACGAGCACGGCCCCGCGCGTGAACACCCGGGCGCGCCGCACCGCCGCCCGCTCGGCAAGCAGCCGGGACAGCGCCTCGGGCTCGAGCTCCGCCACCGGGGCGAAGAGGCCGGCGTAGGGTGCCTGCGGCGCCTGCGCCTGCAGACCCACGAGCCGCTCGATCGCCGTCAGCGGAGCGACGCGCCATCGCTCGAGGAGACCCTGCCGCGCGAGCAGCGCGCGGTTCAGCGCACGGGTGCTCAGGACCTCCGCCACTCCCCCGTTCCCTTCTCCCCCACGTTTCCGAACTCCAGGGCTAGGCGCGCAGCCAGGTCAGGTAGAGGAGCGTGTGCCCGGCGAGCGCGGCGAGGAGCGCGAGGGCGAAGGCGAGCCCGAGCGGCAGCGGGCCGAGCGCCAGCGAGAGCACGAAGAAGAACGAGGCGAAGGACGCGAGCCCGGGCGCGTAGCCGCGCAGCAGCTCGCGCGCGGCGGCCGGGCCGTCGCTCGCGTGGGTGAAGGCGGCAAGGACGGCGGTGATGATCGGGAACGGCGCGAGCAGGCCGGAGAGCCGCGGGCCGAGCGAGCCCGCGAGCGAGGTCAGGGTGATCACGAGCGCGGCGGTGGCGAGCATCCGGGCGGCCAGGTCGCGCCCGGCGACGGCCTCGGCGGGAGCCTTGGCGGGCGGGGCGGGACGGCCGAGGGAGAGGGCGACGAGCGCGGTCAGCGCGAGCGCGACGGGCAGGCCGGCGCCGCGCGGCGGCTCGGCCGCCCAGGCGAACCCCGTGAGGGCGCCGAAGACGCCCCAGCACAGCACGGTGAGCGCCGGCGCGGCGAGGCGCGGCGCGAGCACGGCGTAGACCCAGCAGAAGACGACGAGCGCCCCGACGCCGTACACGGTCCAGGCCGCGGCATGGCGCGCGTAGGTGTTCCCGTGGTCGACCGCGTAGATGAGGACGATGGGCGCCGCGACCACGGGCAGCGAGCCGGCGAGCCCGCCGATGTGCTGGCCCAGCCGCCGCCCGAGGACCGTGGCGAGCGCGACGAGCGCGGGCGCCAGGACGAGCTTCAGCGCGAGGCTCACGGCAGCCAGGAGATGTGGCCCCCTACCCCCGGTCCAGAGTGAGGCAGGGGACCACCCGGTGATGATGACGGATCATGCGCCGAAGATGGGGGAACCTTTCGCCCCTCACCCGCCGGCGGCATCGAGCGCCTGGTTGACGAGCGCGTCGGCGTGGGCGTTCTCGGCCCGCGGCACCGTGCGGATGCTCCACGCGCGAAACTCCCGCAGCGCCGTCTGGGCGTCGAGGAAGAGCGGGCGCATGGCCGGGTGCTTGACCCGGTAGATCCCCTGGAGCTGCTTGGCCACGAGCTCGGAGTCGCCGACGATCTCGATCTCCTCGGCGCCGAGCGCGCGGGCTCGCGCGAGGCCGAGCAGGACGGCGCGGTACTCGGCGACGTTGTTCGTGGCCATGCCGATCGTCTCCTTGGCCTCGGCCAGGAGCTCGCCCTCCGGCGAGGAGATGACCGCGGCCGCGGCGGCCGGGCCCGGGTTGCCGCGCGCGCCGCCATCGACGTGGACCACGACCCGCACGCAAGGCCGGGGCACGCAAGGCCGGGCTTACTCGGGCGCGACGGGCGGGAACTCGCCCGGCACGCGGGCGCGGCGGCGGTCGCGGCGCTGGCGCTGCTCGGCCCCGGCGCGGTCCGAGCGGCCGCGGCGATCGCCCTTGCGCCGGTCGACGATGACCTTGACGTTCGGGTCATCCGCGTAGTAGTCGTGCAGCCGGTCGTACAGCTCGCTGGACAGCTCCTGGGGGACGACGCAGTAGATCATCGGCGCGCGCGATCCTAGTCGATCACGCGGCGATCATGCGGCGGCGAGGTGCAGGCGGCCGTGCTCGTCGGCGGCGGCGTTGGCCGTGCGATCCTCCTCGGAGAGCTCCGAGAGCTCGTAGCCCTGGCCGACCCGGTCGACCCCGGCCTGGGGATCGGCGAGGTCGACCTCGTAGCGGTACCAGGACAGCTCCCACGAGACGACGATCGCCACGCGGCTGCCGCTCGGCGCCGGCCGCACAACGACGGCGGGGACGCCGAGCGAGCGCGCCACCCCGGCCACCGTGCGCGGGTAGTCGGAGGCGTTGAAGACCTCGAGCGCGGAGAGCACGCGGTGCTCGGGATCGGTGGGCACCGCGCGGACGTGACGCGACTCGCGCGCGGCGCCGTAGGGATCGCCCAGGGCTCCCGCACCCGGGGCCGAGCGCGCCGGGGCGCGTGGGGGCTCCTCCGCCGCGTGGCCGTTGGCTCGCGCGCCGGACTCGTCGAGAGACTCCGCCGCGGGGCGCCGGGCGCGCTCACTCATACGCTCGCCGCCCTCCCGCAGGCGCTCGATGAACGAGCGCCGCCGCTCGCTGACCCGCGCGCGACCGTTTGGCGCGTCCAGGCGCGCACCCTCGCGGATCCAGCCCTCGTGGCGGGCGCGCGCCGTGCACAGCTCGCACACCGCACGACGACTGCCGGCCGAGATCCAGGTCTCCGTGCGCTCCCCGCGCAGCAGCGAGCGCCCGCACACGTCGCAGAGCTCAGTCTCCTGCGAGGTGCGGATCTCCCGAGCGGTCATGCGCCACCAGAATACGTCCCCGGTCAGGCGACGGCGGGTTCGGCGGCCTGCTGCACGACCTTTTGCGCCAGGTGCGAGGGCACCTCCTCGTAGCGGTCGAACTCGAGCGTGAAGTCGCCCTGGCCGCCGGTCAGCGAGCGCAGGTCGGGCGCGTAGGAGAGGACCTCGGCCATCGGCACCTCGGCCGTGATCTCGACGAGGTCGCCGGCCGGCTCCATCCCGAGGGGATGGCCGCGGCGAGAGTTCAGATCGCCGATGACGTCGCCGACGGAGGCCTCGGGAACGGCGAGGGTCATCCGCATGATCGGCTCGAGCAGCACCGGCCCGGCCTCCGCGAGCGCCTCCTTCATGGCCAGCGACCCGGCGATCCGGAACGCCATCTCCGACGAGTCCACCGTGTGGTAGGAGCCGTCGGTCAGCCGCACGCGGACGCCCTTGACAGGGTAGCCGGCGAGCGTCCCGTGGGCCATCGCCTCCTGCACGCCCTTCTCGACGGCGGGGATGAAGCTCGTGGGGATGACGCCGCCCTTGATCTCGTTGACCCACTCGAAGCCCTCCCCGCCCGCGAGCGGCTCGATCTCGATCCGGCAGTCGCCGAACTGCCCGCGGCCGCCCGACTGCTTCTTGTGGCGGCCATGGGCCTTGGCCTGGCGGCGGATCGTCTCCTGGTAGGGGACCCGCGGCGGCTTGAGCACGACCTCGGCGCCGAACCGCGAGCGCATCCGCTCGACCGTGACCTCGACGTGCACCTGGGAGAGCCCGGCGACGATCTCCTCCCCCGTCTGCGGGTCGCGGTGCAGGTCGATCGTCGGGTCCTCCTCCTGTAGGCGGCGCAGCGCGGTGAAGACCTTCTCCTCGTTGCCCTTGACCTTGGGCTCGACGGCGAAGGCCATGACCGGGGCGGGCAGCTTCACCTGGGGCATCCGGACGGGGGCGCCGGTCTCGGAGAGGGTGGCCGGATCGCGGTCGGCCAGCCAGTCCCCGGCGCGGGTCTCCTTGAGCTTGGCCACCGCGCCGAGGTCGCCGGGGCCGAACTCCTCGGCGGGCTCGGACTCGCGCCCCCTGAAGGTGAGCAGCTGGCCGATCCGCTCCTTGACGTGGGCGCGCGTGTTCAGCGCATGGGAATCGTGGCGCATCGTCCCCTGGTAGACGCGAAAGAGGTTCAGGCGGCCGGCGAACGGGTCGGCCCGGGTCTTCCACACGTAGGCGTAGAGCGGCGCGTCCTCATCGGGGGAGAGCGTCAGGTCCGGGAGCTCGAGCCCGCCGTGCTTGACCGGCGAGGGGAGGTCCTCGACGATCGCGTCGAGCAGGCGGTTCACGGCCAGGTTGCGGGTGGCCACGCCGCACGTGACGGGGAACAGGCGCCCGTGGTTCGTGCCCTCCTTGAGCGCGCCGACGATCTCCGCGTGGGAGATCTCCTCCCCCTCCAGGTAGCGCTCCATGAGCGCGTCGGAGTTCTCGGCGACCTCGTCCATCAGCTTCTCGCGGTACTCCTGCGCCTGCTCGGCGAGCTCCCCCGGGATCGGGATCTCCGTGCAGTTCTGGCGGCCGTCGCCGTCGTACTCGTAGGCCTTCATGTCGACCAGGTCGATGACCCCGCGGACCTCGTGCTCGGAGCCGATGGGGATCTCCGTGGCCACCGCGTGGGGCCCGAAGGCGGCCTTCAGCGCGTCAAGCACGCGGAAGAAGTCCGCGCGCTCGCGGTCGAGCATGTTGACGAAGACGAGCCGGGCGATGTCGAGCTCGGCGGCGCGCTGCCACAGGCGCTGGGTGGAGACCTCGACGCCCAGGACGGCGTTGACGACGAACACGGCCGACTCGCACACCCGCAGCGCGCCGAGCGCGTCGGCCACGAAGCTCGGCTCGCCCGGCGTGTCCAGCAGGTTGACCTTCCGCTCCTGCCACTCGAAGGTGGAGAGCGCGGCCGAGATCGACATCTGCCGCGCCTTCTCGTCCTCGTCGGCGTCGGAGACCGTCGTCCCGTCCGTCACCGACCCGAGCCGTTTGAGCACCCCGGCCTGGTGGAGCAGCGCCTCGTGCAGCGAGGTCTTCCCGCTGCCGCGGTGTCCGACGAGGGCGACGTTCCGGATGCGATCGGCGGCCTTGTGCACGCTCGGCTCCTCTGCTCGGTGGCACGGGCGAGCCTAGACGAAAGCCCGCGATCGTGTGGGGCGACCGGTTCCGACCCGAGGTGTCCTGCCCTCGTACGCCTATGGCGTACGAACCAAGGACAGCGGCAGCGGTCCGCGGCGTGCGCCGGTCGCCGCTACGCGGTCTGCAGGTGCGAGCGCAGCCGCAGCACGGCCTTCGTGTGCAGCTGGGAGATGCGCGACTCGGTCACGCCGAGGACCTCGCCGATCTCACGCAGCGTCAGGTTCTCGTAGTAGTAGAGGGCGATGACGAGCTTCTCGCGCTCGGGCAGGCGGGCGATCGCGTCGGCCACGCGGTCCTTGAGCTCGGAGGCGTCGACGGCGCGCTCGGGGTCCGGGGCGTCCGGGTCGTGGAGCGTGTCGAGCAGCGAGACGGAGTCCCCACTCGAGTCCGACACCGTCCACAGCTCGTCGAGCGCGGCGATCGTCGAGTTCGAGATCTGCACGAGGGACTCCTGGAACTCCTCCGTGGTGATCCCGAGCTCGGAGGACATCTCCTCGTCGGTCGGTGCCCGCTGGAGCTTGTGCTCGAGCTTCGCGTTGGCGCGCTCGATCTCCCGTGCGCGGGCGCGGACCGAGCGCGGGACCCAGTCGAGCGAGCGCAGCTCGTCGATGATCGCGCCGCGGATGCGCGGGATCGCGTAGGTCTCGAACTTGATCTCCCGCTCGAGGTCGAAGCGCTCGATCGCGCCGATGAGGCCGATGAGGCCGTAGGAGATGAGGTCGGCCTCCTCGACGTGGGCGGGCAGGCCGGAGGACATGCGCCCCGCCACGTACTTGACCAGCGGCGAGTAGGCGACGACGAGCCGCTCGCGAGCGCGGGTGTCCGCCGAGGTCTTGTAGCGCCGCCACAGATCCTTGAGCTCGATGGCTTTGACGTGGGTCTTCATTCCCGATCAGGCCCGCGGATGGCTGTTGGCGTAGGCGGAGCGCAACCGGGCGGACTCTACCCGAGTGTAGATCTGTGTCGTCGAGATGGACGCGTGTCCGAGGAGCTCCTGGATCGAGCGCAGATCGGCGCCCCCCTCGAGGAGATGGGTGGCGTAGGAGTGGCGCAGCGCGTGGGGTGAGGGCGACGGCGCGAGGCCGATGCGCCGGGCGTGGCCGCGCAGGCGCCGGCGCACGTCGGAGGTCGAGACGCGGCGGCCCGACTTCGAGAGGAAGAGCGCCCGCTCCTGCGCGCCGCGCCCGGCGAGCGCGGGCCGGCCGGCCTCGAGGTAGCGGCGCACGGCGCCGAGCGCGACCTCGCCGGCGGGGACGATGCGGGTCCGGCCGCCCTTGCCCTCGACGCGCAGCTCCTCGGCGTCGTGGCGGACGGACTCGACGTCGAGGTTCACGAGCTCCTCGGCGCGCAGGCCGCCGGCGTAGGCCAGCTCGAAGAGCGCGCGGTCGCGCAGCAGCAGCGGCGTGGAGGCGGGGATGGCGTCGAGCAGGTCGGCGACCTCGGTGCTCTTGAGGACCCGCGGCAGCCGCTCGCCACGCTTGGGCGCGCGCAGGAGGTCGCCGGGGCTGGCGGTGAGCTCCCCGTGCTCGACGAGCGAGCGGAAGAGGCCCTTGGCGGCGGCGAGCTTCCGCCCCACGGTGATGGGAGCGAGGCCCGCGGCCGAGAGGCTCGCGACCCAGCGGCGGAGGATCCGCGCGCTCACCTCGGCCGGTGCCAGGTCCTGCGCCGCCGCCCAGCCGGCGAGGCCCTCCAGATCCGAGGCGTAGGCGCGGCGGGTCTTCGCCGCCGCGGCGCGGCGGAGGAGGTCCTGATCGAAGCGCACGAGGGCCGCGCGCCAGGCGCCGGCGCTAGCCTCGCCGGCGGTGGCCGTGTTCCTCATCGACACCGTCACGGGTCAGGTGGCCACCCACCGCCAGCTCGTGGAGGCGGGGATCTCGCCCCCGGACGACATGCCGCCCCGGCCGTGGCACCGGATCCAGGGCGGTAGCGACGCGACCACGCTCTGGTTCGCGGTCATGCGGAAGTCGACGCGGGGCATCTTCATCGGCGCGCTCTGTCTTCGACACAACGACCACCATGCCTCCCTGCTGCGGGACGGATGGGAGGAGGTGCCGGTCGCGGAGATCGGCGCGGCCCTCGCGGAGCCGCCTACGCGATGAAGACGGGCGCTCCGACCCGGGTCTGATCGAAGAGCTCGATCACGTCGGGGATCGCCATCCGGATGCAGCCGTGCGATGCGGCCGAGCCGAGCGAGGAGAGCTCGTCGGTGCCGTGGATGCCCGCCCCGTTGTAGATCCCCATCCAGCGGGCCTTGATCGGATCCTGGGGACCGGGCGGGATGACCTTGCCGGCCAGCGCGCCCGCCCAGGAGGAGTTGGGCACGTGCCAGGAGGGATCGACCTGCTTGTCCTGCACGTGGTAGAGGCCGCCCGGGGTCTCGAGGCCCTGGCGCCCGACCGCCACCGGGTAGGTCTTCTGCAGGCGCATGTCCTTGTACAGCGAGAGCCGGAAGTCGGCGCGGTCGACGACGATGATCGTGGGATAGCGCGCGGCGAGGGCGGCGGTCGTCGTGTGGGGCCTGACGACGGACACCGGCGCCGTCAACCGGCGAGGACCGGCGCCGCGCAGCGCCCGGTCTACGGCGCTGCGCAGGCGCGCCCGCTGGAGCGTGCGGCCGCTGCGGCCCTGGGTCACGCTCGGCCCGGAGGCGGCGATGGCGAGGCTGGCCTCGTGCGGCGCGCGGTCGACGACGCGGGCGACGCGAGCGGCGAGCCGGCGCGCGGCGTTCGGGGAGTAGGCGATCGCCGGGGCGATGCGCGCGTGGAGCGACCCGCCCCGCAGCCGCCGCGCGACGCGCGTGAAGATGGATCCCTCCTGCGAGCGGGCGACCGCCTCCGCCACCGCGGTGGCGACGCTCCGGCGCAGGTTCGTCGTCTGCGGGTGCAGGACAAAGCGACGGCCGTGCCAGGTCACGAGCACGGGGCGCCGCGTCTGACGGCGCACGGCGGCGACGACGTGGGCGCGGGCCGCGCCCTCCTTGAGGCCGCCGACGTCGACCCCGGCCACGCGCACGCCCTTCGCGATCGTCGAACGGCCGGAGCGGTCGTACAGATAGAGCGCGGTGATACCGCCGACGAGCACGGCGAGCAGCGCCGCGACGGCGATGAAGGTCCGGCTCCGCATGGTCACCCGCAAACTGTACGCGGGAGCGGGCCGTTTGCCCAGACTTGAGAGCTTCCTCTCAGCGTGGGTCGGCGCGGGTCCCGCCGCCGAGCAGGCGGTCGATCGCCGCGAGCACCTCGGTGCGCTCGGCGTGGGCGGCCTCGTGGTCGCGCAACTCGAGGAGATCCTCGCGCCCGAGCGAGCCGAGCACGCCGAGGACCTCCTTCGCCCGCAGCCCGTCGTAGGAGGAGGGCGGCGCTCCGTTGCCGGCTCCGATCGCTGAGGCGCCCTCGCCCCGGCGCACGCTCGGGCTGTAGCGCAGGAACTCCTCGACCTCGCGCTCGTAGACGTATCCGCGCGCGTCGCCGCTGTGCAGGCGCGCCGTGCGCTGGTGCTCGCGCAGCGCGATGACGGCCTCGCGCGTCGTGTGGGTGTAGTCAAAGCCCGTGGCCTTCAGCCGGCGATTGTCGAGGCCGCGGCCGAAGCGGAGCTGGCGGAGCATCTCGGGCGGGATGCGGAGGCCGAGGCGCCCGAGGAGCTGGCCCGCCACCACCTCCGTGCCCCAGGGCGGGAGGATCGGCAGCGGCCGGCGGTCCATCAGCCCGATGACCTCGGAGAGCGCGAGCACGCCGTCGGCGGCGGCGTTGTAGACGCCCGGGATGTCCTCGCGCACGGCGTGGGCGAGCGCGCCGACGATGTCCGTCTCGTGGATGAACTGGTAGCGCGGGTCGAAGCCGAGGATGGTCGGGACCGCGGGCATCCCCAGCAGGCGGGTGTGGGAGCTCCGGAGCCCGGGGCCGATCGTGTTGGCGAAACGCAGCACGGTGACGGTCGCCTCCGGGCGCCGCGCGGCGTAGTCGGCCACGGCGCGCTCGGCCTCGACGACGTCCTTCTCGATCAGGGTGCGCGGCGCGTGCGGGCGGCGCATCTCCTCGGTGAAGAAGGCCGGGTCGTCCTGCTCGGAGCCGTAGTAGTGCGCCGAGGACTTGAAGACGAGCTTTCTGACCGGGGAGCCGGGGGCCGAGCACCCGGCGAGGATGTTCATCGTCCCGATCACGTTGTTCTCGTGCGCGAGCTTCGGCGCGGTCGTCGTCGAGTCGACGACGAGGCGGGAGTCGACGACGGTGTCGATGCCGGCGGCGTCGACGATCCGCCGCAGCAGGCCGTGCTGGTTGCCCGTGCGCACGAACTCGGTGCGCTCGAGCTCGACCCGCGGCTCCTCGGAGTCGACGCCGATGATCGTCTCGACCGCCGGGTCGCGCTCGAGCTCCTGGGCCAGCGCGCCGCCCCAGTGGGTCGAGAGCCCGGTGAGCAGGATCCGCCGCGGCGCGCTCACAGCCAGACGCTCCGCCGCGTACCGACCATGTCGATGACGTGCTCGGAGATCAGGCCGCGGACGTCGTGGGCCAGCTCCTGGACGAGCCCGGGGTTCCGCCACGGGCGCTCGCCGAGATCGTCGGTCGGGATCGCGGGCAGGAAGCGGATGCGGAACTTCGCGGGCAGATAGCCGAACATGCCGGCGATGCCCCCGTGCGGGAAGGTCGGCGTGAGCGGCACGTAGAGCAGGCCCGTCAGCTTCTGCAGGAGGGTGAGGCTGGCGAAGACGGGCGCCGCCTCCTCGGCCCCGACGACCGCGACGGGGACGATCGGGGCCCGGGCCCGCATCGCCGCCTCGACGAAGCCGCCGCGGCCGAAGCGCTGCAGGCGGTAACGGTCCTTGACGAGCTTCTCGGTCCCCTTCCGGCCCTCGGGGAAGACGAGCACGAGCTCCTGCTCGTCGTGGAGCAGCCGGTGCACGTTGGCCGGATGGGCGGCGACGCCGCCGATCTTCTGCACGAGCATGGAGAAGCCCGGGTAGCCCTTGAAGAAGTGCTCGACGGTCAGGTGCAGGCGGCGGGAGCGGGGGTGCTCCTCCTTGAGCGCGCGGGTGATCATCGCCGCGTCGGGCGGGAGCGCCCCGGCATGGTTGGAGACGAGCAGGGCGCCGCCCTCGAGCGGGACGTGCTCCACCCCCTCGACCTCGACCCGGAACCAGTAGCGGTAGAGGAACTCGACCATGGTGCGGTCGAGCAGCTCCTCGACGCGCTCCGAGCGCCCCCAGTCGGTGACCTGGCGCTCGGGCTCGAGGCCCGGGAGCAGGCGGCGGAGATCCTTCGGCGGGGCGGGAAGCCGAGCGCTCTGCAGCTCGCCGAGGACGGCGCCGAAGCCGTCCTCGGGGCCGGTGTCGGCCTCACGCAGGCTCGTGCGGCGGGTGGCCATCCGGTTCGCCTACCCGGCGGGCGCCGCGCGAACCCCGCCCGGAGCGCCCAGCACCGGCGCGAGCGCCGCACCCAGGGCGGGCCAGTCCTCCGCGCAGACGATCGCCTCGTCCTCGCACAGGTCCCGGTTCCAGGGATGACGGATCGTCGCCACCGTGATCCCCTCGTCGATCGCGCGGCGCAGGTTCAGGGGAGAGTCGTCGATGAGGAGGTCGATCGAGATCGCCAGGCAGCGCGTGACCTTGTCAAAGGAGCAGTACAGCTCGTCGTGGGGCAGGCCGATCCGCCCGAGCCACTCCGCGGTGGCCGCGTGGCAGCCCTCGGCGCGGTGGGAGGTCACGTGGATGAAGTGGCCGGCCTCCTTCCAAGTCTGGACGGTCTCCACGGCGCCCGGGTAGGGCTCGGCGCCGAGGATGTTCTCGTCACGATGGGTCTCCCTGACGACCGCGAGGACCTGCTCTGGGCGGAGCTTGTCGATCTCCCACACGCTCTGCTCGGCGTAGGGGATGTGGACCCCGAAGCGCTCCCTGGCCGCCCGGGCGAACCCGTCCCAGTAGTGGAAGAGCGTCGAGTCGATGTCGATGGCGATGCGCACGGCCGTCGTGTCAACATAACGATCGATGCAGTCGACCGGATCACCGCCGGCTGGGCCGCGGCGGGTCGAGACCTACGGCCGGCGGGGCCGGGCCCCGTGGCAAGCGATCGACTGGCGCGAGCACCAGCGCTGGGAGACGCTCGGCGGGCATGCCGTCAACGTGATCGACCTCGGGTCGGGGGACCCGATCCTGTGGGTCCACGGCCTCGGCGGCTCGTGGCAGAACTGGCTCGAGCAGTTGCCCGAGTTCGCCGCCGAGCACCGCTGCGTCGCGCTCGACCTGCCCGGCTTCGGCGCCTCCCCCCTGCCGGACGAGGACATCTCCATCGCCGGCTACGGCCGCGCGCTCGCCGGGCTCCTCGAGCGCCTCCGGATCCCGCGCGCGACCGTCGTCGGCAACTCCATGGGCGGGTTCATCGCCGCCGAGCTCGCCATCTCCGCGCCCGAGCGGGTGGAGCGGCTCGTGCTCGTCTCCGCCGCCGGGCTCTCGACCGAGCAGCTGAAGCTCCGGCCGCTGACGACCGCCGCGCGCATGTCCGCCGCGGGCGCGGCGTGGATCGGCGCCCACTCCGACCGGCTGACCCGGCGCCCGGGCACGCGGCGCCTGCTCGCGAGCGGGGTCATGCGCCGGCCCGACCGGCTGAGCGCGCCGCTGCTCGCCGAGCAGCTCCGGGGCACGGGCAGGCCGGGGTTCATCCCCGCCCTGCGGGCCCTCGCCGCTTATCCCATCCGCGACCGGCTCGCGGAGATCCGCGCGCCGACGCTCGTGGTCTGGGGGGAGGACGACCGCCTCGTCCCCGTGCGCGACGCGGACCGCTTCGTGGAGCTCATCCCCGAGGCCGGGAAGGTGGTCTTCGCGGACACCGGGCACGTGCCGCAGCTCGAGCGGCCCGAGGCGTTCAACGAGGTCGTGGCGGAGTTCCTCGCGGCGTAGCCAGCGTTCCGCGCGGGGCGGGCGCGACGATGCGCGGCCGCGTCCGGCTGGGAGAGAAGGGGACCGCCGGGGCGGGCCGCCCGGGGCGCCGCGTGGGTCCCGGCGTCGCTTTGTCTCCCTCACGCGCGGAGCATGGACGATGGCGACGAACCAGACGTGGGGCGACGGTTTCGTTGCATCGGCGACGCGCGAGCGCGTCAGGGCAACGAACCGACTCCCGCCGCGACGCCCCGCCGAACCCCTCGCCGCCGTCCGCCCTGCTGCCCCTCTGAGCCTCACGGCCCGACGGAGGACCGCGACGATCCGCGGCGCCGAGCGCCCTACCCCGTGACCGCGCCCTCCGAGGCGCTCCCCACGAGCCGCGCGTACTTGCCGAGCACCCCGCGCGCGCTCGCGCCCTCGGGCACCGGCACCGGGTAGGCGGCCACCCGCCGGGCGATCTCCTCGTCGGAGAGCGCGACGTCGAGCCGCCGGGTGTCGACGTCGACCGTGATCTCATCGCCCGTCCTGACCGCGGCGATCGGGCCGCCGCGCACGGCCTCGGGCGCGACGTGCCCGGCCATGAAGCCATGGGTCGCGCCGGAGAAGCGCCCGTCGGTGAGGAGCGCCACGTGCTCGCCCAGGCCGGCGCCGTTGATCGCGGCGGTGACCGCGAGCATCTCGCGCATCCCCGGCCCGCCGGCCGGGCCCTCGTTGCGGATGACGACGACGTCGCCGTGCTCGATCCCACCGTGCAGAGCGGCGTGCATCGCCTCCTCCTCGTCCTCGAAGACCCGCGCCGGGCCGCGGTGGTGGCGGCGCTCGTGCCCGGCGAGCTTGACCACGCAGCCGTCCGGGGCGAGGTTGCCGCGGAGGATGGCGAGCCCGCCCGTCGGCTTCAGCGGGTCCTCGAGCGGGCGGACGACCCGCTGGCCCTCGGTCTCCCGAAGTTCGTCGGCGTGCTCGCCGATCGTCCTCCCGGTGACGGTCAGCGCGTCCTCGTGCAGCAGCCCCGCGCGCCGCAGGCGGTCGAGCACGAGGGGGATCCCCCCCGCGGCGTGCAGGTCGACGGCGACGTAGCGGCCGCCCGGCTTCAGGTCGCAGAGCAGCGGCGTGCGCTCGGAGATGCGGTCGAAGTCGTCGATCGAGAGCGGGACGCCCGCCTCCCGCGCCACGGCGAGCAGGTGGAGCACGCCGTTGGTCGAGCCGCCGCTCGTGGCGATCGCGGCGATCGCGTTCTCGAGCGACTCCCGCGTGATGATCTGCCGCGGCGTCAAGCCGCGGCGCAGCACGTCGAGCACGAGGCGCCCGCAGCGCTCGGCGACGTCGCCCTTGGTCTCGTCCTCGGCCGGGACCATCGCCGCGCCGCTCGGGGAGATCCCCAGGACCTCGAAGGCCATGGCCATCGTGTTGGCGGTGAACTGGCCGCCGCACGCACCCGCCCCCGGGGAGGCGGCGGCCTCGAGCTCTGAGAGCTCCTCGTCGCTCATCGTCCCGTTGGCGTGGGCGCCGACCGCCTCGAAGACGTCCTGGATCGTCACGTCGCGGCCCTGGAAGCGGCCGGGGGCGATCGACCCGCCGTAGAGCATCACCGCGGGGATGTCGAGCCGGGCCAGGGCCATCACCGTGCCCGGGATCGTCTTGTCGCAGCCCGAGAGCGCGACGACGGCGTCGAACAGGTGCCCCTCGGCGACGAGCTCGATGGAGTCGGCGATCACCTCGCGCGAGACGAGCGAGGTCTTCATCCCGCTCGTGCCCATGGTGATCCCGTCGGAGATGGCGATCGTGTTCAGCTCCATCGGCGTGCCGCCGGCGGCGCGGATGCCGTCCTTGACGCGCGCGGCGAGCGCGCGCAGATGGAAGTTGCAGGGCATCGTCTCGATCCACGTCGAGGCGACCCCGACGATCGGCTTGGCCAGCGCCTCGTCGTCGTAGCCGATGCCCTTCAGGTAGGCGCGGGCGGCGGCGCGCTCGGGCCCCTCGGTCAGCGCGCGCGAGCGGTGCTTCAGGTCCATGGGGCGGGGAGGGTACGCGGCGCGGCGCGCCCGGCGGATCCGCCGGCGGGGCCGGGCGTCAGCTCGCGGCGGCGCTCTCGGCCCGGCGGGCCCAGTCGCGCTCCCATTGCCGCAGGCGCCAGAGGTCCCGCGCGACGGCCTTCGGATCGACCTGGCGGCCGGGGAGATGCATGTTGGCCACCGAGACGACGCGGCGCTCGTCGCCGGTCAGCGCCATCCACTTGGCCAGCACGTCGTCGGAGTCGGGCAGCCGCGAGGAGCCGTAGGGGCGGGTCTCGTCCGGGAACTCCACGCAGTACTCGTTCAGCAGCCGTCCGGTCTGCGGGAGGTAGGCGACGATCGGCTTGTGGGGATAGATGATGTAGGCGTAGGCGGCACCGCCGACGTCCTGGTGGCCGCCGGGCCCGGCGGACTCGCGGCCCCAGACCCGGAGCAGCCCGAGGTCGCGGTACATCGCCCACTCCTCGTCGCCGACGCAGGAGCGCAGCAGCTCGCGAGCGCGCTGCTCGGCGCGGCGCTCGCGGCCGGGGTCGTACCCGGGCGTGGCGGGGCGGGCGCGGCGCGCACGGCGGCGCGCGAGCGACTCCTCGAGCCGCGGGAGGAGGACCTCGGAGAGCAGCGCCACGATGACGATGACGACGGTGGCGAGCGCGAGCAGCATGCGCCCTTCCGCCTCGGGCCTCAGCGCCCGCCGGCGGCGCGCGGGAAGAAGATGACCCGGTCGGCGTCGCGCGGGACCTGCGCGAAGTCCTTGACCATCTCGGCGTGGCGGCGACCGGCGGCGCCGGTCGTTGGGACGGCGGCCCACATGCCGAGGTCGAGCTGGCGGCGGAACTCGGCGACGAGCGCCTCCTCCTCGGCGGCGACCTCGACGTCGCCCTCGGCCAGGAGCACCTCGCCGTGGCCGGGCTTCATCCGTAGGAACCGCACGGCGCGATTATGGCAAAGGCCCGCGGCGCGCGGGGCGGTTCATGCGCCCGTTCGCCCGGCGAGGCCGAGCGCGTCCACGGGGCCGGCGCCGGCGCCGAGGCCGCGGAGCCCCTGGGCGACGGCGCGCCCGGCGAGCGCGCGCGCCTCGCGCGCGGCGGTAAGCGGGTCAAGGCCGCGCGCGAGCCCGGCCGCGAGCGCGGAGGAGTGCGTGCAGCCCGACCCGTGGGCGGCGCCGTCCGGATGGCGCGGCCCGGGGATCGCGGTCAGCGTCTCCCCGTCGAAGAAGAGGTCCGCGGCCTGCGCCCGGTGCCCGCCGGTGACAACGACGCAGCGCGCGCCGAGCGCGGCCACCGCGGCGGGCAGCGCCTCCTCGGGACCCTCAGCGCTCCCGGCGAGGACGCGCGCCTCGGCCAGGTTCGGGGTCACGACGCTCGCGCGCGGGACGAGCTCCGCGACGAGCGCCTCGCGCGCGTCCTCGTCGAGCAGCGCGGCGCCCGACTCCGCGACCATGACCGGGTCAAGGACGACCGGCACGTCGCCGGGCAGCTCGTCGAGCGCGGCCGCGACCGCGCGCGCCGCCGCCGCCGTCCCGACCATCCCGATCTTGACGGCGTCGACGCCGAGGTCCGCGGCGACGGCCCGGACCTGCGCGCGGATGAATTCGGGCGGAACGGCGTGCACGTCCTCGACGCCGACGGTGTTCTGGGCGGTCAGCGCGGTGATCGCCGTCGTGCCGTGCACGCCGCACGCGGCGAAGGCCTTGAGGTCGGCCTGGATGCCGGCGCCGCCGCCCGAGTCAGAGCCCGCGATCGAGAGGACGACGGGGATTCGCGCGGGCGGGCCACTCACTCGGCCGACACTACGAAGCGCCCGCCGGGCGCGCGGCGGATCCGCCCGAGCAGCTCGAGCTCGGACAGGGCACCGAGCGCGTCGGCGAGCGCGAAGCCCGCCCCCACGAGCGCGTCGGCCGAGTCGCGGCCGTCGCCGACGGCGGTGAGCGCCGAGCCCAGGTGGGCGGGAACGGGCGGCCGGGCGGGCGCGGGGCGCACCCCCGCGCCGAGCAGGAGATCGAGGACGTCCTCCGCCCCGCGCACGACGTGCGCTCCGGCGCCGAGCAGCTCGTTGGGCCCGGCGGCGAGCGCGGAGGTGACACGGCCCGGGACGGCGCCGATCTCCCGGCCGAGATCCTCGGCGATGCCGGCGGTGATGAGCGAGCCCGAGCGCTCCCCCGCCTCGACGACGACCGTCAGCGGAGCGAGCCCGGCGATGATGCGGTTCCGCGCCGGGAACGCCCATCGCCAGGCGGGGAAGCGCGGTGGCAGCTCGGAGATGACCGCGCCGGCCTCCCGGATCTGCGCGTAGAGGCGGGACTTGCTCGCCGGGTAGGGGGTGTCGGCGCCGCTGGCGAGCACGGCGATGGTGTTGCCGCCGGCCTCGAGCGCCCCGGTGTGGGCGGCGGAGTCGATCCCGAGCGCCATCCCCGAGATGACGGTGACCCCGGCGGACGAGAGGCCGCGGCCGAGGGCCGTGGCCACCTCGAGGCCGTAGGCGGAAGCCCGGCGCGCGCCGACGACGGCCGCCGCGGGCTCGGCGAGCAGCGCCGGGAGCCGCTCCGGCTCACCCGCCATGTGGAGCACCGCGGGCGCGTCCGGTGAGACGGCGAGCGGGGCCGGGTAGCGCGGGTCGCAGCGGCAGAGCGCGGCCAGCCCGGCGGCCGCCACGCCCGCTCGCGCAGCCCCCGGGTCAAGCGCGGCGTGCGCGGCCGCGAGCGCGCCGGCCTGCCGGCCGCCGAGGGCGGCGATGAGCTCCGCGTCGGAGAGCCCGAGCAGGAGCGGCAGCCGCCGGCCCTGCTCCCGCGCGCGCTGGATGTGCGGCGCGAGCCGGGCGACGAGCCGTGAGCGCCGGACGCAGTCATCGCACGGCGCCTCGAAGCTCACACCGCCACCGCGACCGGGTCGGAGATCCAGTCCCGGTAGAGCAGCGCCTCCCGCACGTGCGCGGCCTCCACACGATCGCGCCCGGCGAGGTCGGCGAGCGTCCACGCCACACGCAGGACGCGCGCGTGACCGCGGGCGCTGATGCGGCTGCCCCGGTAGGCGTCGGCCAGGAGGTCTCGCGCGTCGGCCTGGACGGGCATGTCCTCCCCGCACCGCGCCGCACCGCGCTCGCGCGCCGCGGCGACCTCGGCCCGGACCGCGGCCGAGGAGGTCACCGGGGGCGCGGCGAGCGCGTCGGGATGCGGGCGCTCGACGGTCACACACAGGTCGAGGCGGTCGAGCAGCGGCCCGGAGAGCTTGCGGCGGTAGCGGGCGTGATCGGCCTCGGTGCAGCGGCAGCGCTCCGAGCCCGCGTACCCGCACGGGCACGGGTTGGTCGCCGCCACGAGGGTCACGGCGGCGGGAAAGCGCAGCGCCCGCTGCGCGCGCACGACGGTGAGGAAGCCGTCCTCGAGCGGCTGGCGGAGCGCCTCGAGGCTCGGGCGGGGGAACTCCGCGAGCTCGTCGAGGAAGAGGACGCCGCGATGGGCGAGGCTGATTTCCCCCGGGCTCGGCAGCGCCCCGCCCCCGACGAGCCCCGCCGCGGAGATCGCGTGATGCGGCGCGCGGAAGGGCCGGCGGGAGACGAGGCCGCCGCCGGTGCGCAGGCCGGCGAGCGAGTGGATCCGCGTCACCTCGAGCGCCTCGGCGTCGGTGAGCGGCGGCAACACGGAGGGCAGGCGCCGGGCGAGCATGGTCTTGCCGGTCCCGGGCGGGCCGGAGAGCAGGAGGTTGTGCCCGCCGGCCGCCGCCACGGTCAGCGCGCGGATGGCGCCGGCCTGGCCGCGCACCTCGGCGAGGTCGGGAGCGCCGAGCGCCTCCGCGACCGCATGATCCCGGGGCGGCGGCGGTGAGGGCTCGGTCGTGCCCGCCAGCACCTCGGCCGCCTCGCGGAGCGTCTCGGCCCCGGCGACCTCGACGCCGCCCACGAGCGCCGCTTCCCCGCCGCGCTCGCGGGCGAGCACGAGCCCGCGGAGACCGGCGGCGCGCACGCCCTCGGCGACGAGCAGCGTGCCCCGCGAGCCGCGCAGCTCACCCCCGAGCGAGAGCTCGCCGAAGACGGCCCAGGCATCGAGCGCCTCCCCCGGCACCTGGCCGCTGGCGGCGAGCACGCCGAGGGCGAGAGGGAGGTCGAAGGAGGGTCCGACCTTCCGCAGGTAGGCGGGCGCCAGGTTGGCCGTGATGCGCCGCATGGGGAACTCGTAGCCCTGGTTCTGGATCGCCGCGCGCACGCGCTCCCGCGCCTCGCGCACGGCCTTGTCGCCGAGGCCGACGATCCCGAAGGCGGGGAGCCCGGGGCGGATGTCGACCTCGCACCACACCCGGCGGGCCTCGAGCCCGTCGAGCGCGAAGGTGGCGACGCGCGCGAGCATCTAGAAACAGGCCTCGAGGTGGTCGAGCCCGGCGAGCCGGCCGGAGGCGTCGAAGCGGACGGAGATGGCATCGAAGCGCAGCTCGGGCGCGTAGGGGCGATCGGCGGCCTCGGCGAGCCAGGTTGCTCCCATGCCGCGGACCCGCCGGGCCTTCTCTGGGGTGATCGACTCAAAGGGCGTGCGCGCCGCGCCGCGGCGGGTCTTGACCTCGCAGAAGACGAGCGTGGCGCCGTCGAAGCCGACGAGGTCGAGCTCGCCGAAGCGGGTGCGGAAGTTCCGCGCGAGGATGGCGAAGCCGCGGCGCTCGAGGTGGAGCGCGGCGAGCCGCTCGCCCTCGGCGCCGAGCGCGTGGCGGAGGTCGGTGGAGCCCATGA
Source organism: Solirubrobacterales bacterium (assembly GCA_038276395.1). Classification (GTDB taxonomy): domain Bacteria; phylum Actinomycetota; class Thermoleophilia; order Solirubrobacterales; family Solirubrobacteraceae; genus JBBQAA01. The sequence goes on along the minus strand of JBBQAA010000035.1, from coordinate 13,275 downwards.
CCGCGACCGTAGGCGGCCGTCCGGCCCCGGCGGCCCGAACTCAGGCGATTGTCACAGACCGGGCACAGAGACGGCGCTCACCCGTGATGGAAGCGCCCTCCCGTGTCAGCCGAACGCCTCGAGGCCGAGCTGCGTGTAGGCGATCGACTGGAAAGAGCGGCGGTGCAGCGGCGAGATCCCCCGCCGCTCGATCGCCGCGCGGTGCTCGGGCGTCGCGTAGCCGACGTGGGCGGCGAACTCCCACCCCGGGTGCAGGGCGTCGGCCCGGCGCATGTAGCGATCGCGTGTGACCTTGGCGAGGATCGAGGCGGCGGCGATGGCCGCGCTCCGCCCGTCGCCGCCGACGACGGCGCGAGCGCCCGGGTGCCCGACGGGGAAGCCGTCGGAGAGGCACACGCAGCCCGGGCAGTCGACCTGGGCGAGCGCTTCGCCGAGCGCGGCGAGGTTCGTCCGGTGCAGTCCGCCGGCGTCGATCGTCCGGGCCGAGCGCGAGACGATCGCCACGCGCGAGGCGACCCGCAGGATCACCGGGTAGAGCGCCTCGCGCCCCGCCTCGGTCTGCTGCTTTGAGTCGTTCAGGCCGCCGAGGGCGCGGACCTCCCGCGGGCCCAGCCGCGCATAGTCGAAGCGCACGGCGGCGGCCACGAGCGGGCCGGCGAGACAGCCCCGCCCCGCCTCGTCGGCACCCGCGACGAAGGCGGCGTCGAGCGCGCGATCGAAGGCCACGAGCCGCCGGGAGCGCGCCCGGGGCGACGGGCGCCGGCGCGGGCGGGTGGCGGCGGTGGCTCCCACGCGGCTCATGATGCCGACCGCGGCGGGCGGAACCGCCGCCCGGCCCGGTCCGCGGCCGCGAACTTCCCGCGCCGAGCGGCTAGCGCCCCACGCGCGCGCCCGGGAGCAAGAGGCTCACAGGGCGCCGATACGGTTCGGCGGCCAGTAGGTCGCGAAGGCCCCGCCGATGACCCACGCCTTCGGGATCGGCCCCCAGAAGCGGGAGTCGTCCGAGGCGCCGCGGTTGTCGCCCATCATGAAGAAGTGGCCCTTGGGGATGACGATCGAGCGCTTGAACGTGCAGTTGTCCCCGGGCGAGCAGGGATTGATGTAGGCGTCCCTCTCCCGCACCCCGTTGCGGTAGGCGTGGCCGTTCCGGATGGCGATGCGGTCGCCGCCCACGCCGACGACCCGCTTGATGAACGTCGCGTCCGAGCGCTGCGGCGTCGGGCGGTCACACGGCTGCGGCCGCGGGTTCGAGGCCTCGTCCTCCCCTTGGTTCGGGTTGCCGCACACCGGGTTGGTCTGGTCGGCCCCCCGCGGCGGGTGGAAGACGACGATGTCGCCGACCGACGGGTCGCCGAAGTGGGTGCCGATGCGGTTCACGAGCACGCGCTGGCCGACCTCGAGCGTCGGCACCATCGACTCGCTCGGGATCTTGTAGGGCTTTACGAGGAACGCCTGGATGCCCAGGGCCAGGGCCAGGGCGGTGGCGACGATGACGACGAGCTCGAGCAGCGAGCCCGCGGTCCCCTTCTCCTTATCCTTCCTCACTCCGGGCGGGCGGGAGCGTCCGCGGCGGACGCTTCGTCCCCGGCCGCGGGAGCGTCCGGCGACTCGGGCGGAACCTCGTCCACGACGGCCTCGAGCGCCTCGACGGGCGCGTCGGCGGGCGGCATGACGCCGTGGAGCAGCTCGCGCTCGACGACGGGCTCGGCGCCCGTGAACCGGCGCTCCCGGACCCGCGCGCGCTTGCCCACGCGGCCTCGCAGGTAATAGAGCTTGGCCCGGCGGACGTCGCCGCGGGAGGCGACCTCGATCCGCTCGATCTTCGGCGAGTGCAGGGGGAAGGTGCGCTCGACGCCGACGCCGAAGGACTGCTTGCGGACCGTGAAGGTCTCGCGGGCGCCGTGGCCCTGGCGCTTGATGACGACGCCCTCGAAGACCTGGATGCGGCGGCGCGTCCCCTCGATGACCTGGAAGTGGACGCGCAGGCGATCTCCCGGGCGGAACTCGGGGACCCGGCGCAGCTGGGCGCGTTCGATGGCGTCGATGACGGTGCTCACGGCGGTCAGTGAGGGTACTAGTCGGACTTGCCGCCCTCGCCCCGCCGGCGGCTCTGCTCCCGGCGCCACGCGGCGATCTGCGCGTGATGGCCGGAGAGGAGGATCTCGGGGACGCCGTGGCCGCGCCACCGCGCGGGCCGCGTGTAGTGCGGGTACTCGGGGGCGCCCTCGAGCGCCGCGGAGAAGGATTCCTCGAGCGCGGAGTCGGCGTGGCCGAGCGCGCCCGGGAGCTTGCGCAGTACGGCATCGCAGACCACCATCGCCGCGAGCTCCCCACCCGCGAGCACGTAGCGCCCGATCGACAGGGACTCCGAGGCCAGGTGGGTCACGATCCGCTCGTCGAAGCCCTCATAGCGCCCGCACAGGAGCGTCAGCTCCTCCTCGGCGACCAGCTCCGAGGCGTAGGCGTCGTCGAACAGGCGCCCGCCGGGCGTGAGCGCGACGACGCGCCGCCGCGCGGGCAGCTCGAGCGGGTCTCCGCCGTAGCGAGCGCGCAGGGCGGCCTCCATCACGTCGACCCGGAGGACCATCCCCGCCCCGCCCCCGAAGGGCGTGTCGTCGACCTGCCCGGCGGAGAGCGGGGTCGTGGCCCGCGGGTCGACGGTCTCGAGCGCGTGACCGGCGCGCAGGGCGTTCTGGACATGGCGCTGCTCGCGAAACCAGTCGAACCAGGCGGGGAACAGGGTGAGGACGTCGATCCTCACGGTTCGAGAAACCCCAGGTCGACGTCGATGACACGACGCTCGACATCGACCGCGCGAACGGCGTCGCGGACGAGCGGGATGAGCCGCTCCCCCACCTGGAGCGCCTCGCAGGAGGGCAGCGCGACGAGCGCCGCGACCTCCCCCACGAGCGTCTGGCCGTCGCGCACGCGGCAGCCGACGAGGTCCTCCGCGTACCACTCCTCCGGCCCGAGCGGCGGCGCGGCGGCGCGCGGGACGGCGAGCTCCGCGCCGCGCAGCGCCTCGGCCGCCGCGCGGTCCCCGCAGCCTTCGAGGCGGAGGACCGGGCGCTCGTCGGTCCCGCCGCGCTGCAGGATCCGGCGGGGCGCGCCGCCGACGAGCAGCTCCGCCCCCGCGGCGAGCAGGGCGGGGACCGGCTGCGTGACGTGCACGGCGCCGTCGAGGCCGTGGGGGCGCCCCACCCGTCCCGCGCGCACGGGCGGCGGTTCAGTCAACGATGTCGATGAGCACGCGGCGGCCGTCCCGCGTGGCGGCGGCCTTGACGACCGTGCGGATGGCCTGGGCCGTGCGCCCGCCGCGGCCGATGACCCGGCCGTAGTCCTCCTCGCCGAGCGTCAGCTCGAAGACGAGCGTGCCGTCCTCCTCGGTGACCTCCTCGACCCGCACCTTGTCGGGCTCGGCCACGAGCGCCGAGGCGAGGTAGACGAGGAGCTCCTTCATCGCGCGCGACCGGCCGCCGGACCGAGGCGGGTGCTAGCCGATGCCCTGGATCTTCAGGAGCCGGCGGACCTGGTCCGAGGGCTGAGCGCCGCGGGCGAGCCAGGTCCTGACCCGCTCCTCGTCGAGGGTGATCGTCGAGGGGTCCGTCTGGGCGTTGTAGTGCCCGAGCGTCTCGATCACGCGGCCGTCCCGCGCCGAGCGCTGGTCGGCGGCGACGACGCGCCACACCGGGTTCTTCCTCCCGCCGATGCGGGTCAGACGAAGGCGTACGGACATGAGCGGGACAGGTTATCGCCCGCCCGCCTGGCGCATCAGCGCGCCGAGGTCGGGCATCCGGCCCGAGGCGACCTGCTTCATCACCTTGCGCATCTGCTCGAACTGCTTGATGAGCTGCTTGACGGCGGGGACGTTCGTCCCCGACCCGGCGGCGATCCGCGCCCGGCGGGAGCCCTTGATGAGCTCGGGGCGCCGGCGCTCCTCCGGGGTCATGGACAGGATGATCGCCTGGATCCGGTCGAACTCGCGCTCGTCGACCTTGACGCCGCGGAGCTGGGCGCCCACGCCCGGGATCATCCCGAGCAGGTTCTGCAGCGGGCCCATCCGGCGGATCTGGCGGAGCTGGGTGAGGAAGTCCTCGAGGTCGAACTCGGCCCGGCGCATCTTGCGCTCGAGCTCGGCCGTCTGCGTCTCGTCGAACTCCTGCTCGGCCCTCTCGATCAGCGACATGACGTCGCCCATGCCGAGGATGCGCTGGGCCATCCGGTCGGGGTGGAAGCGCTCGAACTGGTCGAGCTTCTCCCCCGTGGAGGCGAACAGGATGGGCTTGCCGGTGACGGCCTTGACCGACAGCGCGGCGCCGCCGCGAGCGTCGCCGTCGAGCTTCGTCATGACGACGCCGTCGAAGGCGACGGCCTCCGCGAACTGCTCGGCCACGGCGACGGCGTCCTGGCCCGTCATGGCGTCGACGACGAGCAGGACCGAGTGGGGCTTGACCTTTGAGCGAATGTCCTTCAGCTCCTGCATGAGCCGCTCGTCGACGTGCAGGCGCCCGCTCGTGTCGACGATGAGGACGTCCTTGCCGTCGGTGCGGGCCTGCTCGAGCGCCCACGTCGCGATGTCGACCGGGTCGGCGTCCGTGCCCCGCTCGTAGACCGTCGCCCCCACCTGGCCGCCGACCTTGACGAGCTGGTCGACGGCGGCCGGGCGGTAGACGTCGCAGGCGGCGACGGCCACCGAGGAGCCGTGCTGCTCCTTCAGATAGCGCGCGAGCTTGCCGGTGGCGGTCGTCTTGCCCGAGCCCTGGAGGCCGGCCATGAGGATGACCGTCGGCGGCCGGGGGGAGAACGTGACCGTCCGCGCGGCGCCGCCCATGAGCTCGGTCAGCTCCTCGGAGACGATCTTGACGACCTGCTGGCCGGGGTTGAGCTGCCCGACGACCTCGGCCCCCTGCGCGCGCTCCCGGACGGCGTTTGTGAAGGACTTGACGACCTTGAAGTTGACGTCGGCCTCCAGCAGTGCGAGGCGGATCTCGCGCATCACCGCCTTGACGTCCTCGTCGGTCAGCGTGCCGCGCGCGCGGACGTCGGCCAGCGTGGCCTGGAGCTTCTCGCCGAGGGAGTCGAACATGGTCGGTCCAGTGTGCCGCAAGGCGCTTTGGCAGGACGGCGAGCGCCCTACGCCCTCGGCAGCTCCGCCAGGAACCGCGCGCCCGGCGACTCGATCAGGCTGACGGACCTGGTGGCGCTCCGTCCGGACGTCTCCGGTTGGCCGGGGCCGTTCGCGGTCTATGAGGAAGGGGAACTCGAAGGGGGCGCACCGCGGTTCGGCGGCGGTTGCTTTGTTGACCGCACGCGGCCCGATGCCGCGATGTCAACGAACCTGTCGCCCCACGACGATTTCGTCGATCAGACGCTCCTTCGGCGGGGGCAGGCAACAAAGCGACGGCCGCCGGCCCCGCCCGCGGAAGACCCCAACGGCCGAGGGCCGGGCGACATTCCTCCTCCCCAGCCTCACCCGCGTCGGCGGACGACCACCGTCGCCCGAGCCCTACGCCACCGGCCGTACGTGGAACTCAAGGCTGTGCGCCGCGGCCCCCGGGGCAGTCGCTTCGTTGACCGCGCGCGGCCCGAGGCGGCGACGTCGACGAACCTGTCGCCCCACGACCGTTTCGTCGCTCGGACGCTCCTCCCGAGCGCGCGGGCAACTAAAGAGGCGGCCCCCCGGCCCCGCCCGCGGCAGACCGCGACGGCCGAGGCCAGGGGCGACATTCCTCTTCCCCAGCCTCACCCGCAAAGGGGCGACCGTTCGCCTGCGCCTTACGCCACCGGCGGCACGTCGTCGCGCGGCCGCGAGCCGACCGGGCCCGAGGCATCCTCAGCCGCCCGGCGGGCCTCTTCGGCCGCCGCCTCGGCCTCGCGCACCGCGGCCGAGGACGCCGCACCGTCGCCCTCGATGGGAGGCGGGGGCGGGGGCGGCGGGCCGTCCTCGGCGCGGCGCAGGCCGCTCCCGAAGGCCTGGCCGATGTTCCCGAGTGCCTGGGAGAACTCCGACGGGATGACGAAGATCTTGTTCGCCGGCCCCTGGGCGAGCTGCGGGAGCATCTGGAGGTACTGGTAGGACAGGAGCTCCTGGTCCGGCCGGCCCTGGTGGATCGAGGCGAACACGGTCTGGATCGCCTTGGCCTCCCCCTCTGAGCGGAGGATCGCCGCCTGCTTGGCGCCCTCGGCCGTCAGCACCGCGGCCTGCTTCTCCCCCTCCGCCGTGAGGATCTGGGACTGCTTGACGCCCTCGGCGTTGAGAATCGCCGCACGGCGGTCGCGCTCGGCGCGCATCTGCTTCTCCATCGCCTCCTGGATCGAGGCGGGCGGATCGACGGACTTGAGCTCGACGCGGTTGACGCGGATCCCCCACTTGCCCGTGGCCTCGTCGAGCACGGCGCGGAGCTGGACGTTGACCGAGTCGCGCGCGGTCAGCGTGTCCTCGAGCGTCTGGCCGCCGATGACGTTGCGCAGCGTCGTCACCGTGAGCTGCTCAATCGCCTGGAGCGGGCTGGCCACCTCGTAGGAGACGGACTTCGGATCCGTGATCGTGAAGTAGATGACGGTGTCGATCTGGACGACGAGGTTGTCCTCGGTGATGACGGGCTGGGGCGGGAAGGAGACGACCTGCTCGCGCAGGTCGATGAGGGGCCGTAGGCGGTCGACGAAGGGGACGACGATCGCCAGCCCCGGGTCGAGCGTGCGGTTGTAGCGGCCGAGGCGCTCGATGACCCCGGCCCTGGCCTGCGGGACGATGCGGATCGTCCGCGCGGCCAGGAACAGGACGAACAGCGCGATGACAGCGAGGACGATCAGACCGGCCATGGTTCTCTCCTCATTCGGTGACGAGCGCCGTGGCGCCCCTGATCTCGACGACGTTGACCCGTGCGCCTGCGCGGATACCCTCTCCGTCGTAGCTGCGGGCGCTCCACACCTCGCCCTCGATCTTCACGCGGCCGGTGTTCTCCGGCCCCTCGATCGCCGTGACGACGAGCCCCTCGCGACCGATCAGCGCGGCCGTACCGGTGCGGATCGCCGCGGGGGTGCGCAGGTGGGCGCGGGCGATGGGCCGCACGATCGTCAGCAGGAGCAGGGAGACGACGATGAAGACGGCGATCGGGACGGCGGCGCCGAGGCCGATCGCCGCCACCCCGGCGGCGACGAGCGCACCGAGCGCGAAGGGCGCGAGGAAGAAGCCCCCGGCCGCCATGGTCTCTCCGGCGGCGAACACCACCGCGGCGATGATCCACAGCACCCACGAGTCCATACCCCCGAGAATAACCCGCGGGGCGCGGCGCGGCGCCGCGAGCGAAACGCCTAGGCCTCGGCCAGCACGAGCGCGCGGGCGAAGTCCCGCGGGTCGAAGGGCCGGAGGTCCTCGAGCTGCTCCCCGATCCCGATGAGCTTCACCGGGATCCCGAGCTCGTCGGCGATGGCCAGGGCGATGCCGCCCCTGGCCGTGCCGTCGAGCTTCGTCAGCACGATCCCCGTGACCTGCACCGCCTCGGCGAACAGCTTGGCCTGGCGCAGGCCGTTCTGTCCGGTCGTGGCGTCGATCGTCAGCAGCGTTTCGTGCGGCGCCCCGGGAAGCTGCTTGGCGATGACGCGGCGGACCTTGGCGAGCTCGGCCATGAGGTCGTCCTGCGTGTGCAGGCGCCCGGCCGTGTCGACGATGACGACGCCCGCCCGCTTCCGGAGGCCGGTGGCCACGGCGTCGTAGGCCACGGCGCCGGGGTCGGCGTTCTCCGGCCCGCGCACGAAGCCCGCGCCCGCGCGCTCGGCCCACACGCCGAGCTGCTCGACCGCCGCCGCGCGGAAGGTGTCGGCCGCGCCGAGGACGACGGAGCGGCCGACCTCGCGCTGCAGGTGCCAGGCGAGCTTGCCCGCCGTCGTCGTCTTGCCCGTGCCGTTGACGCCAACGGCGAGGATGACCGACGGCTCGGCGGACACGTCGATCCGGCCATCCCCCTGGCCGGCGATGCCGGCGAGCAGCTCGGTCAGCCGCTCCGTGAGCGCCTCCCCGCCGGTGACGGCGCCGGACTCCGACTCGCGCTCGAGGGCGGCGACGACCCGCGCCGTGGTGCGCGCGCCGACGTCGGCGTGGATGAGCGCCTCCTCGAGCCGCTCCCACGCCTCCTCGTCGAGCTCGCCGGAGAGGAGCGTGGCCTGGACCTCGGCCGAGAGCGCCTGGCGGGTCTTGCGCATGTTCGTGCGCAACCGGCGGAGGAACCCGGCGCGCTCGGGCTCGGAGACGGCGGCCGCGCCGCCCGCGGCCGGACCGTCGCCGGTGATGAAGACCTCCTGCCAGTCGCGCGCCATCGGGGCGGCGAGGGTATTGCTCAGGCCACGAGCTCGCCGAGCGCGCCGCGCCGCACGAGCGGTGCGATCTGCTCGGCGGGCACGGGCCGGGCGAAGAGGAAGCCCTGACCGGTCTCACAGCCCAGCCGGCGCAAGACGGCCGCCTGCCCCGGCGTCTCGATCCCCTCGGCCACGGTGTGCAGCTCGAGGGCCCGGGCGATCCCGATGACGGCGGAGACGAGCGCTCCCTCCTGAGCGTCCCCCTCGAGGCCGGCGATGAAGGAGCGGTCGATCTTCAGCACGTCGACGGGCGAGAGCCGCCGTACCTGGTTCAGGGAGGAGAAGCCGACGCCGAAGTCGTCGATGGCCAGCGAGACGCCGAGGTCCTTGAGCGCCTCGAGCGCGGCGATGCCGGAGGCGAGGTCGTCGATCACCGCGTTCTCCGTGATCTCCAGGCACAGCGCGGCGGGCTCGAGCCCCGTCCGCGCGAGCGCCCGCGAGACGGTCCCGACGATGTCCGGGTCGGCGAGCTGGCGCGGGGAGAGGTTGACCGACATGCGCAGCGCGAGACCCTCCGCCCGCCAGGCGACGGCCTGGGCGCAGGCCTTCTCCAGCACCTGCTCGCCGAGGGGGAGGATGAGGCGGGAGTCCTCGGCCACCCCGATGAACTCGCCGGGTGCGAGCAGCCCGCGCTCCGGATGCTGCCAGCGCACGAGCGCCTCGACGGCCACGATCCGGCCGCCGGCCAGGTCGATCTGGGGCTGGAAGTGCAGGCGCAGCTCGTCGTGCTCGAGCGCCCGGCGCAGCCCGCTCTCGATCTCCAGGCGCTCGGCGCCCCGCAGGCGCATGGCGGGGTCGAAGACGGCGAAGCGCGAGCGCCCGCCCTCCTTGGCCCGGTACATCGCCGCGTCGGCCTCGGCGAGCAGGCGCTCCGCGTCGGCCCGGGCGCTCTCGGTGCGGGAGATCCCGATGCTCGCGGAGAGGAAGATCGAGCGGCCTCCGACCTGGATGGGCTCGGCGAGCGCCTCGCCCACGCGGCCGGCGACGCCCTCGGCGGCCCGCGGATCCTCCGACTCGCAGAGGATGGTGAACTCGTCCCCGCCGAAGCGGGCCAGGGTGTCCTCGGGGCGAAGCAGCTCCCGCAGGCGCCGCGCGACCTCGGCGATCACCTCATCGCCCGAGTTGTGGCCGAAGGAGTCGTTGACGAGCTTGAAGCGGTCGAGGTCGAGGAAGAGCACGGCGAGCACACCCCGGTTCCGCGCCAGGCGGGCGATCCCCAGCGTGAGGCGGTCGAGGAAGAGCAGGCGGTTGGGCAGGCCCGTGAGCGGGTCGTGGACCGCTTGGTGGGCGAGGCTCACCTCCGCCCGGCGGCGCTCGGTGATGTCCTGGATCTGCGAGATGAGATTGACGGGCTCACCGGCCGCGTCGCGGACGAGGGAGACGCTCACATGACCCCACGCGACCCGGCCGTCCGCGCGCACGTAGCGGCGGTCGATGGCCCAGAGCCCGTCCTCGCGCCCGGTGTCGAGCTTCTCCTCAGTGAGGTCGACGTCATCCGGGTGGCAGAAGTCCCTAAACGAGCGCCCGGCGAGGTCCTCCACGGTGGTGCCGAGGAAGTCGGCGAAGGCGCGGTTGACGCGGATCCAGGTCCCGTCGAAGTCGGCGAGCGTCATGCCGGTGGCGGCGTCCTCGAAGGCCGAGCGGAAGCGCTGCTCGGCGCCCACGAGCTCGCGGGAGCGGTCGAGGACCTCCTCCCCCGCGGACTCGAGCCCGGAGACCAGGCGATCGATGACGAACCACATACCGGCCAGCGAGCCGAGCACGATGACCCACTTCGTCTCGGCCTGATGGGTGTGGGAGACGAGCAGCGCCGCCCCGTAGCCCGCCGCGATCAGGGCGAGCTGGACGGCGGCCGCGCGCCGGGTGGCGTAGTAGAACGCGCACAGGGCGGTCCACAGGTAGAAGATCTGGTCGCCCACGGTGTGGCCGCCGGCCAGCGCGATGTCGGCCGAGATCGCCAGGGTGCCGAGGGCGAGGAAGCCCTGGATGGCCATGGGTGGCAGGCGGTCGGCGTAGTGCCGTAGGAAGGCGCCGAGCACGGCGCTGACCCCCATGACGGCGAGGGTGCCCGTCTCATCGGTGCTGGCGGGGAGCGGCAGCAGCCACACCGCGGCGGCGCCGATGAGCGCCCCGCCGAGGAAGAGCCAGCCCAGCGTGCGCCCCATCGCCGCGGAGCGGCTCGCTCCGCGCAGGGGTCGGCTCAGGGACTCGAGGGGCACAGCCCTTGGGGTATCGGCCCGCTCCGGGGCCGGCTTGAACGGTCGATCGGGGGAAGGACCGTCGCTCTACGCGGCGCCCGCGGCCGCCGGGGCGCCCGGCAGCCGGCGGGAGACGACGCGCGAGACGCCGTCCCCGGCCATCGAGACCCCGTAGAGGGCATCGGCGGCCTCCATCGTGCGCCGCTGGTGGGTGACGACGATGAACTGCGCGCGGCCCGCGTAGCGGCGCAGGAGCTCGAGGAAGCGGCCGATGTTCAGGTCGTCGAGCGCCGCCTCCACCTCGTCGAGGATGTAGAACGGGCACGGGCGGGCGAGGAAGACGGCGAAGAGGAAGGCCAGGGCGGTGAGGGACTTCTCCCCGCCCGAGAGCAGCGACAGGCGCTTGGTCGCCTTGCCGGCCGGGGTGATCTCGATCTCGACGCCGAGCAGGTCCTCCGCGGGGTCGCGGTCCGTGGCCTCGTCGGGATGCTCCTCGGCCTCAGGGTCGGCGGGCACCTCCGCGCCCCCGAGCACCGGGCGCGGACCCGCCTCCTCCCGGACGAGGCGGAGCCGCCCGGTGCCGCCCGGGAAGAGATGGGTGGCGACATCCTCGAAGTTCGCCGCGGCGGCGGCGAAGGTCTCCTCGAACGTCCGGCGGATCTCGCGGTCGGTGTCCCGGACGAGGCCGGCGAGCTCGCGCAGGGAGACCTCGAGGTCCGTCCGGTGGGCCTCGAGCTCCTCGACGTGGGAGAGCGCGGCGGCGTACTCCTCCTCGGCCAGCGGGTTGACGGGGCCGAGCTGCTCGCGGCGCCGGGCCAGGCGCTCGAGGCGCGCCATGAGCTGCTCGCGCTCGGCGGCCGGAAGCGGGTTCTCCGCCTCCTCCGGGGCGAGGCCGAGACGCTCGGCGAGCGCGGCGAGCTCGGCCTCGGCGGCGCCCGCGCGGTCGCGCGCGCGCTCGGCCGCGACCTCGGCGGCGGTGACCTCCTCCCCGCGGGCGCGGAGCCGGGCCTGGACCCCGGCCTCCTCCTGGGCGCAGGCGCGCAGCTCGGCCGCCACGCCCTCCCCCGCCGCACGGTCGGCGGCCAGCGCGGCATCGAAGGCCTCGATCCGGGTGGCGACGGCGGCCGCGGCGGTGGCCAGGGCCTCGAGCAGGCGCTCGGCGGCGGGCACGAGCGCCTCGGCGGCGGCGAGGCTCGAGCGCAGGCCGGCGGTGCGGCGCTCGCGCTCGGCGCGGGCGCCGGTGGCCCGCTCGGCCAGCCGGCGCTCGGCCTCGAGCGCGCCCTCGATCTCGGCGCGGCGCACGGCGCCGGGGCCGTCAGCGGGCGCGCGGCGCCGGCGCGCGATCGCCTCCGCGAGCCCCTGCGCGTGCTCCCGGGCGAGCTCGCGAGCGCGGTGGGCGGCGCCGGCGGCCGCGTCGGCCTCCTCGCGCGCCGCGCCGGTGCGCTCGACCTCGCTCGCGGCGCCGGCGAGCGCGGCGACGGCCGCGCCCTCGGCGCGCGCGGCGGCCTCGGTGCGGGCGAGCAGCGCGTCGCGCTCGGCGCGGGCGGCGAGGACGCGCTCGGTGCCCCCCGCCGGGACCTGGCGCAGCTCGCGGCGGGCGCCGAACCACACCCGCCCCGCGCGCGTGACGGCGATGCCCGCGAAGGCCTCCGGGAGCGCGCCGAGCTCGGCGACGAGCCAGGCGTCGGCGAGCAGCGGCGAGACGAGGGCGAGCGCGTCGGGCGGCCCCGACACCGCGTCGAGTAGCCGTCGCGCGCTCGGGACGGGTGCCGGACCGCCGGTCGGGGCGCCGGACTCGCCGGTCGGCGCGACGAGCGCCGCCCCGCCGTCGTGCCCCGCGCGCGCCAGGAGCTCGGCCGCGCTCGCGCGGTCGGGGGCGAGCGCCGCGGCGAGCAGACCGCCGAGCGCGGCGGCCAGCGCCAGCTCGAGCCCCGGCTCCACAGTGAGTGAGTCGGCCAGGGAGGCGGCGCCGCCCGGCGCGGCGGCGTGGGAGCGCAGGAACTGGTTGACGGCGGCCAGCTCGGCGCCGACCGTCGCCGCCTCGCGCCGTACCGTCTCGACGGCCCGCTCGGCCTCGCGCCGCACGACCCGGGCCGAGGCGCAGGCGGCCTCGGCCGCCTCCACCCGCGCGGCGAGCGCTTCGGCCTCCGCCGCGCGCTCGCCCGCCGCGGCCTCGGCCGCGACCCGCTCGTCCTCGAGCGCGGCGACGCCTCGCTCGACCCCGGCCGAGAGCTCCCGCCGGAGCGCGTCCCGTTCGGCCTCGAGCGCGGCCACGCGCTCGGTCACGGCGGGATCAGGCGCGTCGGCCGCCGCCTCGGCGGCCAGCACATCGAGCTCGGCGCGCCGGCGCGCGACCCCGGAGGTGAGGCCCCCGGCCCGGTCCCGCACCCCCTCGAGACGGAACCCGAGTCGCTCGCCCGCCGCGCGCGCCGCGTAGAGCCGGCGCCCGAGCGCCTCGCGCCGTTCCGCCCGGGCCTGCAACGTCTCCTCGGCCGCCTCCCGCCGCGCGGCGACCTCGGCCAGCGCCGAGTCCTCCCGCGCCCGGGCGGCACGCGCGGCGCGCCGGCCCGCCTCCGCCCGCTCGAGCTCGGCCCGGGCGGCGCGCACGTCGTCCCGCGCGAGCTCGGAGCGCGCCTCGAGGCTCTGGCGCTCGAGCCGCGCGTGCAGCTCGGCGGCCTCGGCCTGGCGCTTGAGCGGCCGCAGCCGCGAGCGCGCCTCGGGG
>JBBQAA010000034.1:0-6619 GCA_038276395.1 Solirubrobacterales bacterium | reverse complement strand
TTCCGCGAGGCGCTCGTGCAGGAGGGCGGCCCCGGCAAGCGCGGCTGGATGCTCGGCTTCTGGGGCGTGGGGACCTACAAGCGCAACGACGAGGTCGACGTCCGCTACGAGGAAGGCGGCCGGCCGCGGGTCGCCCAGCATTTTGCGCTCGTCGAGGAGCCTTCGAGGTGAGCGAGGACGCGCTGCTGCTCGTCGGCGGCTCCGAGCGGACCCCGGAGATCCGCCACGAGATCGCCGCCGCCACGCCCGACCCGGTGGTCTGGCTCGAGCGCGGGGGAGCGGCGACGCTGTGGGCCTCCGCACTCGACCTCGCGTCACTCCGGGCCGCGGGCGAGGTCGATGACGTGCGCGACGCCGATGCGCTCGGCTACGACGAGCTGCGTCGCGCCCACGGATACGAGGACGTGTTCGCCGAGCTGGCGCGCCGCGCGCTCGCCGCGGAGGACATCCGGCGCGTGCGCGTGCCCTTCGACTTCCCGATGGGCGTCGCCGACCATCTGCGTCGCGCGGGAGTCGAGGTGGTCATCGACGTGGCGGCCTTCGCCGCGCGCCGCCGCGCCAAGGCGGAGTGGGAGCTCAAGGGCATGCGTGCGGCCGGGCGCGCCGCCCAGACCGCGCTGCTCGAGGCGGCCGCGCTCCTCCGCCACGAGACCGACGGCCTGACCTGCGAGCGGATCCGGGAGCGGATGACGACGGCGCTGCTCGCTCACGGCGCGGAGAGCGAGGAGATCCTGATCCACGCCGGGCCGGACCCGGCCGGGGGCCACGACCTCGGTACCGGACCGATCCTCCGCGACTTCCCGGTGCAGATCGACTGCTTCCCGCGCGACCGCGCCTCCGGCCTCTTCATCGACATGTCCCGGACCTGGGTCCCGGGCACGCCGAGCGCCGAGGCCGAGCGCTGCCTGGCCGACGTGCTCGCCGCGCACGAGGTCGCCCTCGCAAACGCGCGCCCCGGCGTGGCCGATCTCTACGACCGCGCGGCGCGGGTGCTCGACGAGCGCGGCCACCCCACGCGGCTCGCCCCCGGGGAGGGTCGCGAGCGCCCGGAGTCCGGCTTCACCTTCTCCCTCGGGCACGGTGTCGGCTTCGAGGTCCACGAGGCCCCGAGCCTCGGCCGCCGCCCCGACCCGCTGGCCGCGGGGGACACGATCGCGATCGAGCCCCACCTCATCTACCCGGGGCTCGGGCAGATCATGGTCGAGGACACGGTGCGCGTCACGGAGCGCGGCGCGGCGCACATCGCCGAGCCGCTGCCCTACGGGCTACGCGTGCCGGGTGACTGAGGTCGCCGCTCCAGCCGCTCCCACGGCCGCAGCAGCTTCAGCGAGGAGACGATGGCCCGCGCGGCGGGGGAGCGGTTCAGCGTGTAGAAGTGGATCCCCGGCGCGTCGCCGGCGCTCGCTGGGCGGGGTCGAGCTGACGGCCTGAGCGGTCAGGCCCCGCCGCGGGCGGGGTAGTCGTTCTCGGTCCAGAAGTCGACGCCCTGCAGCAGGTCGTCGATCTGCGGACGGCCGACCGGCATGGAGAGGATCGCCTCGTAGTAGACGGTCCGGTCCGGCGCGAGGAGGAAGACTGCGGGCTCGTTGAAGAGCGCCGGCTCCTGCTCGCCCCGCCCCCGGGAGACGAAGAGGCCCCACTCGCGCATCTGCTCCTCGGAGAGGCCGTGGGCGAGCGGCACGTTCTCGATCCCCCAGTCGGACCGCATCCGCTCGGCGCGCTCCTCGCTCTCGCCGCTGACGGAGACGACCTCAATGCCCCGCTCGGCCAGCTCGGGAAGCCGCCGGTCGAGCTCTGAGAGCTGCGCGCGGCAGACCGGACAGTGCAGGCCGCGGTTGAAGGCGAGCATGGTGAAGCGCTCCGGGGAGCGCTCGGCGAGGACGAAGCGGCCCCCGCCGGCGATGGGCAGGTCGAGGTCGGGGGCCTGCTCGGTGGGACGGATGCCATGGGCGGTGGCGGACATGCAGGTCTCCTCGAGTTGCGCTGCGGGTTCGTTGCACACACTACTACAGGTCTGTAGTATCGTCGCCCCTGTGCTCGCTCTCGCCCCCCAGCAGCTGCTCGACACCGCCGCGGATCTCTTCTACGCCCGCGGCGTCACCGCCACCGGGGTCGACCTCGTGGCCGCGGAGTCCGGCGTGGCCAAGACGACGATGTACGCGCACTTCGGGAGCAAGGACGGCCTCGTCGCCGCCTACCTGCGCGAGCGAGGCTCCGAGTGGCGGGGCTCGCTGCGGGACGAGGTCGCGCGGCGGAGCCCCGACCCCGGCGGGCGGCTGCTGGCGCTGTTCGACGTCCTCGCCGAGCGGCTGGACGCGCCGGGCTTTCGCGGCTGCCCGTTCATCAACGCCGCCGCCGAGCTGTGCGACCGCGAGCACCCGGCGTGGGAGGCGATGACCGAGCACCGCACCTGGATGCGCGGCTTTGCGATCGAGCTCGCCGAGGCCGCGGGGGCCCGCGACGCGACCGGACTCGCGGCCTCGGTTCTCATGCTCCACGACGCGGCGATGGTCCACGGAGCGCTCGACCGCACGGGCGGGGCGGCGGCGCGCCGGGCCTGCGAGAGCGCGGCGACGCTGCTCGCGGCGGCGCGGGCATGACCGTGCTGCCGGACCTCCGGCTGACCGACCACAGCGGCGCGGAGCGCGCGCTCTCAGAGCTCGCGGGCGGCGATCCGCTCGTCCTCCACACCTTCCGCGGCCACTGGTGCCCGAAGGAGCAGCGCTTCTTCCGCCGCCTCGTCGCCCTGCAGGACGAGCTCGAGGTCGGCTACGTGCGCCTGGCCTCGCTGTCGGTCGACCCGCCCGCGGTCAACGCGGCGTTCCGAGCCGGGCTCGGCGCGCGCTGGACGTTCCTCTCCGACGAGGATCGCCGCGCCCAGGCCGAGCTCGGCCTGCGGGAGAGCACCGACACGACCCACGACCCCTACGTGCCGCGGGTCTTCGTCCTCCTCCCCGACCTGACCGTGCTCGCGGAGTACGACGGCTACTGGTACTGGGGGCGCCCGACGCTCGACGAGCTCCGGCGCGATCTGCGCGAGGCGACGCGGCAGATCCGCAGCGACTTCGCCGCGCCGGCCGAGTGAGCGCCGACCGGGCGTGGCTGGCGCTCCTGGAGGCGGCGCCGAGGGACGCGGCCGCGGCGGCCGAGGCCCGAAACGCGGCGGACGGGGGCGCGGTGGGGTGGCTCGCCGTCTGGCTTTCGGAGGAGCGGCCGGTGGCGCACGCGCTGCGCGCCGACCCGGCCGCGTTCGACCCCGGCGGGCCGGCGGCGCGGGCGTCCTACGTGCTCGTCCCGGAGGAACGCAGCGTGCTCTTCGACGACGCCGCCGTGCAGCACGCGCGACGCCGCGTCCACGCCGGCGGGCCGTGGACGGCGGTGACGACGCTCGTCTCGGATCCCGTGCGCTTCCGCGGCTCGCTCGTCGCCGCGCCGGGGGAGGGCGCGCTCGATGATCCCTTCGCACAGGTCGCCCCGGCCCGGGCGCTCGCGGTCGGCCCCGGGCTGCTCTCCGCCGGCCCGCTGCGCCTGCCCGCCCCGGTCATCGAGCGCTACGCGGGGCGGCCGTGGCCGCAGGCCGGGTTCTGAGCGCGACTCACGCCGCCTGGGGCACCCCGGGAGCAGCGCTCGCCGTGGCGACGCCGCGGCTGCGTCCCGGTACGAGCAGCGCCGCGAGCGCGCCGGCGGCCAGCACCGCGGCGCCCACCGGCACCGCGGCGGTCATCCCGTCCACGTAGGCCTGCGGCCCGGCGTAGGAGCCGTGGGCGGCGAACACCGAGGCGATGACGGCGATCCCGAGGACGCCGCCGAGCTCCCGGATCGCGTTGGTCGCCCCCGACGCCTTCCCCGCCTCCTCCGGCCCCACGGCGCCGAGCACGGCGTTGGCGGCCGGCGCGAAGACGAGCGCCATCCCCGTACCGCCGAGGACGAAGGGCACGATGAGCGCGCCGTAGTGCAGGGCGGGTGTTGAGATCGCCGCGATCCAGGCGATCGCGATCGACTGGAAGGCGAGCCCGACGACCATGAGCGGGCGCGAGCCGATGCGGTCGGACAGGATCCCCGCGAGCGGCGCCACGAGCATCGGCATCCCCGTCCACGGGAGCGTGCGCAGCCCGGCCTCGAAGGCCGAGTAGCCCTGGGCGATCTGGAAGAACTGCGCGAGCAGGAAGATCGAGCCGAAGACACCGAAGTACATCGCGAAGGAGACGAAGTTCGTGGCCGCGAAGGCGCGGCTGCCGAAGAACCGCAAGGGCAGCATGGGCGCCGCCGCGCGGCGCTCGTAGGCGACGAAGGAGACGAGCAGGAGCACCCCCACCGCGAGCGAGGCGACGATGACCGGCGAGCCCCAGCCGAGCGCGTGGGCGCGCACGATCCCGAAGACGACACCGGTCAGACCGGCTCCGGCGAGGCCGAGACCAGGGAGGTCGAGGGCGCGGTCGGGCCCGTGCGACTCGCGCAGATGCGCGCGCGCCAGGGGCAGGAGCGCGAGGCCGACCGGCACGTTCAGCCAGAAGATCCAGTGCCAGGAGAGGCCGGCGATGACGGCACCGCCGACGAGCGGGCCGAGCGCGACGCCGAGGCCGCTCGTCCCCGACCAGATCCCGAGGGCGAGACCGCGGCGCTCGGGCGGAAAGGCCTCGGAGAGGAGGGTCAGGGTCAGCGGGAGCGTCAGCGCGGCGCCGAGACCCTGCACCGCGCGCGCGGCCACGAGGGCGTTTGCGGACGGCGCCAGCGCGGCGAGGGCGCTCGCGCCCGTGAAGACCGAGAGGCCGACGAGGAACATCCGCCGGCGCCCGAAGCGGTCGCCGAGCGCGGCGCCCGTGAGCAGGAGGACGCAGAACGTGAGCGTGTAGGCGTTGACCGTCCACTCGAGCGCCTCGACACCGGCGCCCAGCGAGGCGCGGATCGACGGCAGCGCCGTCGTCACGACGAGGTTGTCGAGGGTCGTCATGAAGAGCGCGATCGACACGATCGCGAGGGTCCAGCCGGCGCGGCGGTCCATTGTCGGTTCCTCCATAGAGTGTGAGTGCTCAGTCATTTGTCAAGCGAAAAAAATGGGTCAGCAGCTGTCCTCGTGCGCGGGGTGTGCGGCGAGGACGCGCGCCCAGCGCTCCTCGACGTCGGCGGCGCCGAGTGCGGTAACGACGTTCTTCAGCATCCCCGTGGCGAAGAAGGAGCCGAGCTCCTCCTCGCTCGTGCCGGGAGCCTCGCGCTCAACGAGGGCGAAGAGACGCGCGAAGCCCCGCCGCGACGCCTCCCGGATCTCGGGCAGGGCGGCCGCGGCGGCGAAGGAGTGCATCTGGCAGAGCAGGACGTCGCGGTCGGCGATGAGCTCGAAGTAGGCCTCGCCCATCGCGCGCCGGGGATCCTCCCCCGTCCGCCGCGCCTCGGCCGCCGCCTCGGAGAAGGCCTCGCAGATCCGATCGTGGCAGCGCGTGACGACGGCGACGGCGAGGTCGAGCTTCGTGGGGAAGAGGCGGAAGAGGTAGGCATGGGAGATGCCCGCCGCCTTTGCGACCTCGGTCGTCGGCGTCGCCAGCAGGCCGCGCTCCGCGAAGATCGGCACGGCGGCCTCGAGGACGGATTCGCGACGGTCCTCGGCGGTGGAGAGGGTGCGGGGGGCGACGGCGGGAGGCATGGCGGCGAAAGCGTGAGTATGCACTCACTCTCTCCAGTTGTCAACCCTGCAGAACGAGCGTCACGCCGTGGTGCCGCAGCCAGCGGGAGTGCTCGCGGTGCTCGGGGCAGAAGCGCTCGACGAGCGCCCAGAACGCGGGGGAGTGGTCGCGGCGGACGAGGTGGCAGGCCTCGTGCCAGACGACGTAGTCGAGGACGGGCTCGGGGGCGAGGAGCAGGCGCCAGTTGAAGGACATCGCGCCGTCGGCCGCGCAGCTCGCCCAGCGCGTGCGCTGGCCGCGGATCGACAGGCCCGCGTAGGAACGGCCGACGGCGGCGGCGGCGCGGTCGAGCCGGGGGGCGACCTCGGCGTGGGCGGCGCGGCGGTAGAAGCGCTCGAGCGCCGGGCGGGCGTCGCCGGCGGGGACGAGCAGATCGTTCTCGCGACGGTGGACGCGCCGGCGACCGGGCTCCGGCACGAGCCGCAGCTCCCGCCCCAGATAGGGGACGATGCCGTCGCGGGCGGCGACCGCCGCCCGGGCGGCGGTCAGCTCGGCGACGCGCCGCTCGATCCACGGCGCCAGCTCCCGGACCGCCGCCGCGGCCTCGCGCTCCGCCGTGCGCCGTGGCAGCACCACCTCGACGCCGCGCTCGGCGTCGACCGTGACGCGCACCCGCCGCGCGCGATCCGAGCGGCGGATGGAGTAGGGCACGGCGCTCACCGCGGCGACGATACGTTCACCGGATGACGTCCCGCCGCGTCGCCCTTCCCCCCGGCGTCCGCTCGCCCTTCCAGGTCTACGTGAACGGGGTGCCGCAGGAGGCGGGGGCCGACTTCGACGTCACCGGCGGGGAGATCGTCTTCCGCGAGGCGCTCGTGCAGGAGGGCGGCCCCGGCAAGCGCGGCTGGATGCTCGGCTTCTGGGGCGTGGGGACCTACAAGCGCAACGACGAGGTCGACGTCCGCTACGAGGAAGGCGGCCGGCCGCGGGTCGCCCAGCAT
>JBBQAA010000033.1:0-21051 GCA_038276395.1 Solirubrobacterales bacterium | reverse complement strand
GCTCGAGACGTCGGGGTTCGACGTACACGAGCTCTCGGTCAGCCCCGGCCCCCCCGGCGAGTTCCCGACGGTCAACGGCTACTTCCTCGGAACGGCCGGCGAGCCGGTGCTCCCGCCGCTGGATCTGCTCGGATCGCGCACGGAGCGAGCGCTTCGGCCTCGGAGAGCAACCGCTCGCGCGCCGCGGGCTCGAGGCTCTCCGGCAGCGCGTCGGAGAAGCGGACGACCGAGCCGGGGTCGACATCGGCGGTCGCCGGTGCCTCGACGCCGAGCTGGCGCGAGACCGCCTCGCGGAGCCCGGCCAGGCCTGCGTCCACCTCGTCGCCGCTCACTCGCCACCCCCCCGCACGCCGATCGGGAGGCCCAGGGAATCGGGACAGGAGCATGGTCGTGGCGCCCCGTCGTCGGAGCCTCGTGCAGGATGTAGCCGAGCAGCGTCGGCTCTACGTATCCGAGATCGGTCGCCTCGATCGGTGTGTGTGAGAGGTACTGATCGGAGGTCACGGGGTGCGCGGCGCTCCACAGGGTGCGGCATCGAGGATGGCTCTCGAAGAGCAGCCAGCCGATGTCGACGGGCTGTCCGTGCTCTGCCTCCCTGGACGCCGCAGCGTAGACGCCGGCGACCTGCTGCGCTCGTCGGAGGCTCGCTCGCAGGCGCGGAGCGCTCAGGCGTTTGCCCGGCCAGGACAGGGGAGCGAGCGTCCAGCGCGCGCCGACGGCAAGGCGCGCGCGACCGCTCTGGGGGGAAGGCGCGTAGGTCGAAGTTACGACGTGCCCACGGCCGTCGATCGCCAGACACACCCCGTCCATCGGTTCGACCGACAGGAGCGCGCCGAGCTCCCTGACGAGTGTTCCGGAGGGAACCTCACCGACCGCGTACCGGTGCCGCCGTGCGGCGCCGTCGACCGTCTGCACCAGGCCGGGCAGGCCGTCACCTCGCTCGACATGGGGTGGGCGCCGTGGGTTGACCGGATACGACTCGAGGAATCCGAGCGTGGCGATGGGCTGGACCACGCCCATGAGCGGGTCGTCGGGCCCACAGACCAGCACCTCCTCACCAGTCGCCGGGAGACGCCCGAGGATGAGAGCATCCAGCAGGAGGAGCGGAGCCTGCTCCACGCAGCACAGCTCGTCCTCCTCGCTCAGCTCGGGGTCGCGCTCACCCGGTGCGAGCGTCACGTATTCGCGGCCGTTTCGGGCGAAGAGCCGCCGCGTACCCGGCAAGGGGAACTGCCGTCCGGCTCCCAGGTGGTACTCGAGCTCGAAGCCGGCCGGTGGAAGGTCTATGCGGCTCGAGATCCGCCGCTCCCCCCCGCGCTCGCGAAAGCGGGTCAGCAGCACCGCCTCGGCCGGCTCCCATGTAACTGCGGCATCCCATCGCCGGACGGTATGGGCCGGCATGTGCGGCATCGCTGGGGGAAACGCGCTCGCGAAACGCCTGGCGTGCGCCGCCCGTCCCGTGGGTTCATCGACGCCTGCGATCGCGGCTTGGAGGCTCGTCCGTTCCTCGCTGACGCCAACCGACGGGGCGTACCGCCACTGGACCGTTGCGCCGGAGAGTCGGAGCGCCAGAGCCAGGCCACTGATCTCGCGGCCGCCCGCCTCGGCGAACTGGAGCATGCCGTCGGTCGGTAGCGACGCGCGGAAGACCACACCCACGGGCCTCGGGCGGCCCGTCTCGTCCGGTCCGATGAGCCGCAGTGAGAAACGGCCAGTCGAAACCGAGTCCGCGAGCACGATCGCGTCGAGGTCGGGCTTGCCGGCGAAGATGCGGACGAGCTTCTCGAGGAAGGCGGGATCCGTCAGCGGCTCGACTCCGGCCCCGGCCAGCAGGACGACGATCTGCCCGCGGGCGAGGTTCAGCGCGAAGGCCAGGGCGGCGGCCCGCGTCGGAGCGAGTTCCGCGGGCAGCCGTCTCACGACAGGAGCGCGGTCGCGGGGCACGGGAGCGGAGGTCCTGACCACCAGCTCGGCGTCGCGGCATGTCTGTGCGTCGAGGTGAGCAAGGACCTCGGGAACTTCCGCGTGACCGATCGGGTCAAGGGAGATAACCGTCACCGCGGGATTCCATTCCGCCTCCAAGTCCACCGCAGGGGACTCGTAGGGCAAGCGCCCGTACAGGCGCGGGTGGCGAGCCCGGGGCGACTCGTCTGGCGCAGCCGGGCCGTGGTGGACGGTCAGATCGAGTGAAGCCGTGCTTCCGATAGAGGAGGGTCGGGTGCTGAGCCGGCTCACCGATGATTCCGTGCTCGGCGAGCGTCAGCACGAAGTCCCAGTCCTCGTGACCGAGCACGATCGACTCGTCGAACCGGTGGCCTCGCTCGAAGATCTCGCTGTCGAACAGCGAGCCTGTGTCGCAGTAGTTCACGTGCATGAGCGTCGCGAGGTTGAACGAGGGGGCCTCGAAGTAGTCATCGCGATTCCCGAAGAACTGCAGGTTGGGATAGATGTATCCGACGCGCTCGCCCGACGAGGCGATCTGGTCCACGAGGCGCCAGACCGCATCCTCCATCAGGAGGTTGTCGGCGTCGACGAAGAGGACGTACCTGCCGCCGGCCCCCTCAATCCCGTGGTTACGTGCGGCGCTCGGCCCCCGGTTCGCCTCGAGGCGCAGGAGGCGCACGTCAGCGGCCTCCTCGAGCTCGTCGAGCACCTGGAGGGTCTCGGGATCGGAGGACCCGTCGTCGACTACCAGGATCTCTGTCCGGCACTTCTTCTGCTGGCGCACGGACGCGAGGCAGCCGCGCAGGTAGCGACCGTGATCGAAGCAGGGGATAACTACGCTGACGAGTGGCTGGCCCGCGACCGGACGGCGACGGAGCGCGCCCGATCGGACGGGGCCCTCGCCGCGGGCCGGCACCGCCACGCGCGGCCCAAGCACGTCCTCGTAGAGCGACTCGTGCAGGCTGGCCATCTGTCGAAGCGAATGCCGTTCGAGCATGTTCTCGCGGGCGCGGCGGCCCATCCGCGCCGACCTGGCCGGGTCGTTCACGAGGCCGCCGAGCGCACGGGCGTACCCAGCCGCATCATCACGCGGATCCACGAGCACACCGAGATCGTCTTCGATCAGCTCGACGTTCCCGGGGAGGGCCGGCGCGACGACCGGCATCCCCATGGCCATCGCCTCGTAGGCGACGTAGGGCACGCCCTCGAAACGACTCGTCATCAGGAGCGCGTCGCACGCCGCGTACCACGGGCCGAGATCTGAGGTCGCAGGATGCAGCTTAACCACCTCTCCGAGGCCATGGCGGCCCACCGCTTCGCGGACCGGCGCCTCAAGCTCACCCTCGCCCACGACGTGGATACAGAAGCCGGACCCGGCCTCGCGAAGTCTGCGGGCCACCTCGACCATCAGCATCGGATCCTTCTGGTCGACGAGGCGGCCCGGATACAGGACGTGGAAGCACCCCCGGCTGAGACCGCCGCGAGGCGCCGTGTGCTCGGGCGAGAACTCGCCCTTGGCGTCGACGCCCGTGCGAATCACGTGAATCTTCCGGCGCGGGATGTCATAACCCTCGACGGCCGCGGCGAGATGGTCGCTGGTGACCGAGAATGCGTCGACGAGGTTGCCGTATCGAGTGGTCACGTACCTGACGTATCCGAGCGATCCGCCTCCTCGACGTGGAGCTGGACGACAACCTTGGGCGGACTCGGCAGGTTCCCGAGGTCCGGCAGCAGGTCGAACGCGATCCGCGAGTTCATGATGTGCATGACGCCCACGTCACGGGTGTGGAGGAAGTCGAAGATGAACTGCGGAACGGCCATCCCGGCCAGCAGCTCGGGCAGTACCCAGACCTCCTCCGCGTAGCGCTGCATCTCGTGCACCCGACGGTTCAGCGAGGGCTGCGTCGTGATCAGCGAGGGGGCGAAGCGATCGCGGTCGATCCAGCGAAACCAGTCGAGGGTGCCCTTGTCCGAGCCGCCGAGGTCGACCCACGGAGCGACGTAGGCGATCGCCGTGCGCTCACGCATGGGTCAGATCGCTCGCGCGGACTGTTGTGTGTGACATCTGGACTTGCGACACGCGGGAGACGGCCGCCACCTGGACGTGGACGACCCGCCGGTGCGGATCATGCCACCGAGATCCTCGCCGGGGCGATCAGCGCGGAGCACGTCGGCCTGCTCTGAGTCCCACCGGCGGTTCGCGGGTGGCCGACCGATGGCCGCAATACCGTGGGTGATGCCCTGGAGCAGGGCACCCGTCGCCCACCTCGAAGAGGCCATCTGAGAAACGCCGCCCAAAGCAGGCGGAAGATCGCACCTTTCGCCCACCCCCCGCGTCAAACCCCTGTGAGCATCTCCTCTGCCCATTCCAGCCTCGACCCCGCTGACGTGGCGATTCCCCCGACGGCGTCCGTGCTGGGCATCCCGCTGGCCCTCACGGACTATGAGCAGACCCTGCGCTGGATGGATGCGATGGTCGCGGCCGGCGAGCGCGGCTACGTGTGCGTCGCCGCCACGCACACTGTCATGGAGGCCAAGGAGGACCCGGCACTGCGCGAGGCCGTCCTCGGCTCGACGATGACCGTCCCCGACGGCCAGCCGCTCGTGTGGGCGCTGCGTCGGCTCGGGCACCCGCTGCCCGCGCGCGTCTACGGCCCGGAGCTCATGGCGCGCGCCTGCGCCCGGGGCGCGGAGACGGGTCGCCGCATGTACCTCTACGGCGGGCGCGACCAGGGGACGCTCGTCCAGCTCGCGCTGAACCTGCGGACGCGCTTTCCCGGCCTGCACATCGAGGGCGGTCACGCGCCGCCGTTCCACGAGCTCTCCGCGGTCGAGCGCGCCGAGATCGCCGCGGAGATCAACCGCTCGGGCGCGGAGATCGTCTGGGTCGGGATCGGCGTGCCCAAACAGGAGAAGTGGATGGCGGTGATGCGGCCGCTGCTCGACGCGCCGATCCTCGTCGGTGTCGGCGCCGCCTTCGACTTCCACGCCGGGCGGATCCCCCAGGCCCCGGCGAGGCTGCAGGAGCTGGGGCTCGAGTGGGCCTTCCGCCTGAGCCAGGAGCCGCGGCGCCTGTGGCGGCGCTACGCCCGCTACAACCCATGGTTCGTGACCTCGTTCGCGCGGCAGTGGCTGCGGCTGCGCCGGCGCGGCCGCGTCTGATCCCCCGCCCCGCGGCCGCCTGGGCTGAGTCCCGCCGGTAGCGTCCCCGCCCATGGACCACGACGTCGCGATCGTCGGCCTCGGCCGGGTCGGGCTGCCGCTCGCGCTCTCCTTCGCGGGCGCGGGCCGGCGCGTCCTCGGGATCGACGTCGATCCCGCGCGGCTCGGCGCGGTGGGCGAGGGCCGCGTGCCCTTCGCCGAGCCGGGCGCGGGCGAGCTGCTGGCGCGCGTGCACGAGGCCGGCCTCCTGACCCTGTCGGACCGAGTGGCCGACGCCGCCGGGGCGCGGGACATCGTCCTCACCCTGGGCACGCCGTCGCTCTCCCACATCGAGATCGACATCCGGGACATCCGCTCGGCGCTCGACGACCTGCTCGGGGTCCTCACGCCCGAGCACCTGATCGTCCTGCGCTCGACCGTCGCCCCCGGCACGACGGCCTGGGTGGCGGGCTACGTGGCGGCGCGGCGCGGGTTCGCCCCCCACGTGGCCCACGTGCCCGAGCGGATCGCCGCCGGGCGCTTCCTGGCCGAGATCGGCACGCTGCCGTGCATCGTGGGTGGGATGGACCCGGCCGCCACCGCGCGCGCGGGGGCGCTCTTCGCCGTCTTCGGCGCGCCCGTGCGCGAGACGACGCCCGTGCAGGCCGAGCTGGCCAAGATCTGGACGAACATCCTGCGCTACACCCAGTTCGCCCTGCCCAACCTGCTGATGATGGACTGCGAGCAGTACGGCGCCAATGTGTTCGACGTCATCGACCTGATCAACCGCGACTACCCGCGCGGGGGGATGGCGCGGCCCGGCCTGACCGCCGGGACCTGTCTGCGCAAGGACTTCGCCTTCTCCGAGGAGCGCTCCCACGCGCCGGGAATGCTCCTCGCCGTCTCCCGCGTGAACGAGTCCGTCCCCCGCTTCCTCGTCGAGGGGATGATCCGCCGGCTCGGCCCGCTCGCCGGGCGGAAGGTCGCCGTGCTCGGGCTCACGTTCAAGCGCGACACGGACGACGAGCGCGACTCGCTCTCCCACAAGCTCGTGCGCCTGCTCGAGCGCGAGCTGGCCGACGTCGCGGTCTCCGACCCGTTCGTGGCCGAGCCGACCCAGCCCGCCGAGGCCGCGGTGACCGACGCCGGCGCGGTCGTCGTGGCCACGAACCACTCTGCCTACACCCCGGGCCTCATCGAGGTCGTGGCCGACGCGGCCGCCGGCGACTGCCTGCTCGTCGACCCGTGGGACGCGCTCGGGACGGGCCAGGTCTTCACCTACGCCGCCGAGGTGGGCGCGCTCGCCGCGCTCGGGGCCGGGAGCCCTCGCGGGTGAGCCGGGTGCTCGTCACGGGCGGCGCCGGATTCATCGGCCAGGCCGTCGTGCGCCGCCTGCTCGCCGACCCGGCGTGGGAGGTCCGCGTCTGCGACCAGCGCGACGCCCCCCGGTGGATGAGGGAGGGCTGCGAAGTCCACCGTGGCGATCTGCGCCGCCTCTCCGACGCGCGCGAGGCGGTGGCGGGCTGCACCCACGTCATCCACCTGGCGGCGATCGTCGGCGGGATCGCCAACTTCCACAAGCTCCCGCACACGCTGACCGAGGTCAACGCGGCGCTCATGGACGCCACCGTCCGCGCCGCCCTCGACCACGCCGTCGAGCGCTACGTCTACGTGTCCTCGAGCATGGTCTTCGAGCGCGCGAGCGAGTTCCCGACCGCCGAGGAGCACGTGTGGGAGGTGCCGGTGCCGCGCTCGGCCTACGGCTACTCGAAGCTCACGGGGGAGGTCTGGTGCCGCGCCGCCCACGACGAGCACGGGCTGCCCTACACGATCGTGCGCCCGTTCAACGCCTACGGCCCGGGCGAGATGCCCGAGGACGAGCCGGGGATCGCCCACGCCGTCCCCGACCTCATCCGCAAGGCGCTGGCCACCGAGGGCCGCGCTCCGCTCGAGATCTTCGGCACGGGAGAGCAGACCCGGACGCTGACCTACGTCGACGACATCGCCGCCGGCGCCGTGACCGCGATGGCCCATCCCGCGGCGGAGAACGAGGCGTTCAACATCTCCGCCGCGCGGGAGCTCACGGTGGCGGAGATCGCCGCGGCGTGCTGGGCCGGCTGCGGGTATCCGGCCGAGGACCTCGAGCTCGTGAGCGTCCCGAGCTTCCACGTCGACGTGCAGCGCCGCTGGCCGGATGTGAGCAAGGCGCGCGACGTGCTCGGCTGGGAGGCGGAGGTCCACGTCGAGGAGGGGATCGCGCGGACCGTCGCGTGGCTCCGGGAGCGGGTGCCGGCGGGGGCCTGAGGGGCTCGGGCCGCTCGCGGCCCGCGGGTGAACGGCGCCGGCACGGCCGGCGTCTCCCGCAGTTGTGGTCCTCGGGCGCCCTCAAGCGCGGAGACGGCGGTCCGCACCGGCGCTCAGCCCTCGCCGAGCGCCGCCGCGTAGAGCGCTCGGAGCACCGCCTCGGCGCGGTCCGGGCCCGCCACGGCCCGGGCGCGCTCGATCGCCCGCTCACCGGCCGGCGCGTCGCGGTAGCGGCGCCGTGCCGCGGCGGCGAGCGCGGCGACGTCGCCGGGGGGGACCAGATCCTCCTCCTCGAGCAGATCGGGCAGGGCGCCCACCCGGGTGCCGACGACCGGCACGCCGGCGGCCATCGCCTCGGCGGCGGCGAGGCCGAACGTCTCCGCCGCGCGGGAGGGGAAGAGCGCGACCCCGGCGCCCGCGAGCTCCCGACCGAGCGCGTCGCGGCCGAGGTGGCCGAGGAGCTCGGCCTCGGGCGCGGCCGCGGCGATGCGCGCCCGCTCGGGCCCGTCGCCCGCGACCCGCAGGCGCAGGCCCGCGGCGCGGCAGGCCGCGGCGGCGTCGGCCACGCCCTTCTCGGGCGCGAGCCGGCCCGCCACGAACGCGTACTGACCCGTACCCGCGCGCGAGCGCTGAGCGAAGGCGCGCACGAGGCCGGGCACGACGCGCACGCGCTCCTCGGGCAACCCGGCGCCGAGCAGGCGCAGGCGCTCGAGCGCCGCCGGGCTCGGCACGGCGAGGACGTCGGCGGCGGCCAGCAGCCGGCGCTCGGCCAGCGCGAGGCCGGCGGCGTAGACGGCCGCCTCGGCGTGAGAGCCGCGGCAGGCCAGGCGGAGCCCCGGCCGCGTGTCGCGCCCGTGGCAGCGCGTGCAGTCCTCCCCCCGGGTGAAGCAGGTGGCCACCGCGCACACGAGCCGGTAGTTGTGGAGGTGCAGGACCGTGCGCGCCCCGGCCGCCTGCGCCGCGCGGAGCGCCCGCCAGCCCCAGGTGGGGTGGAGGTTGTGGGCGTGGAGCACCCGCGCCCCGGTGAGCCGCACGGCGCGGCTCACCTCCTCGGGCTCGAGCCCGCCGCGCAGGAGCCCGGCGGTGGCGCGGGCGCGGCTCGTCATCCGCGAGTCGCGCTCGAGCAGCTCAGCGTCCTCCCCGAGCCGCTCGCGCACGAGCCAGCGCAGATCCTCGATCGTGCGCTCCTCGCCGCCCGGGGAGCGGTAGGCGTGGTGCAGGAAGAGGATCACCGTCGCACCAGCGGCGCCAGCACGACGCCGAGGTTCTCCGCGACGTGCAGGAGGCGCTCCATCGCCCGCGCGCGCCCCGAGCGCGCGAGCGCCACCGGCGCCAGCACCGCGTTGGAGATCAGGTAGCGGGCCCCGCGCGCCCGGGTCCGGCGCCCGCGCCGGGCCATCGCCGCGCCGTGGCGGAAGCGCCGCCGCAGGAGCGCGCCCGGCCGCGCGCGCGCCGCCGGGATGACGTGCACCACCGAGGGCGCCGGCGCGTAGCGGATCTCCCACCCCGCGTGGGCGAGCGCGAGCTGCGCCTCGTCGTCCTCCCCGAACCACGCCCGCGCCCCGGCGTGGCCCCAGCGGGGATCAAAGCCGCCGGCCGCGCGCAGCGCGCCGACCCGGAAGGAGAAGTTGGCCCCAGCGAGCGCCTGGCGCTCCGGGTCGAGGGCGCGCGGGGCGGGGCCGAGGTCGAGCGCGGTCAGCATGGGCAGGATCGCGTCGCCGAGCCAACGCGGGCGCCCGGCGGGAAAGCGCGGACGGACCGGCCCGCCGACGCAGCCGGCGCGCGGGCCGGCGGCGTCCCACGCCGCCGTCAGCGCCGCCCGCCAGCCGAGGTCGACCTCGGCGTCGTCGTCGAGGAAGGCGAGCACGTCGTGCTGCCCGCAGGCGGCGAGCGCGCGGTTCCGCGCCGCGGAGAGACCGGGCGCTGGCTCTCGGAGCGCGCGGGCGCCCGGCAGCACGGCGGCCAGCGCCGACGCGTGCGCCGCCGTCGCCTCGGGGCCGAGACCGCTCACGACGAGCAGGGCGCCCTCGGCACCCTCGCGCGCCAGCGCCCGGAGGCACCCCACCACCGCCGCCGGCGAGCGGTTGGTGCACACGGCGACGCGCAGATCCCCCATCTGGCCGCGGGACGCTACCGTCGCGCTGCATGGAGGAGAGCCCCTTCCTCTCGGGCGAGAGCGGGACCGTCACGCGCCCCCTGCGCGCCGCCGCGGCCGACCGCCTGCTCGACCTGCGGCTCCGCGGCGCGCGCCGCGCGCTGGCCCGGGCCGCGGCGGCCGCGCCGCCCCGGCGCCGCGTGCTCGCGCTGGGAGTCGAGCGCCCCGAGCTGCCCGGGCTCATGCCCGAGGCGCGCGCCGAGCTCGCCGCCTCCCGCCACGCGGTCGAGCTGTGGACGGCCCCGCCCGGGGATCGCGGGAAGTTCCCGAACCTGAACCGCCTGCTCGCCGCCCACCCACCGGCGGGGTTCGACTGGCTGCTCGTGGTGGACGACGACGTCCGCCTCCCGCCAGGCTTCCTCGACCTCTTCCTGCACCTGGCCGAGCGGCTCGGCCTGCGGATCGCCCAGCCCGCTCACCGGCGCGCCTCCCACGCGGCGTGGCCCGTCACGCGCCGCCGCCCGCGCGCGCTCGCTCGCCGCACGCGCTTTGTCGAGATCGGCCCCGTGACCGCCTTCGCGGCGCCCACCTTCGAGGTCCTGCTGCCCTTCCCCGAGCTGCGCTTCGGGTGGGGCCTCGACGCCCACTGGGCCGCGGTGGCCGCGGAGCACGGCTGGCCCGTGGGGATCATCGACGCGACCCCCGTCCGGCACGGCCTGCGCCCGGTGGGCGCGACCTATCCCCGGGACGAGGCCGTGCGCGAGGCCGAGGCGTTCCTCGCCGAGCGCCCCCACCTCACTGCGCGTGAGGCCGCCGAGACGCTCGAGACCGTCTGGGAGCCGACGGCGTGAGCGCCGAGTGCGCGATCCGGGTCATGCTCGTCGACGACGAGCCCGACGTCCGCTTCCTCGCCGCGACGATCCTCGCCGGCGCCGAGGGTGTCGAGGTCGTGGCCGAGGCGAGCCGCGGCGAGGAGGCCCTCGAGCTGCTCGCCGCTGCCGACCCGCACGTGGTCGTCCTCGACTCGCGCATGCCGGGCCTCTCCGGCCTCCAGACCGCGGCCGAGCTCCGTCGCCGCCGCCCAGGGCAGGCGCTCGTCCTGTGCTCGGCCAACGCCGATCCCGCGGTGTGGGAGGAGGCCCGGCGCGCGGGTGTGGGCGCCTGCGTGTCCAAGGAGGACCTCTTCTCGCTACCCGACGTCGTGCGTGGACTCGTGGGCACGACGGCGTGAAGGTCGCCGTCCTCGCCGAGCTCTACCCCCGCGCCGCCGACCCGGTGCTCGGCGTGTGGGCCCACCGCCAGGCGCTCGCCGCGCGCGAGGCCGGCGCCGAGGTGCGCGTGCTCGTCCTGCACTCGGTCCTCCCGCGCGGCGACGCACTGCGCCGTCGCGACCTCCGCGCCGCCCTCGCGCCGCTCCGCCAGGCGCGCCACGAGGAGCGGGACGGCCTGCCCGTCTCCTTCGTGCCGTTCCTCCCGCCCCCGCCCCGGCGGCGGACGCTGGGGGCGTGGCCGGCGCTCGCGGCGCCGGCGCTCGCCCGCGCCCTCGCGCGCCTGCGGGCGACGTTTCCCTTCGAGCTCCTGCACGCCCACTACGCGCTCCCGGCGGGGGCGGCCGCGCTCCGCGTCGCCCCGGACACGCCGCTCGTCGTCTCCGTGCACGGGGGGGACGTGCTGTGGATGGTCAACCGCGGCGCCCGTGCCCGCGCGGGCGTCATCGACACGCTCCGCCGGGCGCGGCTCGTGCTGCCGAACTCGCCGGGGACCGAGGCGCGCTGCCGGGCGCTCGGCGCTGAGCGCACGCGCGTCGTCCCCCTCGGCGCCGATCTCCTGACGCCGCGGGAGCCGGCAAGGCCGCCGCTGCTCCTGAGCATCGGCCACCTCGTGGCGCGCAAGCGCCAGGTCGACGTCGTGCGCGCGCTCGCCGAGCTACCCGGGTGCGTCCTTCAGATCATCGGCGAGGGCCCCGAGCGGGGTGCCCTCGAGGCCGAGGCCCGCCGGCTCGGCGTCGCCGAGCGCGTCAGCTTCCGCGGCCAGCTCGACCCCGCCGGGCTGCGCGCCGCGCTGCCGGGCGCCGCCGCGATGGTCCTTCCCAGCGAGCACGAGGCGCTCGGCGTGGCCTATCTCGAGGCGCTCGGCGCCGGCGTGCCCGCCGTCGGCTGCCGCGGCGAGGCCGGCCCGGAGCTGGTCGCCGCCGCCGGGCCGGGGATGGTCCTCGTCCCACCGCGCGACCCGCCCGCGCTGGCCCGCGCCGTGCGCGGCCTCATCGGCGACGCCGCGCTCCGGGCCGGGGCCCGGGCCACGGCGACGCGCTCCTTCACCTGGGAGGAGTGCGGGCGGCGCACCGTCGCCGCCTACGCCGAGGCGCTCCATGGCTGACGCGGGCCGCCGGCCGGTCCTCCTCGTCACGAGCTACGCGCCGCCCGACCGGATCGCGCCCTTCGCCGCCCTGCACGAGCGGGTGGGGATCGAGGTCGCGCTGTTCGGGGGGCGCACGCACCACGCCACGGCCGGGTGGGAGGAGGACCTCGCCGCGCTGCCCTTTCCCGCCCGCCACCTGAGCGAGCGGGCGGTGCACGCGCTCGCCGCCTCGGGGCGCCACCGCGCGGTCATCGCGGGCATCGGCGGGCGGGTGGCGCTGCCCGCCGCCTGGCGCGGCGCGCGGCGCGCGCGGGTCCCGTTCGTGCTCTGGGCCTCGCTGTGGGCCCACCCGGTGAGCGCCGCGCACGCGCTCTCCTACCTGCCGCTGCGGGCGATCTACCGCGACGCCGACGCCGTGGCGACCTACGGCCCGCATGTGAGCGCCTACGTGCGCGCCCGCGGCGCCCGCAACGTCGTCGAGGCGCCGCAGAGCGTGGACGTCGGCTTCTGGAGCGGCGCGCCCACACGGGACGAGCGCCGGGCGTCGCTGCAGTTCCTGTTTGCCAGCCGTTGGGCACGGGAAAAAGGGGCGAGGGTGCTCCTCAGGGCCTGGGCCATCTCGGGTTACGGAGCGCCGCAGGCCGCGCTGGTCCTGGTCGGCGGGGGTCAATCCCGGTCCCCGACTCCCGCCGCCAGCGCGGTCGTGCGCGCCGGGATGCGGAGCCCGGCGGAAGTCCGCAACTTTCTGGCCGCCGCGGACGTCGTGGTGGTGCCGTCGATCCCCACCAGGACCTTCCGGGAGCCGTGGGGGCTGACCGTCAACGAAGCCATGTGCCAAGCCACCCCCGTCATCGCCTCAGACGCCGTCGGCGCCGCCGCGGGCGGGCTCGTGCGCGACGGCGAGACCGGCGTGGTCGTGCCCGCCGGGGATCCGCACGCGCTGGCCGCCGCGATGCGCCGCCTGGGCGAGGATCCCGCCGCGCGGACCCGGCTCGGCGCCGCCGGCCGGGCCGCGGCGGCCCGGCTGACCCCCGCGGCCTGGGCCGACGGCATGGCCGGCGCGCTCGCGCGGGCGGAGGAGCCCCGGTGCTAGCCTCGGGGCTCGGGTCGTTCAGGGACGTCCGGTCCGTGCCCCTCATGCTGCGCCGAGCCACCCTGCTCCTCACGCTCGCCGGCGGCCTCCTCGTGCCGTCGCTCGCCCATGCCTCCGGCGCCGCGGTCATCCACGACTGCGAGGCCAACGGCCAGCTCACCCGGCACTACTCCGAGAGCGACCTGAACTCGGCGCTGCACTCGATGCCGGCCGACCTGAAGGAGTACTCGAACTGCGTAGAGGCCGTCCAGCAGGCCCAGGCCGCCGGCGCCCCGCGGCGGCCGGCGCCGCACCACAACCCGAACGGGACGGACCCCTCGAGCGCCGCCGGCGGCGGCCCCGGCGCCCCCGGCGGTCCCCCGCGCGCCTCGACCGCCGGCGGCGCCTCCCCCGTGCCGCCCGCCAAGCCCGTCTCGCCCGCCGACGCCAAGGCGCTCGGCCGCGCCCAGGCCGGCGGTGCGCTCGGGAACCGCGTGGCCGCGGCCGCCGTTCGCCCGGGCGCCGCCGCGAGCGGCTCCGGAGCCTCGCTGCCCGCGCCGCTCATCGCCGTCCTCGTCCTCCTCGCCGCGGGGGCCCTCGCGAGCCTCGTCGGGGCCGCGCGCCGGCGCCGCCCGCGGTGGCCCCCCGGCCGCCTCGGGCGTGCCCTCCCTCGCGGCCGCACCTAGCCCTCCCGCCCGGCCGGCGAGTGGGCGCCTGCGCCGCCGGCCGCGGCTCGGCTCGGCGCCGGTGCTCGGGGCGGCGGTCGCCGCCGTGCTCGCCGCGGTCGCCTTCGGCGCCGGCGGCGGTCAGGACCTCTCCTCCGCGACCTGGACGGAGGTCTTCCTGACCACGGGCGGCGCGGCGTTCGGCGTGCTCGCGCTCCTCTCTCGGCGGGTCACGACCCGGCTTTGGGGCGGCCCGGCGCTCTGGCTCTTCGCCGCGCTGGCCGCCTGGAGCGTCCTGTCGGTGACCTGGTCGGTCTACCCGGAGGACACCTGGGTCGAGTCGGCGCGGACCGTCGCCTACCTCGCGGTCTTCGCCGGCGGGCTCTGCCTCGCCCGCCTCGCGCCCCGCTCGGGCGGTGCGCTGCTCGGCGGCATCGCCGTGGCCGCGTCTCTCGTGGCGGGCTACGCGCTGCTGACGAAGGTGCTCCCCGGGCAGCTCGCGGCCGACGAGATCTACTCGCGGCTGCGCGCCCCGTTCGGCTACTGGAACGCCGTCGGGGTCGCCGCCGCCCTCGGCGTGCCGGCCACGCTGTGGCTCGGCGCGCGGCGCGAGGGGCGACCCGCCCTGGCCGCGCTGGCCTACCCGGCGACCGGCGTGCTGCTCATCGCCACCCTGCTCGCCTACTCGCGCGGCGCGCTGCTCGCCCTCGGGCTCGGTCTCGCGCTCTGGTTCCTCTGCGCGCCGCTGCGCCTGCGCGGCGCGCTCGTGCTGCTCGTCTCCGGGCTGGGCGCCGCCGCGGCGGCCGCCTGGGCCTTCGGCCAGAGCGCGCTGACCGACGATCGCGTCGCGCTCCCGGAGCGCGCGAGCGCCGGCCACGCGCTCGGCCTGTGGCTCGCGGTCACGGTCCTGGCGCTCCTCGTCGCGGGGGTCCTGTGCTCCTTCGCGCTGACCCGCGGGCCCTTTACCCCGCGCCGGCGCCGGCGGGCGGGGATAGGTCTCCTCGCCGGACTGGCGATCGCCGTCCTCGGCTTCACCGTCTACGAGAGCACGCGCCCCGGCGGCCTCGCCCACCGGATCTCCGCCGGCGTCAGCCACCTGACCGACACGCGCGCCCGGATCCCGCCCAACCAGCCGTCGCGGCTGGCGGCCACGGGCAGCGTCCGGGCGCGCTACTGGAGCGAGGCCGGGACGGTGTGGTCCCACCACCGGCTGCTCGGCGTCGGCGCGGGGGGCTTTGCCACCGCCCGCCAGCGCTACTCGCGCGACGAGCAGCGCGTGCGCCACGCGCACGGCTTCCTCCCCCAGACCCTGGCCGACCTCGGGCTCGTCGGGCTCGCCCTCACCCTCGCCCTGTTCGTCGCCTGGGGCCGCGCCGCCCTGCGGGCCGCGCCCCTGCGCGCCCGGCGCACCACCGCCGCGCCATCCGAGCGCGCCGTGACGATGTCCCTGCTCTCCGTCGTCGTCGTCGTCGGGGTCCACTCGGTCGTGGACTGGACGTGGTTCATCCCCGGCTGCATCGTGCCCGCGCTGCTGGCGGCCGGCTGGCTGGCCGGCCGCGGCCCGCTCTCCGAGCCCTCGAGTGCGCCCGCCGGGCCCGACCCCGACCGCGCGCCGCTCCGCCTCGCCGCGGCCCTCGCGCTCCTCGCCGGGCTGCTCGTGGCGGGCTGGGCCGCGCTCGGCCCGCTCCGCTCCCAGAACGCCACCGACACCGCGCTGCGGCGCCTGATCGCGGGGGACCTGCGGGGCGCCGTGGCCGCCACCGAGCGCGCCCGCGCGCTCGACCCCCTCTCCCCACAGCCCTTCTATCTCCTCTCCGCCGTCGAGGACGCCGCCGGGCACCCCCTCCTGGCCCGGTCGGCGCTCGCCCGCGCCGTCCGCCTCGCGCCATCGAGCCCCGATCCCTGGCTTCGCCTGGCCACCTTCGAGGAGACGCGGCTGCGTGACCCGCGCGCGGCGGAGGCGGCCTACAGCGCCACGCTCGCCCTTGATCCCCACTCCAAGGCGGCGATCGCCGGCTTCCTGCGCGTGAGGTCCGAAACTGGGTCGTGATGCGGTGGGGGCGCGGGCGGGCAGGCCTGGCCCACCCGGGCTTCCGGGCGCGGCCGAGGCCTCCGCCGGGCGCGGCGCGGCCGGCCGGCCGGTCGGCCGGAGGACCTCACCGCGGACGCTCGGCGCCGGCAGTGAGGAGCGGACCACGATGGCGGGTGCGCACCGCCGTGAAGCCCGCGTCGGTCAGGACGTCACGCAGCGTCGCGGCCACGTAGAAGCGCAGGTGATCCCCGAGCGGGTGGAGGTGGCGCGCGGGCCGGAGCGCGTGCCACGCGCGCAGGCGCGGGACGGTGACGCCGAGCAGGCCGCCCGGAGTGAGCACGCGGCGCGCCTCGGTGAGGAAGCGCGCGGTGTCCCCGATGTGCTCGAGCGTCTCCGAGCACCACACGAGCCCGAAGGCGCCTTCCGCGAAGGGCAGCGGCGCGTCCTCCTCCACCCGCACCCAGTTTCCCACGGGGTCACGGGAGCGGGCGCGGGCGAGGGCGGCCTCGGCGAGATCGGCACCGGTGGCGCCGGGCGGGGTGAGAGCCCCGTCCCCGCAGCCGAGGTCGAGGACCGGGCCGGCCGCGCGGGCCAGCAGCTCGTCGCGGAAGGCGCGGCGCTCGGCGAGCGCGGGCGGGTCGAGCGCCGCGGGCAGGCGGGTCCACCGCTCCTCGTAGAAGGCTCTCACGCGTGGTGGGGATCCCGCCCGTCGAGCAGGGCATGCGCGAGCGGCGCCCGCACGGCCGGGGCCGGCGCGCGATCCGCGCGCGGGCTTCGGGAGCGGGGCAGGAGCGTGACCTTCACCTCCCGTCGGCGCCTACGGCGCGAAGCGCAGCACCTGCTGGAAGGTCGGGCGGTTGGTCCAGCGCATCGTGTCCTTGATCAGCCCGGGCGTGAACTTGATCCGCTCGTTCGTAGCGTCGGCGCGCCACGCCGCGGGGTCAGGGCCCTGCTTGGCCGCGATCTGCTCATCGGCGGCCACGAGCGCCCGCCACAGCGAGCGCGAGCATGCGGTGACCGAGCCCCGGCCGCAGTAGGTCAGCGCGAAGCGCCCGCGCACCGGCCGCTCGAGCAGCGTCCGCAGGTCCTTCTCGACGTAGCCGTACCAGCCGTTGCCGAAGGACGATCCGTTCCGCCCCTGCGGGTTCGAGTCGATCGAGATCAGGTCCGACAGGTTGCTCGTCAGCCCGCCGATCCGCGCGCCGAGCGCGGTCGTGGCCATCTTCGTGAACGCGGTGTCGAGGATGACCGCGCCCGGGTCGTCGATCTTCCCGTCGAGGTTTGCGTCCAGCCGCGAGGCGCCCCGCGCGGTCCACGAGGAGACGAGCGCCGCCGCCTGCTTGGCCTGCGCGTTCGGCGCGCTCGTCTTCGCCAGCATCGCGGCGATGATCGGCCACACCTGCTCGGCGGTGACGTCCTCGGTGGCCGCCTTGTTCATGATCGAGACGAGGCCGGGGAGCGTGACCTTCTTCGGGAAGTGGTAGAAGGACTCGACGCGGTGGACCGAGCCGTAGGACAGGTTGTCCTCGCCCGCCTGCCAGCCCGGCGCCGGCTTGTTGTTCCAGTTCAGGAACAGGCCGTTCTTCGGGTCTGACTCGTGCGGGTGCTGGCTCTCCTTGAGGAAGCCTCGCCAGTTGTACTTGCCGGTGCCGATCGTCGGCAGTTCCTTATTCGTCCCGCGCGCGCGGATCGGCAGCTTGCCCGAGGAGAAGTAGGCGATGTGCTGCCGCGAGACGTAGCCCCAGTTGAAGGTGAAGCCGAACTCGTTGGCCGAGGCGTAGAAGCCCTTGACGGTCTCCCCGCGGCCGAGCGTCATGTCGCGCAGGGCGGCGACGCCGAGCGCGTCCTCGCCGTAGGTCGAACGCTGCTTGGCGATGACCCACGGCCGGTCGTGGATCATGACCGTGCCCTGGACCGGCCCGTGGACCGTCACGTGGAAGCGCGCTTCGCCGCCCTTGAGCAGGCCCGCGTCAAAGGTCTTCATCGCGATGCAGCGCTTGCGGTAGATGTAGTGGTCGGCGTTGCGGTCCGCCGGCTTCCCGCCCGGGACGCACAGCGGCATGACGAAGGTGTCCGTGTTGTCGTTGGTCGCCGTCGTCAGGCTCCAGGCGTAGTCCTTCGTGCGCCCGATGAGGATGTACGGGCTGCCGCCGGGGGTGATCGCGCCCTGGGCATTGATGCCCGGGCCGTGCAGGTCGGCCTCGACGACGATCTCCGGGTCGAAGTAGCCGAGCTGCGGGCCCATGACGGCCATCGGCTCGCCCGTGGCCGAGCGGCTCTTGCCGACGATGAGGAAGTTCGAGGCGAGCTTGCGGCCGGTCGACGCCTTGATGCTGCCGTCGGCCTTCGCCGTGCCCGGGTCGACGAGCGGCGAGCCGATCGTCGGCGCGTTCCCGGAGACGCCGTAGCGGAAGGTCCTGCTCGTCGTCGTCGGCGCCTCGGGGTCGCCCGCCTCCATGAGGTCGCCGAAGGCCTTGTCGCCGGTGGCCTTCCCGAGCTTGTGGCGCAGGCGGGCGAGGAAGTCGGCGTGGCTGATCTCCCCGCCGCCGCCGTTGCCGAAGATGGAACCGATGAAGGCGGTCACGGCGATGCAGTCGTCGACGGTCCACGGCTTCGCCTTCGGATCCTTTGTGCGCATGTAGGCGGTGATGCCGTCGGAGTAGTCCTGCAGGTCGTGGATGATCGAGCGGCCCTTGGCCCCGTAGGCCTTTACGAGCTTGCCCTGCTCGGAGTGCACGAGCGCGCGCGCCTGCGCGCTCGGGGTGTAGCCGCCGCCGCCGGTGACGAGGCTGAAGGCGTTGACGCCGGGGATGTCGGCCACCGCGGCGATCGCCGGCAGGCGACCGAAGTTGGCGAGCAGCGCGCGATCCTCGGCGACGATCCAGCCCGCCCCGAAGAAGGTGGCGGTCTTCGTCGTGCCGTAGATGTGCGGCACGCCGAAGTCGTCCCGCGTGATCGTCAGCGCGCCCGGGCCGGAGAAGGTCGTCGGCTCGACGCGCGCCGTGCCGATCGGCGCGAAGTTCTCCGGCTTGTAGAACTTCAGCAGGTCGCCCTGCGTGACGTTCCCGCGCAAGGGGGTCAGGGCGTCGTAGAGGGGGATCTGATCCTTCTCGTTCGCGGACAGCGGCCCGGCCGCGCTGCCGGCGCCGTACTGGCCGGGCGGGACGATGTTCCGCATGAAGTCAGACGCGTGCGCCGTGCTGGGGGCGAGCACGGCGAGGAGGAGGCCCGCGAGGGCGAGGCTGGGTCGGCGCATGGCGCCACCGTAACGGGAAGTTCACACCGCGTGCGCCGGGCCCCAGCGGGCCGGATTTCAGGCGGTTGGGGCGGAAGCCGACGAACTCGCGTGGGACGCGTCTTCAGGCCGTCGCGGCGAGCGACAGGCACAGGTGCATCAGCCCGAGCCCGTGCCAGACCGTCTCCTCCGAGCGGAAGAGGCGCTGCACGACGGTGAGAGCCGAGCCGAGGCGCTCGAGCGTCTCGCCCGTGCCCGGCACGGGGTCCGGGTCCTTACAGGCGGCGATGCCCATCTCGAGCATCTCGGCGCCGATCGCCGCCGAGCCGGTGAAGGCCGTGCCCGTGACCATGGCGCAGACGCCGTAGACGCGCGCGAGCGTCGTCGTCGTCGTGCGCTCGCGCGGGGCGAGGGGCTGGGTCGGGATGGGATGGGGATCGCCGCGCAGGATGCCGGCCACGGTCCTGCCGGCGAGGCCCTGCGTCAGCGCCGGCGCGAGGCTCACCGCGCGCGCGGCGCGCAGGGCCAGGTAGAGCCCGGCGAACGGGCGGCCGTAGGGCGGGTCGGAGCCGAAGACGACGCGCTCGGGCGGCGTGCGTGCGTAGAGGTCCATGACGTCCTGCCCGGAGAAGACGGCGGTGTCGTAGAAGCAGCCGGGGTGGCCCTCCATCCCGCGGGTGATCCTCGCCATGTCGTGCGTGGCGGCGTGGGCGAGGATGAGCGTCGCGCCCGGGTGGCGGTGGGCGACGGCGAGGAGGTCTTCGGCCAGCGGCGGCATCCCCCGGCCCATGTGGATGAGCAGCGGCACCTGCGCGTCCTCGGCCAGGGTGAAGATCGCGTCGATCCCGGGGTTGTCGAAGTTGTCGGAGTGCTGGGCGCGGGGGTGGAGCTTTATGCCCTGGGCACCCTTCGCGAGGGCTCTTTCGCCTTCCTCCCGCGGGGTCTCGGCGGGGTCGAGCCGACAGAAGGGCGTGAGGCGGCCGCCCGATTCGCTCGCCCACTGCAGGACCCGGTCGTTGGGCACGCGGTAGGCGGGCTCGCGATCCGGGTCGTGCAGGGGGAACGTGCAGGCGCGCTCGACGCCCGCCTCGTCGAGGATGGCGAGCAGGGTGGGGAGGTCCATCGAGCGGCCGTCGATGTCGAGGCCGAGATGCGTGTGGGTGTCGATGAGGGCGACGTCCTGGGGCTTCAGATCCTCGAGCTCGTCGCGGAAGGGCCGGAGCGCCGCGTCGAGGTAGTCGGGAGCGGGCGCGCCGATGTCGCGCGGGCCGCCGCGTACCCAGGTCTCTGCGGCGGTGGCCATGGCCGCTGACGCTACCGGGAGAGCGAAGATCGGCGCTCTTTGCGCGATTTCCTTCGGGGTACCGGGGCGAGAATCACCGCTTTCCGGCTTACATGAACAAGAGCTGAATGCGGCATGGTCCGCGGAGGGGACGGGGTTGAGCGTGAAACGACGGATCGTGATGGCGCTGATGGTGGGCCTCGGGTGGCTCGCGGCCACCGGGGTGGCGCGGGCGGCGACGTACACCGTGTACGGCTGCGACTCCGGCCACGGGGACTTCGCGCGCAACTGGGTGCCGTTCAACGACAGCGACAACTATCAGCTGAAGACGTTCAAGGCGTGTCCGACGGCGAGCGGGCTACACGGGCTGCGACAGCGAACGGGCGACAACACCCGCGTTGGTCTACGGAACGGCTGGGCCGCGGGCTATCGCTTCACCGCGCCGCCGGGAACGAGCATCGTCGGCTTCACCCGCCAGATCGACGAGGCGTACGCCGGCGCCGGTTTTCGTGCGCTGATCAAGACCAATCAGGCGACGCTGGCCGGCTGCCAGAGCATCTACTGCACGATCTTCAACGAGAAGCCGACCGGCGCGCTCATCCCGCACGCGGCGTGGATCGAGAGCGTGGTCGAGTGCGTGAGCGCAAGCGGCTGCACCACCGACGACAACGGCTACAGCCCGGACGCCGTCATGTACCTCGGGCTGGCCAACGTGGCGCTCGAGGACAACGCGCCGCCGACTATCACGTCACCGCGGGGCGGGCTGTGGACGTCTGGCTGGGTCAGGGGCCCGCAGACGCTCGGCTTCGACCTCTCGGACGCGTCGGGAATCAGCGGGGAGGCGGTCAACGTCGATGGGCGCGGCATCGACAGCCATCCGGAGACCTGCGATTACACGAATGCCGTGCCGTGCCCGCAAGGCG
>JBBQAA010000032.1:0-3608 GCA_038276395.1 Solirubrobacterales bacterium | reverse complement strand
CGGCCCCAGCGCTCCGCCGCGCGAGCAACGCGAGCAGCAGCCCGTAGCCCACCTGGGCGTAGAGGACGAGCCCGCTCGAGAGCCAGAAGACGAGGCGCAGCGGCACGCCGGGAGCCTAGGCGGCTCCCAGGCTCCGGTACAGCGCGAGCGTTCGCTCCGCGATCGGGTCCCAGCCGTAGACCTCCCGCGCGGCGCGGAGGGCGGCGGCACTCATCTCCTCCCGGCGGGCGGGATCTGAGAGCAGGCGGGCGAGCGTCGCGCGCAACGCCGCGGCGTCCCCCGCGGGCACGAGCTCGGCCGCGCCCGTGGCCGCGACCTCGGGAAAGCCGCCGACGTCGGTGAGCACGAGCGGGACTCCGGCCGCGAGCGCGGTGAAGAGGATCCCGGACTGGTCGGCCTGGAGGTAGGGCAGGACGACGACCGCGGCCCGCGCGAGCCGGGCGGCGAGCTCGGCGTCGGGGAGCCAGCCGAGCTCCCACTCGACGCCCGGCGGGGCGGTGGTCCGTAGGGGCTCGACGTCGTAGCGCGGGTACCCGGCGACACGGAGCCTCGCGGGGTGGGTGGGACGCATCCCCCGCCACGCCTCGAGCAGCACCTCGAGGCCCTTGTAGGGCCGCAGGAGCCCGACGAACAGCGCCTCGGGCGGGTCGACCTCGGCCCGAGGCCTACCCACGGGGCCGAGCACGCCGTGGGGAATCACGTGGACGCTATCCGGGGCGAGGCCGAGGCCCTCGACGAGGCGCGTGCGGCCCGCCTCGGAGTGGACGACGAGCGCGTCCATCCGCCCGAGCAGGGCCCGGCGGCCGGGCCGGGCCGCGCGCGGCTCGGGGTCGTGCACGGTGAGCACGAGGGGGACGACGCGCGGCAGGAGCCGAGCGTCGAGCGCGGGCGCGGCGAGCCACTGGAAGTGCACGACGTCCGCTCCGCGCGCCCGGCGGCGCAGGCCGAGCATCCCCGGCGCGTGCTGGGCGAGCCGCGCCACGCGGCGAGCGGCCGAGCCGGGCCGCCCCGCCCGCACCGGGTAGAAGGACTCGACGCGCGCGTAACCCTCGACCGCCGGCACCTCCCCGTAGTCGAAGGCGCTCGTGACGAGCTCGACCTCCGCGCCCGCACGGGCCAGCGCCGCGCACAGCGCGTGGTCGTAGGGCGGCGTGAAGGCCGGGGGGTCGGCGACGATGACGCGCACGCACCGGTAGTAAATGGCAAGCTGACTCAACGTGCGGATCGCCTCGCTGTGGATGGACACGACGCCCGAGCTCGCGCTCCCGGCCGCGCGCGGCCCCCTCACGGTCGACGTCGCCGTCATCGGCGGCGGCATCACCGGCGTGACCGCCGCCCTGCTCCTGCGCCACGCCGGCCTGCGGGTCGCGCTCATCGAGGGGCGCACGATCGGCGGCGGCGTCACCGGCTTCACCACCGGCAAGCTCTCCTCGAACCACGGCCTGATCTACGACGAGCTGACCCGGAGCTTCGGCGCCGAGCGCGCCGCGGTCTACGCCGAGGCCCAGGAGGGCGGGCTCGCGCTCATCGCGGGCTGGACCGAGGACCTGGGGATCGACTGCGACCTGCGCCGCCGCGAGGCCTGGACCTACGCGTCCGAGGGAGAGGACCCGAGCGCGATCGAGGACGAGGTGCAGGCCGCGCTCGACGCCGGTCTCGCCGTCACGTACGAGGATTCCGCGCCGCTGCCCTTCCCCACCGGCGCCGCCATCCGCTACGCCGCCCAGGCCGAGTTCCATCCGCGCCGCTACCTCCAGGCGCTGACCGCCCGGATCCCCGGCGAGGGCTCGCACGTCTTCGAGCACTCGCGCGTCCTCGCCGTGACCGACGGACGGCCCTGCCGCGTGGAGACGGACGCGGCGACCATCCAGTGCGGGCACGTCATCGTCGCCACGCACTACCCGATCCTCGACCGCGGCCTGTGGTTCCCGCGGCTCGCCGCCGAGCGCTCCTACGTCCTCGCCGCGCCCCACCCGGACCCGCCGGAGGGGATGTTCCTCTCCACCGAGTCGCCGGCCCACTCCCTGCGCACCGCGCCGGATCCGCACAGTGAGGGAGAGCTGCTGCTCGTCGGCGGGGAGGGGCACAAGGCCGGCCAGAGCCAGCCGGTGTCCGCGCGCTACGCGGCGCTCGCGGGGTGGGCGGCCGAGCACGTCTCGCTCGGCGAGCCGGTCTACCGCTTCTCGAGCCAGGATCTGCGCCCGGCCGACGGCTTGCCCTACGTGGGCGCGCTCTCCCCCCTCTCCGAGCGTCTGCTCGTGACCACGGGCTACCGCAAGTGGGGCCTGACGAACGGCACAGCGGCGGCGATGATCCTCGCCGACCGGATCCAGGGGATCCCCAATCCGTGGGCCGAGACCTTCGACTCCGCGCGCTTTCGCCCGCCCGCGGGCGCGGCCTCGCTCGTCAAGGAGAACCTGAACGTCGGCGTGCGCTTCGTGCGCGACCGCTTCCAGCGCCCGGTGGCCGGCTCAGCGGAGGAGCTCGCGCCGGGCACCGGCGGGATCGTCGAGCACGATGGCGAGCGCGTCGGCGCCTACCGGGAAGAGGACGGGACGCTTCACCTCGTCTCGCCCGTCTGCACCCATCTCGGCTGCTGGTGTCGCTGGAACGACGCCGAGCGCACGTGGGACTGTCCCTGCCACGGGTCGCGCTTCGCCCACGACGGTGCCGTGATCGAGGGTCCCGCCGTGCAGCCCCTCGCGCCGCGCGGGGAGTAGCGCGCGGGTGGCGGTCGAGATCTCCTTCTGCGTCGTCAATACCGAGCAGCGCGAGCTGCTGCTGCGCGGCCTCGACGCGATCGCCGCCGAGCGGGCGCGCCTGGCGGCCGGCGGGCTCGAGAGCGAGGTCATCGTGCTCGACAACGCCTCGGCCGACGGCTCGGTGGGGGCCGCGCGGCGGCACCCGGCGGTCACCGAGCTGATCGCTCGCGACCGCCGGCGGGGGGTCTCGGAGAACCTGACCGCGGTGCTCCAGCGCTCGCGCGGGCGGTTCTGCATGCTCCTGAACGAGGACTCGGAGGTCCACCCGGGCGCCGTCGCGGAGCTGCGGGCGGCGCTCGAGGCCGACC
This sequence comes from Solirubrobacterales bacterium, assembly GCA_038276395.1. Classification (GTDB taxonomy): domain Bacteria; phylum Actinomycetota; class Thermoleophilia; order Solirubrobacterales; family Solirubrobacteraceae; genus JBBQAA01. The sequence goes on along the minus strand of JBBQAA010000032.1, from coordinate 538 downwards.
CCGGCGCCGCGGTCGCCGCCGCCCGGGTGCTCCGCCCGGACGGCACGCAGGCGCCGTCGGCCTGGCGCTTTCCCGGCCTCGGCACGGCGCTGCTGGCCGCGCTGTGGCTCCACCGGCGCTTCGTCGTGGAGAGCCGCGGGCACTCCGTGCGGCGCGTCGACTGGGCGCAGTCCTGCGCGATGCTCGTGCGCCGGGACGCCGCCCGGGCCGTGAACTGGCTCGACCCGGTCTTCTTCGTCTACTCCGACGAGGTCGACCTCCAGCGCCGCCTGGCCGACGCCGGCTGGCGGACGCTCTACGTCCCCGCCGCCGCGGCGACCCACCACGAGCAGCTCGCGACCGGCGCGGTACCCGCCAAGCGCATCGTCGAGTTCTCCCGCAACCGCGACCGCTACATGCGCAAGCACCACGGGGCGGGGGAGGCCGCGGCGGTGCGGGTCCTCACCGCCTGGACCTACGCCGTCCGCGCGCTGGCCGCGCTCATCCTGCCCGGACACGACCCGCGCCGGTACGCCCGCCACGTCACGGCGACGCTGTT
>JBBQAA010000031.1:0-13608 GCA_038276395.1 Solirubrobacterales bacterium | reverse complement strand
TGGCGAAGTTCCTGTACGTCTACAAGGGAGGCGGCATGTCGCGCACGGAGGAGGAGCAGAAGGCGGCGATGGCGGCCTGGGGAGCGTGGTTCGAGCAGCGCCGGACGTCGCTTTGTCGCATTCGCGCGCCGGAGAGCCGCGACTGCTACGAAACGGTCGCTCCACGACCGATTTGTCGCACCGGCGTCCTGCGGCCACGCGTATGCGACAAAGCGACGCGGGGCCCCGGGCGCCCGGGGCCCCGCATACCCGGCGCCCGCCGACCCGTCCTTCCTTCCCGAGCGAGCCCGGCGCCCTACCCGGCGCCCGCGGCGCCGGGCCCGCCGCCGACTACACCTGCCAGGCGCCTCCGCGCAGCAGCGGCGTCGCGGCGCCGTCGGCGGCCAGGCCGTCGACCTCCACCTCGGGCGATCCGATCATGAAGTCGACGTGGGTCTCGGAGACGTTCGCGCGCTCCCGGTCGGCGTCGTCGCCGACCGCGAAGGGGTAGGCGGCGCCGAGGGCTAGGTGGCTGGCAGCGTTCTCGTCGATCAGCGTGTCGAAGTAGATCCTCCCCATCGGCCCGATCCGGCCCGAGCCGTCGACGAGCGCGACCTCGCCGATCCGCGAGGCGCCGTCGTCCTTCTCGACCGCGCGCCGCAGTACCTCGGCGCCGACCTCGGCGTCGATCTGCACGGCGCGCCCGGCCTCGAAGCGCACGCGAATCCCCTCGATGACGGTGCCCTGGAGCAGCAGCGGCCTGGTCGCGGCGACGTGGCCGTCGACGCGCGCGGGATCGGGCGTCGTGAACATCTCCTCCGAGGGGACGTTGGCCGCGTGGCGGATGCCGTCGGCGTTCTCAAGTCCGGCCGAGATCCAGCGGGAGGAGGGGAAGAGGCCGACGGTGAGGTCCGTGCCCGGGCCGCGGAAGCGCAGCCCGTCGAAGCTCCGCTCCTGGACGGCCGCGGCCTTGGCCACGAGCAGCTCGTTGCGTTTCTCCCAGGCGGCGACGGCGTCCTCCTCGTCGAGCCGCAGGATGTGGATCATGTCGGCCCACAGCGCAGCGAGCGCCTCCTCCTCCCCCAGGTCTGGGAAGACCTTGCGCGCCCACCCGGGGTTGGGGCAGGGCGCGACCGTCCAATTCGTCGTCTGGTCGGCGACGACCTGGAAGGACTCCTTGAGCCGCGGAAGGTGGTCGAGCGCGACACGCGCCGGGTCGAGGTCGGCGAGGATGTCCGGCTCGGTGGCGCCCTCGAGCCGGATCATGGCGCAGTGCTGCTCGCCGATCGCCAGCATCCGCTCCCGGTACCAGCTCGGCACGAAGGGCAGTGTCTCCTCCTCCGCCTCCAGCGAGCGGATCCGCTTGATGTACGGGTCCTGGTAGACGACGTCGACGAACTTCGCTCCGTGGCGGTAGGCGCTCGCCACCACCCGGCGGGTGAGGTCCTCCTTGCCGAGATCCGAGCCCAGGGACACGATCTGGCCGGGCTGCACGTTCGCGCCGTAGGCGACGATGAGCTCGGCGAGGCGGTCGAGGGTCGTGGTGTCCATCGGCGCGTACCGTAGGGGCATCCGGGGAACGCTCCACGAGGGAGTCCTCCAGGAGGGGAGACAGACATGCGGCAGCTGACCGCGCTTGACACGCAGTTCCTCGCGCTCGAGAACGGGCGCGCCTACGGACACGTTTCGGGCCTCGCGGTCTACGACCCGTCGACCGCGCCGGGAGGCGAGCTGACCCGCGAGCGCGTGCGCGACCTGATCGCCGAGCGCCTGCACCTGCTCCCCCCCTTTCGCTGGCGCCTGCAGACGATCCCCTTCGGGCTCGACCGTCCCTTCTGGATCGACGATCCCGAGTTCGACCTCGACTACCACGTGCGCGAGCTGGCGCTGCCCGCGCCGGGCGATCGCGAGCAGCTCGCCCGCCAGGTCGAGCGGTTGATCGCTCGCCAGCTCGACCGCAAGCGCCCGCTGTGGGAGCTCTACGTGATCTCCGGTCTCGAGCAGGGTCGGGTCGCGCTGCTCACAAAGGTCCACCACTCGGCCGTCGACGGCGTCTCCGGGGGCGAGATCCTCGGGATCCTGCTCGACCAGGAGCCCGAACGCGCGAAGCCCTCGGGCCCGCCGCCCGAGCCCGAGCAGGGAGGCCCGCCGCCGAGCGCGGTCGAGATGCTCGCGCGCGGGATCGTCTCGCTGCCCGGCCAGCCGCTGCGGGCGCTGCGGGCGCTGCCGAGCACGCTGCCGAACCTCGACGACATCCCGGGCGTGCGCGACGTCCCCGGCGTCGGGGTCCTGCGCGGCGTGGCCGAGTGGGTCGCGCGCTCGGAGACGCGCGGGCGCGACGGCCGCGTACTCGAGCGCTCCTCCGCCCGCGCCCCGCGCACCCGGTTCTCGAGCACGATCACCCCCCATCGCCGGGTGGCGATCGGGTCCTGCTCGCTGGCCGAGGTCAAGGAGGTCAAGAACGCCCTCGGCGTGACCGTCAACGACGCCGTGGTGGCCATGTGCACGGGCGGCCTGCGCGCCTGGCTCGACCGCCGGGGCGAGCTGCCGGACACGTGCCTCGTGGCGATGGTCCCGGTGTCGGTGCGCAAGAAGGACGAGGAGGGGACCTTCGGCAACCGCGTGTCGGTCATGACGGTGCCGATCCCGACCGTCGAGCCGGACGCGATCACCAGAGTCGAGCGCTGCCACGAGATCCTCCGCGCGGCCAAGGAGCGCCACCGGGCGACGCCCGCCTCGCTCATGCAGGACGTCTCGGAGTTCATCCCGCCGGCCATCCACGCGCGCGCCGCGCGGGTGACGACGGAGCTGACCGCGCGCCGGCCCTTCCGCCCGCCGATGAACGTCACGATCTCGAACGTGCCGGGCTCCTCGCAGCCGCTCTACATCGCGGGCGCCGAGCTCCACCACCACTACCCGGTCTCGGCGATCGCCGACGGCGTCGGGCTCAACATCACGGTGATGAGCTACCGCGACCACCTGGACTTCGGGATCGTCGCCTGCCGCGACCAGCTCGAGGATCCTTGGGAGATGCTCGACGACGTGATCGGCGAGCTGGCGGTGCTGCAGGACGCGATCGCCGCGGAGCCGGCGGGCGCGCGGACCTGAGTCAGCCGAACGCCGGTTCAAGCTGAATCTTCGCCGGCGGGAGCGCGCGGCGGACGCGCCGATCGAACGAGGCGACGGTCGCGTCGAGCGCCCGCGCCGTAGCCAAGGCGAAACCGTGGCCCAGGGAGATGTCCAGCGCACGCAGCCGCCGTGTCACGGGCGATCGGCGCGGTCGGCGTGTGCAGCTCGACCCCGAGCGCCTCGAGCGCGCCCACCGCAGCGCGCAACGTGCCCGCATCGCGCACGTCGTGATGCGCATCGGCTTGGTCGAGCGCGGCGATCTCGACATCGGTGTCAAGGACGCAGCCGCTCACGCGCGCTCCGCGCGGCACGGCGCACGATGACCACGTCGGGCCCTCCGCGCCGATCGTCACCTCGTCACCGGCTTTCAGCCCGGCCCGAGCCAGGGCCTCGACGGGGAGCGTGATCTGGCTCTTGCGCGAGATCCGCGGCACGGCTTGCTCTACCGTGAAGGAAAGGGTACGGCTACAGCGCCCAAGCGAACGAGGTCGAGGTCCAGCTCGGCCCCTCGCGGTGATAGAAGCGATGGGCGTCCGCGCGGGTCGGGCCGGAGTCGAGCTCCAGGTGCGTCGCGCCGCGCTCCCGCGCCCACGCCTTGGCCGTATCGAGGAGCGCCTTGCCGATCCGGGCGGAGCGGTGCTCGGGGTGGACGGCGAGGTCCTCGACCCACGCGCGCTGCCCGAAACGCACCGAGGCGATGTCGAGGTAGACGGTGCACAGGCCAACGAGCTCGCCCGACGCCTCGGCGAGGAGGACCTCGGCGCGCGGGTCGGCGGGCAGGGCGCGGAGCGTGGCCGTCGCGCGCTCCGGGTCCCACGCCGCGGGCTGCGAGCCGGGGGGCGCGAACAGCCACTCGTAGAGGAGAACGACCTGCTCCGCCTCCTCGGCGCGCGCCGGGCGCACGGCGGCGTGGCTCGGGCCGGGGCTCACTCGCCGTCCTCGATCTCGTGCCCGGGGCGGCCGATCGCGTGGGGCATGGCCGAGGCCGTGCGCGCGATCCCCACCGCGCCGTCGCGATCGATCACGATGAGCCCGCCGTAGCCGCCGAAGCGATCGCGCGTGCGCACGACCGAGAAGTCCGCCGCGGCCCGCACTCCCTGCTTGGCCTGCTCGACCGTCCAGAACGCCGTGCACGCGCGCGCGAAGGCCTCGCCGTCGCCGGTGCACGAGCACGCGGCGGTGTCGTCGGCGTAGGTGCCGGCGCCGACGAGCGGCGCGTCCCCCACGCGGCCCGGCTCGGTGCCCGAGATGCCGCCCGTGCTCGTGCCCGCGGCGAGGTTGCCGTGACGGTCGAGGGCGACGGCGCCGACGGTGTTGCCGTCCTCCCGCCGGGCCCCGCCGGGCGCGATCTCGGCGAGGCGCTCGGGCGTGATCATCGTCTCGGGGGCCGCCGGCCGGAACCCGCGCAGGCGCGCGAAGGCGGCGGCGCCCTCCCCGGCCAGCAGGTGGTAGCGGCCGTCCTCGAGCACTGCGCGGGCGATGTCGATCGGGTGGGGGAAGGCGGGCAGGACGGCGATCGCGCCCGAGGCGAGCGAGGCGCCGTCCATGACGCAGGCGTCGAGCTCGAGCGTGCCCGCGCTCGTGAGGACGGCGCCCGTGCCCGCGTTGCACGCCGGGTCGTCCTCGACGACGCGGACGGCGGCGATGACGGCGTCGAGCGCGCCGCGGCCGCTGACGAGCGCCGTGACGCCGGCCTCGGCCGCGCGGCGGCACGCCGCGCGGCCGGCCTCAGTGCCGCCGTACCACTCGGCGGCGCCGCCGTGGACGACGACGACGGGGCCGGAGGGCTCCTCGGCCGCGGGCATGGGGGGAGGCTACGGGCGGCGAGTCAGGCGACCGCGCCGCGGACGCGCAGCGGGGCGCCCCCGACAGCGCGTCCGCCGCGGGCATCCACCAGGTCGCCGCGACGCCCAGCGCACCGAGAACGAGGATCACCACGATGATCCCGCCCACCCCGATCGCCTCAGCCGCGACGCCGAGCACCGCGAAGGCCAGCGTGACGGCACCGGTCGCGGTGTTGGCCGTCGCCGTGTAGAACGAGCGCCGGTTGGGGGGAGCGCCGTCGGCCACATAGGACTTGCGACCGACGCGGACGCCGCCCTCGGCCAGCGCCGCCAGCAGGAAGACGGCGGAGAAGACGAACGGGCTTACCCCGGCGACCGCCCGGCCGAGGACGAGGGCGAGGGCGGCGGCGAGCACGCCGATGGCCCCGGCGCCGAGCATGACGCGGCGGCTCGAGGTGCGGTCGGCGAGGCGGCCCCACAGCGGGCTGCCGACGAGCTGCCCCACCCCCACCGCGGCGATGAAGGCGCCGAGCGCCCCCCCGCCCCCCGTGACCCGGCGGCCGTAGAGGGCGTAGAACGGCAGCGCGAGCTCCACCGTGAGCAGCAGTCCCCGGGCGAGCACGTAGCGCCGGAAGGCGGTCACCCGGGAGACCTCGCGAAAGCCCCGGCGGGCCTCGGCCAGCGGGCTCGTCGCCTCCTCCGTGGCCCCGGGCTGCTCGCCCACGAGCGCGAACAGCCCGGCCGCGAGCACCCACAGCCCGGCCGCGCAGAGCAGCAGCACGACGAAGATGCCGATGCCTCCGGCGTCCCCGACCCGGGCGCGCACGAACAGCCCGGCGAGGATCGTGGCCGCGCCGCCCAGCGCCGCCCGCAGACCGAGCAGTTGCCCGCGCTTGCCGCCTGGGATCGTCTTGGCGATCACATCGGAGAACGCCACCGAGCCCACCCCGCTGGCCAGGCTGAAGACCGCCAGCGCCCCGACCACGGCCACGCCGGCCACCGCGCCGCGCAGCGAAGCGGCGGCGAGCGCCATGAGCCCGAGCACGATCGCCTGCACGGTGGCGGCCGCCACCCAGAAGCGCTTGCGCACGGCGACGGCCCGGATCCGGCCGGACACGGCGAGCTGGGGCACGAGCGCCACCCCGCGGCGCACCGGCTCGAGCAGACCGACGAGAGCCACGGGGGCGCCGAGCGTGCCGAGCAGGAGCGCGATGACGAGGCCCGGGCTCGCGATCTGCTCGGCCAGCTTGGTTGCGGCGCCGCTGCCGGCGTTGGCCAGGAAGCTGCGGGGCACGGCCCGGCACGCCTCCGCGGGGAGGTCTTCGCAGGCGATCGACTCGGGATGGTCCTCGTCGGTCAGCCAGGCGTAGACGCGAGCCGCCGGAGTGGCCGTAGCGCTCATGCGAGCAGCACCACGCCGGTGAAGACCCCGTAGAGCACGAGGATGGCCGCGCCCTCGGCCCGCTCCAGGCGGCCACGCCACGCGGTCAGCGCCAGGGTCAGGGCCGTCAGCGCGAAGAGCCACCACGCCTCGAACCGGACGAGCCCGCTCGCCGTGCCGAGCCCGGTGACGAGCGCGGGCAGACACAGTCCCGCGAGCACGTTCGCCGTGTTGGAGTTGAGCGCCTCGCTGACCACCGCCGAGCCGCGCCGGGCGCGGGCCAGGCGCACCGCGGCGAGCACGTTGGGCAGGCCGGTCATGGTGGCGAGCACGAGCGTGCCGACGATCACCTCGGGGATGTGCCAGCGCGTGCCGAGGGTCTGGGCACCATGGACCATGGCCACGCTTCCGAGGACGACCGCGGCGAGCGCCGGGACCACGGTGAGCACATCGTGCCGGTCGGCGCGGCGTGCGCGCCGGGGCGGCCGGGCGGCCTGTTCCTCGGCGCTCATCGCCAGGTACAGGAAGTCGGAGACGCGCCCCGGGGGCAGCGCCCGCTTGACCCGCCCCGGGCCGAGCGCCGAGACGATGACGTAGGGGACGAGGACGACGAGCAGCAGCGCCAGCGCGAGGCCACCGCTGAGCGCGCCGAGCACGAGCCCGACGGCGACCGCGGTGGCGACCAGGCCCACCCCCCCTTCGAAGAGCAACCCGCGAGGGCGTATGCGCACCCCGCCGGCGATGACCGCGCTCAGCCCGAGGAGAGCGGCGATGTTGAAGACGTTCGAGCCGAGCACGACGCCCACGCCGAGGTCGCGGCGCCCTGCGGCCAGCGCCGCCAAGGCCGAGGCGATCTCCGGCGCGTCCGCCCCGACCGCCGTGACGATCCCGAGCAGGCCCTCCGAGAAGCCAAGCCGCTCCCCCACCCGGTCCAGCGAGGTGGCCAGGACCACGCTCGAGAGGACGCTCAGCCCGAGCCCGCCGAGGAGGAGCCCGATCGCCGCCCCCGCGCTCACCCGATGAGAGCGCGGGCACGGGTGGGCGACGCCATCGATCGCCCTGTGCCCGAAAGTCCGCCCCGGCAACCCGACCGGTCAGCGGGCAGACGCCCGGCAGCGGAGGGGGAGGGATTCGAGCCCTCGGTGCGGCAAGGCCGCACAACGGTTGTCGAGATCCGCGGATCCGCTCACCAACATGCGCGCTTTGCAGGGCTTATGCGCTCGCACCGGCCCCGTGGGAACATTCCTGGGGACGACCCACGGAGGCGCCGCGCACCGGTCACATCGGAACAACCCCTCCGACGTGCGGTGCGAGGACGGCCCCGGCGGTGAAGCTGACCTCAGGGGCGAAGCACACGCCGCTGGTCAGCGGGGAGCGCCGCCGGAGCGGATGATGCGGTCGCTGATCCGGCCGCGGGCCCAGACGATCGGTGCAGGGCCGCGCGGTCCCTTCTGGCTACGGCGCCCAGTTCTCCTCCAGCCACCGAAGCCGCCCAAGCAGTCTCATCTCCGCAGGAACCAACGGTATTCGACGAGCGTTCCTTCCGCGCCCGCGTCGGATGTGCGACCCGGGGGGCGCCCGCGCGCCAAATCTGGCAACATCGTGCGGGTGCAGCGCCGCTCGGCCCGGATCGTGCCCGCCATCGTCCTCGCGGCCGCTGCGCTCGTCCTGCCTCAGGTGGCCGGGTCCCCGGGGCCCGGGGCCCCGGTCGCGGCCGCCGCTCCGACTCCGCCCGCGGACGAGTACGCCCTCGCCGGCGGCTGCTACGCGATCTCCTCGGCCTCGGCCGGCAAGTTCGTGACCGGGACGGGCGGCTCCTATGCCGCGACCGCGGCCCAACCCACCGGCGCGCTGGCGTTCCGGATGCAGGCGTCTGCCCTCGGCTCCTACGTCCTGCTCGGCAACGACGGCGCCTACGCGAAGGCGAGCTCCTTGGGCACGGTCGGCAGCACAACGACCCCGGCGGCCGCCAGCACGTTCCGGGTCCACAAGATCGCCGCCGGGGTGTTCACCCTCTCCGACGGGACGACGGGCCGCGCCCTCGCAGCGGCGCCCGTCACCGGCGTCATCACGCTTGCCACGGCGACCACACCCGTCGCGGCCACCCGGTTCGGCTTCGCGCCGGCCGCCGGATGCGCCACGGCACCCGAGGCGCAGGTCGGCGCGACCGGCACCTCGTTCAAGGGCGCGAGCCCGAGCGCGGACGTTCAGGGGACGATCGACGCGCACACCCACCTGACGGCGTTCGAGTTCATCGGCGGCGACTTCCACTGCGGGCGGCCATGGTCCCCGCTCGGGGTCACGGTGGCGCTGCCGGACTGCGCGAGCATCCAGGGCCCCCAGGGGACGGCGGCGCCGGTGCAGAACTTCGTGGACTACGGATCGCCGGAGCATCCGCACGACACCGTGGGGTGGCCGACGTTCAAGGACTGGCCGGGCCCGACGAAGCTCTCGTACGAGGGCACGTACTACACGGGGATCAAGCGGGCGTGGCTCGCGGGCCTGCGGATCATCGTCACCGATCTCGTCGACAACGAGGCGCTGTGCGAGATCATGCCGTTGAAGCGGAACCCGTGCAACGACATGGAGAGCGTGCGCCTCCAGGCGCAGGGCCTGAAGGACCTGCAAGATTACGTCGACGCGCAGTCGGGCGGTCCCGGGAAGGGCTGGTTCCGCATCGTCACGAACCCGTTCCAGGCGCGGAAGGTGATCAACGAGGGCAAGCTCGCCGTCGTCGAGGGCGCCGAGATCTCGCACCTGTTCGACTGCGGCGAGACCAACCACGTCCCCGACTGCAGCCAGGCCAAGGTCGACGCCGGCCTTGCCGAGTTCAAGCAGCTCGGCGTCTCCTCGTTCTATCCCATCCACAAGTTCGACAACGCCTTCGGGGGCACGAAGATGGACGGCGGCTCCGAGGGCGTGCTCATCAACGGCGCGAACAAGCTCGAGACAGGCCACTTCTGGGACGTCAAGACCTGCACCGGGCCCGAGCAGGACTCCACGCAGATCTCTCCCGCCGACGCCGGGCTGCCCAGCCTCGCGGGCACGCCCCTCGCCCAGCTCCTGGCGGCCGGGGTCCCGCCGGTCTACGGGTCCCCTCCGCACTGCAACCAGCAGGGTCTCACCTCGCTCGGCACCTATCTGCTCGGGCAGATGATCAAGCAGCACTTCATCATCGAGGTCGACCACATGGACGCGAAGACGGGCGGCGCCGCGCTCAGCGTGATCGAGCAGCACCATTACTCCGGCGTCATCTCCCCGCACAACTGGTCCTCACCCGAGCAATACCCGCGGATCTACAACGCCGGCGGCTTCGTCAACCCGATCGCGCACGGGAGCCCGCAGGCGTTCGTCGAGCAGTGGAAGGCTGACAAGAAGCTCGCGAACCCCAGGTTCCACTTCGGCTTCGGCTACGGCTCGGACATGAACGGGCTCGCCGAGCAGCCCGAGCCCACGTCGCTCAATCCCATCTCGTATCCGTTCGCGCCGTTCAAGGGCAGCGTCAGCTTCGACCGCGAGCAGTGGGGCCAGAAGACCTTCGACCTGAACACCGACGGCGTCGCGAACTACGGTATGTACGCCGACTGGCTCCGCGAGCTCCAGCTCCTCGGCGGGGCGCCGCTCATGACCGACATGTTCAACGGCGCCGAGTCCTACCTCGAGATGTGGGAGCGCGCGCAGGGCGTGCCGGGGCCCGCGTGCCGGCCGGCGACGGGCGCGTTCACCTCCACCGGGCTGGGCGGCGTCCAGCTCGGCGCGAGCTCGACCACCACCCTCATGCAGGCGGGCCAGCCGAGCTCGCGGCCGGGCGCCGCGTACCGGTACTGCGTCACCGGAGCTCCGGGGCGGACGGAGGGCGTGTCGTTCAGGCCGACGGGCACGGTCGCGCTAATCGGCAGCACCGCGCCTGGCCACACGGCCGGCGGGATCGCGCCGGGCGCGCCCGCGTCGGTCCTCGCCGGGCACGCGACCTTGCTCGGGAACGGGATCTGGACCGCGACGCCCGCGTCGAACGGTGCGCGGTTCGTCTACCTCGTTCAGGCGGGAACCGTGCACGCCGTCGGCCTCGCGGCCTCGACCGAGAGCACCGCCGCCGCACTGACCGCAGACCTCACCGCCGCCGGTCTCGAGTAGCCGGGGAAGCTCAGTCTTTGCCCTCAGCCGCTTGCGCAGCGCGGGAGCGCGCCAGACCTGTACGCGTAGGAGCGTTCCCCTCTGGAGTAGACGTCGGCGGTGGGCCGACCGCCACGGGGTGTGTGGGTCTAGCCTGCGGCGCCCGTCGACCTCTCGCCGTACGCGGCGCTCCTGCCAGGGGACGCCGCACGGCTCTACAACCACTGGTCCGTGCTCAGCGGTCCAGACCGAGGTCATGTCCATGTGCCAGAGCTGATCGGGCCGCTCGACCCGGAAGAACCCCGGTCGCTTGCGCCACCCGAGCGGCCGGTGGCGCTGCAACAGCCGGTGCTCGGCCATGAGCCGCCGGGCCTTCTTGCGATTCACCGGCCGGCTCAGCTCCCGAGACGCGAGGGCCGCGACCATGCGGGTGCCGTCGGTCGGGTTGGCCTGGGCGACCTCGAGGACCACCCGATCGGCCTCGCTCAGCGGTCTGCGGTGCCCGCGCGGCGGCCGCCTGGGCCGCCGATAGAGAGCCTGCCGGCTGATGCCGGCGACGCGCGCCACGACCGAAGGCGACCTGCCTTCGGCGACCAGCTCGCGAGAACGGACAGGCGCGCTCGGTCACTCCCATCCCCGCAAGAGTTCCCCCGAGACTTCGAGCTCCTTGCGGCCCAGGGCACGCTCGGGGGCGAGCGTTGCGCTGGCGCAGCTCATCGAGCTGGGCGCGCTCGGTCTTGGCCTGAGGTTTCTCCGCGCCGCCGGCGAGGAACTGCTCCCTCCACCGCCGCAACAACGTCTCAGATGTCGCGCGCGCGGGCGAGCTCGGCGATCGTCTTGTGGCCCTTCAAGGAACTTCCGATAGGTACGTCGCTCAGACACAGGTCCTCCTGCGTAGTCGAGCGGCCCATGCTCGGCAGCCGACCGGACTAGCAAGCTGTCAACGCCTCACCGGGGACCAGGCCATGTTCGAAAACAGTTTGGGACCTCAGAGTGGTCTTCGGCAGCGCCACGAAGAGCACAAAAAGCTCGCATTCCAGCCACGTCCCGAAACCGGGGAGACAGGATTTGAACCTGCGCCCGCCCGGCCCCCAGCCCGAGGGATGGGGTTCCGCCGGGGCCGAAAGCCCCGTGTTCATTGGGTTCGGTGATCTGAGATGTGCTCGGATTCGCTCAGTTTGGACCCCAGTTTGGACCCCCGGGTGATGGCGGCGAGCGATCGCGGAGCGAGCCGTGTCGATGACCACGGCCCGGAGCCCGGTAACGACCGGCTTGCCTTGCACCGGCACACGCGTGAACGAGCCACCCGCTGCGATCCCGCCGCGTCCCCGCAGCGTAACCTTCGCTCATGGCGACGACCAAGATGGAGCTCGAGCTTGACGCGGCCCCGGCGCAGGGCGTGCACGACTGGGCCGCCGCTCGCGGCGCCCGAGCCGACGACGTCATCGCCGATGCGCTCGCGAGCTTCCTCGGCGCGAAGGCGGTGAGCGAGGCGCACGCGGTCGGCGGACTGCCGCAGAAGGAGGCCGACCGTCTCGCCGTCGAAGAGGTGCGCGCCTACCGAGCCGCGCGGGTGACCTTCGGTCGCAGCGCCCGCCGCTCGGCCGCGCTGTCAGCCGCCGCAGCTCGATACCGATGTCGGCCCCCGTTATGAGCGACCTCCCGCGAGATCGTCGAAGGCGAGCGCTGCAAGCGGCCCGCGATCGCCGTCATCGACCGCTCGGTCTGCAAACCGATCGAGATCTCCTCGCGCCCGGCCAACGACAACCGCAACGCCGCGCGCGGCTTCTCGCTCGGCGCGATCCCGCCGACCGTATTCAACAACCGCTGCACCGTCTTGGGCGTGCAACACGCCGCGATCGACGCCTGCTCAAACGAGACGCCCGAAGCGCTCAGACCCCTGACCATAAGCCGCTCATCGCGATTCAACCTCTTCCCTCTCACCCGCTGCACCGACATCCCAGCCCTCCCCGATCGTTACCCGAAGACCATCCTCCATGCAACGACCGCTAGAGACCCCAGGGAACTCCACGAGGCGGTGAGCTGAAGCTCGCCGGACGGTAGGCCTGGTGCTGGGCCAGGTGCTGCGGGAGGATGAGGAAGCGCGGGGTCGGTGTAGCGGCGGCTGCCGTGTACCCAGACCTCGCTGGCGCGCAGCGCTCCGCGGAGCTCGGAAAGCAGGCACAGCTGCTCCCAGTGGCGACGATCCCGCCGCCCGCGGGCAGCACGTACGGCCGCCAACTGCGCGCCACGAAACCCGTCGGCGCTTCATTCGGGAGGCGGCGGGCGCTGCGGCGGTTGATGTCCTTGAGCACCTCGCCGGCGTCGAGCACCGGTTGGCCGTCGGGGGGCGTGCTCGACTGCAGACGACGGCGGCGGTGCGGAGCGGTGCCAGCGGCGGGTCCGGCGACGGACTCTGCCGCGGGCTGTCGGAGGGGCCCGCGTACGCTGCCCAGCCATGTCCAGCCTCCCAACCCCGCTTCTCCTCGCGATCTTCCTCGCCGCCGCCGGCGCGATCTGGATCGCAGGGGGCCAGCTCTCCGACCAGACCGACGTCCTGTCGACCCGCCTTCATCTCGGGTCGGCGCTCGGCGGCCTCATCCTGCTCGCCCTCGCCACGAACCTGCCGGAGATCGCGATCGTGACCAGCGCTGGGCTCGCCGGGAACGTCGGCGTCGCCGTGGGCAACATCCTCGGCGGTATCGCGATCCAGACCGTCGTCCTGGTCGCCCTCGACGCCTTCGGCGGGCGGCACCGGCACCCGCTCACCTACCGCGCGGCGTCGCTGGTGCTCGTCCTCGAGGGCATAGCGGTCATCGCCGTCCTGGCGGTCGTCGTCGCGGGGACCCAGCTCCCCAGCGGTGCCCTGCTCTGGCGGCTCACGCCCGAGTCGCTGCTGATCGCCGTCCTGTGGGTCGTCAGCCTCCTGCTCGTGCAACGCGCGGGGACCTCCCTGCCCTGGCAGGAGTCCGGCGAGGCACCCGAAAACCAGGACAAGCCGCGTGGACACAGCCAGCAACGGACCGAGCACGCCGCGACGACCAACGGCCTCAGCACCCCGAAGGCCGGGGCGATCTTCGCCGCCGCGGCGCTCGTCACGCTCGTCGCCGGCGTCGTCCTGGAGCGCAGCGGCGACGCCATCGCGAACCACATCGGCCTCTCCGGGGTCCTGTTCGGCGCCACCATCCTGGCGGCCGCGACCTCGCTGCCGGAGCTCTCCAC
>JBBQAA010000030.1:0-85806 GCA_038276395.1 Solirubrobacterales bacterium | reverse complement strand
GTGACGACCAACTTCTGGACCATCGTGCAGCAGTACATCGTTCGGAAGCGGATCGGTCCGATGCTGCCGGTGGCGGCGCCGGCGCTCGCCACGGCCGGCGCCGGGGGCGACGCCGGGGTGGGGGGGCTCATGGCGCGTCGGCGCGCCGCGGCGGCGGGCCCGGCCGCCGCGCCCAGCCCGGCCACCGACGCGCCGTCCAACGGTCGCGGGAACGGCTCGGGCCCCTCCTCCGGGACGAAGGCTACGGCGGGCGGCTCGCCCCCCCCGCCGCCCAGGCGCAAGAAGAAGCGCTCCGGCCGCCGGCGATGAGCGCCGGCGCCGATCGCGTCCAGGAGCTCCTGGAGCGCGTCGTCTCCGTGCTCGAGCTCGACGGCTCCGTGGAGGTCACCGAGGACGACGAGGGCATCGCCGCGGTCGTGCGGGGGGAGGAGCTCGGCCTCCTCATCGGCCGCCACGGCGCGACGATCGACGCCCTGCAGCACCTGGCCTACCGGGTGGCCACGGACGGCGGTGACCGCAAGCGGGTGACCGTCGACGCCTCCGGCTATCGCGAGCGCCGCGCCGCGCTCCTGCGTCACGACGCCGACGAGGCGGCGCAGGACGCGCTGCGTCTCGGCCGCCCCGTCCGCCTCGAGCCGATGAACGCCGGTGAGCGCCGCGTGGTGCACGAGCACCTGCGCGATCGGGAGGACGTCGAGACGCACTCCGAGGGGGAGGAGCCCGAGCGGCGGCTCGTGGTCGAGCCCGCGGCGGGATGATGCCGGTGGCGTCCGCCCGCGGCGTTTCACGTTTTTCACCCCGGTGAAACAAGACGGGCTCGGAGCCTGGGAGCGGGGCTTCGTCGCCGGCCTGCTCGCCGGGGAGGGCCACTTCGGGGGCGACGGGAAGCAGCCGCAGATCACGCTGCGGATGCACACCCGCCACGAGGTCCTGATGCGGCGCCTCGTCGAGTGGTTTCCGCGCACTCGTCTCTACGGCCCCTACCACCATGGCGGGCGCTCGTACTTCCAGTGGATGGCGCGAGGCGAGGCGCTGGCCGAGGACGTCCTGCCCGTGCTCGAGGCGATTACGCCCGAGCTCGACCCGCCGGCGGTCGAGCGCATCGAGGGGATGCGCAGCGACTACGCGCGCTTCTTCGCCCGCCACGCGCGGTGAGCGGAGGCGGGCGTCTGACCGCGCTCGCGCGGGACTACGCCCTGCCGCCCGAGGCCCCGGCGCGCCTCGAGGCCCTGCTCGCGCTCCTGGCGCAGGACCCGGAGGCGCCGAGCTCGGTCCGCGCACCCTCGCGGGCCGCCGACGTCCATGTCGCCGACTCGCTCTCCGGCCTCGCGGTGCCGGAGCTGCGCGCGGCGGCCATGATCGCCGACATCGGCGCCGGCGCCGGCTTCCCCGGCCTTGTGCTGGCGGTGGCCAGGCCCGAGGCCGAGGTTTTCGCGGTCGAGGCGACCGCGCGCAAGGCACGCTACCTGGAGCGCGCCGCCGCGGCCGCCGAGCTCGTGAACGTCCGCGTCATCGCCGCGCGGGCCGAGGAGTGGGCGGCGGGCCTCGGCCGGATGGACGCCGTCACCGCCCGCGCGCTCGCCTCACTTCCCGTGCTGGCCGAGTACGCCGCGCCGCTGCTGCGCCCCGGCGGCGTCCTCGTGGCCTGGAAGGGTGCGCGCGACGCGGCGGAGGAGGCGGCCGGGGCCCGCGCCGGGGCGGCGCTCGGCCTCGCGCCGGACCCGGTCCTGCCCGTCCGGCCCTTCCCGGCCGCCGAGCACCGGCACCTGCACGTGTACGCGAAACGGGAACCGACCCCGCCGGGCTTCCCCCGCCGCGCGGGGATGGCGGTCAAGCGCCCGCTCGGGTCCGACCGGTCCCGTCGCTAGCTTCGCGCCGTGGCCACCGTCCTTGCCATCGCGAACCAGAAGGGGGGTGTCGGCAAGACCACGACGGCCGTCAACCTCGCGGCCTGCGTGGCCGAGGCCGGCTACCGGACGCTGCTGATCGACATGGACCCGCAGTGCAACGCGACCGTCGGGCTCGGGCTGGCCAAGGATCTCGCCCCGAGCGTGTACGAGGTGCTCGCGGGCGACGCCTCCCTCACCGCCGCCGCGGTGCCGTGCGCCGTCGCGCACCTGGCCGTCGTCCCGGCGACTCCGGCGCTCGCGGGGGCATCGGTCGAGCTGCCGCGGATCGCCGGCTCGGAGACCCGCCTGCGCGAGGCCCTCTCGCCCATTCGCGGCGACTACGACTACGTCGTGCTCGACTGCCCTCCCTCCCTCGGGCCGCTCACGGTCGGCGCCCTCGTCGGCGCCGACGCGGTGATCGTCCCCGTCCAGACCGAGTACTTCGCGCTCGAGGGCCTGGCCGGCCTGCTCGACACGCTGAAGCTGATCCAGCGCGAGCTGAACCCGCGCCTGCGGATCGCCGGAATGCTCCTGACCATGCACGACGGCCGCACGCGCCTGGGCCAGGACGTCGAGCGTGAGGTCCGCACGCACTTCCCCGAACTCGTCTTCGACACCGTCATCCCCCGCAACGTCCGTGTCGGGGAGGCGCCATCCTTCGGCCGCCCCGTCATCCATCACGACCCGCTGAGCTCGGGCGCCGACGCCTACTTCGAGCTCGCCAAGGAGGTGGCCGCCCGTGGGTGACCGTCCGCGCGGCATGGGCCGCGGCCTCGCCGCCATTCTCACCGTCGCCCCCCGGGAGGAGGCCGGGGAGCTGCGGCGCCTGCCCGTCGAGCTGATCGTCCCGAACCCGCGCCAGCCTCGGCGGACCTTCGACGAGGACTCGCTCGTCGCGCTGGCCGGCTCCTTCGCCGAGCGCGGGGTCCTGCAGCCCGTGCTCGTCCGCCCCGCCGCCGACGGCGCCTACGAGCTGATCGCCGGGGAGCGCCGGTGGCGGGCGGCGAAGATCGCCGGCCTAACGGACCTTCCGGCGCTCGTGCGCGAGCGCGACGACGCCGAGGCGCTCGAGATCGCCCTGGTCGAGAACATGGCCCGGGAGGATCTGAACCCGCTCGAGGAGGCGCGCGCCTGCGCCGCGCTCGTCGAGGAGCTCGGGCTCACCCGGGAGGACGTCGGCCGCCGCGTGGGACGCTCCCGCGTCGCGGTCTCGAACCTCCTGCGGCTACTCGACCTGCCCGACGAGGCGTTAGCGCTTCTGGAATCCGGTGCGCTAAGCGCAGGTCACGGGCGGGCGCTCCTCCTGGCCGCCGACCAGGGTGATCGCCGCCGACTCGGGCGCTCCGCCGCGGAGGAGGGGTGGTCGGTCCGCGAGCTCGAGGCCCGGGCGCGGGCGACCAACGAGCGCGATACCGAGATCCGGATCAGCCGCCGCCGCGCGCCGGTCCACCCGGACCTCGAGGACGCCCTCGCCCGCGCCGGGGACGCCCTCGGCGCCGCGCTGGGCGCCGAGGTCCGCGTTCGCCCTGACGGCGATGGGTGCCGGGTCGAGCTGCGCCTCGGCTCGCTCGCGGAGGCGCTGGCACTGGCCGACCGGGTCGGCCTCCCGGCCGTCGGCTGAGAGGCCGGCGGAACCCCCCGGCGCCCGGCGCCCGCGGGCGATCTGGGATCGAGAGGACTGGAAGCCGCCGCTTCGCGGCGTGGCTAGACTCGCCCGCCGAGGGCGATTAGCTCAGTCGGTTAGAGCGCATCTCTGATAAGGATGAGGTCCCTGGTTCGAATCCAGGATCGCCCACTCGCCCACTCGCGGAGGGCCGGCTACCCCGGGCGGCGGCCGTCCACGCTGCGCTGCTCGGGCTTCGCGCCAGAGCGCGGACTCGACCTCGTGTGCATTCCCCTGTGGGACGGGGAGGCTCGCGGAGCGGTCGCCGACCCGCGCCTCACGACCGTCGTCACCTGCATGACGACGGCCCGTACCATGGCGACGCTGGACCCCCTGTGGGCCGAGGCCAACGACGGGGCGGGCGCGATCGCCCTGGAGGCCGAGGTGTGGCTCGGGCGGCTCACCTCCACGGGCTCACCGAGGTCGCGCTGGCCGTGGCGCGCGAGGGCTACCCGGCGGCGCCGTGCACGCAGCGTCGTGCCGCACGGCCTGCGCGACCGGACGGCCGACCCTCGCTCGCCCGTGCCCCCGGCGGCACCGGGCCGCGTCGAGCTCCTGTTCGTCGGCCGGCTCGAGCCACGCAAGGGAGTCGACGTGCTCCTCGCCGCGGCCGCGACGCTCGGCCGCCGATCGCGTGAGTCGCTACGAGCGCGACTACGCGATCGAGCGGGTGGCTCCGGCCCTGGAGGCGCAGTTCACGGCGGCGCTCGCCGCCGGCCCGCGCATTGACCCCCGCCGATCCGGGCATATAGACGCTCGAACCCGACCCGGGAGGACCCCATGGCCAAGAAGGATCAGGATCTGTTCGACAAGCTGCGCTCCTCCGGGCTGCGCAAGAACGTGGCCCGCACGCTGTCGGATGCCGCGGGCAAGGCCACCGGCCGGCGCCCGCCGCCCAAGCAGGCGCAGCGCGCGCTCGCCGAGCTCCGTGCGCTAGTCGGAGACGTCGAGGACCGCATCTCCGGCGGCCCCGCGAAGCGCAAGGCGGCGGCCAAGAAGGCGGCGGCCACGCGTAAGCGGAAGGCCGCGAAGCGCTCGGCGGCGGCCAAGAAGGGCGCCCGCACCCGCGCCCGCTCCTAGCGGCTCCGCGGGCGCTCCGTCTCCGCGCCCGAGCGGGCGCTCAGCGCACGGCGACCCGGGTTATCCTCCGGGTCCCGTGCAGGAGATGGTCATCTACGGCGTTTCCTTCGACATGGTCGGCAAGCAGCCGATCGTGCTCCTGAAGACCGTCGACTCGAACAAGTTCCTGCCGATCTGGATCGGCCACCCGGAGGCCGCGGCGATCCTCATGAAGCTCCAGGGCGCGAGCACCCCGCGGCCGATGACGCACGATCTGCTCTCCGAGATGCTCGGCGAGCTCGACGTCGCCTGCACGCGCGTCTCGGTCACCGAGCTGCGCGAGAACACGTTCTACGCCTCGATCACGCTCTCGGTCAACGGGCGCGACGTGGAGATCGACTCTCGCCCGTCGGACGCCCTCGCCCTCGCCGTCCGCGCCGGCGCGCCTATCTTCGCCGCCGAGGAGGTCATCGCCGAGTCGGCGATCGAGTTCGAGCACGAGGTCGAGGACACCGAGGAGGTCGTCGAGAAGTTCAAGGACTTCCTCGACCAGGTCTCGCCGGAGGACTTCGCGGGCGAGGAGTAGGCACTCGGCCCGGCCGAGCCGCGGCGGCTGTCCCATCCCGGGGATCCCTGACAGCATCAGGATGGGACGGCCGGCCCGAAGCGGCGCCCGGCCTCAGCCCGCGCCCGCCAGGATCCGCCCCACCAGGTCGTCGAAGGCGATTCCCGCCGCCTCGGCCGCCTGCGGGACGAGTGAGGTGTCGGTCAGGCCGGGCACGGCGTCGGCCTCGAGCACGAAGAGCTCCCCCGACGTGGCGTGGCGCATGAGGTCGACGCGGGCGAAGCCCGCGAGCCCGAGCGCCTCCCAGGCCGCGAGCGCGAGCGCGGCGGCCCGCGCCGCGTCCTCGTCGGAGAGCGCCGCCGGGCAGCGGTGCTCGGTGCGCCCGATCTCATAGCGGGCGGCGAAGTCGTAGGCCTCGCCCTCGGGCACGATCTCCACCGCCGGCAGCGCGGCGCCGTCGAGCACGGCGACGGCCAGGTCCTGCCCCGGTACATGGCGCTCGAGCAGCGCGCGCTCGTCGTGGGAGAACGCGGTCAGCAGCGCGCGCGGCACGTCGGCGGCCGTGCGCGCGAAGGAGAGCCCGAGCCCCGAGCCCTGGCTCGCCGGCTTGACGACGAGGGGGAACTCCAGCCGTGCCTCGATCGCCGGCAGGGCGGCGGCGGCGCCGAGCTCGCGGAAGGCGGTCTCGGAGAACGCGAAGAAGTCGGGCGTCGCCACTCCCGCGTCGCGCAGCGCGTGCTTGGCCAGCACCTTGTCGGCCGCGCGCATGCAGGCGGACACCCCCGATCCGGTGTAGGGCAGCCCGAGCACGTCGAGCAGCTCCTGGACCGTGCCGTCCTCCCCGTCGGGGCCGTGCAGCGCGATGAAGACGACCTCGGGCGCCGCCGCCTCGAGGCGGGCGACGAGATCCGGGCCGGCGTCGATCCCCGTCACCTCGTGGCCGAGTCTCCCCAGCGCCTCCTTGACCCGGGCGCCCGTCCGCAGGGAGACGCCGCGCTCGAGGGACCGTCCGCCCTGAAGGACGGCGACGCGGCTCACCGGGCGGTCCGCCGCCCGCCCCGCCCGTCCTCCCGGCGGGGCAGCGGCAGCACGTTGGCCGGGGGCGCGGCGGCCGGCGCGGCCGAGGCCGCCGCGGGCGCGGCAGGAAGACCCGTGAGGGTCCCGTAGAGCCCGACCTGCTCGCGCACAACCTTGCCGATCCGCCTGACCCCCTCGCGGATGTCCGCCTCGGCGACCCCGGAGAAGTTCAGCCGCATCTCCGAGCCCCCGCGGCCGTCGACGTAGGCCGCGCGGCCGGGGACGAAGGCGACGTTCTCGCGCAGGGCGCGGGCGAGCAGGTCGCTCGTGTCGATGTAGTCCGGCAGCGTCACCCACAGGAAGAGCCCGCCGCCCGGCGTGGTCCAGCTCGCCTCGGGCGGCAGGGACTCCGCCAGCGCGGCGACCATCGCGTCGCGGCGCGTGCGGTAGAGCCCGATCAGCTCCTCGACGTACGGGCGCCACGGCCGCGCCTCGAAGTAGGCGGCGACGAAGAGCTGGGTCATCGAGGAGGAACACAGATCGGCGCCCTGCTTGCCTACGTTCAGCTTCTCGAGCACCGGCCCGGGGGCCGCCGCCCATCCCAGGCGCAGGCCGGGCGAGAGGATCTTCGAGAACGTCCCCAGGTAGATGACGAAGCGCCCGCCGTCGAGCGAGCGCAGCGTGGGCAGGGCGTCCCCCTCGTATCTGAGCAGGCCGTAGGGGTTGTCCTCGAGCACGAGCAGCTCGCGCTCCTGCGCGATCCGCACGAGCCGCTCGCGCCGGGCCAGCGAGAGCGTCACCCCGCCCGGGTTCTGGAAGGTGGGGATCGTGTAGATGAACTTCGGCCGTCGGCCCTCGCGCTCGAGCGCGTCGAGCGTCGCCTCGAGCTCGTCGATCCGCATCCCGTCCTCGTCCATCGCCACCTGGCGCACGTCGGCCTCATACGCGGTGAAGGCGGGGATCGCGCCCGGGTAGGTCGGCGCCTCGGCGACGATCACGTCGCCCGGGTCGACGAGCGTCTTGCACACGAGGTCGATGACCTGCTGGCCGCCCGTCGTGACGAGGAGCTCGTCGGACTCGGCGCGCATCCCCTCGGCGGCCATGACCTCGACGACGCAGGCCTTCATCGCCGCCAGCCCGTCGGTCGGGCCGTACTGCAGCGCGCGGGCAGCGGAGGCGGCGAGCGTCTCGTGCACCGAGGCGTAGAGCGCGGGCGGGAAGGTCGAGGTGTCGGGCAGCCCGCCGGCCAGGGAGATGACCTCGGGCCGCTCGGTGATCGCCATCAGGTCCCGCATGGCCGAGGAGGTCATGACCCGGGTGCGGGCGGCGAACAGGCCCGCGTAGCGCTCGACGTCGCGGCGGCTCATCGCCTCATGTCTTCGCCGTCGAGCTGGGATACCCTCACGCGGCTTCACGGTAGACCCCTCATGCACCTCTTCTTCACCATCTGCCAGGCCGTCGGCTTCGGCTGCGCCGTCGGCATCCGGCCCTTCCTTCCGGCGCTGCTCGTGGGCGCGCTCGCCGCCGGCAACCTCGGGATCGACTTCGGCGGGACGGACTCGGCGTGGCTCGAGTCGCCGATCGCGCTCACCGTGATCGCGGCGCTCTTCGTGGGGGTGCTGATCCTCGAACGCCGGCCCCGGTCCCCGAGGTGGCTGGAGCCGGCGCTCGTCGCGCCGTTCGTCGTGCTCTCGTTCGCGCTCGGCGGCGGCGCCTTCCAGGATGGCCATCGCGCGTGGCTCGCCGGCATCGTGCTCGCCGGGGCCGCGGCGGTGCTCGCCGTGCGCGCCCTCCGGCCCGTGCTCGAGCGCGCGCGCGCCAGGCTCGATGCCGAGGCGGCCGGTGCGCTGCCCGTCTACGCCGAGGGCGCCGGGCTGCTCGTCGCCGGGCTGACCGTCCTCTTCCCGCCGGTGGCGCTCCTCGCGCTCCTCTTCCTCCTCGCCCTCCTGCTCACGGCCCGCCGCCGCGAGGGCGAGAAGTACGCCGGGCTGCGCATCCTTCGGTGAAGAAACTCGTCCTCGCCGTCATCGACGGCCTGAAGCCCGCGATGCTCGAGCGCGCCGTGGCCGCGGGGCAGGCCCCGTCGCTGGCGCGCATCATGCGCGAGGGCGCCTACGTCGACGCCTGCGCGGCGGCCTTCCCCTCGGTCACGCCGGTGTGTGCCGCCTCGATCGTCACCGGCGTCGGGCCCGATCGCCACCGGATCCCCTCGATGAACTGGTTCTCGCGCGCCGAGCACCGCTACGTCGAGTACGGCTCGAGCTTCTCCGCCTCGCGCACCTTCGGCTTCGTGCGCTCGCTCACCGACACGATCTACAACATGAACGCCCGCCACCTCTCCGACGAGGTGGAGACCGTCTTCGAGTCCCTAGACGACGCCGGCTTCCGGACCGCGGGGACGACGTACCTCATGTACCGCGGGCGCCACCGCCACGAGGTGGCCACGGACACGGCGCTGACCCGCCTGGCCACCTCGAAGCTCTTCCGCCACGCGGTCTACGGGCCGACCGAGCTGTTCTACGCCGACATCTTCGCCTCGCGCACGACGGGCTGCCGCGGCCAGCTCGGCCTGCCGGGGGCGCGCGACCAGCACACGGGCTGCGTCGGCGCCTACATGGTCGAGCACGACCTGTTCGACTTCATGCTCTTCTCCCTGCCCGACAACGACAGCCACTCGCACAAGAACGGCCCGCCGGCCCAGGTCGACTCGATCGCCGTCGCCGACGCGCAGCTCGCGCGCCTGTTCGACGCGGGCGGGGGTGCCGACGCCTTCCTCGACGACCACGCGGTCATCGTCGTCGCCGACCACTCCCACGCCGCGGTCGAGGCGCGGATCGACCTCGGCGGCGCCTTCGCCGAGTGGGAGGTCCTGCCCCCGAGCGCACCGCGCGAGACCGACGCTGAGGTCGCGCTCTGCCCGGCCCAGCGCTCGGCCGAGATCTACGTGCTCGACGAGGAGCGCCGCGGCGAGCTGATCGTCCGGGCGGCAAGCGAGGCGCTGGCGCTCGAGGGCGTCGACCTCGTCATGCACCTGAACGGGGAGGAGGGGGTCATCCGCTCCGAGCGGGGGGAGCTGCGCTTCCGCCCCGGCGGCGAGCTCGCCGACCCGCGCGGGGAGGCGTGGAGCCTCGAGGGCGAGCCGGCGACGCTCGGCGGCCGGGTCCGCGACGGCGTGATCGAGACGCCGGACTACCCGGACGCCCTTGCGCGCGCCTTCTCGGCGCTGCGCTGCCCGACGGGCGGCGACGTCCTGCTCTCCGCCGCGCCCGGCTACGAGTTCGCCGACTGGGGGGGGCGCGACCACCTCGGCGGGGGCTCGCACGGGTCGCTGCACGCCTCGGATTCCCTCGGGGCGCTGCTGTGGTGCGGGACGGGGCCCGACCGGGCCGACGCGCGAGCCCAGTGGTCGATCCGCGACATGGCGCCCATGGTGCGGGGGCACTTCGGTGTCTGACTACCCTGCGGGAGTGTCCGAGCCGGCCTACGTGCTGCCGCCGCTGCACCGCCGCGTGCGTCACGGCCTGCGCCACCCGCACAACTGGCTCCAGCTCTTCCGCTTCGGCCTCGTCGGCCTCTCGGGCTACGTCGTCAACCTCGCCGTCTACGCGCTGTTCGCCCGCGAGCTCGGCACCGGCTACGTGCTCGCGGCGACGGCGGCCTTCCTCGTCGCCGTGACCAACAACTTCCTCTGGAACCGACGCTTCACCTTCCGCGTGCAGCACGGCCGGCGCTCCCGTCAGGCGGCGCGCTTCCTCGTCGTCTCACTCGTCGCCTTCGCCTTCTCGCTGCTCGTCCTCGCGCTGCTCGTGGAGAGCGGGACCGAGAAGGTGCTCGCCGAGGCGATCGCCGTCGTGGCGGCCCTCCCGGTCAACTTCCTCGGCCAGCGGCTCTGGAGCTTTCGCCGCTGATGCGCGCCGCCGCGGTGCTCGCGGCGGTGCTCGCGCTGGCGCTCGCAGTCGGCTCGCCTGCCCCGGCCGCCGCGGCTGCGTCCGGCAACACCCTCGGCACGGCGCCGGCGAACGGCGACGAGGTCCGGCCGCCGGACTCACAGACGGTCCCGCCGCCGAACCACCGCCTGACCGGCGCGCGCGCGGGCCGGATCGCTGACGGCGTGCCGAAGATCCGCGACCTCGTCCGCCGCCACCCGGGCACGACGCGCCAGCAGTTCCTCAAGGGCGCCGACCGCTGGCAGGTCTCCTACTACCTGAAGGGAAAGGAGACGGGGCAGGTCCTGATCGACGACGCCAGTGCGCGCGTGACCGAGGCCTGGACGGGCTTTCAGGTCGCCTGGACGATGGCCCGCGGCTACCCCGGCGCCTTCGGGCGGAAGGTCAACGACCTCGTCGTGTGGATCCCGCTCCTCGTGCTCTTCGTGCTGCCCTTCGTGCGCCCCCGGCGGTGGCGGAGCATGATCCACCTCGACCTCGCGGTCCTGTGCTTCCTGTCGGTCTCCCTGGCCTTCTTCAACCACGGGAGGATCGGGCTCTCGGTGCCGCTCGCCGTCCCCGTGCTCGTCTACCTGCTCGGGCGCATGCTGTGGATCGGCTACCGGCGCGGCGGGGCGCCGTCCCAGCCGCTGCGGCTGCTCGTGCCGGTCTCCTGGCTGGCGATCGGCGTCGTCTTCCTGCTCGGCTTCCGGATCGGCCTGAACGTGACGAACTCGAACGTCATCGACGTCGGCCTCTCGGGGGTCATCGGGGGCCACAAGATCATCCACGGTGAGCAGCTCTACGGCCACTACCCGAAGATCGACGCCCAGGGCGACACCTACGGGACGGTCAACTACCTGGCCTACGTCCCCTTCGTCGCCGCGCTCGGCTGGAGCGGGACCTGGGACGACCTGCCCGCCGCCCACGGCGCCGCTGTCCTCTTCGACGTCCTCACCGTCCTCGCGCTCTTCCTGCTCGGGCGCCGCGTGCGCGGGCCGACCCTCGGCGTCGCGCTCGCCTGGGCGTGGGCCGCCTACCCGTTCACCGCCTATGTGCTCGAGTGCAACGCCAACGACTCGCTCGTGGCGCTGTGCGTGGTCCTGCTCATGCTCGCGCTGACCTCGGCGCCGGCGCGGGGCGCGGGCGTGGCGCTGGCCGGCCTGACCAAGTTCGCGCCGCTCGCGCTCGCGCCGCTGATGCTCCGCCGCCCGCGCGACGGCGCGCTCTCCCGGCGCGAGGCCGCGCTGTACGCGGGCGGCTTTATCGCCGCCGCGGCCATCCTCGTCCTGCCGCTGCTCTCGGGGGAGGGCCTGCGCCCGCTGTACGACCGCACGCTCGGCTACCAGGCCTCGCGCGGCTCGCCCTTCTCGCCCTGGGGGCTCTACGGCTGGCGAGCGCCGCAGATCGCCGTGGAGATCCTCGCCGTCGGCTTCGCGCTCTCGCTCGCCTGGGTGCCGCGCGGCCGCGGGACGATGGAGGTGGCGGCGCTCGCCGCCGCGGTGCTGATCCTCTTCCAGCTCGGGATCACGCACTGGTTCTACCTCTACATGGTGTGGTTCTACCCGCTCGTCATGCTCGCCCTGCTCGGGCGTCATCCCGAGCCGGCGCCGGCTCGAGAATCGCCTCGATCCCCCGTGCGCGCCGCGGTTCCGGTCCCGTCCGGATGAGCGCCCCCATGACCCACGGGTCCCCGGAGGCGGACTCGAAGCGCACGGGCATCCGCGTGCGCATCCGCTCGATGGCCTGCTCGCGCACGACGCCGATGACCCCGTCGCGGGCGCCCGTCATCCCCACGTCGGTCATGTAGGCCGTCCCGCCCGGGAGCACCCGGGCGTCGGCGGTGGGCACATGGGTGTGGGTGCCGAGGACGGCGGTCACCCGGCCGTCGAGCGTCCAGCCGAGCGCGACCTTCTCGCTCGTGGCCTCGGCGTGGATGTCGACGAGCAGGTGGTCGCAGCCCTGGCGCTCGAGCGCTGAGAGCTCGCGCTCCGCCGTGCCCCACAGCGGTAGCGCGGCGTCGATGAACAGGTTGCCGCTGAGCGAGAGGACGCCGAGGCGCGCGCCGTCGCGCTCGACGACGCAGGTGCCGTGCCCGGGCTGGGAGGCCAGGAAGTTGGCGGGCCGGAGGATCCGCGGCTCCTCGTCGAGGTAGGCGTAGACCTCGCGGTGGCGGTAGGTGTGGTTGCCGAGGGTGATGACGTCGACGCCGAGGGTGAAGAGCTCGCGAGCGATCCTCGGCGTGATCCCCATCCCGCCGGCCGCGTTCTCCCCGTTGACGACGACGAAGCGCGGGGCGTGACGCTCCCGCAACACGGGTAGGACGGAGGCGAGGGCGCGCCGCCCGGCGCCGCCCACGACATCGCCGAGGAAGAGGATGTCGGGGGAGGAGTCCTCGGCGGGGTCCATACTTCGCGCCAGGCATCATGACCGCTCACGCTCACCACGGGCCGGACACAGACCCCGAGGCCGCCCCGCCCGATCCCGAGCCGAGCGCGCCGAGCGCGCCGAGCGCGTCGCCCGCGCGGGTGTCGCCGGTCGCCGTCTCGCGCTGGGTCCAGCTCGTCCTCCTGCCGGTCGGGCTGCTCGCTCTCTACGCGATCGCCCACGCCGCCGGCACGGCGCTGCTCGTCTTCATCGTCGGCGCGGTCATCGCGCTCGTGTTGAACCCGCTGGTCAAGCGCCTCGAGCACCCGCAGATGCCCCACGGCGTGAGCGTCCTGCTCGCCTACCTCGCCGTCTTCGCCGTCCTCGCCGGGATCGTCGTCCTGCTCGTCAACCCGATCTCCTCGCAGGTCGCCTCCTTCCAGCGCGACGTGCCCGACTTCACGCGCTCGGCCAACCGGTCGCTGGCCAACCTCCAGGGCTACCTCGACGACCACGGGATCGGGATCCACGTCAAGAAGCAGGGCCAGACGGCGCTCGAGACGCTGCAGAAGAGCGTGCTTCGCCGCTCCGGCGCCCTCGTCTCCTTTACGCGGGACATCGTGCAGAGCATCGCCACGGGCGCCTTCGCGCTCATCCTCGTGCTCGTGATCTCGATCTACATGCTGCTCTACGCGGAGGGGATCGGCCGGCTCACCCGGCGCGTCATGCCGCCGGGGGACGGCTCGGCCGAGGACGACTTCCCCCTGCGCGCGCAGAAGGCCGTGTTCTCCTACGTGCGCGGCCAGCTCCTGTTCTCGCTCATCATGGGCGCGACGGCCGGCGCTGCGCTGTGGCTCTTCGGGGTGCTGGGGATCTTCCCCGACGGGCGCAGCTACGCCCTGGCCTTCGGCGCGTTCTTCGGCGTCATGGAGCTCGTGCCCTACCTCGGCCCGGTGCTCGGGGCCGTCCCGCCGATCCTCGTGGCGCTCTTCCAGGACCCGGTGACGGCGCTGTGGGTCGCCCTGCTCTTCCTCGTCCTGCAGCAGCTCGAGGGCCACGTCGTGGCGCCGCAGGTGTTCGGGCAGGCCCTGCGCATCAACCCGCTGCTCGTCATCTTCGCGCTGCTGTTCGGGACCGAGCTCTACGGGATCGTCGGCGCCTTCGTCGCGCTGCCCCTCGCCGCGGTGGCCCGCGAGACCGTCGTCTACCTGCGCCGCCACCTCGCGTTCGAGTCGCTCGGCGCCGCCCCCACGGCGCCACCCTGCCCGGTCTGCGGCACCCGCGCCGAGGCGGGGGACGAGTTCTGCCGGCGCTGCGGCGAGGCGCTGTCGGCGCCGATCGCCTCCGGGGCGTCGTAGATCTCGCGCGCCGCGGATATGGACAGGATCAGTCCTGTCCCCATCCTTTCGAGCGGGCGGGGTGAGCGGGCGCGCTGACCTCCCCGAGGCCCGACCTAGAATCAACGCGCCGTGCCCTTTCCCAAGACCCGCCTGCGCCGCCTGCGCCGCACCTCCGCCCTGCGCGGCCTCGTGTGCGAGACGCGGCTTGGTGCGGAGGATCTCGTCCTGCCGCTGTTCGTCACCCACGGGTCCGGCCCCGCCGAGCCCATCGCGGCCATGCCCGGCGTCGCGCGGCACTCGATCGATGGCGCGGTCGCCGAGGCGCGCGAGGCCGCGGCGCTCGGCCTGCCCGGCGTGCTGCTCTTCGGCATCCCCGCCCACAAGGACGCCGAGGGCTCCGGGGCGTGGGACGACGAGGGCGTCGTCCAGCTCGCCACCCGCGCGATCAAGGACGCCTGCCCGGGGCTCATCGT
Source organism: Solirubrobacterales bacterium (assembly GCA_038276395.1). Lineage (GTDB taxonomy): Bacteria > Actinomycetota > Thermoleophilia > Solirubrobacterales > Solirubrobacteraceae > JBBQAA01. Next base: position 71,507 of record JBBQAA010000030.1, on the reverse strand, counting down.
CATCGCCGACCTCTGCCTGTGCGAGTACACCGACCACGGGCACTGCGGGATCCTCGACGCCGCGGGCGGCCTCGACAACGACGCCTCGCTCGAGCGGCTGGCCCGGACGGCCGTGGCCCAGGCCCGTGCCGGCGCCGACGTGATCGCGCCGAGCGACATGATGGACGGCCGCGTGGGGGCCATCCGCGAGGCGCTCGACGAGGAGGGGTTCGCCGAGACGCCCATCCTGGCCTACTCGGCCAAGTTCGCCTCGGCCTTCTACGGGCCGTTCCGCGAGGCCGCGGGCTCGACCCCGGCCTTCGGGGACCGCCGCTCCTACCAGATGGATCCCGCCAATGCGCGCGAGGCGCTCCGCGAGGTCGCCGAGGACGCGGCCGAGGGAGCCGACATGGTCATGGTCAAGCCCGCGCTGCCCTACCTCGACGTGCTCCACCGCGTGCGCGAGGCCACCGACCTGCCCCTCGCCGCCTACCACGTCTCCGGCGAGTACGCCATGCTCAGGGCCGCCGCGCAGAACGGCTGGCTCGACGAGCGCGCCGCCGCGCTCGAGGCGCTCACGGCGATCCGCCGCGCCGGCGCCGACATCGTCATCACCTACTACGCGAAGGACGCCGCCCGATGGCTGCAACCCCAGAGCTGAAGGGCGGCGGGAAGGCCCGCGCCCGCCGGGACGGCGCCGCCGTCCCGCTCGACGAGACCGACAAGCGTCTCCTCAACCTCATGCAGGGCTCCTTCCCGCTCGCTCCGCGTCCCTACGCGCGGGTCGCCGAGGGCGCGGGGATCACCGAGAAGGAGACGCTCGCGCGCGTGCAGCGGCTCCTCGACGAGCGCATCATCCGCCAGGTCACGCCGATCTACGACACCCGCGCGCTCGGCTATGCCTCGATGCTCGTCGCCGCCAAGGTCGATCCCGAGCACCCGTGGCGCGCGGCCAAGGTGGTGAACGCCCATCCCGGCGTCTCCCACAACTACCTGCGAGACCACGAGTTCAACATGTGGTTCACGATCGCCACCGAGCCCGACTCGAAGCTCGGGCTCGAGGGCACGCTGCAGGCGCTCGCCGCCGAGGCCGGAGCGACCTCGGTCCGCCAGCTCCCGACGCTCAAGCTGTTCAAGATCCGCATGGACCTGGAGATGGAGGGGGACACCAAGGCGCTCGCCTCGGCCGCCGTCGCCGTTCCCCCTGCGGAGACCGAGCCCCAGCCCTACGACGAGACCGACATCCGCGTCATCCGCGCCACGCAGGGCGACCTGCCCGTCGTTGCCGAGCCGCTCGCGCCCGCCGCCGCCACGCTCGGGATGACCCTCGCGCAGCTCCTCGACCACCTCGAGGGGATGAGGGAGCGCCGGCTGCTGCGCCGTGTCGCCGCCATCCTCTTCCACCGCCGCGCGGGCTTCAGCGCCAACGGAATGGGCGTGTGGAAGGTGCCGGAGGAGCAGATCCTCGAGGTCGGCGGGCGCATGGCCTCCTTCCGCGGGATCTCCCACTGCTACCAGCGCCCGACCTACGCCGACTGGCCCTACTCCGTGTTCACGATGGCCCACGGGCGCTCCAAGGAGGAGTGCGACGCGATCCTCGACGCGATCGCCGAGGACACCGGCATCCACGAGCGCTCGACGCTGTACTCCTCAACCGAGTTCAAGAAGATCCGCCTGCTGTACTTCACGGAGGAGTTCAAGGAGTGGGAATCCTCGCGAGCGTGAAGGACGCCCGCTCGGGCGCCCTGGCCGCCCGCGCGCGCGACCTCCTGCCGGGCGGGGTGAACTCCCCCGTCCGCGCGATGGGGGCGATCGGGCGCCAGGCGCCGCTGTTCGTCGAGCGCGGGGAGGGCGCCGAGCTCGACGACGCCGACGGCAACCGCTACATCGACTACGTGTGCTCGTGGGGGCCGCTGATCCACGGCCACGCGCACCCGGAGATCGTCGCCGCGATCACGGCGGCGGCCGAGCGGGGGACATCCTTCGGCGCGCCGACCGCGGCCGAGGCCGAGCTGGCCGCCGAGGTCGCGCGGCGGATGCCCGCCGTGCCCATGCTCCGCATGACCTCCTCGGGCACCGAGGCGGCGATGAGCGCCGTCCGCCTCGCCCGCGCGGCGACCGGCCGCACGAAGCTGCTGAAGTTCGCGGGCGCCTACCACGGACACTCCGACGCGCTGCTCGCCGAGGCGGGCTCGGGCGTGGCCACGCAGGGGATCCCCTCGACCCCCGGCGTGCCGCCCGCCGTGACGGCGGACACGATCGTCGTCGCCTGGAACGACGCCGAGGCGGTGAGCGCGGCTGCGCGCGAGCACGAGCTGGCGGCGATCCTGGCCGAGCCCATTCCCGCCAACATGGGCCTCGTCCCGCCCGCCGACGGCTTCCTCGAGCACCTGCAGGCGACGACCTCCGAGAACGGCGCGCTGCTCGTGCTCGACGAGGTCATCACCGGCTTCCGGGTCGCCCGGGGCGGCGCGCAGGAGCTGGCGGGGCTGATGCCCGACCTGACGATCCTCGGGAAGGTCATCGGGGGCGGCCTCCCGGCCGCGGCCTACGGCGGCCGCCGCGAGCTGATGGAGCGGATCGCCCCCGCGGGGGACGTCTACCAGGCCGGGACGCTCTCCGGCAACCCGCTCGCCGTGGCCGCGGGCCTGGCCACGCTCCGCCTGCTCGACGACGAGGCCTACCACCGGCTGGCCGAGACGACGGCCGCGCTGGCCGAGGGAATGCGCGCCGCCGCCGCCGCCGCCGGGGTGCCCGTGCAGGTCGAGGACCGCCCCGGCCTATTCACCGTGTTCTTCTCCGAGGCGCCGGTGACGGACTTCGCGAGCGCCGCCGCCGGCGATCGCCCCGCCCACGCCGGCTGGTGCCGGGCGCTCCTGGCCCGCGGCGTCTATCCGCCGCCTTCGCCCTTCGAGGCGTGGTTCCCCTCCCTGGCCCACACCCCGGCGCACGTCGAGCGGACGCTCGAGGCCGCCGCCGCGGCCTTCGCCGAGGTCGCGTGAGCGCGCTCGGCGACCTGGCCGAGGTCCTGCGCGCCGAGGGCGGCCTGCTGGCGGCGGCCACGCGCGACCCCGCCCCCGGCGCGGACTACGGCCCGGCCGCCGCGGCGCCACCCGCGCTCGGGCTCGTGCTCGAGGCGATTCGCGAGGGCTACGCCCTGCATTACGCCGATCCCCGGATCCTCGACACCGCCGACCGGGACCTCGGCCTGCTCGCCGGGGATCGCCTCTACGCCCTCGGCCTCGCGCGCCTGGCCGAGCGGGGCGACACGGAGGCCGTGGTCGCCCTGGCCGGGATCATCGCCGCGAGCGCGAGCGCGCACGCCCGGGGCGTGCCCGCGGACGCGGAGGAGGCGTGGCGCACGGGCACCGAGCGGCTGGCCGACCGCGCCCGCCCGCCCGAAGACGGCGCGAGCGAAGGCCCCGGCGGGCCCGGCGGCGGTGTCTGACCGGTAAAGTTCGCTCCAGATCCTGCGATGGCCGAAGACCGCCCTCCCAAGAAGTCCCCCTACACGCTCGATCGCGGGTACCCGGGCGCCTTCGAGGGCGAGACCGTCACCCGCCGCCGCCTGATGACCGGCATCGGCCAGGGGATGGGCGGCGTGGCCGCCGCCGCCTTCGCGCTGCCCGCCCTGGCCTTCGCCGTCGGCCCGCTGTTCGAGCGCAAGGAATGGCACTGGCAGTCGGTCGGCCCGCTCGCCGACCTGCCGAACGACACCTACGTGCCGAAGGTCATCACCGAGACCCCGGGCATCGGCGAGACCGGCATGACGACGGTCTACCTGCGCCGGCGCAACCCGCAGATCGACACGACCGACAAGCCCGACCGGTACAACCAGATCGTCGCGATCTCCTCGCGCTGCATGCACCTCGGCTGCCCGGTCCGCTTCGTCGCGGCGGCCACGCGCTTCATCTGCCCCTGCCACGGCGGTGTCTACGACTTCCAGGGCCAGCGCTCGGGCGGCCCCCCCGTACGGCCGCTCGACCGCTTCTACACGCGCGTGCGGGGCGGCGACGCCGAGCTCGGCCCGCGCTTCTCCGTCAACTCGCACCTCAAGCGCTTCTCCGCCCGCGACCCCGGTCAGGACACAGACGGAATCGGCAAGTACCTCTACCCCGCCCGCTTCTCGACCCCCGTCAAGCCATGAAGCTGAAAGCCCCCCTCCCGCCCATCCCCGACGGCCTGAAGCCGAAGCCCAAGCGCCCGGGCACGGCGCCCAAGCAGACCCCGGTCGAGATCGGCCAGGAGCAGGGGATCTCGGTCGTCGACTGGATCGACGAGCGCACCTCGCTCTCCGGGGGCCTGCGGTGGATGATGTTCCGCAAGGTCCCCAAGGGGACGAACTGGTTCTACACGCTCGGCTCGGCGACGATGTTCGCCTTCCTCTCCCAGGCGGTCACCGGCGTCTTCCTGGCGATGTACTACACGCCTGACGCCGCCGGCGGGGCCTACGAGTCGATCCGCCACGTCAACAACGACGTCTTCCTCGGCGAGTTCGTCCACGGGATGCACAAGTGGGGCAGCTCGGTGATGGTCATCCTCATCTTCCTGCACATGGCGCGGACGTTCTTCTTCGGCGCCTACAAGTACCCGCGCGAGCTGAACTGGGTCATCGGCGTCGTCCTGCTCATCCTGACCATGGCGATGTCCTTCACGGGCTACCTGCTGCCCTTCGACCAGCGCTCCTACTGGGCGACGATCGTCGGCGTCAACATCAACGGCACGGGCCCGCTCGTCGGCCCCTACCTCTCGGACTTCCTGCGTGGCGGCTCGGACTTCGGCGCCACCACCCTCCCGCGCTTCTACGCGATCCACATGCTGCTCATCCCCGGCCTCATCGCCGGGCTGATCGGGGCCCACCTCTACCTCGTCGCGAAGCTCGGGACGACCGCGCCGCCCTGGCTCAAGGCCGAGCGCAAGGACGGGCGCCCCGACGAGGCGGCCGTATGAACCACCGCGAGAAGGAGCAGTACCTCCGCGAGTACAACATCCTGAAGTCGCAGGGGAAGCCCTTCTTCCCCTACGCCGTCGGGAAGGACGCCGCGATGGCGGTCGTCGTCATGATCGTCATCATCGCGATGTCGATCGTGCTCGGAGCCGAGCTCGGGCCGAAGCCCGACCCGACGACGACGACCTACGTCCCGCGCCCGGAGTGGTACTTCTTCTTCCTCTTCGAGGTTCTGCGGATCATCAAGCCGCCGATCCTCACGCCGCTGGCGACGATCGGCGTGCCCACCATCGCCATGGCGCTGCTCTTCCTGCTGCCGTTCTACGACCGCAGCCCCGAGCGCCGCCCCGAGCGCCGGCCGATCGCCACCCTGGCCGGGATCCTGACGATCTGCGCGATGGCCTTTCTGACCTACGAGGGCGCCAACGCCGGCTCGCCGAACGAGATCGACATGAAGCCGCCGGCGAGCGCCACGCCCGCCCAGGCGGCCGCCTTCAACAAGGGCAAGCTCGTGGCCGCGCAGTCCGGCTGCCTGGCCTGCCACAAGCTCGGCGAGAACGGCAACGACGGCCCCGGCCCGCAGCTCACCCACGTGGCCGACAAGGTGCCCGAGCTGGCGATCGCCCAGACCCTGCGCAACCCGACGGCACCGATGCCGTCGTTCAAGAACCTGCCGCCCGAGAAGTTCAAGGCGCTTGTCGCCTTCCTCGGGCAGCTCAAGTAGCCTCGGCCCGATGAGCGCGGAGTCCGCGGCCGGGCGCGGGCGGGCAGGCCCGGGCACGCTCGAGGAGCCGCAGGTGCGGGCGATGTTCGACCGGATCGCCGGGGTGTACGACCGGATGAACGGCGTGATGACCGCGGGCCTCGATAGTCGCTGGCGGGCCCGCGCCGCCGACCTCGCGCGGGTCGGCCCCGGCGACCGGGTGCTCGACGTTGCCACGGGCACCGGCGATCTCGCGCTCGAGCTGTCCGGGCGGGTCGCCCCCGGCGGCGCCGTCGTCGGCTCGGACTTCTCGGAGAACATGCTCGCGCTCGCCCGCGCCAAGTCCTCGGCGGTGACGTGGGAATGGGGCAACGCGCTCGAGCTGCCCTACGGCGACGGGGAGTTCGCCGCGGCGACGGTCGGCTTCGGCGCGCGGAACTTCTCCGATCTCGCCCGCGGCGTGGCCGAGATGCGGCGGGTCGTCCGGCCCGGCGGCCGCGTCGTCGTACTCGAGCTGACGACGCCGCAGAAACCGCCGCTCTCGACCTTCTTCCGCGCCTGGTTCGATCGCGTCGTGCCCGCGCTCGGGCGGCTGGCCGGAGACCCCGACGCCTACGCCTACCTACCGAGCTCCGTCCGCCGCTTCCCGGGGCCGGAGGGGCTCGCCGCGGTGTTGGCGGAGGCCGGCCTCGCGCGGGTCTCGTGGCTCCTCACCGCAGGGGGGATCATCGCGATCCACGGAGGGGAGGTGCCCGGGCTGTGAGCGTCGCCGCCGGCCGCATGGCCGACGCCCTCGGCGGCGAGGTCCCGGCGCTCCTGGCGCGCGTCGAGGAGCGCCTGGCCGGGCTGGCCGCCGAGGCCGGGCCCGCGCTCGCGCCCCAAACGACGGCCACTATCGCCGCGGGCGGCAAGCGCCTGCGCCCGCTGCTCGTCCTGCTCGCCGCCGGGAGCGTGCCCGCCGACGCCGCCCCGCTTCTGCGTGCCGCCGTCGCCGTCGAGCTCGTCCACGCCGCCACGCTCGTCCACGACGACGTGCTCGATGCCGCGGCGCTGCGGCGCGGCCGGCCGACGGTGCTCGCGGCGGGGGGCCGGGAGCTGGCCGTCGCCGCCGGCGACTTCCTCTTCGCCCGCGCGTTCTCCGAGATCGCCGCGGACGGCGTGGCCGAGCCCGTGCGCCTGCTCTCCGCCGCCTGCTCGGACCTGGCCCGCGGCGAGCTGCTGCAGCGCGCGGACGCGTGGGAGGTCGAGCTTGACCGCGATCGCTACCTGGAGCGCTGCCGCCTGAAGACCGGGAGCCTCTTCACCGCGGCCTGCGGGCTCGGCGCCCGCTGCGCCGGCTCGCCCGCGGGCGCCCTCGCCGGGTTCGGCGCCGGCGTCGGCCTCGCCTTCCAGCTCCTCGACGACATCCTCGACGTCACGGGGCCGGCCGAGCGCACGGGCAAGCACCGCGGCACCGACCTGCTCGACGGCACCGTCACCCTCCCGCTCATCCTCGCCCGCGAGCGGGATGCCGGGCTCGCCGAACTCGACCTCCGCCAGATCCGCACCCCCGAGCAGGCCGAGGCCGTGTGCGAGGAGATCGCCGCCACCGGCGCCCTGGCCGATGCGCGCACGCAGGCGCTGACGCTCGTGGCCACGGCCAAGCAGGCGCTGCCCGCGACGCTGCCCGAGGCCCAGCGCGCGGCGCTGCTGCTCGTGGCCGACGGGATCGTGGACCGCTACGCGTAGGGGCGGCGCCCCCGCGTCGCTAGAAGTCCATCGGGACGATGAGGTCGGTCGCGAGCGCCTGCGTGAAGCGGGCGACCTCCTCCTCCATGTTCGCCTGGGTCAGGCGGCGCAGGTCGCGGACGAGCGTCTCGGTGGCGTCGTCGAGGACGTCCTCCAGGCGCTCGACGAGCTCCTGGGCGAAGATGCCGGTTTCGGTGTGGAGGCAGTTGGGGCAGCGCAGGGTGATCTCCCAGTGCTCGGCGCCCGCCTCCTGCCAGTCGAGCGGGTGGACCGTGGGCGAGCCGCAGCGGGTGCAGAGGTGCAGGCCGCCGGTCTCCTGCGCGGGCGTGGCGGTCGACGGCGAGGCCCCGGGGGTGGCGCCGTCGAAGTAGACGACCTCGATCGTCTTCCCCGAGGGAAGTAGGACGCGGCGCACAGTGGGGCGGTCGAGCGGGTTCATGGCGCGGGCTCCCGCAACGCATCGGCCGGGCGCGCGCGCGACTTGAGCGCGGTCGCCGGGCGTCCAGGACGCCGGTGGACGCGTACTAGCCTTCACCGGTCATGTTCAGCGGCTCCGTCGGCATCCCCGAGCTCCTGCTCGTCCTCCTCATCGTCCTGCTCGTGCTGGGCCCGAAGCGCCTGCCCGGCCTCGGCAAGCAGCTCGGGCGGGGGATGCGCGAGTTCAAGCACTCAGTCACCGGCGGCGACGACGAGAAAGCGGAGAGCCTCGAGAGCCCGGACGGCGAGCCCGCCCCGAAGCCGCCCCGCTAGAAGCCATGGCCACCCGCCTGCGGCCCATCGATCACGAGGATCGCCTCTCGGTCGTCGATCACCTCGACGAGCTGCGCTCACGGCTCTTCGTCATCGGGATCACGCTCGCCATCACCTTCGGCATCTGCTTCTGGCAGAACGGCCGGCTGCTCGACCTGCTGAACACCCCGCTCGAGAACTCGACTCCGAGCGCGCAGAACTGCGGCAAGGGCCGCCTGGCCGCCGTCGGCTGCGCCCAGGTCGAGCAGCGGAGGATCGCGCTCTCCGAGCGCAGGCACTTCCTCCTGCTCGCCGACGACCGGAGCCTCGCTCCCCCCGTCCGGCGGGCGTTCAGCCTGCTCGCCGCGGACAAGGCGCGCGAGGCGAAGGTCCTGCCCGCCACCGTGCCCCGCCGCCGCCCCATCACCACCGGAGTCGGCGAGCCCTTCACGGTGACCGTGACGATCGCCTTCTACTTCGGCCTGCTCTTCGCGCTGCCCGTCCTGCTCTACCAGCTCTATGCCTTCGTCGTCCCGGCGTTCTCGCCCAACGAGCGGCGGATCGCGCTGCCGCTCATGCTCGCCGTCCCGTTGCTGTTCGTCACCGGGGTCGTCTTCGGCTACGAGCTGGTCCTCCCGCCCGCGATCAAGTTCCTGCAGAACTTCAACAACTCGAGCTTCGACGTCCTCATCCAGGCCAAGGACTACTACAAGTTCGCCGTCTTCACCCTGGGCGCGCTCGGGCTCTTCTTCCAGATCCCGATCGGCGCGTTCGTGCTCGGCCGCGCGGGGATCCTCACGCGCGGGTTCCTGCTGCGCAACTGGCGCTACGGGATCGTCATCATCGCGGTGCTGGCGGCCGCCCTGCCGGGCGTCGATCCGGTGACCACGCTGCTCGAGATGGTGCCGCTGATCCTCCTCTACGGCGTCAGTATTCTGCTCGTACCGAAGGACCGGCCGCCCGCCGACCCGTTCGAGGATGACGACGAGCTGACCGAGGACGAGGACGAGGACGCCGCGGACTTCCTGGCTGGCTTCGCCGACGAACCCGAGGACTGACCGCCCATGCTCTTCGACCTCCGCGGCCGGGGCCGCCGCCGCACCGTGCAGGGGATCTACCTCGGCCTCGCCGTGCTCATGGGCGGGGGCCTCGTGCTCTTCGGCGTGGGCGGCACCGGCGTCGGGCTCTTCAACCAGGACAACAACGGCACCTCGAGCGGCGGGACCTCGACCAACACGCTCGTCTCCTCCGCCCGCAAGCGCGCGCAGGCCAACCCGCGGGACGCCGGGGCGTGGCTCGCCTACACGAAACGGGCAGCGGCCAACGCCGAGGTCGACCTGACGACGGGCACCTACACCGCGAAGGGGAAGCAGGAGCTACCCGAGGCCGCGCGCGCCTGGAGCCACTACCTCGGCCTCAAGCCGAAGACGATCGACCCGAACGCCGCCCAGCTCATGGCCAACGTGTTCGACACCGACGGCCTGAGCCGCCCGACCGACCGCTCCGCCGCGCTGCAGATCGTGGCGCAGGCCCGGCCGTCCCTGGCCACCTTCCGCAACCTCGCCCTCGGCGCCTACGCGGCCGGGCAGACGCGCCTCGGGGACCTAGCCGCCCGGGAGGCGGTCGCCAAGGCCACGAAGCAGAACCGGGCCACCGTCAAGGCCCAGATCGACGCCGCCAAGAAGGCCGGGACCGGTGCCTCCCTCGGCACCAACGCGGGCGGCGGCGCGGCCCCGGTCGCCCGCTAGCGGGCTCACCGCCGGTGGGTAGACTCGATCGCCGTTCCCGGGCCGTTAGCTCAACTGGCAGAGCAGGGGACTCTTAATCCCAAGGTTGGAGGTTCGATTCCTCCACGGCCCATCGTCTGAGCGCCCGAGCTCAGGCGCGAGAGACAGCCGCGACGGCGGCGCCCACGCCGTCGCGAAGTACGCCGTCGCGCAGCGTGATGAGGCGGCGACGCCAACCCGGGTCCAGTCGCCGCCGCGCTGACCGCCGTGGACAGGAATGCTCAACAGGCCGACGTAACTGTCCACGGAGCGGTCGGGGCGGCGCGCATGGACAGAACTACCGGCGGGAGAGATGAAGCCGTCCTACTCCCCCTCCTGGACCCGCGCCCCCGCGCTTCCACCCGACGACCCGCCGGCCGCGCCCCGCTCGCGCGCCCCCACCACCGCCAGCGCGTGGGCCACACAGGTGCGCCGGACTTCGTCCGGGTCCACCGGGAAGACCTCGGGGATCCCCGGGGCGAGCTGGCGGACGCCGACGCGGATCCGCGCCAGGTGCATGAGCCCGAGGCCCTGGGTCCACAGCGCGTTGGCGACGTAGTCCGGGTCCTCGACCTCGAAGCGACCAGCGTCCTTGCCCGCCCGCACGACGCGCGCGACCTGCTCGAGGCAGCGCGCCATGCCCTGGCCGAGGCGAAGCCACACCGACTCGGAGACGATCGCGTGGAGCTCACCCGCCGGGCGGCGCATGAGCCCGATCGAGGCATCGAGGAAGGCCGGATAGCGAGCGCCGTAGGCCGCGTAGGCCTCGGTCACCCGCCTGAGCGCGCCCACGGGGTCGGCCTCCGGGTCACCGGCGGCGGCCTCGAGGGAGTCGCCGAGCTCGGCCAGGTAGTCGGTCACGGTGAGGACGAACAGCTCCTCCTTGGAGGAGAAGACGCGGTAGATGAGCCCGCGGGCGATGCCGACCGAGCGGGCGATCTCCTCGATCGGCACGTCGCCCACGCCGCGCGTGTCGAACAGCGAGCGCGTCGCGCTCACGAGTTGGCGCTCGCGGGTCTCGCGCCGGGGCCTGGCGGACGTGGCCATCACCCGCCACTCTAACCCTCTCCGGCCATACTTGAGAACCATTTGTTGACAGGCGTTCTCAGCGGGCGTTACGATAGGTCGCTCGAATGGCTGAACGTGGCGCCCCGCCCAAGGTCTCCGCCCGCCGCCGGCGGCTGCTGAACGCCGTCCGCGCGTTCACTTCGCCGCTGCTCCCGGACGACTACCTCGAGCTCATCAACCCGCTGTGGTCGACGCGCGAGCTACGCGGGCGGATCGAGCGGGTCACGCGCGAGTCGCCGGACGCGGTGACGATCCTCATCCGCCCGGGCTACGAGTGGGAGGGCCACGAGCCCGGCCAGTACCTGCGGGTCGGGATCGACGTCGACGGCATCCGCCACTGGCGGGCCTACTCCCTGACCTCCGACCCCCAGCGCGCGGACGGCTGGATCTCGATCACGCCAAAGCTCGTGTCCGAGGGGAAGGTCACCCCGGCGCTCGTCACACAGGGCCGGGTCGGCACGCTCGTCGGCCTCGGCGGCGTCGAGGGCGAGTTCGTCCTGCCCGACGAGCTGCCCGAGCGGATGCTCTTCCTCTCCGCGGGTAGCGGGATCACGCCGGTCATGTCCATGCTCCGCTACCTGGCCCACGCCGGCGAGCTGAAGGACGCCGTGCACATCCACTCCGCGCGTGACAGCGAGGACGTCATCTTCGGCGCCGAGCTGCGCACGCTCCACGAGCGCCACGAGGGCTTCTCCCTCCACGAGCACCACACCGGCGCGAGGCCGCGCCTTACGCCCGCGGACCTCGACGCGCTCTGCCCGGACTGGCGCGAGCGCGAGGCCTTCGTCTCCGGCCCGGGCGACCTGCTCGACGCGCTGGCCGAGTGGTGGGAGGCGGAGGGGGACCCCGAGCGCCTGCACATGGAGCGCTTCCAGCCGAAGATCATGGACGGCGACGCCGAGCAGGGCGAGGGCGGGAGTGTCCGCTTCACGAAGAGCGACATCGAGGCCGAGTCCGACGGCTCGCAGCCCATCCTCGTCGCCGGCGAGGAGGCCGGCGCCGCGCTGCCCTTCGGCTGCCGCGAGGGGATCTGCCACACCTGCACGGGCGAGCTCGTCTCGGGCCGCCTGCGCGACCTGCGCACGGGCAAGGTGCACGGCCAGGACGGAGAGCTCGTCCGCACCTGCATCAACGCCCCCGAGGGCGCCGTCGAGATCGCCCTCTGAGACCACCAGTCCCCGACCAAGGAAACACCAGAGCCCATGAACGCCCCCGCCACGACCCCCGGCGCCTCCGCCCGCACGTTCGACGAGGACGCCGAGAACCCGCTCCATCGCCTCACCCCGGAGCAGATCGAGCAGCTCGGGAAGGAGTTCGACGCCCTGCACGACGAGGTCAAGGACGACCTCGGCGAGCGCGACGCCAAGTACATCCGTGGCGTCATCGGGCTGCATCGCCGGCTCGTCCTGCTCGCCCGCCTCGAGCTGTTCTTCTCCCGCTGGCGGATCCCGTGGGCGGTGGGCACGGCCACGCTCGGCGCGGCCAAGATCCTCGAGAACATGGAGATCGGCCACAACGTCCTGCACGGCCAGTGGGACTGGATGAACGACCCGGTCATCAACTCCGCCGCCTGGGACTGGGACACGGCCTCGACCTCGGAGGCGTGGAAGCACTCCCACAACTACGTCCACCACACCTACACGAACATCCGCGGCAAGGACCGCGACCTCGGCTACGAGATCATGCGGATCGACCCGCACCAGAAGTGGCACCCGGTCTACCTCCTGCAGCCGTTCTACAACCTGCTGCTGATGGCCGGCTTCGAGTGGGGCGTGGCCGCGCACGACCTCGACTTCGACGCGATCCGCGCCGGCGAGAAGGACATGAAGGAGCTCCGCCGCCAGCTCGTGGGCATGGGGGGCAAGGCGCGCGACCAGGTGGTCAAGGACTACATCGCCTTCCCGCTGCTCAGCGGCCTGCTCGGCGTCGGCTTCGACGCCGCGCTCGCGGCCGCGGGAGTGCAGCGCGCGCCCGAGCCCGAGGGTCGCGTGGGGCGCCTGGCCCTCCGCGCGCGGCGGCGGCTGCCGCGTCGGCAGCGCACCTCGCAGACCGTGCTCTCAGAGCTCGTCGCCCTGCGGTCGTTCCGCACGCCGTTTCGCAACACGCTGAGGGCGAACCTCATCGCCAACATCATCCGCAACGTGTGGTCGCACTCGATCATCTTCTGCGGCCACTTCCCCGACCAGACCTACACGTTCTCGGTGGAGGAGACGGAGGACGAGAGCCGCGGGGCCCGCTACGTCCGCCAGCTCCTCGGCGCGGCGAACATCGAGGGCTCGCCGTTCTTCCACGTGATGAGCGGGAACCTCGGCTACCAGGTCGAGCACCACCTCTACCCGGACATGCCCTCCACGCGCTACGGCGAGATCGCCCCGCGCGTGCGGGAGATCTGCGAGCGCTACGAGCTGCCCTACAACACGGGGCCCTTCGGCAGGCAGCTCGGCTCGGTGCACCGGACGATCGCGCGCCTCGCCTTCCCGGGCGGGAAGCCCCGGCCGAAGCCGGGCCCGTATCGCGGCGAGCCCGTCAAGAACTCGGGCGAGGAGGCGGGGGCGGGGTCGTCGAGCGGGACCGCGAACGGGTCGGGCGCGGGCTGAGGGGCGGGCGCGCCCGCCGACCGCGCCGGGGGTCCCCCACCCGTTAGCCTCCCCGCCATGCCCAACGCCTGCGTCGACGGCACGATCCTGCCCGCCGCGGAGGCGACGATCTCCGTGCTCGACGAGGGGCTCGTGCGCGGAGACGGCGCCTTCGAGGTCATGCGGCTCTACGGTGGGCGGCCCTTCGCGCTCGAGGATCATCTGAAGCGCCTGCAGGGGTCGGCCTCGGGGCTGAAGCTCGAGATGGACATATCCGCCGTGCGGGCCGACATCGAGGCCCTGCTCGAGACCGCCGAGGCCGAGGACGCCGAGGGCGCGATGCGTGTCATGCTCACCCGCGGCGGGAGGCGGATCTCCTACTTCGAGCCGTTGCCGGACTTCTCCCGTGCGATCACGCTGGCCACCGTCACCTTCGCGCCGACGCGGATCCTCGACGGCATCAAGTCGCTCTCCTACGCGGCGAACCGCCTGGCCACCCGCGTGGCCGAGGAGCGGGGCGCGGACGAGGCGCTCCTCGTGACGCCCCACGGGCGCGTGCTCGAGGCCCCGACCTCGGCGTTCTTCTGGGTCGGGGAGGGGGAGCTCCGCACGCCGCCGCTCTCCGACCACATCCTCGACTCGATCACCCGGCGACGCCTCATGGGCGCCCTGGACGCGGTCGAGCACGAGACGCCGCTCGACGACCTCACCGGCGCGGAGGAGGCGTTCCTGGCCTCGACCACGCGCGAGGTGCAGGCCGTCAGGGCGATCGACGGGCGGGAGCTGCCCGCCGCGCCGGGTCCGCACACGCGGGAGGCTCAGGAGGCGTTCGCCGGCGTGGTCGCCGCCGAGCTCGGCCCGTAGCGGCGGGGTGGGCCGTATCCGCGTCCTCACCGTCGTCGGCAACCGGCCGCAGTTCGTCAAGGCCGCCGCGGTCTCCGCACCGCTGCGCGCGGCGCACGAGGAGGTGCTCGTCCACACCGGGCAGCACTGGGACGACGCCCTCTCCGCGGTGTTCTTCGCCGAGCTCGGCGTGCCGGCGCCCGACCGCTCGCTCGGGCTCGGCGGCGGCACCAACTCGGCGCAGACCGCGCGGATGCTCGAGGCGCTGGCGGGCGTCATCGGCGAGGTCCGCCCGGGTATCGTGCTCGTCTACGGCGACACGAACTCGACGCTCGCGGGCGGGCTCGCGGGCGCGCAGACGGGCGTGCCCGTGGCCCACGTCGAGGCCGGGATGCGCTCGGGGGACCGGGCGATGCCCGAGGAGCTGAACCGCGTCCTCACCGATCACCTGAGCGCGCTCCTGCTGTGCTCCACGGCGGCAGGCGCGGCCGCGCTCGCGCGGGAGTCGGCGACCGGGCGGGTCGAGGTCGTGGGGGACGTCATGGTCGACGTCGCGCTCAGGGTCCAGCCCGCGGCGCGGCAGCGCGCGGAGGTCCCGGCGGCCCATGGTCTCACCCCGGGGGAGTACGCGCTCGTGACCGCCCACCGCGCGGGCAACGTCGACGATCCGGCACGCCTTGCGCGCCTCGTCGAGCTACTCGAGGCCCTTCCCCTCCCGGCGCTGCTCCCCCTGCATCCGCGCACCGTGGGCCGTCTCGAGGCGGCCGGCCTGCGTGCGCGGGTCGACGCGGTTCCCGGGCTCACGGTCTCCCCGCCGCTCGGCTACCTGGAGTTCACGGCGCTCCTGTGCCAGGCCCAGGCCGTGCTCACGGACTCGGGTGGCGTGCAGAAGGAGGCCTACCTCGCCGGGGTGCCGTGCGTGACCCTGCGCCCCTCGACGGAGTGGACCGAGACCGTGGAGGCGGGCTGGAACACACTCGTCGACCTCGACGCCGATCGCGCGCTCGCCGCGCTGGCGACGCCGTCCCCGCCCGAGCGCCCGGCGCTCTATGGGGACGGCCGGGCGGCGGAGCGCATCGTCGCCGCGCTCGGCGCCCTGACCTGAGGCCCGTCGGCGCCCGCACGTAGTGTTCGGCGGGTGACGGACGTCCGCATCGGCGTCGCCGGGCTCGGGTACTGGGGGCCGAACCTCGCCCGCAACCTCGCGGCGACCCCGGGCTGCGCGCTCACGTGGCTGTGCGACGCCGACCCGGCCGCGCGCGCGCGGCTGACGACGGCCCATCCTGGCTCGCGCGAGACCGGCGAGCTCGAGGAGCTGCTCGCCGACCCGGAGCTCGACGCCGTCGTCCTCGCCACGCCGGTCCCCACGCACGCCGAGCTCGCGGCGCGCGTGCTCGAGGCGGGCAAGCACTGCTTCGTCGAGAAGCCGCTCGCGACGACCGCGGCCGACGCCGAGCGCGCCGTGGCGGCGGCGGAGCGGGCGGGGCGGATCCTCATGGTCGGCCACCTGCTCGAGTATCACCCGGGCGTGCGCAAGGTCGCCGAGCTCGTCGAGTCGGGTGAGCTCGGCGAGGTCTTCTACATCTACGGCAACCGCCTGAACCTCGGCAAGCTCCGCGCCGACGAGAACGCGCTGTGGAGCCTCGGCGCCCACGACGTCTCCGTCGTCCTCGCCCTGGCGGGAGGAGAGGAGCCGACCGAGACCCTCGCCCACGGCGAGTCCTACGTCCGCTCCGGCGTCGAGGACGTCGTCTTCGTCTATCTGCGCTTCCCCTCCGGCCTGGCCGCCCACCTCCACCTCTCCTGGCTCGACCCGCACAAGGAGCGCCGGCTCACCGTCGTCGGCTCGCGCAAGATGGCGACGTTCGACGACATGGCGATCGAGGGGAAGGTCACGGTCTACGACAAGGGCTTCGACGAGGACGTCCGCTCCTGGGGGGAGTACATCGCGCGCTCGGGCGACGTGTGGTGCCCGCGGCTGCCGAACGCCGAGCCGCTCCGCCTCGAGTGCGAGCACTTCGTCGAGTGCGTGCGCACGGGCGCGACGCCCCGCTCGGACGGCGTGAGCGGCCTGCGGGTCGTCCGTGTGCTCGAGGGCCTGCAGGACTCCCTCGCCGCCTCGGCCCGGGCGGCCTGTGCCTGAGATCGCTCCCGACACGCAGCTCGGGGATGACGTCGAGATCGAGGCGGGCGCCCACGTCGGCAAGCGCCCGCGCCTCGGGGCCGCCTCCCGCGCCTCGCGCGAGGATCCCGGCCCGGCGGTGCTCGGCGACGGTGTCGTCATCTGCGTGGGGGCGGTCGTCTACGCGGGCGCCGAGCTCGCTCCCGGGGTCGTCGTCGGCGACAGCGCCCAGGTGCGCGAGCGCGCGCGGATCGGCGCGGGGTCGGTCGTCGGGCGGGCGTGCTCGGTCGACAACGACGTCGTCGTCGGGGAGCGCGTGAAGCTGCAGACGGGCGTCTACCTCACGGCCGGGTCGCTGGTCGAGGACGACGTCTTCCTCGGCCCGGGGGCGCTCACGACCAACGACGACACGATGGGCCGCCACCCGCCGGAGGTGGCGCCCGCCGGCGCCACCCTGCGCCGGGCCTGCCGGATCGGCGGCGGCGCCGTGCTCTGCCCCGGCGTCGAGGTCGGGGAGGAGGCCTACGTCGCCGCGGGTGCGGTCGTCACACGCGACGTCCCGGCGCGGGCGGTCGTCATGGGCGTCCCGGCCCGCGTCGTGCGCGAGGTCGGGGAGGAGGACCTCCTCGAGCGATGGCGGTAGCCGGCCTCAGTCGCATGCGGCGCGGCGAGCCCTCCCTGCACGTCGAGCGGCGGACGCTCGCGCTTGCCGTAGTCGCGCTCGCCTCCAGCGGCGCGGTGGCGGCGCTCGAGCTCGGCCGGGTTTGGCGCCGGGGCTCGGCGCCCCTGCCCGCCGAGGCGGACTCCGTGCTCGGCGCCGCCGCGGTCGCCGCGCTCGAGACGAGCGACGTGGCCGTCGCGAGCTACCGGGAGGCGTCGGGGCGCGAGGCGGCGCTGCTGAACCTGCTCGGCTCCTTCGTCCTCACCTTCGGCTTCGCCCGCGTGGCGACGTGGACGATCCGCCGCCGCGGGCGCCTCGGGCCGTTTAGGAACCTCATCGTCGGCCGCCGCCACATCCACCACTTCGTCCCGGGCATGGCGCTCGTGCTGCTCGCGGGCGCCGCGTCGATCATCTCGCGCGACGAGGGCCTCGACCCCTGGCTGGCCGTGCCCTTCGGCACCGGTGCCGGGCTCGTGCTCGACGAGTCCGCGCTGCTGCTGCGCTTCGACGACGTCTACTGGACCGAGGAGGGCGTCCTTTCCGTGCAGATCACGCTGACGACGATCGCCCTGCTCGCCCTCGGAGCGCTCGCCCCGCGCGTGCTGCGCCGCGGCGAGGAGAAGGTGCTCGAGACCGGCTCCGCCTGAGTCGCGCGGCTACGCCGAGGTCGCGGCGCGGGCGAACGCGGTGTTCTGCGCCGCCGAGGTCCAGATCGTCTGATCCCGCCCGGGCCCGACGCCGATGAGCACGACCGGCACCCCGACGTAGTCCGAGACGAAGGCGAGGTAGTCGCGCGCGGCGGGCGGGAGGTCTGCCTCGGAGCGCACCTCGCCGATCTCCTCGCTCCAGCCCGGCAGCGACTCGTAGCACGGGCGCGCGTGGTGCAGGACCGTCTGGTGGAAGGGGAAGCCGTCGAGCTCGGCGCCGTCGGCGCTCTCGTAGGCGGTGCAGACGAGCAGGTCCTCCTGCCCGGAGAGCACGTCGAGCTTCGTCACGCACAGCGCCGAGAGCGAGTTGATCCGCGCGGCGTAGCGCAGGGCGACGAGGTCGAGCCACCCGACCCGGCGCGGGCGCCCGGTCGTCGTCCCCACCTCGCCGCCCCGCTCGCGGAGCTGGTCGCCGAGCTCGTCGTGCAGCTCGGTGGGGAAGGGCCCGGCGCCGACGCGGGTGGCGTAGGCCTTGGTGATCCCCCACACCTCGTCGATGTCGCGCGGGCCGATGCCCGTGCCCGTGCACGCCGAGGCGGCCACGGGGTTCGAGGAGGTGACGAAGGGATAGGTCCCGTGGTCGATGTCGAGCATCGCCCCCTGGGCGCCCTCGAAGATGACGACGTCCTCGTCGTCCAGGCGCCGCCACACGAGCTTGGCGGTGTCGGTGATGTACTGCTGCAGGCGGTTCCCGTAGCCGAGGTACTCCTCGGTCATCGTCTGCAGGTCGAGCTCGGGCGAGCGCGCGAAGGGCCGCAGCGAGAGCCGCTTGGGCTCGAGCGCGGCGGTGATCTTCTTCTTCAGGATCTTCTCGTCCAGGAGATCCTGCACGCGGATCCCGAGCCGCGCCGCCTTGTCGGCGTAGCACGGACCGATCCCGCGCCGCGTCGTGCCGATCTCGAGCTTGCCGAGCTTGGCCTCGCCCGCGTGGTCGAGGAGCATGTGGTAGGGCATGATCAGGTGCGCGTTGGCGGAGATCCGCAGCGCGCTCGTGTCGATCCCCTGGCGCCTGAGGCCCTCGAGCTCGTCGGAGAGGACCTTCGGATCGACGACGACCCCGTTGCCGATGATGCACGTCTTGCCCGGGTAGAGGATTCCCGAGGGCATCAGGTGGAGCTTGTAGGTCGTCTCCTCGCGGACGATCGTGTGGCCCGCGTTGTTGCCGCCCTGGAAGCGGACGACGGCGCCGGCCCGCTCGGCCAGGAGATCGGTGATCTTCCCCTTGCCCTCATCGCCCCACTGGGCGCCGACGATGACGATGCTCGGCATAGGGGATCGAGGATAGGGGCGGGGAGCGGGTGTCCGGCACCGGCTCGCCGCGCACGGTTCAGCGTCACGCGCTCGCCGGCACGCACCGCGTCGATCACGCGAGCCGTGTCGGGCGGCTCCGGCGCCGACGTCCCTGTGCGACGCGGTCGCACCCAGTCAGACCGCGAGCTCGCGCCGATCCGGCCCGTAGACCGGGATCTCCGAGCACATCTCCATGAGCCGGGAGACCGTGCGCTCGCCGATCTGCCCGGCCAGGGCGGCGCGCTCGTCGATGTTCGTCGTCAGCACGATCGAGCGTTCGGCCTCGTAGCGGCCGTTGACGATCGAGTAGACCTGCTCGAGGACCCATTCGCTCGTCTTCTCGGCTCCGACGTCGTCCAAGTGCAGGAGGTCGACGGCGACGAGGCGGTCGATCAGCTCGGTGTCCGACCACGCCGAGTCGCTGTCGTAGGTCCGCCGGATCAGGCTGACGAGCCGGGGCAGGGAGTAGATCGCCACCGAGCGCCCGGCGGCCAGCGCGGTGCGGGAGATGAGCATGGCGAGCGTCGTCTTGCCCGTTCCCACGTCCCCCATGAACCACAGGCCCCGGCCGGCGTCGAGCTCTGAGTCGATCGCCCCGGCGAAGGCCCGTACCGCGCGCACGAAGGGCGCCGGCATGTCCGTGACCGGCGGGCGGTCGAAGGAGACATCGCGGTAGCGCGCGGGGATGACCGAGGAGAGCGAACGTGCCCGGCCGCGGGCGAGCACCTGCGGGCGGCAGCGGCACGGGCTGATCGTGCGGGTCTCCTCGTCGGCCACGAGGCCCGAGCCGTCGCATACCCCGTGGGGGCACTCGCCCATCAGGCGTAGCGCTCCTCGTCCACGTAGGTGAGAAAGCGCGGGTACTTGTGCTGGAAGGCGAGCTTTACCGTGTCGAGCGCCCCGTTGCGGTGCTTGGCGATGATGATCTCCGCCACGCCGGGCTCCTCGGTCTCCTTGTTGTAGTACTCGTCGCGGTAGATGAACATGACGACGTCGGCGTCCTGCTCGAGGTTCCCGGACTCGCGCAGGTCGGAGAGCATCGGCCGCTTGTCGCCCGCCGCCCGCTGCTCAGGGGCGCGGGAGAGCTGGGAGAGCGCGATGACCGGCACGTCGAGCTCGCGCGCGAGCATCTTCAGCGAGCGGCTCATCTCGCCGATCTGCTGCACGCGGTTCTCGATCCGCCCGTCGGCGCGCATGAGCTGGAGGTAGTCGATGATGATGAGGCCGAGCCCGTCGTCGGACTGCTGGTGCAGGCGGCGGGCCTTGGCGCGGATCTCGGTCGTCCCGAGGTCCGAGGAGTCGTCGATGTAGAGCGGGGCGGCGGCGAGCTTCTGGCTCGTCTCGAGGACCTTCGGCCAGCGGCGCGCCTCGACCCGGCCGCGACGGAGCTCCTCGCCGCCGATCCCGGCGCGGGAGGCGACGAAGCGCTGGGCCAGCTCGGCCTCGGACATCTCGAGGGAGAACAGCGCGATCGGCTTCGCGTCGCGGGCCAGCGCGGCGTTCTCGGCGATGTTGGTCACGAGCGCCGACTTCCCCATCGACGGCCGCGCCGCGATGATGATCAGGTTGCCGGGGATGAAGCCGCCGGTGATCGCGTCGATGTCCTTGAAGCCCGACGGCGTGCCGATCAGGTGCGTCTTCTGCGTCGAGAGCTTCTGGAGCTGGTCGAGCGCGCGGTCGAGCATCTCCTGGGCGGAGACGAAGTCCTTCTGGCGGTCGTCCTGGGTGACCTCGAGGATCCCGCGCTGGGCCTGGTCCACGAGCGCCTCCGGGTCGCCCTCGCGGTTCAGGACGCTCGACTGGATCTCGTAGGTCTGGTTCAGCAGGCGGCGCAGGAGCGCGTTGCGCTTGACGATCCGCGCGTAGCCGGCGACGTGGCCCGTGGCCGGGGGCGCCGCGGCCAGCGCACCGACGTTCGCCTCCCCGCCCGCCGCCTCGAGCCTCCCCGTCTCGCGCAGGCGCTCGGTGACCGTCAGGTGGTCGATCTCCGAGGCCTCGTCGTAGAGCTCGAGGATCGCCCGGTAGACGACGGCGTGCTGCTCGCGGTAGAAGTCCTCGGGCTTCAGGCCCTCCTCGATGACGAGCGCGTAGAGATGGCGCTCGGAGAGGAAGATCCCGCCGAGCACGGACTGCTCGGCGTCGAGGTTGTGCGGGGGCGCGAGCGCACGGTCGAGGGTGACGGACACGGGCGAGCGAGTCTAGGTTCGCCCCCGGTCGTCGGCGGGGCGCGGCGAGCGATCCTTCCGCTTCTTCCGCGCTATTTCACCCGGGCGGGACAGAGCGTCGCAAAGACGCGCGCGCCCGGCTACTTCTGCTCGACGACCATCGTCTTGACGGTCGCGGTGATGCCCTCGGAGACCTCGACAACGACCATGTGCGTGCCGACGTTGCGGATCGGGTCCTCGAGGTGGACCTTGCGGCGGTCGACCTTGATCCCGCGGGCGTCGCGGATCGCGTCGACGATGTCCTGGGAGGTGACCGAGCCGAAGAGCCGGCCGTCGTCCCCCGCCTGCTGGGCGATCGTCAGCACCGTGCGCTGCAGGAGCTGGGCGTTCTCCTCCGCGCGGGCGACGGCCTCCCGGGCGGCGCGCTCGGCCGCCTCCATCCGCTGCTTGGCCAGCTCGAGGGCGCCCCGGGTGGCGGGCTGGGCGAGCTTGCGCGGGACCAGGTAGTTGCGCAGGTAGCCGGGGGCCACGTCGATGACGGTGCCCTTCTCGCCGAGCGACTCGACGTCCGCGAGGAGAATCGCCTCAGGCATGGCCTAGCGGCGCTCGCGGTCGCCGCGATCCTCGCGACCCCCGCGGCGCTCGGTGGCGGTTTCGTTGACGTAGTAGAGGAGCCCCAGCTCACGCGCGCGCTTGACCGCCTTGGCGATCTGGAGCTGATGGCGACGGCACGCTCCCGTGATCCTTCGTGAGCGGAGCTTGCCCTTCTCGGAGACGAAGCGGCGCAGCGCGCCGATGTCCTTCCAGTCGACCTGCTCGATCTTGTCCTTGCAGTACGGGCAGGACTTCCGGCGGCCGACGCTGGGGCCGCCCCGCTTGTCCCGCCGGGCACGAGCCGGCCGCTTGCGCTGCTTCGCCAAAGGATTACCTCGAGAGAGAAAGTCGGATTACGAGGCCGGGCGCGAGGGGTCGCGGGCACCGGCGTAGGACCAATCAGGCTAGCAGCGGCGGGCACAAAGCGAGGAGCTGTCCTGACTTCATACGCCTATGTCGTACGAGGGCAGGACACCTCGGGCACGGACACCCGCGCCCGCCCGGCCCCGGCCCCACGGCGAGCCGGCCGCGGGGCGGCTCGCCGGAGCTCCGGCTCAGAACGGGATGTCGTCGTCGGCGGCGGGGGTGCTCCCGCCGCCCGCGGGCACGAAGTCCTGGGTGTCGGCCGGGAAGTCCGCCTGGGGGCGGCTGTAGCCGCCGCCGTTCCCGTTCCCGCCGCCGCCCGAGCCTTCCTCGCGGCCCCCGAGGAACTGGACCGAGTCGGCGACGATCTCGACCGCTTGGCGCTTGTTGCCCTCCTTGTCCTGGAACTCGCGCCACTCGAGCCGGCCGTCGACCGCCACCGGGCGGCCCTTGGAGAGGTAGCGGGCGCAGTTCTCGCCCTGCGCGCCCCAGACGGTGACGTCGAAGTAGTTGGCCTTGTCGACCCAGTTGCCGGAGGCGTCCTTGCGGCGGGTGTTGCTGGCGATCCGCAGGGAGCAGAGCGGGGTCCCGCTCGGGATCGAGCGAAGCTCGGGATCGCGGGTCAGGTTGCCGGTCATGACGACGCGGTTGATGTTGGTGGCGGCCATCGGGCCCTCCTCTGAAGGCGAGATTCGTAGCTGAGCGGCGAGCCTAGCCTGCCCTCCCGACGGCGTGGCCGTACGCGCCGGAGTTGTCGCAAAATCGGCACGAAGCCGTGGCGAAGTCGCGCGCCGGCGCGCTCCGCGATCGCGGCGAGCAGGACCTACTCGTACTCGGCGCCGGCGGACGCGAGGCGCACCTCCGGCGGCGGCGGTGTGCCCGGGCGGACCTTGATGATCCGGTGCCGCGCGACCCCGTCGGCGATGCGCAGGGAGTGGCGGAGATCCTCAAGCAGCGCCGGCGGGCCGGCGAACTGGAAGAGGTGGTAGGAGGCCTCCGTGTGGCCGTCGATCTCGAAGGTCGTCGGGCGCACGCCCCAGTCGTTCTCGATCTCGAGCGTGCCGCCGCCCCCGGTGATCCGCGTGCGGATGCCCTCGAGGATCTCCTCGTGGCGGTCGGCCTCGGTGTCGGAGTGCACCAGCACCATGAGGTCGTAGACGGTCGGCGGCTTGGTCATCCGGCGGATCAAGGTAGCAGCGGCGGGGCGAGCGGTGCCGAGCCCGGACCTAGGGAGAGCATGCCGCGTAGCACCGTCCTGAAGGCCCTCGCGCTCGCCGCCGGGCTCGCGCTCCTGCTCCTCTGGCCGCGCGGCGGCACGCCCGGCGGGGCTGGGCTCGGACCCTCCGCCGAGCGCCCGCTCGTCCCCTGGGTCGCCTATCCGCGTGCGCCGGCGCACCCCCGCCCGGCCGCGCGGTCGCGGAGGGGACGACCGCCCCGGCCGACCCGACCGGCGCGGCCCCGTGCGCCCCACCGGAGGCGGCTCTCGCGGCCCCACCGTCAGCGGCCCCGAGCCCCCCAACTGAAGCGTCCCCCGCCGCGCCACCGCGCGCCGGCCCCGGTGCCCGTCTCGCTCCGGCCCCCGCCGCCCGCGCCGCCGACGGCGCCGGCGCCCGCCTCGCCCAACGGCGAGTTCGGCTTCGAGCGCTGAGCCGACCTATTCCCGAGCCTTGGCACGGATGTCCGCGAGCTGGTCGTCGATCCAGTCGCCCGGGTCCCGGCTCGTGACGATCTCCTGCAGGCCCCGCGCCCGCCGCGCGCGCTCCGGCGTCTCCATCGTCAGCGCCGCGTGGATCGAGTCGGCCAGCTCCTGGATGTCGAACGGGTTGACCGAGATCGCGAACTCGCCGAGCTCCTCATGCGCGCCCGTGTTCTCCGACAGGATCGAGACCCCGTCGCGCTCGTTGACGAGCGGGCCCTCCTTGGCCACGAGGTTCATCCCGTCGAACATCGCGTTGACGAGCAGGACGTCGTACTGCTTGTAGGAGGCCACGGCCTCCTCGAGGTCGTCCCTGAGCTTCAGCTGGATCGGCATCCAGTCCGGGGTGCCGTGACGGTGGTTGACGACGGCGACGAGCGCCTCGATGCGCTCCAGGTACTCCGCGTACTCGGGGATGTCCTGGCGGGAGGGCATGAGCTGGGCGATGAACGTGACGCGCTCGGAGAACTCCGGGTGCTGCTCGAGGAACAGGTCGAAGGCGGAGAAGCCGCGCAGGACGTTCTTCGAGAGGTCGGCGCGATCGACGCGCAGGATGATGTGCTCGCGGCGCCGACGGAGGAGCTCTGACTCGAACTCCAGGGTCCGCTCGCGCTTGGCCACGGCGCAGGTGGCGGCGGCGTCGATCGGGAGGGGATAGGCGCGCACCCACACCTCGCGCCCGTCGCAGCGCACGATCCCCCGCTCGAAGTCGACCTCGTGGTCGAAGAGGTCCCGGCAGCACTGCAGGAAGTTCCGCCGGTACGCCCGGGTGTGGAAGCCGACGATGTCGTTCGACAGGATCCCGTCGAAGAGCTCCCGGCGGATCGCCGCCGGGAGCACAACCCACGCGTCCGGCTGGGTCCACGGGATGTGGACGAAGTGGTGCAGGAAGGCGTCCGGCCGCTCGCGCCGGATGACGGCGGGCAGCGTGTAGAGGTGGTAGTCGTGGACCATCACGACCGGCTCCTGCTCGCCCTCGATCTCCTGGAGCACCGCTTGGGCCAGGTCGTCGTTGACGACGTTGTAACCGAACTCGAAGGCCTCGATCTCCTC
Organism: Solirubrobacterales bacterium; assembly: GCA_038276395.1. GTDB lineage: Bacteria > Actinomycetota > Thermoleophilia > Solirubrobacterales > Solirubrobacteraceae > JBBQAA01. Next base: position 46,516 of record JBBQAA010000030.1, on the reverse strand, counting down.
GCGCCGGATGTCCGGGGCGTTGGAGAGATCCCACAGGTAGTGCTGGATGAACCACAGCAGCGGGTTGGCGACGATGTTGTAGAAGCGGTCATACGCGTCGGGGTCGGAGGCCACGAGCTTCACGCGGTAGCTCCCGCCGCCCGGCGCCCTGACCTCGAAGGGTGCGCCGTCGTGCTCACGCGCGACCTCGGCGTCGCGGTCGGTCATCGCCGAGGCGATCCACACGGCGTCGCGGTGGGAGGCAAGCCCCGTGAGGGCGGTCACGAGCCCGCCGCTGCCGCGCTTGAGCGACCCGTCGTCCTCGTGGGTGACGGGGCCGCGGTTGGAGACGAGGACGAGGGGGGCGCGGTCGGCCATTCTCAGGCCGAACCTACTACCCCGCTTCGAGCTCTGAGAAGATGGTCAGGTAGTCGCGCAGGAGCCGGGGCGTGAGGAAGTTGCGCCGCACGTGCTCCTTCCCGCGCAGGCCGAGCTGCTTGCCGAGTGCCGGGTCGGAGAGGATCCGGGCCGCCCGGTCTGCGCACTCCTCGGGCGTCGAGACGAGGAAGCCCGACTCGCCGTCCTTGATCTGCAGCGGGATGCCGCCGACGTCGCCGCCGATGAAGGGCCGCGCCTTCCAGATCGCCTCCGTCACGGTCAGGCCGAAGCCCTCGCGTGTGGACTTCTGGATCAGCACGTCGGCGTGGGACTGGAAGGCGTTGACCTCGATCGCGCCGACGTTGTTGAAGTTGTTGAGGATGTGGATGTCGGGGTCGCTGCCCGCGTGGGCGATCGTGGCGTTGAAGAAGTCCCAGCCCTCGGGGTCGTCGGAGGCCATCGAGCCGACGAGCGCGAGCTGCACGTCCGGGTGGCTCTCCTTGACGATGCGGTAGGCGTCGATCACGCCGAGCGGGTCCTTCCAGGGGTCGAAGCGGGAGACCTGGCACATGAGCGGCCGGTCGACGTCGATCCCGAACTGCTCGCAGATGTAGATCGCGTCCTCGGGGGAGAAGGCCATGTTCTTCGGGGCCAGAGGGTCGATGGCGGGCGGGACGATGTTGACCTGCCCGTTCAGGCCCGTGGGCGCGTAGGCCGGGACGTGGTAGAGCTGGGCCGGGTAGTCGGCGATGTAGGGACGCAGGCGGTCGATCGTCGCGGGGTTCGGCGTCGAGAGGTCTATGTGGCAGCGCCATATCCAGTGGCGCGCCTTCTCGGGCACGAGGCCGAAGAGCGCGGCGGGCTGGGGATCGTGGACGACGCAGATGTCCCAGTCGCTCGAGAGCTCCTTGGCGTTCATGTCGTTGTAGCGCCGCCAGGTCGCCCACTGCTCCTCGGTCAGGTCGTCGGGCGCGCCCTGCAGGGCGTTGTGCATGAGCTTCGTCGCGTTGTAGAACTCCTCGCGGCCGTAGATCACCTGCCAATCGACGTCGAGCCCGACGTCGCGCATGAGCGGGACGAGCGTGAAGAGGATCTCGGAGACGCCGCCGCCGAAGGCCGTGGCCGAGACGTGGAGCACGCGCTTGCCCCGGAGCGGCTCGGCCAGCGCCCGGATCTCCTCGGCGTTGGCCCGGCCGACGATGTGCGTGTAGTCAGAGAGGTTCTTCGTTCCGGTGAGGACGCTCTGCAGCACGGCGCGGGAATGTAGCCGGGGCCGGACGAGGACGAGCTCGGCCGTTCCCGCACTTGTGGTCCTCTGGCGCCCTTAAGTGCGGAAACGCCCCGCGAGCCTACGGCCCCGCGCTCGGTGACGCCGCCGCCAGCGGGCGCTCGGCGAGCTTGACCTTGATGTCCATCTTCCTCTGGCCGCGGTAGATCGTGAGCGTCACCGTGTCGCCGGCCTTATGACCGCCGATGACCCGGTTCAGGTCCGCGGCGCCCTCGAGCGCCTTGCCGTCGACGGCGGTGATGATGTCCCCGCCGACCGAGACGCGCTCGGTCTGGAAGGTCTGCGTGCGCGTGCCGGCCTGGAGCCCCGCCTTGTCGGCCGGGCCGTTGGGGACCACCGTCTGCACCCAGACGCCCTGGTCGGTGGGCAGGTTGAAGCGCTTGACGAGCTGGGGGAAGAGGGCCGCGGTGGAGACGCCGAGGTAGCCGTAGGAGACCTTGCCGCCGGCGCGGAGCTGGTCCAGCGAGCGCTTGACGAGGTCGATGGGGACGGCGAAGCCGACGCCCTCGCCGCCGCCGCCCGTGGACTGGATCTGGGAGTTGATCCCGAGCACCCGGCCCTCGGCGTCGATCAGCGGGCCGCCCGAGTTGCCGTGGTTGATCGCGGCGTCGGTCTGGATGGCGCCGGGGATCTGGAAGGTCCCGTTCAGCGAGTCGATGTCGCGGTTGGTGGCGGAGATGACGCCCACCGACAGCGACTGAGGCTCGTCGAACGGCGAGCCGATTGCCGCCACCGGCGAGCCGACCACGAGGTTGTTCGACTGCCCGAGGGCCAGCGGGTGGAGCTTCAGCCCGCTCGGGTCGATCTTCAGCAGCGCGACGTCCGCGTTGGGGTCGAAGCCGACGATCGTGGCCGGCACCTCGTTCATGTCGGCGAAGCGCACGTAGACCCGCTGGGCCTTGACGAGGCTGCGCCCGCTGCCCGAGGTGACGACGTGGGCGTTCGTGGCGATCTCGCCGCGGTCGTTGAGCACGAAGCCGGTGCCGACGCCCTCCTGCGCGCCACCGCCGCCACCGCCGCCCCCGCCCCCGCCGAGCAGGCCCCCGATCCCCGAGGCGCGGAAGAACGAGACGACGGTGACGACGCCCGGCCCCTCCTGCTTGTAGATCTGATTCGCGTCGATGCCGCGGGCGGGCGCGGCCGTGGTCGTGCTCGCCGCGGCCTCGTTGACCGTCCGGGTCACCGTGGTCGTGCCCCCCGCGGCGGTGGAGGGGTTCGAGGATCCGCCGCACCCGGCGAGGGCGAGGGCGAGGGCGGCCACGAGGGCCGCGACGGGGGAGAGGGAACGGGTCATGCGACGGGAAGCTCCAGGGTGAAGGTCGTGCGGCCGGGGCGGGACTCGACGCCGATGCTCCCGTCCATGCGCTCGGCGAGCTCGGAGGCGATCGCGAGGCCGAGACCGGAGCCGCGGGTGTCGTTCGAGGTGAAGAAGGGGTCGAAGATCCTAGGCATGTCGGTCCGCGGGATGCCCGGGCCCGCGTCCCGCACCGCCAGCTTCAGGCGGCCGTCGGACCGCGCGGTGGTGACGACGATGTCGGTCCCCGGCGGGGTGTGGGTGAGGGCGTTGTCGATGAGGATGCGCAAGAGCTGGGCGAGGCGGAGCGGATCGGTGGAGGCCTCGGAAGGATCGCGCCCGAACCTGAGCTCCAGGTGAGAATCGTGTCGGAAGAGCGCGGGCTCGAACTCGGCGGCCACGCTGCGCGACAGCTCGGCCAGATCCACCGGCTCCTCGTGCAGCTCCAGCGAGCCGGCCTCCAGGCGCGAGAGGTCGAGCAGGTCGACCGAGAGCTTGCGCAGCCGCTCGACCTGCTCGCCGATCTGGGCGAGGAAGCGCGCGCGCTCCTCGTCGGAGAGCTCCTCGTCCTCGAGCAGCTCGACGAAGCCGCCGAGCGAGAAGAGCGGCGTGCGCAGCTCGTGCGAGGCCGTGGCGATGAAGCGCTTGCGGGCCGAGTCGAGCTCTGAGAGCTGGCGCTGCATCTCGTTGAAGGCGAGCGTGAGCTGGCCGAGCTCGTCGTCGGAGTCGACGTCGATCGGGCGGGAGAACTCCCCCGCCGTGATCGCCTCCGCGGCGCGCTCGAGGCGCTGGATCCGTCGCGAGAGCGCCCGCGCGACGACGTAGCCGGCGAGGATGGCGAAGAGCAGCGCGAGGCCGCCGGCGGCGAGGATCCGCCGCCGCACGACGGTCACCGTGCGCTGCACGTCTGAGAGCGGCGCCGAGAAGACCGTCACCGCCTTGACCTGCCCATCGAACCGGAACGGGCGGGCCGCCTCGCCCCACTGCCCGCCCGCCCGCGCCTGCTCGGTGTCCGTCACCGGCCGCCCGCTTCGGGCAGCGGCGAGGGCGGGCGCGAAGGCGAGTTGGCCCGTGGCGCCCGAGCCGGCGGAGTCGGCCACGACGCTTGTCTGGGGCTGCGCGTCGGCCGCGCCCACGCGCAGCAGGGTGACGCGCATCGCGGTGGCCGCCGCGGCGGCGCGCACGCGGGCCCTGACCTGGCGCTGGGTCAGGTCGCTCTCGAGGGTGCGCCCGACGCGGTCGCCGTAGCGCTCCCCGGCCGAGTCGAGCGCCGCCAGGCGCTCGGAGACGAGACGCGTGCGCAGGTGGGGGACGACGTAGAGGTAGACCCCGCCGACCGCGGCGGCGGCGATCGCGAAGACGAGCACGGTCCCGCGCGCCCGGATCGAGCGCAGGCGGAGCCTCGCCATCTCAGCCCTCGGTGTCGCGGAACGAGTAGCCGACGCCGCGCACGGTGAAGATGAACTCGGGCGCCTTGGGGTCTGACTCGAGCTTCTCGCGCAGGTGGCGGATGTGGACGTCGACCGTGCGCGGGTCGCGGAAGGCCGAGTCCCCCCAGACCCGGGAGAGCAGCATGTCGCGGGTGAAGACCCGGCCCGGGCTCCGGGCGAGCGCGCAGAGGATCTCGAACTCGACGAAGGTGAGCGTGACCGGCTCACCGTGCACGTGGACCGCCCGCTTGGCGGGATCGAGGCGCAGGCCGTGGCGCTCGATGGCCGCGTCCTCGCCCGCCGCCGCCGCCGTGCGGGTCATCTCCGCGCGGCGGAGCGCCGCCTTGACCCGCGAGCGGAACTCCCGCAGCGAGAAGGGCTTCGTGATGTAGTCGTCGGCGCCGAGCTCGAGCCCGAGAACCTTGTCGATCTCCTCGGACTTTGCGGTCAGCATGATGATGGGGACCGCCGAGCTCGCGCGCAGGCGCCGGCAGACCTCGAGGCCGTCGAGCTTCGGCAGCATGAGGTCGAGCACGACGAGGTCGAACGGGCCCGACCGGAACGCCTCGAGCGCGGCGCGGCCGTCCTCGGCCTGCACGACCTCGTAGCCGTCCCGGCGTAGCGGGAACGAGAGCAGGGTCTGGAGGGATTGCTCGTCGTCGACGAGGAGGATGCGGGCGGCGCGGTCGGCCATGCGTCGGGATCGAGGTGCCGCGAGGGCTCCTCTAGGGTAGAGGCGCCGATGCTCGACACCCGCATCTACCGGGCGGGCTGGGTTCCCGCGCTGTTCGTGCTCGTGCTCGTGGCCTTCTCCCTGCGGGAGTCCCCGGCACCGGCCACGAGCTCGCTCTCCGCCCAGGCCTTCGACGGCCGCGCCGCGCTGGTGCTCGCGCGCGGGTTCGCGCGCGACCCCACGGCGCCCGCGGTCGCCCGGCGGCTCGGCGCCGCCGGGTTCCGGGTCCGGACCCTCGGTTCGGGCCCTGGGCGCACGGTGCTCGCCGAGCGCACGGGCTTCTCCTCCTCGCGGGTCGTCCTGCTCGCCGACCGCCGCTCGTCCTCGGCCACCGCCGCGCTGCTCGAGCTCGGCGCGGTGCTCGGGGGCCGGACCCTCTCGCGGACGCTCGTGCTCGGCTCGGTGGCCGGGAGCGACGCGGGCAGCGCGACCGCGCCGCTGCTCGGGCACCTGGGCGGCCCGGTCGACGCGGCGCTCCTCATCGGTGCGCTCGGGGCGGGGCCCGAGCGGCCGCCCTTCGTCGTGCCCTTCAGCGACGGCGCCGAGCTCGCGCCCCTCGGTCTGCGGCGCACGGTGGAGTCCGCCCTTCGGCTCGAGACCGGGCGGCCCCCGGGCGCCTCCGGGCTCGGGGAGCAGCTCGGCCGCCTGGCGCTGCCGCTCACTCTCGGGGGGCAGGGCCCCCTGCTCGACGGCGGCGTGCCCGCCGTGCTCGTCTCCTCGGGTGGTGAGCGCGGCGCGCGCGCCCGCGGTCCGGGCGACGCGGCCACCCTCGATGCCTTCGGCCGGGGGATCCTGCGCGCGGCCACCGCGCTCGACCACGCCCCGGCGTCCGCCGCCCCGGTGCGGAGCTTCGTGCTCTCGGGGAAGGTCGTTCCCGAGTGGGCGGTCCGCGTGCTCTCGGGCGCGCTCCTCCTGCCCCTCCTCCTCGCCTTCGTCGACGGGTTCGCCCGCGTGCGCCGCCGCCGCGGCGCGGCCGAGCGCTGGCTCGCCTGGGCGCTGGCGGGTGCGCTGCCCTTTGCCCTCTGCGCGCTGCTCGTGCGCGCGCTCGGTGCGCTCGGTGCGCTCCGCGCCGCGCCGACGGCGCTCACCGTTCCCGCCGGCTCCCGCGGCCTCGCCACGCTCGCGGGGCTCCTCGCCCTGCTGGCGCTGACCTTGCTCGCCCGCCGCCCGCTGGCGCGGCGCGTCCTTCACCTCGCCGTGCCCGCCGACGCCGCCGCCGGCGCCCTCGGCGTGCTCGGGGTCGGCCTCGCGGGGGCGGTGGGACTGTGGCTCGGCAATCCCTACGCCGGCGGGCTCGCCGCCCTCGCGCTGCACCTGTGGCTCCTCGCCGTCGCGCCCGAGACCCGGCCGCGGCTCGCCGCCCGGGTGGCGCTCCTGCTCCTCGGCGCGCTGCCCTTCGCCCTCCTGGCCCTCGGCTACGCGCGCATCTTCGGGCTGCCCCCGCTCGGCCTCGCGTGGACGACGGTCCTCGCCCTGGCGGGCGGCGTCGTCCCGCTCTCCGCGGCGCTCCTGTGGAGCCTCGTGGCCGGCGCCCTCGCCTCCGCCCTCGCGCTCGCCCTGCGCGCCGCGCCCGCCCCCGCCGGCCGGCACACGGGAGCCGGGCTGCCCGCCCGCAGCGTCCGCGGGCCGGCGGGCTACGCCGGCCCCGGGTCGCTCGGCGGCACGGAGTCGGCGCTTCGCAGGTAGCCTCAGGAGCCATGCGCCGGGTGCTTCGCGTGCTCTCGACCGTCCTCATCATCGCCGGGTTGATGCTCCTGCTCGACGCGGGACTCACGGTCGCCTGGCAGGAGCCGGTCTCCGCGATCTACGCGCGGATCACCCAGAACGCCCTGAGCGGGGATCTCCAGACGCTCGACCGGGCTCCCGTCTCCCTGGGTACCCGGCACGCGCTCGCGCGGATTGGGAACGACCCGACCGAGCGGATCGCCGTCCTCGCGCGGGAGCTCAGGCGCCGCGTCCGCCTCGGGCAGGCGATCGGGCGGATCCGCATCCCCCGGATCGGCGCGAGCTACGTGGTCGTGCAGGGGACGGACGAGTCGAGCCTGCAGAAGGGTCCCGGCCACTATCCGGGCACGCCGTTCCCCGGCCTGCCAGGGACCGTGGCCGTCGCCGGGCACCGCACGACCTACCTCGCGCCCTTTCGCCACGTCGACTCGCTGCACCGAAACGACGTCATCCGCCTCGAGATGCCCTACGCGACGTTCGTCTATCGCGTCCAGTTCACGAAGATCGTCCTGCCGAGCGCGCTCTACGTCACCAAGCCCGTCGGCTACCCCCGTCTCGTGCTCTCGGCCTGCCATCCGCTTTACAGCGCTTCGCACCGGATCGTGGTCTTCGCGAAGCTCCAGAAGGAGGTCCCGAAAGGGCGTGCTCGTATGGGGTCATGACCCTACGCAGGACGTCCAGGAACGCGTTTACGGCCCCCGAATCTCGGCCGATACTGACCCCAGCAGGGGTACGCGAGACCGGAGCAGTCATGGTCATGAACAGGGAAGGGCAGGGACGCCTCATGGAGCTGAAGGAACAGATCCGCAGGAACGAGTACGTGGTCGACGTCGATGCGGTGGCGCAGGCCATCGTGCGCCGCCTCGTGGCCGCGGAGCGCCGGGAGCGCCGCTCAGACGAGGTGCTCGAAGCCGCGAAGGGCTTCGGGAGCACCTGCGAGCTGCACACCTGAGCCCGGCTTGACCCTCCCGATCCACGTGAGGCCATCCGCGCCGGCCGCGGCCTCGGCGGCCGCGCGCCGTGCGGGCGGGACGCAGGCCAGGAGCTCGTAGTCCTCGCCGCCGCCGGCGGCGAGTTCGACGGCGGAGAGCCCAAGCGCCGCCGCGACCTCGGAGACACCCGCGGCGAGGGGCAGCGCCCGGGCGTCGAGCACGAGCCGGGCGCCCGAGGCACGGGCGACGTGCGCGGCGTCGGTGGCGAGGCCGTCGGAGAGATCGATCATCGCGCTCGCGCCCGCGGCGGCGAGCTCCCGCCCGGCCCGCAGGCGGGGCTCGGGGCGCAGGTGGCGCGCCACGAGCGCGTCCGGCCCCGCCGCCCGGCCCTCGAGCACGGCGCGTCCGGCCTCGGAGGCGCCGAGGGCGCCCGTGACGCCGACGAGGTCCTCCGGACGCGCGCCGTCACGCCCGCACAGCTCGGCCGCCGCCCCGGCCCAGCCGACGACGGTCACGGCCAGGCTGAGCGCCGGGCCGCTCGTGACGTCCCCGCCCGCCACCGTCACCCCGTGCTCGGCGGCGAGGGCCTCCATCCCGACGAACAGGGCGGCGACGTCCTCCTCGCGGGTCCCCGGCGGGAGCGTCAGGCCGAGGTAGGCCTCACCGGGCGCCGCGCCCATGGCGGCGAGGTCGGAGAGCGCCGCGGCCAGCGCGCGCCGGCCCGCGTCAGCGAAGCTCGCGGGCCCGAGCCGGAAGTGCACCCCGTCGACGGCGACGTCGAGCGAGACCACACAGACGGGATCGGCGCGCACGACGGCGGCGTCGTCCCCGATCCCGCGCAGCACCCGGGAGCCGCGGCGCGCGAGGGCGCGCTGCGCGGCGGCGATGACCGCGCGCTCGGCGGTCCTACCGGTGGCGGTAGACGATGCGGGCCCGGTCGAGGTCGTAGGGCGAGAGCTCCACACGCACGCGGTCGCCCGGCAGGATGCGGATGCGGAAGCGGCGCATCTTGCCCGCGACGTGCCCGAGCACGAGGTGGTCGTTGTCGAGCTTCACGCGGAACATCGCGTTGGGCAGGGCCTCCACGACCTCACCCTCCAGCTCGATCTTCTCTTCCTTGGCCATCGGTGGGAAAGGCTACACGCGCGCTGGGGGATGCGCCCGCGCGACGGCGGCGCCACCGGCCTCAGTGCTTCTTTGGGGCGCCCGCGCCGCCGCCCCCGCTGTGCCCGTTCCCCCCGGCGGGCGTGCCGCCCGTGCTCGGCGGGGTCTCGTAGAGGTTCGGGTTGTTGTAGTTGGGGTTCCCGGTCGTCCCGCCCGGCGTCGCCTTCGGGTTCGGGGTCGTCGTCTGCCCCGGCGTCGGGGCGGCCCCGCCGTTCGGCGTCGTCGCGCCGCTCCCGGGCGCGGCCGGGGTGCCGTAGCCGTTCTGGCCGTAGCCGTAGCCGTTCTTCGAGGTCGCCGTGCCGGTGCGGGCGTAGCGGCCGAAGAACGGCGAGGAGACGAAGGGCGTCGTCGGGGGCGGGAAGTCGTCGCAGGCCGAGCCGTGGGCGACGTTCATGTAGTCGTGCCAGATCCGCGCCGGGAAGGATCCGCCCTGGACCTCGATGCCGTGGACGTCGCGCATCGGGATCGGCGGGTTGGGATAGCCGACCCACACCGCCGTCGTCAGCGCGGGGGTGAAGCCGACGAACCACGCGTCCTTGAAGTCCGAGGTGGTTCCCGTCTTGCCGGCCGCGGGGCAGCCGTAGTTGGCGGCCGTGCCCGTGCCCATCTGGATGTTGTCCTTGAGGATCTTCGTGATCTCGTAGGTCAGGCCGTCCGGGTAGACGCGCACGGGCCTGGGGCGCCCGACGTCGTCGACCTTCCCGTTCGGGTGCACGACCCGCAGGATGGCCGTGGGCGTCGTGCGCACGCCGTGGTTGGCGACCGTCGCGTAGGCCCGCGTCATCTCGAGCGGCGAGACCCCGAGCTTCAGGCCGCCGAGCCCCTCGGCCGGGTAGGCGTCGAGGTGGGTCGTGATCCCGAGCTTGTAGGCCGCCTCGCGGACCGCCTCGGGGCCGACGTCGGCGTCGAGCTGCGCGAACACGGTGTTATCCGACTTGACCGTCGCCGTCACGAGGTTCTCCGACCCGCCGTAGGTGTGCTCGTAGGTCGAGACCCCGTAGGTCGGGTAGCCGGGCAGCCAGCCCGGGGCGAGCTCATGGGAGCTGTAGTAGGTCGAGGCCGGGTCGATCCCCTTGGAGAGGGCGGCCGCCAGCACCATGACCTTGAACGTCGATCCCGGCTGGCGGTGGGCCTGGGTCGCGTAGTTGAACTTCGTCCGCCCGTAGGACTCCGAGGAGGCCATCGCGAGGATGTGGCCGGTCTTCGGGTCGAGCGTGACGATCGCCGAGGCCGGGTCCCCCGCCTCGTTGAGCTGGCCGGCGATCGCCTGGCGGGCCTGCTCCTGCTTCTTCAGGTCGATCGTCGTGTAGATCCTCAGGCCGCCCTGGCGCACGGCGCGGACGCCGTAGCGCTGGAAGAGCTCGCCGCGCACGTAGTCGAAGAAGTACTGCTCCCGGCGGCCCGTGTAGAAGTGGTTGGGCCGTACGCCGAGCTTGGCGCGGACCGCCTGGGCGTACTGCACCGGCGTGATCATCCTCGCCTTGAGCATCGCCGCCAGCACCTCGCCGCGCCGGTCGAAGGCCCCCTGCGGGTTCAGGAAGGCGTTGTAGGCGCTCGGGGCCTGGGGGAGGCCGGCGAGGAGCGCGGCCTGGGGCAGCGTGAGGTCGCGGGCACGCTTGTCGAAGAACATCCGCGAGGCCGCCTCGATCCCGACCGCGGTCTGGCCGCCCACCGTGCCGTAGGGCACCGAGTTCAGGTACTTGTCGAGGATCCAGTTCTTGCCCGCGCGCCCCGGGTGGCGCGACTCGAGCTGCTCGGCGAGCTTCGCCTCGCGGATCTTGCGCGTGAAGGACTTCTTCGAGCGCTCGTCGGGCAGGTAGATGTTCCGCACGAGCTGCATCGTCAGGGTCGAGCCGCCCTGCACGGTCTTGTGGCTCGTGAGGTTGCGCACGGCGGCGCGCACGACGCCCTCGTAGTCGACCCCCTTGTGCTGGTAGAAGCGGCGGTCCTCGATCGCCACCGTGGCCTGCTTGATGACCCGGGGGATGTCCGGATCGCCGATCGGGCCACGCAGGATGAGCGACTGGATGAAGCCGAGGCGCTTGCCGTCGGCGGTGTAGACGATGGAGTTCGAGCCCTCGTCGAGCGGCTTCAGGGAGTTCAGCGAGGGCGCGGAGTCCGCCACCGAGACGACCCAGCCCACCACCCCGAGGGCGCCGAGGCCGACGACCGAGAAGAGGACCACCGCGCCGACGATCAGCCCGCGGAACGCGGGACGGCCGTGCCGGCGCCTCTGGCGCCTCTGTCGTTCGCGGCGGCTCACGGGCGGTGGTCGAAAGGGTAGCCCCGGGGGGTGGTTCGGCCCGTCGCCTCCGGGTCCTTCCCGTGGCAGGATCCCACCGTGGCCGCGCCGCTTCCCGCCGCTGTCCTGCTCGACGCCTTCGGCACGCTCGTGACCTTCGCGGACCCGGCGCCCCGCCTCCGCGCCGAGCTCATCGCGCGCACGGGCGTGGACGTGGGGGCGAGGGACGCGGGCGACGCGATGCGCGCCGAGATCGCCTTCTACCGCCGCCACCACGAGGAGGGGCGGGACGCCACGAGCGTCGCCGCGCTGCGCGCGCGCTGCGGCGCCGAGGTCGCGCGCGCGCTCGGCGGGCGCGTCGATCCGGCGTGCGCCACCGCGGCGCTCCTCGCGGCGATCGAGTGGCGCGCCTACGCGGAGGTCCCGGCGGTGCTCGCCGATCTGCGGGCGCGCGGGATCCGGCTCGCGGTCGTCTCCAACTGGGACGCCGCGCTGCCCGAGGTGCTCACCGCGCTCGGCCTGCGGGACTGCTTCGACGCCGTCCTCGCCTCGGCGCCCGAGGGCCGCTCGAAGCCCGACCCCGAGCTTTTCCGCCACGCGCTCGCGCGCCTGGGCGCCGCTCCGGCCCAGGCGCTCCACGTGGGGGACTCCGAGGAGCACGACGTGCTCGGCGCCCACGCGGCGGGGATCGAGCCGGTGCTCCTGCGCCGCGACGGCGGTCGGGCCCGCACGTGGGGCGTGCGCACGATCGCCACGCTGCGCGAGCTCTCGGCGCCGTGGGAGCTCCCGCCCGCGGCGTAGCCTCCGCGTCGCCGTGCCCATCGCGCCCGATCCCGAGGCCCCCGACTGGCCGCTCTGGCTCGCCCCCGCGGGGATGGGGCTGGCGATCGGGGTCCTGCTCGTCGTCTCCTTTCTCGTCGTCGGCCTCATGGCCGCGGCGGGGCTCGACGTCGCCGGGCGCGACCGGGGCGCGGTCAACGTCGTCGAGAACCTGATCCAGGACGCCTCGTTCGTCGGCGCCGCTCTATTCCTCGCCGACCGCGCCGTTCCCGGGCGAGTGCGCCTCGCCTCCTTCGGCCTGCGCCGGACCTCCGTCCGCGCGGGATTCGGCTGGGCGCTCACGGCCATCGCCGCCTACTTCGCGTTCGCCTTCGTGTGGAACGCCGTCGTGGGCCCGGGCGGCCAGCAGAAGAACATCTTCAACGAGCTCGGCGTCACCCAGCACGGGCTCGCGATCGCGCTCGTCGGCGTGCTCGTCTGCCTCGTGGCCCCGGTCGCCGAGGAGTTCTTCTTCCGCGGCTTCGGCTACGGCGTGCTCGCGCCGAGGCTCGGCGTGCTCGGCGCGGCGCTCGTCGTCGGGCTCGTCTTCGGCGCCGTGCACCTCTCCTCGACGCCCGTCAAGCTCCTGCCCGAGCTGGCCTTCCTCGGCTTCGCGCTCTGCCTGCTGCGCGCGCGGACGCGCTCCATCCTCCCGGGCATCGGCGTGCACGCGACGAACAACTCGATCGCCTACGGCGTGCTCGTCGGCTGGAGCTGGCAGATCGTGCCGCTGGCCCTCGTCGTGCTCGTCGTCCTCGCGCTCGCGCTGCGCCCGCTCAGCGCCCCGCGGGCGGTGGCGGCTGGGAATTGAGGCCCGCCTCGTTTATCGTTTGCGCGACCTCATGCGCAAACTCCCTGCTCTCATCGCCGTCCTCGCCCTCCTGCCCGCCGGCTCCGCACTCGCGGCCGCGCCGGCGAGGACCCCCCTGCCGCCGGTGCCGGCGCCGAAGCCGAAGCCGGCCCCCAAGCCCAAGCCGGTCATCCGCCGCACCGGCCCGCTCTCCCTGCGCATGATCCATCCGCTGCGCTCGCGGGGCCACGCGCTCGCGCTCGCTGGGCGGCCCTTCCTCGTGCGCGGCTACGCGCCGCACTACGTGGGGCACGTGAAGGTCCGGATTCACGGCTACAGCGACGGCAAGGCCTTCCTCGTGCGGACGGTCCCGCTGCATCGCGGCCCCCACGGCAGCGGGCGTTTCTCGGTCTTCGTCAGGACGAACGAGCCCGGCCGGATCGGCGTCATCGCGCGGACGAAGCGCGCGCACTCGCGCTCGCTGCGCGTGGGCGCCTTCTCACCGACGTCGTTCGCCCGCCCGGTCGCCACGCTCTACCAGCGCGGGCTGGCGCGCCTGCACTACGCCGTCTCGCAGACCGGCTTCATGGACGCGCGCACCTTCCGCGCGCTGCTCGCCTTCCGCAAGGTCAACGGCCTCCCGCGCATCTCGGCCCCGGACGCGGGGATCCTCAATGACCTGATCGCCGGCCGCGGCGCCTACCGCGTGCGCTTCCCCTCCCACGGCCGCCACGTCGAGGGGGATCTGGCCCACCAGGTGCTGGCGCTCGTGAACGCGAACGGCAAGCCCTACGCGGTCCTGCCGCTCTCCTCGGGCAAGCCGTCGACCCCCACCGTGCTCGGGCATTTCACGGTGTACCGGCGGACGATCGGGACGAACTCCGAGGGGATGGTCAACTCGAGCTACTTCATCCGGGGCTACGCCGTCCACGGCTACGCCGACGTGCCCACCTACCCGGCCAGCCACGGCTGCCTGCGGATCCCGATCCCCGAGTCGCTCAGGGTCTACGACTGGATCCGCTACGGCACGCCCGTGGACACGTTCTATTAAGCGCTCGCTGGGGTTGCTGTCGGTCGCCGTGCGGCCCGCCACCGACCGCGGGTCGGGGCGCTCGCGACGACTCGGGCTATGAAGGAAGCAGGGACGAGGCGCGAGGCGCGGGGCGAGCGCCGGGGCCTCGCGCCGGCTGTCGCTTGAGAGCCCCTCCCGGGGCCGAATGCTGCAGCCGCTCGCCGCGCGTCCGCATCCTCGTTCCTTCCGGTAGGCCGCGGGGCCCGGGCTACGGCAGGCCCTTGGCCGCGCGCGCGAGGTAGGCGAGGCCGAAGCCGTAGACGAACAGCGCGAGCGCGGTCGGCAGCCCGCGCGAGGCCCAGCGCGAGCCGGACGGCGCCGCGAAGGAGAAGGGCTTCAGCAGCACGCGCGCCGCGCCGTCGATGAATCGCCGCGGCTGCTTGCGGTTCGTGCCGCTCGGCAGCGTCGTGTCCCTGACCCCCGTGACCTGGGACTGCTCGGCGGCCGAGGCGCCGCGGAACTCGTCGACGGCGAACAGCCCGAAGGACACGAGGACGAGCAGGGAGGCCACGATCGCGACGGTCCGGAGCACCCTCTCGATCACGGCGGGCAGCATAATCCGGCGGGTGGACCTCACCGCGCACCGGGAGACCCTCATCGCCGAGCTCCGTGCCCACGCGCTCGTCATCGGCGAGGTCACGCTCACCTCGGGCGCAACCGCGCAGTACCTGATCGACGCCAAGCGCGCGATCCTCCGCCCGGCGGGCTTCGCCGCGCTCGCGGCGCTCGTCGCCGCCGAGGCGGAGCGGCTCGGCGCCAGCGCCGTCGGCGGCATGACGATGGGCGCCGACCCGATCGCCTGCGCCGCGCTGGCGGGCGGCGCGGAGGTCAAGGCCTTCTTCGTGCGCAAGGAGGCCAAGGCCCACGGGCTGGCGCGCCGGATCGAGGGGCCGGAGCTGAGCGACGAGGACACCTGCCTCGTCGTCGAGGACGTCGTGACCACGGGCGGGTCGACCGTCCGCGCGCTCGAGGCGCTCGCGCAGGAGGAGCGTCACGTCTGCGGCGTGCTCGCGATCTGCGACCGGCTGGCCGGCGGCGCCGCGGCGATCGAGGCGGCGGCGGGCGCGCCCTACGTCGCGCTGACGACGATCGACGACGTCTACCCGGAGCGCCCGGACCGCTGAGAGAACCGAAGCGCGGAGGGGCCAGCGCCCCGAGCAGGATTCGAACCTGCGGCCTACTCCTTAGGAGGGAGTCGCTCTATCCAGCTGAGCTATCGGGGCTCGCGAGCTCCGAGCCTAATGGCCAAGCGGTACGCAAGGCCCCTGCCAACTGGGCCAAGATGATTACAGAGCCCTCACAATCGGCTACGCTGCCGCTCCAGTGAGCAGCAGGGGCCTTCGGGGATCGCGCCGGTGAGCACCGGCACCGGGATTCTGCAGCAGGAGGAGGAGCCTGCGGTCGCCGGGGCCGAGTCGACGGCCGAGATCGCCGCGCGCTCCCCCCTCGAGCTGTTCTGGCGGCGGCTGCGCTCCGACAAGGTGGCGCTCGTCGCCCTCGTCGTGATCGTTCTGCTCATCCTCACCGCGATCTTCGCGCCGCTCGTCACGAAGATCTTCGGCACGCCGAACCCGCAGGCCACGAACGCTAAGGCGCTCGACTCCTTCGGCACGCCGACGGGGCCGAGCTCCATCCATCCCTTCGGCGTGGACCAGCTCGGGCGCGATGTCTTCTCCCGGGTCATCTACGGCGCGCGCATCTCGCTCGAGGTCGCCTTCATCTCTACCGCGGTGCTGCTCATCGTCGGGATCGCGTTCGGGCTGCTCGCCGGCTACTACCGCGGCTGGGTCGACACGCTGCTCTCGCGGGGCATGGACATCCTGCTCGCCTTCCCGATCCTGCTCTTCGGCATCGGCCTGGCCTCCGCCTGTTCGCTCGGGAACGGGTGCGTGCCCGCCCACAACTTCGGCGTGTACCTGGTCATCTTCGGCCTCGTGGTGATGGTCGCGCTCGCAGTTCTCGGCGCTGTGCGCATGTCGCGCCGGACCGCCGGCCGCGGCTCGCTCTACGCGGCGGGCATCGTCGGCCTCGTCATCGTCGCCCTCGGGCTCGTTAGCCGCTTCCTCACCGGGAAGAACACCGCCCTCATCCAGCCGGGCCTCGGCGTCGTCATCTTCGTCATCTCGATCACGGGTTGGCCCTACATCGCGCGGATCATCCGCGGCCAGGTCCTCTCCATGCGCGAGAAGGAGTTCGTCGAGGCGGCCCGCTCGCTCGGCGCCTCAAACACCCGCATCATCTTCCGGGAGATCCTGCCCAACCTCGTTGCGCCGATCATCGTCTATGCGACGCTCGTGATCCCCCAGAACATCCTCTACGAGGCCGCGCTCTCCTATCTCGGCGTTGGGGTCGACCCCTCCCAGCCGAGCTGGGGCGCGATGCTCGCCGACGCCACGCCGATCTTCTCGACGGCCTGGTGGTTCATGCTCTTCCCAGGCTTGGCGCTGCTCGTCACCGTGCTGGCTTTCAATCTGCTCGGCGACGGTCTGCAGGACGCCTTGAACCCGAGGACCGGTAAGTGAGGAGGCTTGCCGGCCCTTCCATCCCGACGAAAGGACGTCGCATGTCCAGGTCCCCCATGAGGGCCTTCGCCCTGGCCGGAGCGCTGCTGCTGGTGCTCGGCCTCGCCGCCTGTGGCAGCAGCTCGAACAGCTCGAGCAGCGGCTCGGCCGCATCCAATCCCGCCCCGCCCACCCAGGGCAAGAAGGGCGGCGACCTCAAGTTGCTGTTCGCCGGCGAGATCGACTACATCGATCCCGGCGCCACGTACTACTCGGGCGCGTTCCCGATGTTCCAGTCGATCGTGCGCCCGCTGTACGGCTACCTGCCGGACAAGACCACGGTCACCCCGGATCTCGCCGCCTCGATGCCGCAGATCTCCAAGGACAACAAGACCGTCACGGTGACGATCAAGAAGGGCATCAAGTTCGGCCCACCGGTCAACCGGGAGATCACCGCCGCGGACGTCAAGTACGGCATCGAGCGCTCGTTCAAGCCGAAGCTGACCAACGGCTACGTCGGGACGTACTTCGCCCACGTGATCGGCTTCGACCAGGTCTCCAAGGGCAAGGCGCTGCACGCCTCCGGGATCACCGCCAAGGGCAAGTACAGCCTCCAGATCAAGCTCGACGCCCCCGAGGGCTTCACGGTCGCCCAGGCGCTCGCGCTCCCGAACTCGGCGCCGGTGCCGGAGTCCTACGCCGCCAAGTTCGACGCCACGAAGGATCCGGCGGCCTACGGGACGCACCAGATCTCGAGCGGCCCGTACATGATCAAGAACAACGCGTCGGGCGCCTTGACCGGCTACAAGGCCGGCAAGGAGATCGACCTCGTGCGCAACCCGAACTGGGATCCGAAGACGGACTTCCGGCCGGCCTACGTGAACACGATGACGATCAAGGAGAACAACACCGACACGTCGACCGCGACGCGGCAGATCCTGAACGGCCAGAGCCTGATCTCGGGCGACTTCCAGCCCGCGGCCACGGACCTGAAGCTCGCGCTGCAGAAGTTCCCCAATCAGACGAAGGCGGCGCCTCCGGGCGGCTACCGCTACATCGCGCTGAACACGAAGGTGAAGCCGTTCGACGACGTCAACGTCCGCAAGGCCGTGATCGCGGCGTCCGACCGCACGGCGCTGCGCCTCACGCGCGGCGGCGCGGTGATCGGCGACGTGGCCACGCACTTCATCCCGCCGGGCTTTGACGGCTTCGACGCCGCCGGCGGCGTGAAGGGCTTCCAGGGGCCGGAGTTCGACTTCATGTCGAACATCAACGGTTCGATGAAGGTGGCTCAGAAGTACCTGGCCAAGGCCAAGGAGAAGATCAAGGGCAAGACCCTGCTGCTGGTCGCCGACAACTCGGATCCGGGTAAGTCGACGGCGCAGGTCATCCAGCAGCAGTTGCAGAAGCTCGGGTTCAACGTCAAGGCCCGATTCGTCGACCACGCCGCGATGTACACGAAGTTCTGCGGCGTGCCGAAGGCCCAGGTCGCGGTCTGCCCGAACGTCGGCTGGTTCAAGGACTTCTACGAGACGGGGTCCATGCTGAACCCGACGTTCAACGGGAAGAGCATCATCCCGTCGGGCAACGTGAACTGGCCGCAGCTCAACGACCCGAAGGTCAACTCGATCCTCGACAAGACGAACTCGCTGTCCGACCCCGCCCAGCGCACCAAGGGCTGGGTGCAGGCGGACCGCGACATCGTCCTCGACGCCCCGGGCATCCCCTGGGTGTGGGACAAGGAGTACGTCGTGGAGTCGAAGAACGTCCAGGGCGTGATCAACAACTACAACGCCGGATGGGACCTCTCGTTCAGCTCGGTCAAGTAGCGCCGTAAAGGGAGGAGCCCCGCCGGCCCGTCGTGGGCCGGCGGGGCGCCCTCTTCACCGCACCCCCAAGTCGCCCCACCGTCACCGACCAGCACTCACAGAACCGCCGCACCCATGGGCCGCTACATCATCCGCCGACTCCTGTGGTCGATCCTCGTCGTCCTCATCGTGACGGCGCTCACCTTCCTCGTCTTCTTCGTCATCCCGAGCGCGGACCCGGCGCGCGTGCGGGCTGGCCGCCAGCCGACGCCCCAGCTCATCGCGCAGATCCGCCACCAGCTCCACCTCGACCAGAGCGTGCCGAATCAGTACCTGTACTACATGAAGCGGCTCGTCTTCCACTTCGACCTCGGTACGTCCTACGCGACGCAGTCGAGCGTCAAGTCCGGCATCTTCAGCCGGCTTCCGGTGACCTTCTCGCTGGCCATCGGCGCCGTCATCATCTGGTTCCTCTCCGGCGTGTTCGTGGGGATCGTCTCCGCCGTGCGCCGGAGGTCGATCCTCGACCGCGTGGCGATGGGCGGCGCCCTGCTCGCGATCTCCGCGCCGATCTACTGGCTCGGCCTCGTCAGCCTCTACCTGTTCGACGACACGATCGGGAAGGTGCACATCTTCAATGCCTTCGGCACCTACACGCCGATCTCGCAGTCGTTCTCGAAGTGGTTGGGGGCGCTGATCCTGCCCTGGCTCGTGCTCTCGGCCTCGTTCGCCGCCGTGTACGCGCGCCTGCTCCGCGGGAACCTGCTCGACACCCTCGGGCAGGACTACGTGCGCACGGCGCGGGCCAAGGGACTGACCGAGGTGCGCGTGGTCCTGCGTCACGCCGTGCGCAGCGCGATCACGCCGATCGTCACCGTCCTCGGACTGGACCTCGGGCTCCTGCTCGCCGGCAACACGATCCTCACCGAGACGGTCTTCAACATGCAGGGCGTCGGCCGCTACGCCTACAACGCGATCCAGGGCTCCGACCTGCCGGTCATCCAGGGCACGGTCGTCTTCGGCACTCTGTTCATCGTGGCCATGAATCTGCTCGTCGACATCGGCTACGCGTTCCTGGATCCGCGGGTCCGCTACACGTGACCCCGCTGCTCGAGCTCCGGGACCTGCGCGTCCACATCCCCACGGAGGACGGCGTCGTCCGCGCCGTCGACGGCGTCTCCTACACGGTGGAGGAGAGCCGCACGCTCGGCGTGGTGGGCGAGTCGGGCTCGGGCAAGAGCGTCACCGCGCTCACGATCATGGGCCTCACGAAGGCCTCCGGCGCGGAGATCACCGGCGAGATCCTGTGGCGGGGAGAGAACCTGCTCGAGGTCTCCGAGAAGCGCCTGCGCGAGATCCGCGGCGACGAGATCGCCATGATCTTCCAGGACCCGTTGTCCTCCCTGCATCCCTTCTACAAGGTGGGCAAGCAGATCGTCGAGGGGATCCGCGCGCACCGCGACACCTCCAAGGCCGCCGCGCGCGACAAGGCGGTGGACCTGCTCGACCTGGTCGGCATCCCCGACCCGCACAAGCGCGTTGACCAGTACCCGCACGAGTTCTCGGGCGGCATGCGCCAGCGCGCGATGATCGCCATGGCCCTCGCCAACGACCCGAACCTCTTGATCGCCGACGAGCCGACGACGGCGCTCGACGTGACCGTCCAGGCCCAGATCCTCGCGCTCATGGAGCGCCTGCAGAAGGAGACGGGGACCGCGATCCTCATCATCACCCACGACCTGGGCGTCGTGGCCGAGATGTCCGATGAGATCGCCGTCATGTACTCCGGCCGCGTGGTCGAGCGCGCGCCCACGGCCGCGATCTTCGCCGAGCCCCAGCATCCGTACACGTTGGGCCTGCTCGGCTCGATCCCGCGGCTCACCGATGACCGCGAGGCTGAGCTCGTGCCGATCGCCGGGCGCCCTCCCTCCCTCATCAACCCGCCGTCCGGCTGCCACTTCAGCCCGCGCTGCCCGTACGTGCGCGAGGCGCACACGCGGGTCGACCCGGAGCTCCGCGCCGTCGGGGAGGGCGGCCAGCACACCGTGCGCTGCCTGCTCACGGAGCCGACCCGGCGCGCGATCTGGCGTGAGCTACGCGCCGGCGGCTCGCCCGAGGACGTGCGCGAGCGCGTGACGCTCGAGTCCGACCTCCCGCCCGGGTCTGAGCGCGAGCCGGCCTCCGAGCAGGCGGCCAGCACATGAGCGAGAACCTCGTCGAGGTCCGCGACCTCGAGAAGCACTTCCCGATCCGCCGCGGCGTGCTCTTCCAGAAGCAGATCGGCGCCGTCCGGGCCGTGGACGGCGTCTCCTTCGACGTCGTCAGGGGCGAGACGCTCGGCATCGTCGGCGAGACCGGCTGCGGCAAGTCGACGACCGCGCGCCTGATCACACGGCTGCTCGACCCGACGGGCGGCTCCGTCCGCTTCGAGGGGCAGGAGATCGCCGCTCTGAAGGGCCTCGACCTCAAGGAGATGCGGCGGGAGATGCAGATGATCTTCCAGGATCCGTACTCCTCCCTGAACCCGCGCAAGACCGTCGGTTCCATCATCGCCGAGCCGTTCGTGATCCATGGGCTCGCCACGGGGGAGGGCGAGCGCCGGCGCCGGGTGCAGGAGCTGATGGAGCAGGTCGGGCTGAACCCCGAGCACTACAACCGCTTCCCGCACGAGTTCTCCGGGGGGCAGCGACAGCGCATCGGCGTGGCCCGGGCGCTGGCGCTGAAGCCCAAACTGATCGTCGCCGACGAGCCGGTCTCCGCGCTCGACGTGTCGATCCAGGCCCAGATCC
Source organism: Solirubrobacterales bacterium (assembly GCA_038276395.1). Lineage (GTDB taxonomy): Bacteria > Actinomycetota > Thermoleophilia > Solirubrobacterales > Solirubrobacteraceae > JBBQAA01. The sequence goes on along the minus strand of JBBQAA010000030.1, from coordinate 25,572 downwards.
TGAATCTACTCCGCGAGCTCCAGCGGGATCTGGGGCTGACGCTCGTCTTCATCGCCCACGATCTGTCGGTCGTGCGGCACATGTGCGACCGCGTGGCGGTGATGTACCTCGGCAAGGTGATGGAGTACGCGCCGGGAGGGTCGCTCTACGGCTTCCCGCGCCACCCGTATACGGGCGCCCTGCTCTCGGCCGTCCCAGTGCCCGATCCCGGGCTCGGCCCGCGCGCCAACCGCCAGCTCCTGACCGGCGACGTGCCAAGCCCGGCCAACCCTCCCGCGGCCTGCCGCTTCCACACCCGCTGCCCGAAGGCCCAGCCGGTCTGCGGGCAGGACGAGCCGCCGCTCGAGGACAAGGGCAACGGCACGCGGGCCGCCTGCCACTTCCCGCTGACCGAGTTGGAGATCAAGCGCCGCTTCGGCGACGTCGCCTCCGGGAACGGCGCGCCCGCCGCCGCGGGTCAGTCCTCGACGTAGAGCGACTCGGCGGTGACGAGCTCGCCGCGGGCGCTCCACAGCTTCACGTCGAGGAAGTCGCTGCGGTAGTCGTCGGGGGCGATGAGGGTGAAGCGGTTCTCGGCCAACTCGCACTGGTCGACGGCGAGGTCGGCGAGCTCGGCCGTGACGATGGCGCCGCCGGGGCGCAGCGGACGGCCCCAGACGAGCGTCATGCTCGCCGTCCGCCCCTGCTCCCCCCGCCAGGCGCCGACGACCTCGTCGTTCAGGTCAAGGCCCCACTCGGGGTTGCGCTCGGCGGTCTCGTCGGTGATGTCGGCGACCGCATGAAAGCCGGAGGCCTCCCCGCCGTCCTCGCTTGCGGGGATGAAGGACACGTAGCCGAAGAGCTCCCACCCGCCCGCCGTCAGCGCGGTGGCGGGGATGAACGTGCGACCGCCCCATGTGCGGTCGGGGAAGAACTCGATCTCGCCGACCTCACCGGCGTCCTCGCCGGCTGCGGCGCCGAGGGCGGCGCCGAGGAAGTGCTCGCGGAGGGTGTCGGCCCAGCGGCCGTAGGGCGCGGGCTCCTGCGGGGGCTCGGCGGCGAAGGAGCAGACGAAGCGGGCGGTGGGCGGCACGGGCGGCAGGCTACTCGAGCAGCAGGGTGACGGGCCCGTCGTTTATGAGCTCGACCTCCATGTGCGCCCCGAATACCCCGCCCTGCGCGCCGAGCGCCGCGCGGAAGCGCTCGTAGAGCGGCTCGGCGTGCTCGGGGCGCGCGGCGCCCGTGTAGGACGGGCGGTTGCCCCGGCGCGCGTCCGCGAGCAGGGTGAACTGCGAGACGACGAGCACCTCGCGGGCGCCGAGCGGCTCGTTCATCCGCCCCTCGGCGTCGGGGAAGATCCGCAGGCGGGCGACCCGGCCGGCCAGGCGGTCGGCGTCCTGCCCCGTGTCTCCGGTGGCGATCCCGAGGAGGACGAGGAGGCCCGGGCCGATGCTCGCGACGGGCTCGCCTCCGATTCGCACCTCGGCGCGCTTCACCCGTTGGAGGAGCGCGCGCACGGCGGCATGATGTCAGCCATGGATAAGCGCAAGCTCGGTCAGGGTCTCGAGGTCGCCGCCGTCGGCCTCGGGTGCATGGGGATGTCGGAGTTCTACGGCGAGGGGGACGACGCGGAGTCGATCGCGGTCATCCACCGGGCGCTGGAGCTCGGGGTGACTTTGCTCGACACCGCCGACATGTACGGGCGGGGCGCGAACGAGGAGCTCGTGGGGCGCGCCATCGCCGACCGCCGCGACGGCGTCGTCCTCGCCACGAAGTTCGGCATCCGCCGCGGGAAGGACCCGAGCGACCGCTCGATCGAGGGCTCCCCCGGCTACGTGCGGGACGCGTGCGAGGCCTCGCTGCGCCGCCTCGGGGTCGACCACATCGACCTCTACTACCAGCACCGCGTCGACCCGGACACGCCGATCGAGGAGACCGTCGGCGCGATGGCCGAGCTCGTGCAGGCCGGCAAGGTCCGCCACCTTGGGCTGAGCGAAGCGAGCGCCGAGACGATCCGCCGCGCCCACGCCGTCCACCCGCTGACGGCGCTGCAGACCGAGTACTCGCTGTGGACGCGCGACGTCGAGGGCGAGATCCTCGACACCCTGCGCGAGCTGGGGATCGGCCTCGTGCCCTACTCGCCGCTCGGCCGAGGGTTCCTGACCGGGAAGATCACCTCGCCCGAGGACCTCTCCGACGATGACTTCCGCCGCGCCAGCCCGCGCTTCGCCGAGGAGAACCTCGAGCAGAACCTGGCGCTCGTCGCGCGCGTGCGGGGGCTGGCCGAGGCCAAGGGCGTCGAGCCGGGGCAGCTCGCGCTGGCCTGGGTGCTCGCCCAGGGGAAGGACGTCGTGCCGATCCCGGGCACGAAGCGCCGCGCCTACCTGGAGGAGAACGTGGCGGCGGCCACCGTCAGGTTGACCGGCGAGGAGCTCGCCGCGATCGACGAGGCGGCGCCCCGCGGCGTGGCAGCGGGGGACCGGTATCCGGACATGAGCTCGGTCGGGCGGTAGGGCCAAGCGGAGGGCTACGACCGGTCCCGAAGCCCTACACCCCGCGCAGCTCCGCCGCCACCCGCTCCGGCGCGACCACGTTGAGGTTGAGCCCCGTCCCGAGCTCGAGCCCCGCCGGCTGGCCGAGCCGGGGTAGGACGTCGATGCGCCAGCAGAACGTCCCGGCGCCCGCGGGCGCGGTGCGGACCCACAGGTTCAGCGGCGGCGGCGCGCCGAGGCGCCGAGCGAGCCGGGCGAGCCCGTCGTGCAGGAGCCGAGCCCCGGTGGGGCCGGCGTCCTCGAAGCGCGCGCGAGGCACGCGCGGGACGAGCATGAGCTGGAACGGGACCCGGCTCGCGTAGGGCGCGATGAGCACGGCCTCGTCGTCCACGGCGACGAGGCGCGCGCGGCGGCGTACCTCCTCCTGCACGACGTCGGCCAGGAGATTCTGACCCATCGTCTGCTCCGCGTAGGCGGCGCTCCGCTCCCGCTCCCGCGCCACGGCGGCGGGGACGAAGGGCAGCGCGTAGAGCTGGGCGTGGGTGTGAGGCAGGGACGCGCCCGCCTCGCGCCGCTCGTTGACGATCAGGTGGCGGTGGGCGGCGCCCGCGTGGGCGGCCATGCGGGCCCGCCAGCCCTCGAGCGCGAGGACGACCTGCTCGGCCGGCAGCTCGCAGAGCGACGCGACGGATTGGGGGCCGTTGACGATGACCTCGTGGGCGCCCGCCGCCGCCTCGGCGTGGAAGAGCTCGGGGCGGCCGTCGCGCGGCGGATCGGCTGCGTCGGCGGCGAGCGCCGGGTAGAGGTTCGGCACGGCGCGCACCCGCCAGCCGGGCGTGCCGGGCGCGCCGCCATCCGGGCGGTCGGCCCACAGCTCGGGTGGGGTGCGGTCCTCGTGGCCGGGCGCGAAGGGGTCCCGCGCGGCGTCGATCGGCGGCCCGGGCGCGACCTCGAGGCCCGCGCCGGGGCGCGTGGCGCGATCCCCGGCGATGATGGTCCGCAACCCGGTAAGCGGGTCGGCGCGGACCTCAGGCAACGCGCTTCTCCATCGCCACGTGCTCGATGCCAGCCTCGAAGAACGTCGGTCCCCGGCGCCGGTAGCCCTGGGCGGCGTAGAGGTCGCACGCGTAGGTCTGGGCGTGGAGGACGAGCCGCCGCGCGCCGGCGGCGCGCGCCTCGGCGTCCGCCGCCTCGAGCAGGCGGGAGGCGATCCCCCGGCGCCGGGAGCCGGAGCGCACGGCCAGGCGCGAGAACTGGACGGTCCCGCCGACGAAGACGAGGCGGCAGGCCCCGACGACCTCGCCTTCCTCGAGCGCGACGAGGTGCAGACCCTCCGGGTCCCGGCCGTCCTGCTCATCGCCCGGCGGGACGCCCTGCTCGACGCAGAAGATCTCGTGCCGCAGGCGGAGCGCGACCTCGCGCTCCTCGCTCGTCCGGACCCGCCGGATCTCGCTGCTCACAGGGCGACGTGGAGGTACTTGCGGATGTCCCCGGCGAGCGCCGCGTCGGAGACGTAGGGCCCCGCGTGCTGGAAGACGAGATGCCCGGTGGCGTCGAAGAAGTCCGTGATCGGGAAGCCCTGCGGCGCGCTGACCGTGCTCGAGAGCGCCTGCGTCGGGTCGCGGTAGCTCGGATAGGAGACCGGGTGGCTCCGCAGGTAGCGCCGGGCGGAGGCGCCGTCGTCGCGGGCGTTGAGGCCGAGGAACGCCACCCGCTTGCCCGCTCGGGCCGCTACGCGCTGGAGCACGGGGAACTCGAGCCGGCACGGCGCGCACCACGACGCCCACTTGTTGACGACGACCGGGTGGCCGCGCAGGGCGCGCAGGCGCGCGGTGAACGCGGGCACGCCGCCGCCGAGGATCTGGTTGGCCTGCGCGTGCAGCGCGGCCAGCTCGCGCGGCGCGCCCGCCAGCGCGCGCTGCTGCGCAGCGGCCCCCGGCGCCTGGCTCGACCCGCCGCTGCCGCAACCGGCGAGGAGCACGACACCGAGGGCGAGGAGGGCACGCGCCGAGCGCATGCGCCACAGCGTATCCCTGGGATCCTCCGCAAGGGCGCCGCCTTGAGGCTATGCTTGGAGAGCGCGGGTGGAAGGAACTTCGCGAGCGCGGCAATCGGTGCCGCCTCCGTCCTCCCACCCGACCGTCCAGCTCGCCGGGACGACGCCGTCCCGCGCGACGTTTCCATTCCCATCGCAGGTCACTATGGCCGACCCCAACCCCGGGCGCACGAGCGCCCCGCCCATTCCCGATTCCGCGGCGCTCGCGCGCGCGGAGGACTTCACCGCCGAGCGCTTCGTCCATCCGGGCGAGGAGCCCGCCGACGCACTGGCCGCGGGTACCGCCCGTCGGCGCGCGTTCGACTGCGCGCTGGGGGAGCTCGACGCGGGCGCGAAGTTCCCCTCGGTCGGCTGGCGGCGCGAGTTCTCCCTCCTGCTCGGCCTCGAGCGGGTGCTCTCGGAGGACGAGCCGACGCTCGTCGACGGGACCGTCCTCTCCGCCCACCAGGTCGACGCGCTATCGGGCACGCTCACCGCGCTCATGGCCGAGGCGCAGCGCACCGCGCAGAACGGCGCCGGCGCGGAGGCGATCGCCGAGCCGGCCGAGCTCGCCTCGGCGGCGATCCCCGGCGAGGAGGGCCTCGAGGCCGCCCTCGAGCTCGAGGACGAGGCCGTCGAGGAGGAGCCGCAGGACTGGGCCGAGGAGACCTCGGAGGACGAGGAGCTGGCCGAGGCGCTCGAGGACCCGAACGCCGTCCGCCGCTTCTGGTTCGAGCACGCCACGGGGGCGGGCAAGTCCGTCGCCGCGCTCGGCTTCGTCGAGGCATCGCGCACCGGCGGCGTCCTCATCCTCACCCACCGGCGTAACCTCGTCGACCAGTTCGAGGGGGAGCTGCGCGACCGCGGCTACCGCAAGCGCATCTCCCCGGCGCTGCTCGACGGGAAGGACGACCCGCACGGGCCGGTGACCGTCGAGACCTACCAGTGGTTCGTGCGCAACGCCGGGCGGATCTCCGACGCCTACTCGATCGTCATCTGCGACGAGGCGCACACGGCGCTCGGGGAGAAGACCTCGGCGGCGATCCGCTCGTGGGGCGGGCCGATCTTCATCGGCATGACCGCGACGGGCGCGCTCATCGCCCGCCACGTCACCGATCTCTTCCCCACCCAGACCTCTCGCTTCGACCTCGCCCAGGCCGCGCGCCGCGGCGTTATCGCGCCGCTGCGCTGCATCCGGATCCCGCCCGGACCCGGCGTGCGGACGATCGCCAAGGTGCCGCTCCGCCGCGGCGAGGTCGATACCGAGTTCGACCAGGAGATGCTGGCGGAGCTGCTCGACCAGGCGCCGTTCAACATGGCGATCGCCGACCTCTACAAGACGCGCTTCGCCGGTATCCCCGGGGTCGTCTACGCCGCGGGCGTGCGCCACGCCTACAACGTCGCCGAGGCCTTCCGCGAGTTCGGGATGAACGCGCAGGCAGTCTCGGGCGAGACGCCCAAGCGCGAGCTGGCGCGGATCCTCGCCGACTACGAGGCGGGGAAGGTCGACGTGCTCGTCAACGCCCAGCTCCTGGCCGAGGGCTGGAACTCGCCGCGCGCCACCGTCTGCATGCACCTGGCGCCGACCGCCTCCCGCCGCATCTACCAGCAGCGCGTCGGGCGCGTCACGCGCCGGCATCCGGGCAAGGAGGCGGGGATCGTCATCGACTTCGTCCACCCGGCCACCAAGCACGACGACCCGGTCGTCACGCTCCACTCGCTGCTCGACCGTGACGTCTACCGCGGCGGCGCGATCGTCGTCGGGCCCGTGCGGCGCGGCCGCGGGCGCCGGGTGCGCGTCGAGCGCCGCGTCATGCCCGTCACGCCCGACATCGAGCGCCGCGCCGAGGTCTTCGAGCGCGAGCTCTGGCGCCTGGCCGTCGAGCACCTCGACTACGGCGAGCAGGTGGCGTGGGCGCGGCTTGCGGGCAAGAAGGTCACGGCGAACGGCTGGCGGCGCGCGCGGGCGATGCTCCACTTCGACAAGGGCGGGGAGCTGCGCCGTTCCTTCCTGCTCGAGGCGCTGACCTCGAACCGCCAGGCGCCGCTGCGCGCCCGCGCCCTGGCCGAGGTGGCCGGCGCGCGCGACCCCGAGGCCTTTGACCATGCCGTCGAGATCGTCGGCTCCTGGCCGCGGGACGAGCGCCGCGGGGGCGTCAAGGTCCTCCTGCAGGCGCTGGCCGAGAAGCGGATCGGGCGCCGCGACCAGGCCAACAACTGGATCTGGCGCCTGGCCGAGTACACCCGCGAGGTGCACGAGGAGTACGCCGTCCAGCGCTGGCCGGAGACCAAGCGGCTGCTCGGTCTGCTCGTCAACTCCGCGGGCGGCGCGCACGCGCGAAACGCGCGGCGGCTCGTGCACGCCTCGCGCAAGCAGGACCGCCGGCTCTCCGCCGCGCTGCTCGCCGCCGCGCTGCCGCACACGGCCGAGGCGGCCGACGCCGTCAACGGCGCGCGGACGCGGCTCTCGCGCAAGCCGAGCGCCCTCGCGCGGGATCTCCTGCGCAACTTCCCCAAGGGCAAGCGCAGCGCGCGGCGGCGGCGGAAGAAGGGAGAGGGCTCCGGCGCTCCGGACAGAGCGGTCGTCGAGATCGTTCCCGGCAAGGAGGAGGGAGCCGAGGCTCCGGCCGTCGCGGTCGAGCCCAACGAGTCAGATGCGCCGCCGGCACCGAAGCCGCGCCGGCGGCGCGCGCCCGCGAAGCAGAAGGCGCCCGCCGCTCCGGAGGTCGATCCCGTCGCCGCGATCACCGCCGCCGCCCAGGACGCCCTGGCTGCGCGGCGCTCCGCGCGGGGCAAGGCCGCGCCGGAGGACGAGGCCGCGTAGGGGCGTCGGCGGTCGTTGCGGGATCGAGTGGCGATCTGACCGCGCATACCGCGGTTCAATCGCCATTCATCTTCTACGGGGCCCCGAGGTGGACCTCGCCGGCGGCGAGGACCTGCTCGCCCGCCGCGGTGAGGACGCGCAGGCGTCCCTGCTCGTCGACCCCGTCGGCGCGGCCGGAGCCCGTGGCCCAGCTCACGTCGCGTCCGCGGAGCGCGTCGCGAGCGCGGAACGCGGAGAGCACCGCCGCGTCCGGAAGCGCGAGCGCGGCGTCGAGCGCGGCCAGCAGGCGTGCCAGCCAGTCCTCGATCTCCCCGCTGCCCAGGCCCAGAGTGGCGGCACGGCTGCGCAGCGGAGGCGGCAGATCGGCCAGCGACACCGCGACGTTCACCCCGATCCCCACGACCGCCCAGCCCTCGACCGGCCTCCCCTCGACGAGGATGCCCGCCACTTTGCGGTCCCCGTCCACGAGCACGTCGTTCGGCCACTTCACGCCCGCGTCCGGCCCCACGGACCCGGCCACGGCGACCCCCGCGGCCAGCGAGAGCAGGGGGCCCGGTGCCCGGACGAGAAGGGACAGCGCGAGCGCCCCGGCGGGCGCGCTCCACGCGCGCCCCTGGCGCCCGCGCCCGCCCGTCTGCCGCGCCGCGGTGACGAGCGTCCCGTGCGGCGCGCCCGCGGCGGCGAGCGCACGGGCGCGGTCGTTGGTCGAGCCTGTCTCGCGCAGGTGGACGCGCGGGTATCCGATCACGGCGCGCCCGGCGTGAGCGCGACCTCGGCGCCCGGCGCGATCCCCAGCTCGCGCGCCGCGTCGCCGCGGTTGATCGCGAGCGCCAGCCGCCGCCAGGCGTCCTCGTAGAGCAGGAGCTGACCCGGCGCGGCGTCGGCGAAGGTCCGGGCGAAGACCGCCTCCCGGCCGCCCACGAGCACCGCCCGCCCGAGCCGGAGCCGCGTCCCCGCGAGGTCCTCGTGGCCCGCGTCGAGCTGGACGTTGCCGAACCGGTCGATCTCGACCGCCCGGGCGATGAGGCGCTCCCCGTCCCGGCGCGGCCCGTCGAGCTCGACGGCGGCGAGCTCGGCCGCCGGAATCGGGTCCCCCGCCTCGGCGAGCCCGGCACCGGCGGCGAGCGCGGCCGCCACGGGCGCGAACACGTCGCGCCCGTGGAACGTCGCGGCCACCGGCTCGAGCCGGTGGGGCGAGCGCCCGATGTCGACCGCCTCGGTCGCTCCGCCCGCCGCGGCCAGCCCCAGGGCCAGCAGGCCGTTGTCCGGACCGACCCACAGCCGGCCGTCGGCCGAGCGCACCGCCACGGCGCGGCGCTCGGTCCCCACCTCGGGATCGACGACGGCGAGCACGATGCCGCCGTCCGGTAGGTAGGCGAGCGCGTTGCGCAGCACGGAGGCGCCCTCGAGCACGGCATGGCGCCCGATCCCGTGGGTCAGGTCGATCACCCGGGCGGCCGGGGCGATGCGGGCGATCACGGCGTGGCAGGTCCCGACGAAGGGGTCCTCGAGCCCGTAGTCGGAGAGGAAGACGATGGCGCGGTCCACCGGGTACAGGGTGCCAGCCGTGGTCCGCGCCGGCCGCCTCGCCCGGGTCCGGGCGCACTTCCTCCGCGAGTTCCCGTAGGCGCGCTCAGCGCGCGGCGTCGGCCACGAGCGCGGCGACGAGGCCGTCGATGTCGTGCTCGGCGGCCTCGACGTGGGGCTCGAGCCCGTGCTCCCGCAGGGTGCCGCTCGTCACCGGGCCGATCGAGACGATGCGGGTCAGGGAACCCGGCCCGCCCGCCGAGTCGAGGAAGAAGCGCACGGTCGAGGAGGAGGTGAAGGTCACATAGTCGGCCCTCGCGGCGTCGGCGCGCTCGCCGTCGGTAAGCGCTTCCGCCTCGGTCACGTAGAGCGGGAGGACGTCGACCTCGGCGCCGCGCTCGCGCAGCGCGTCGGGCAGGACGTCGCGCGCCTCCTGCGCGCGGGCGCTGAGCGCGCGGCGCACCGGCCGCTCCGCCAGCGCCTCGACGAGGCCCTCGGCCACGAAGCGCTCGGGCACGACGTCGGCGGCGATCCCGCCGTCCCGCAGGGCGCGCGCGGTGCCGGGGCCGATGGCGGCGACCGTCATCCCCGCGAGCGCGCGGGCGTCGGGCAGCGCTTCGAGCAGGAGCCGCGCGCCGTTCGGGCTCGTCAGGCAGACGAGGTCGTAGCCGGAGAGGTCGGGGACGTCGAAGGGGAGCGGACGGATGCGAATCGCCGGGGTCTCGAGCACCTCGGCGCCGAGCTCGCGGAGCGTCCGGGCCAGGCCGCTGGCCTGAGCGCGCGCCCGGGTCACCGCCACGCGGCGGCCGTGGAGCGGGCGGCGCTCGAACCACGCGAGCTCCTCGCGCAGCGCCGCCACGGGGCCGACGAGCGTGATCGACGGCGGGCGGATCCCCTCCTCCTCCGCCCGCTCGGCCAGCGTTCCGAGCGTCGCGAGGACGGCGCGCTGGCCGGGCAGCGTCCCGCGCTCGATGACCGCCGCGGGCTCCTCCGCCGAGCGCCCGCCGGCCACGAGGCGCTCGGCGATCCGCGGCAGGTTCCTGACCCCCATGTAGAAGACGAGCGTGCCGGGGAAGGCGGCGAGCGCCGGCCAGTCGAGCGCGGTCTCGGGCTTCTCCGGATCCTCGTGGCCGGTGACGAAGGCGACGGCGCTCGCCAGGTCCCGGTGGGTGACGGGGATGCCCGCGTAGGCGCTTGCGGCGAGCCCCGCCGTCACGCCGGGCACGATCTCGAAGGGGACGCCTGCCGCGCGCAGTGCCTCGGCCTCCTCCCCGCCGCGGCCGAAGACGAAGGGGTCGCCGCCCTTCAGGCGCACGACCCGCTTCCCCGCGCGGCCGAGCGCGACGAGCCGCGCCGTCGTCTGCTCCTGCGGGACGGCGGGGCCGCCGCCCTCCTTGCCCACGTAGAGGAGCTCGGCATCCGCCCGCGCGCCGTCGAGCGCACCGGCGGGGATCAGGCGGTCGTGGAGGATCACGTCGGCTGCGGCGATGAGCGCGAGGGCGCGAGCGGTCAGGAGCCCGGGGTCGCCCGGTCCGGCGCCGACGAGGAAGACGCGGCCGTCGCTCACGCCACGGCCGCCTCGGCGTCGAGGAGCGCGCGCGCCCCGGCGGCCTCGAGCCGCGCCGCGGCGGCGCGCCCACCCTGGGTGGGGTCAGACCCCTCCCAGGTAGATCCCAGCTCGTCGGCGATCCACTCCGAGCCGTCGGCGGCGCCGATCCAGGTGCGCAGGACGCCGCCCGCGGCGTGGGCGCCGAGGGCGGAGTCGCAGGTCGCGCCGAGGGCGCCGGCCACGGCCCGCTCGGCAGCGAGCGCCCAGGCGGCGGCCGCGTCGTTCACGGCCTCCGCGCGCGTGTCCCCCTCGCGCCCCTCGACGACGACGATCCCCTGCCCCGGCGCGGGTACGGCGCCGTCGAGGAAGCCGTCGGCCGTCCGCCCGAGCCGCGCGAGGCCCGCGGCGGCGAGGACGATCGCGTCCCATTCCCCCTCGGCGAGCTTCCGCAGCCGCGTGTCGACGTTGCCGCGGAGCGAGCGGACGTCGAGGTCCTCCCGCGCCGCCCGCAGCTGCGCGGCGCGCCGCAGCGAGCTCGTGCCCACGCGAGCGCCGGGCGGGAGCGCGGCCAGCGACGGCGCGCCGCACAGCGCGTCGCGCGGGTCGGCCCGCGCCCCGGCGGCCACCAGCGCGAGCCCGGGCGCGAGCTCGCCGGGCACGTCCTTGGCCGAGTGGAGCGCCAGGTCGATCTCCCCGCGCAGCAGCGCCTCCTCGAGCGCGCCCGTCCAGCGGGTCTTGTCGCCACCGGCGGGCGCGAGCGGAAGCGAATCCCCCGCCGTCCGCACGACCACGAGCTCCCCCCCGAGCGCCTCGGCCAGCGGCGCGGCCTGCGCGAGCGCGAGGGCCGAGCCGCGCGTCCCGATCCGCAGGCGGCTCAAGGCTCGCGGGCGCGCCGCGGCAGCTCGTGGACGTCGGCGAGCGCGGGCTCCTCCGGCTCGTCGAGGCCCCAGAGCTCGCGCACGACCTGCATGCGCTGGTGCGCGCGGCCGTCGCCGGTGTCCTTCATGCGTCGCGTCGGCTCGTGCAGGAAGCGATTGACGACGGCGCGGGTGATCGCGGCGACGCGCTTTCGGTCCTTCTCTGTCAGCCCCTCCCAGCGCCCCTCGTTCTCGGCCAGCACGTCGCGCGCGAGCGCGTCGGCGCGGGAGCGGAGCGCGGCGAGCGTCGGGCGAACCTCGAGCGAGCCGAGCCAGGTGGCGAAGCCCTGGATCTCCTCCTCGACGATCCCCTCGGCGCGCGCCGCCTCGGCGCGGCGCACGGCGCGATTGCGGTCGACCGCCGCCTGGAGGTCGTCGACATCGTGCAGCTCGACGCCGCGGATCCCGCGGCAGGCCGGGTCGATGTCCCGAGGCACGGCGAGGTCGACGAGCAGGAGCGACCGCCCTCCCCTCTCCTCCATGACGTCCCGAACCTCCTCGGCGGAGAGGAGGGTGTGGGGGGAGGAGGTCGCGGCGACGACGATGTCCGCGCGCACGATCGCCTCGGGCAGCTCGTCGAAGCTCGCGGCGTGGCCGTGGTAGCGGCGCGCGAGATCGAGCGCGCGCTCGCGCCGGCGGTTGGCCACGAACAGCGTCTCGACGCCCTGCTCGGAGAGCGCGCGGGCGGTCAGCTCGCCCGTCTCCCCGGCGCCGAGGACGACCGCCTCGCGTCCGTCGAGCCCGCCCAGCGTGTCGCGGGCGAGCGCGACGGCGACGCTCGAGACCGACAGGTGGCGCTCGCCGATCGCCGTCTCCGTGCGCACGCGCTTGCCGGTGGCGACCGCGGCGCGGAAGAGCTGGTTCGTCATCGGCCCGGTCGTCCCCGCCGCGCCCCCGGCCTCCCACGCGCGCCGGACCTGGCCCTGCACCTCGGCCTCGCCGACGATCATCGACTCGAGGCCCGCGGTGACCCGGAAGAGGTGCCGCGCGGCGTCGCAGTTGCGTAGCGAGTAGATCGAGGGCGCGAGCTCCGTGACCCGGATCCCCGCCTGGCGGGCGAGCATCCCGAGCGCCGCCGACTCCGCCTCGACGGCGTCGCCGACGACGAGGTGGAGCTCCGTCCGGTTGCAGGTCGAGATCGCCACGGCCTCGCTGATCTCCGGCTCGGCGCGCAGGTCTCGCAGGAACTCCGCTGCGCGGGCGGGCGGCAGCGCCAGGCGCTCGCGCAGCCCGACGGGCGCCGTCTTGTGGGAGAGCCCGATGGCCAGGAGCTCGCTCACGGCGCCGGCTCCTCCGCCTCGGCGTCCTCCTCCGCCACGCCTGCGTTCAGCTCCACGAGCTCCCGCTCGATGCGCGTGAGCTTCGAGGCCATGATGGCCACGTAGACGAGCAGCAGCACGACGAAGACGATGTAGGCCGCCGCCACGTACTTGCCCGCCTCGTGCAGCGGCAGCGCGGGCATCGGATCAGACCGGCTGCGGCTCGCGCTCGAGCAGGCGCCGGCGGAGCTTCTTGAGCTGCATGGCCGCGTTCTTCGAGGCCATCTCGTACTTCCACAGCGTGGCGAAGAGCAGCACCATCCCGGCCAGGGAGATGAGGAAGGTCAGGCGCATGGAGCCGGGCATGTTTCCCCCGGTGGTCCCCAGCACGCGCGGGTGCACGAGGTTCTGTGCGAGGCGCACGGCGATGAAGTTGAGCGGCACGAACGCGCCCGCGACGACGGCGAAGACGCTGGCGTAGCGGGCCTGGCGCTCCGGGTCCTCGATCGCGAAGCGCAGCGGCTGGTAGGTCGCGTAGAGCAGGAAGACGATGAGGAAGGACACGAGCGTCGGCTCGTCCCACACCCACCAGTGCCCCCACGAGGCCTTGGCCCAGATCGAGCCCGTGAGGAGCACCCCGACGGCGAGGATGAGCGAGAGGTGGATCGCCACGTAGGAGCGCAGGTCGTAGCGCGTCTCCCGCGTGCGCAGGTGCTGGATCGCCTGGATCCCGCCGAAGACGAAGCCCCCGAGCGCGACGATGGCCAGCGGCACGTGCAGGTAGAAGATCTTCTGAACGAACCCCTGGTCGGCCTCGTTGGGCGCGTAGAAGAACACCAGCACGAGCGCCGTGCCGATCGTGAGGACGGTGAGGATGGAGAGGCCGCGAAGGCGAGTGCCGTGCATCAGTCCTCTAGCAGGAAGTCGAAGAGGGCGTACGCCAGAAGGGCGAACACCGAATCGTACAGCCCGAGCACGGCCAGCCAGCGCCCCGGCACCGCGCCTGGCGCGCCCGCGTAGAGCAGCGGCGCGAGCGCGTGCGCGGCGGCGATGAGCGCCGGGACGAGCAGCGGGAGGCCGACGATCGGGGCGATCAGCTCGCGCGCGCGGGTCTGGGCGGCCAGCGCGGAGACGAGCGTCCCCACGACCGCGAGGCCGAGGTCGAGCAGCGCGAGGATCCCGGCGACCTCGAGCCACGTGCCCGCGCTCGGCCCGGGGCCGAGCAGGATGACCGCGAACACCGGGACGGCGACGAGCTCGAGCGCGGCGAGGAAGAGGAAGAGCGCCGCCGCCTTGGCCACGAGCAGCGCCGTGCGGTCGGCGGGCGAGAGCAGGAAGGCGTCGAGGCCCCCCTCCTCCTGCTCGGCGGCGAACAGGCGGGTGACGCCGAGCACCGAGGCGAGCAGCAGCGTGACGAGGAGCACTCCCGCGGCCAGCTCGCCGTCGAGCTCCCCGCGCTGGAGGCCGAAGTGGAAGAGCACGAACGCGGTCAGGGTGAAGAGCGCCATGGCGGGCACGGTCTCGCCGGTGCGCCGCTCGAGCCGGAGGTCCTTGCGGAGGATCGTGGCCGCCGCGCGCCTCATGCGTAGAGCCGCTCCACGTCGGAGGCGCTCAGCTCGGCGGCGGGGGCGAGGAAGGCCTGCCGCCCGCCGGCCAGGCCGAGCGCGAGGTCGGCGCCCGCGAGGCCGCGCGCCGGGTCGTGGGAGGTGAGCACGGTGGTGCGCCCGGCGAGGAGGGGCGCGAGCGCGGCGGCGCCCGCCGGGTCGAGGTTCGCGCGCGGCTCGTCGAGCAGAAGGATCTCCGGATCGTGGAGCACGGCGCGGCAGACCGCCAGGCGCTGGACCATCCCCCGCGAGAGCGTGCGCACGGGGTCCTCGGCGCGGGCGCGCAGACCGGCCTCCGCGAGCACGGCCTCGACCCGCTCGGCGCCTGTGGAGTGCAGGCGCGCGTGGTAGGTCAGGTTCTCGCGCGGGGAGAGCGCGCGGTAGAGCAGCGGCTCGTGGCCCGCGAAGCCGACCCGCCCGCGCACCTTCCACGCCGCGCGCGGCAGCTCCTCGCCGAGCACCCGGACCGTCCCGGCGTGCGGGCGCAGCAGCGAGGCGAGCACGCGCAGGAGCGTCGACTTGCCGGCGCCGTTGGCCCCGAAGACGGCGAGCGTCGCGCCGGCGGGAACGGCGAACGACACACCGGAGAGCGCCCGCCGCTCGCCGTGGCGCCGCGCCAGCCCCGCGACCTCAATGGCCGGAGGCGCGCCGGCCCCCACGACGGTGCAGCGTCTCGGCCGCGTGGGCGAGGACGGGGGCGAGCACGGGGAAGAGCTCGTCGATCGCCTTCGGGTTCCCCGGGAGGTTGACGATGAGCGTCTCCCCCCGCATCCCGGAGACGCCGCGCTGGAGGATCCCCATCGGCGTGAACTGCAACGAGCGCGCCCGGAGTGCCTCGGCGAAGCCGGGCGCCTCGCGGTCGATCACGGCGCGGGTGGCCTCGGGGGTCACGTCGTCCCGGGTGAGGCCCGTGCCGCCCGTCGTCAAGACGAACGAGCAGCCCGCCTCGCAGTGGTGGTGCAAGCGGTCCTCGATGAGCGCGAAGTCGTCGGGCACGACCTCCATGGCCACGACCTCCGCGCCCGCCGCCACAGCGGCGGCGGCCAGCCGGGGGCCCGAGAGGTCCTCGGCGTCCCCGCGCGCCACGGAGGAGGAGACCGTGAGGATCGCCGTCCTCACTTGGACTTCTCGATGAGGCGCACGCCCGCGATCTCGACGGTGCCGGGCTCGATCCCCTTGACCATGTCGTAGACGGCGAGCGCGGCGACGCTCGCCGCCGTGAGCGCCTCCATCTCGACGCCGGTGCGGGCTCGGGTGCGCGTCTCGGCCGTGAGCGTGAGCACGCCCGCCTCAGCGTCGGTCTCGATCTCGACGCCGACGAAGGAGAGCGGGAGGGAATGGCAGAGCGGGATGAGCTCATCCGTGCGCTTGGCGGCCATGATCCCCGCCAGGCGCGCGGTGCCGAGGACGTCGCCCTTGGGCGCGTCGCCGGCGAGGACGGCCCGCACGGTCCCCGGCTTCATCCGCACGACGGCCTCGGCCACGGCGCGCCGCTCGGTGACGTCCTTGCCGCCCACGTCGACCATCGTCGCCCGCCCCGCGGCGTCGAGATGCGTGAGCTCGGGCACGCGCAAGAGCCTAGATGGAGCGGGGAGCCCCCTGCGGCGGCGGACCCTTCAGGCCCCGACGGCCACCGCGCGCTTCGCGTCTTCGATCAGCGCGAGCACCGCCGGCTCGTCGCCCCGGCGCAGCAGCGCGATCGGGTCCGGGTCGCCACGGACGATCCCCTCGAAGAACTCCTTGCGCTCCCCGTAGGTCGGCAGCGTTCCCTTGGCCCAGCCGCGCGCGTCGTTGAGCAGGACCGCGAGGCGCGCGTACTCCTCCCCGAACAGCTCGGCGACCTCGGCCTTCATCCGCTTGGCCAGCGCCGGGGAGGCGCCGGCGGTGGAGATGGCGATGGCCAGCGGGCCCATCCGCACGATGGCGGGCAGGATGAAGTTGCACAGCGGCGGCACGTCGACGACGTTCGCGAGCATCGCCCGGCGCTCGGCGTCGTGGTAGACGCCGATGTTGACCTCGGAGTCCCCGGTGGCGGCGATGACGAGGAACGAGCCCTCGAGGTCCTCGGGCCGGTACTCGCGCCTGACCCACTCGATCGAGCCCTCGGCGGCGTAGGCCTCGAGCGCGGGCTCGGCCTCGGGGGAGACGAGCACGACCTCGCCCTCGCAGGCGAGCAGGCCGTCGACCTTTTCGACGCCCACGCTCCCCCCGCCGACGACGAGGCACCGCCGCGCCTTGAGCTTCAGGCAGGCGATGTAGAACGGCGTCTCCAGCATGTCGCGCACGCACGTCTGGTCGCACGTTCCGCGGCGGAACTGGCAGACGCAGGGCTTTCCGGAATAGGCCTGAGCGGGCATGAGGTCCGTATTGCACGATAGATGCCGATGGCCGCCTCCTACTTCACCGACGACTCGCTGCTGCGCCAGGTCCACCGCGAGCACGTGCTCGCCTTCTCCGGCCAGCGCGCGCTGCTGATGCAGGCCACGCTGCCCGCCGCCTTCGACGCGCTCTTCGCCCACTCGGCGGGCTTCGAGGCGCCCTACGAGCGCCTCGCACGCACGGCGGAGGTCATGCACACGATCGGCTTCGGCTCAAAGCGCGACGCCGACCGCATGACCCGGCGCGTGCGCGCCATGCACCGCAAGGCCGGCGTCGACCGGCCCGACTGGCTGCTGTGGGTCCTTGCCACCCTCGTCGACTCCGCGCTCGTCGTCTACGAGCGCTACGTGCGGGCGCTCAGCGAGGCCGAGCGCGAGGCCTACTGGCAGGACTACCGCGTCATCGGCACGCTCTTCGGCCTCGCCGAGGACGACATGCCGCCCGACATCGCCGCCTTCGACGCCTACATGGCGGGGATGCTCTCCGGCCGGGAGCTGTCGGTCTCCCCCGAGGCGCGCGAGCTCGCCGTCTCGATCGTCATGCACCCGCCGATGCCGCTGAGGCTCCGGCCCGTGCTCGAGCTCGCGAACTTCATCACGGTGGGCCTCCTCCCGCGGGAGATCCGCCGCGCCTACGGCTTCGGGTGGGATCCCGTGCGCGGGCTCGCGCTGGCGAGCGGCGCGGAGTACGCCAAGCGCGTGCTGCTGCCCGTGCTGCCCGGCCGGCTGCGCTACGCCGCGTAGCCCGGCGCGGCCGTCGAGACGGCGGAGATCGGGGGGTCGGGCAGCGGCGGCGTGATCGCCGGCGCGTCCTCGCGCGCGCCGAAGCTCTCCATCCCGGCCGCGTGCATGAGGAGCTTGAAGTCGTGGGCGTTCGTCGAGTACTGGATCGCGACGTCGCGATCCAGACGCCCCTCGCGGACGTGGGCCAGCAGGTCCTGGTCGAAGGTCTGCATCCCGTAGAACTCGCCGGCCGCGATGGCGACGGCGAGATCGTGCTGGCCGGACTCGTCGGCGACGAGATCGCGGACCCGGGAGGTGTTGACGAGGATCTCGGCGTTCAGCACGCGGCCCCCGTTGACGCCGGGCACGAGCCGCTGGGAGGAGATTCCCACGAGCGTGCCCGAGAGCATCTGCCGCGCGAGCGCGGCGCGCGTCTGGCCGAAGAGGTCGATGAAGCGCTGCACCGTCTCCGCCGCGTCCACCGTGTGCATCGTGCAGAGGACGAGGTGCCCGGTCTCCGCCGCGCGGAGCGCCGTCATCGCCGTCTCCTCGTCCCGGATCTCGCCGACGAGGATCACGTCCGGATCCTGGCGGAGCGCCGCGCGCAGGGCCTCGTGGTAGGTCGGCGCGTCGGTACCGATCTCCCGCTGGCAGACGAGCGCCCGCTGGTCGCGATGGAGGAACTCGATCGGGTCCTCGATCGTGAGGATGTGACAGGAGTGCCGGCGGTTGATGAGATCGACGACGGCCGCGCACGTCGTCGACTTGCCCGAGCCCGTCGGCCCCGTGACGACGACGAGCCCGCGCTTCTCGTCCGCCCAGCTGCTGATCACGTCGGGCAGCCCGAGCTGATCGGCCTCGGGCGCGGTCGGGATCGCCCTGAAGACGAAGCTCGGCGAGTTGCGCTGGGAGAAGGCGGCCACGCGGAACCGGGCCTCGGGGGTGAAGTAGGACAGATCGGCCGAGCCGCGCTGGGCGAAGGCCTCCTGCTTGATCTGGGTCGTGAGGAACCGGGCCTTCAACAGGTGGGTGTCCTCGGGCTTCACGCGGTCGAAGCCGGGCAGGTCGACGAGCTCGCCGTCCACCCGTACCCGGGGCACGGAGGGGACCTTCACGTGGAGATCGGACGCGCCCAGCTCGAGGGCGGCGCGCAGGGCGAAGTCGAGGTCGAAGGCCATTGCCGCTCGTATCGGGAGAACGGGCGCTTGGCTTGAGCGCGAGGTGGCGTTCGGCGGCTCGCCGATCCTCAGCTCCGCCGGAGCGCCCGGGCGAGCAGCCGGCCCGCCGGCCGGGCGCCGTCCCGGAGCGCGGCGGCGCGGTCGGCGTCCCGGCCGTAGAGCAGCGTGCCCGCGGCGGCGAGCGCCCGGGGCAGGCCCGGGTCGTCGGTGGGCCAGAAGCGCATGGGGCCGCCGGGGGTCGACTGGGCGAGGACGGCAGGCCGGGTCGCCTCCTCGAAGCCTCCGTAGGAGCGCGGGCGGATCGGCGCGGCGTGGTCGTTGACCCAGACGCCCGGGGCGTTCAGGGCGCGGGCGATCCGCCGCGCCCGGTCGGCGTCTCGGCTCCACACCGAGGCGCCGCCGCCGCGGGGCAGGGCGCCGGCGCCGGCGATGGCCTCCTCGTCGCCCTGCACCGCGGTGATCCCGAGCACGGCGGCGGGCTCCTCCCGAGGCGGCTCGCTGCCCGGGGGGAGGATCTCCGCCCCGGCCGGCGCGCGGGCGCGAATCCGCGCCGCGAACGGCTCGGCCACGGACTGGGCAACCCAGGCCCACGCCACGCCCGCGGGGAGGCGGCCGCCCGCGCCGAACGCGCCGCGGGCCGCCGCGGCCGCCGCTCGCCCGACGTCGGCGTCGGCGCGCACGAGCATCGGACCCTTGCGCTCGAGGCCGGCCGCGGCGTCGTCCCACACACGGCGGAGGGCGTCGAGGTCGCCGTCGCCGGCCAGCGCCACGAGCCCGTCGGGCACGCCCGCGCGCTCCCAGACGCGGACCATCCGCTCGGCGGCCGGGCTCGGCGCGATGAGCACGCCGTTGCCCGCCATGAGCGCGACGCCCACGCGCTCCATCGGCCACGCCCACGGCGCGCGCACCGAGCCGCGGACGCCGGCCACGCCGAGGGGCGTGCGCACGACCTGTGTTCGCCGCAGGCGCGTGAGCGGCGTGTGCGGGCGCACGCGCTGGGGGGCGAGCGCGCGCTGGCCGGCCCGCGCGCTCCAGTGCAGCGCGTCGACGGAGGGCAGGAGCTCGAGCGCCCACGCCTCGGCCGGCGTGCGCGGGTGCTCACGCACGAGGAAGGCGCTGAGCTCCGAGGCCACGTCGAGCACGACCTGGGCCGCGCGGCGCAGGTAGCGCGCGCGGTCGCCCAGCGGCAGCGCGGCCCAGAAGGGCTGGGCGTCCTGCGCGGCTTCGCGGGCGGAGCTCATGCGCCCGATGATCGCAGCGTGCCCCGGCGGCGGCGGATCTCCTCGAGGCGCGCGCGGGCGTCGGGCTCGGCGTCGTCCGGGGTGTAGAAGGTCGCGCCCACGACGCGGTCGGGCAGGAGCTCCTGCCCGCTCAGGTGCCCGGGGTGCTCGTGCGGGGAGTCGTAGCCGACCCCGCGCCCGAGCCCGTCCGCGGCGGGGTAACCGCCGGTGCGCAGCGGCCCGGGCGGGAGCTGGGCGCCGACCTCGCGGACGTGGCGCCGGGCGGCGCCGATCGCGCGCTTCGCGCCGTCGGACTTCGGCGCCAGGGAGAGGTGGATCGCCGCCTGGGCCAGCGCGAACTGCGCCTCCGGCAGCCCGACGTGCTCGACGGCCCGGGCGGCGGCCACGGCGATTGACAGCGCGCTCGGGTCGGCCATCCCGATGTCCTCCGAGGCGAGGATGATCGCGCGGCGGGCGATGAAGCGGGGGTCCTCGCCGCCCTCGAGCATGACCGCGAGGTAGTAGAGCGAGGCGTCGGGGTCCGAGGCGCGCGTGGACTTGATCCACGCGGAGATCGTGTCGTAGTGCTGGTCGGCCTTCCTGTCGTAGCGGATCGCCCGCTTCTGCAGCGCCTCCTCGGCGTGGGCGAGGGTGACCGGCTCGCCCTCGGCGCCGAGCCCGGCGGCGATCTCGAGCGCCGAGAGCGCTGTGCGCGCGTCGCCGCCCGAGCGGTCGGCGAGGAAGTCGAGCGCCGGAGGGTCGGCCGGGACGGCGGCGCGCTCGAGGATCGCTCGCACGTCCTCCGGGGTCAGCGCCTCGAGCTCGTAGACCGCGCAGCGGGAGATGAGCGCGGCGTTGACCTCGAAGTACGGGTTCTCCGTCGTCGCCCCGATGAGCACCACGAGGCCGTCCTCGACGGCGGGCAGGAGGGCGTCCTGCTGGGCCTTGTTGAAGCGGTGGATCTCGTCGAGGAAGAAGACGGTGGCGGTGCCGTTGCGGCGGCGCTGCTCGGCGCGGGCGAGCACCTCGCGCACCTCGGCGCGCCCGGCCTGCACGACGGAGAGCTCGTCCCACGCGGCGTCGGCGGCCTCGGCGACGATGCGCGCGAGGGTCGTCTTGCCCGTGCCCGGCGGCCCGAAGAGGATCATCGAGTGCGGCTGGCCGTCCTCGATCGCGCGGCGCAGCGGCGAGTCCGGGCCGAGCAGGTGCTCCTGGCCGACGACCTCGGCCAGCGCGGCCGGGCGCAGGCGGGCGGCCAGGGGAGCGCCGGCGGGGGCTGCTGCGCGGCCGCCGCCCCGCGGCGGGTCGGGCTCCGGCGGCTCGAACAGGGTGTCGTTCACGCGTTCGTAGTATCCCGCGCGCCGCGGAGGGCTCTCGCTACCGGCGGCCGCCGGGGCGCAGGCGATGGTCTCATCGCAGGGAGCCGAGCGACGCCAGCGCCTCGACCTCTGCCGCGAGATCGGTGTGAGCGGCGAGGAGCTCGAAGTCGGCGTCGTAGTGCAGGAGCACCGCCCCGCGGACTTCGGCGATTCCCGCGATGAGATAGTGGAGCGGGTGTAGCACCGTGCGGCACCGACGATCCAATCGCGGGCAGTGGTGCGCGCCCACGTGGCCGGGCAGCGCGCAGGGGGGCTGGATTTCGGCCCGTCACGTCACGAATTGCAGCCCACCTGGCGGGTGGCCGGGCGGCGAGGCTCGGAAACCATCGCCGACCCGGGCGGCCCCACCACCGAGGCCTCGGCCGTGGCATCCTCCCCGGCGTGAGCCCCACGGCCCTGCAGGACGAGACCGCCCGCGTCCTTCAGCGCCTGATCGCCTTCAACACGGTCAACCCCCCCGGCAACGAGCGCGCGTGCCTGGAGTGGCTCGAGCTCTACCTGAGCGAGGCGGGATTCGACTGCGAGCTCCTCGGCGCCGAGCCCGAGCGCCAGAACCTGATCGCCCGGCTCAGAGGAACCGGAACCGGCCCGACCCTCGGCCTGCTCTCTCACGTGGACACGGTCCTCGCCACGCCCGAGGACTGGCAGCGGGACCCGTGGTCGGGCGAGATCGACGAGGACGGCTTCCTCTGGGGCCGCGGGGCGATCGACATGAAGTCCCAGACCGCGGCCGAGGTCGTCGCGGCGGTCTCGCTGGCTCGTGAGGGCTGGCGGCCAGACGGGGAGCTCCTCGTCCTCGTCGTCGCCGACGAGGAGGTCGGCGGCCGGCTCGGCGCGATGTGGCTGTGCGAGAACCACCCCGAGAAGGTTCGCTGCGACTACCTGCTGAACGAGGGCGGCGGCGGCGTCGTGCCCTACGCCGGGCGGCGGCTCTACGGCGTCTGCTGCGCGGAGAAGGGCACCTTCCGCTTCAGCGTCACGACGCACGGCCAGGCCGGGCACGCCTCGCTGCCGCGGATGGGCGACAACGCGCTCCTGAAGCTCGCGCCGCTCGTCAGCGCCTTCGCGAGCCGCACCCCCGACTACGACGTCCCGCCCGAGGCCGCGGCCTTCCTCGCCGCCCTCGGGGAGGAGCCGGAGGATCCGCGTGGCGCGATCGAGCGGATCGCCCAGGTCGACCGCCGCCTCGCCGTCCTGCTCGAGCCGATGCTCGGCGTGACCTTCGCGCCCACCCAGATCCACGCCTCGGACAAGATCAACGTCATCCCCGCGCGCGCCGAGCTCCGGGTCGACTGCCGCGTCCCGCCCGGCCTCGGGAAGGAGGACGCGATCCGCCGCGTCGAGGAGGTCCTGGGCGCGGAGGGCTACGAGCTCAGCTTCATCGAGGAGGTCGTCGGCAACCGCTCCCCGGCCGAGTCGCCGCTCATGGACGCGATCCGGGAGTGGACCGGCGAGCACGAGCCCGGCGCCGAGGTCGTGCCGACGATGCTCCCCGCCTTCACCGACTCGCGCACCTTCCGCGACGCCTTCCCCGAGTGCGTGGCCTACGGCTTCTTCCCCCAGAGCCACATGACGCTCTTCGACACCGCGCCGCTCGTGCACGGCCGCGACGAGCGGATCGCCGTGCGCGACCTCGGCGTGGCCACCGACTGCTACCGCCACCTCGCCCGGCGCCTGCTCGGCGGATGAGCACCGAGGAGCGCATCCGGCTCCCGCCCGCGACCTTCCGCCTCCCGGTCGAGCGGATCCGCGACGGTTGGTACTCCGACGCCTACTTCGTCCAGACCAAGGAGCTGCTCGAGCACGACGGCCACCACCCGCACGTGCTCGTCCAGGTCTTCCAGAAGGAGCACTCCCGCTGCGGCGGGATCGACGAGGCGCTGGCCATCCTCGAGACGTGCTCCGGCCGCCGCCGCGAGGACGGAAGCTGGGAGGAGGGCTGGCCCGCGCTCGAGGTCCGCGGGCTGTGCGAGGGCGACGCGATCGAGCCCTACGAGACGGTCCTGACGATCGCGGGGGACTACTCCCTCTTCGCCCACCTCGAGACCGTCTACCTCGGCTGCCTCGCCCGCCGCTCGCTCGTCATGCGCAACGTCGGCCGGGTCGTCGAGGCCGCGCGGGGCAAGCCGATCTTCTTCTTCCCCGCCCGCCACGACCACTGGCTCGTGCAGACGGGCGACGGCTGGGGCGCCCACGTCGCGGGCGCCATCGGCGTCTCCACCGACGCGCAGGCCTCGTGGTGGGGCGGGCGCGGGATCGGGACCGTTCCCCACGGCCTGATCGCCGCCTACGGGGGCGACACCGCGCTCGCTGCCGAGAAGTTCGCCGACCGCTACGCGGAGGCGATGAACGTGACCGTGCTCGTCGACTTCGAGAACGACTCGGTGCGCACGGCGCTCGAGGTCGCCGAGCGGCTCGCCGGGCGGCTGTGGGGCGTCCGGCTCGACACGAGCGACAGGCTCGTCGACCGCGCGCTGTGGGAGGAGATGGGCACGGAGAGCCCGACCGGCGTGACGCCGCGGCTCGTCGAGAAGGTCCGCGCGGGCCTCGACCGCGCCGGCTTCGGCGAGGTCAACATCGTCGTCTCCGGCGGCTTCACCGCCGAGCGGATCGAGGACTTCGAGACGGCGGTGGTCCCCGTCGACGCCTACGGGGTCGGCTCCTCGCTCCTGCGCGGGGGAAACAACTACACGGCCGACGTCGTCATGGTCGACGGAAGGCCGTGCGCGAAGGTCGGGCGCGGGCTGCGACCGAACATCCGGCTAGATGGGGTCAGGACCCCAGTGCGGAACATGAGCGATTAGGGGATCATCTGGACAGATGATCTACGCGTTCCTCGGCTCCTACGACTTCTCCACCTGGCTTCAGACCTGGCTGCCCATCATCTTCATGGGCCTGCTCGTGCTCCTGCTCTACAAGGCGCTCAGCACGATGCGGACCAAGCCGCAGAAGCTCAAAGCGACGAGCGCGCCGAAGATCGGCTGGGAGGACATCGCCGGCGCCGACGAGGCCAAAGAGGAGTTGCAGGAGGTCGTCGAGTTCCTGCGCGACCCCAAGCGCTTCCAGAAGCTCGGGGCCACCGTTCCGCGCGGGGTCCTGCTCCACGGCCCCCCCGGGACGGGCAAGACGCTCCTGGCCAAGGCCGTCGCCCACGAGTCAGGCGCGCAGTTCTACTCCCAGTCGGCCGCCTCGTTCGTCGAGATGTTCGCCGGCCTCGGTGCCGCGCGCATCCGCCGCCTCTTCTCCCAGGCGCGCAAGCACGCGCCCTCGATCATCTTCATCGACGAGCTCGACGCCGTCGGCGGCAAGCGCGGCATGGACATCTCGGGGGAGAAGGACCAGACGCTGAACCAGCTCCTCGTGGAGATGGACGGGTTCGGCGAGTCCCAGAACGTCGTCGTCATCGCCGCCTCGAACCTGCTCGACAAGCTCGACCCGGCGCTCCTGCGCCCCGGGCGCTTCGACCGCCAGATCCTCGTCACCCCCGCGGGTGTCGACGGACGCCGTCGCATCCTCGACGTCCACACGAAGAACAAGCCGCTGCACCCGAGCGCCGACCTCGACGCGATGGCGCGCCAGACGAGCGGCCTCTCGGGCGCCGACCTCGCCAACATCTGCAACGAGGCGGCGATCTTCTGCGCCCGCCGCGGCGGCCACTCGATCGCCCACGCCGACTTCGAAACGGCGCTCGAGCGCGTGATCGCCGGGATGGCCACGCACCGCCGCCTGAACGACCACGAGCGGAGGGTCGTCGCCTTCCACGAGGCAGGCCACGCGCTGTGCGCCGAGCTGCTGCCCCAGGTCGATCCGGTGCACAAGATCTCGATCGTCCCCCGCGGCCGCGCGCTCGGCTACACGCTGAACCTGCCCGAGGAGGACCGCTACCTGAAGACCCGCGAGGAGCTCGAGGCCCACATGGTCATGCTCCTCGGCGGCCGCGCGGCCGAGCGCGTCATCTTCGGCGCGGTCACCACCGGCGCCTCGGATGACCTGAAGCGCGTGGCCGACGTCGCCCGCGCCATGGTCACCGAGTACGCCATGAGCGACACGTTCTTCTCCCTCCAGATCTCGGGCGACCAGCTCTCCGACAAGCTCCTGCGCCGGCGCGACGACGAGATCCAGGTCCTGGCCGACGAGGCCTACCAGCGTGCGCTGGAGATCATGGTCGGCTACCGCAAGCGCCTCGAGGCGCTGGCCGAGCGCCTGCTCGAGCGCGAGATGCTCGAGCGCAGGGACATCGACGAGCTCATGGAGGGCGCCGAGACCCCGCGCCCGCGCCACCCGGTGGCCCACCTCGGCCTCGCGGCGATGGCGCCGCCGGGGGGGGCGGACGGTCCTTCGCTCTGATATGGGTGTCTGTTTGTCAAGTGGGCAGGGTGGAAGGTCCGCGTGAGCGGGCCTTTCTTTGTGGTCGGTGGGTGGGGGCGCCGGGCTCGGTGTCGGCGTGGCCAGTCTGATGATGCGGGGATTGGTGACCCCAGGGCCCGGTTTCGTGCTGCCGGCGGGCG
>JBBQAA010000029.1:0-2496 GCA_038276395.1 Solirubrobacterales bacterium | reverse complement strand
GTCTCGACGACGCCCCCGTCGAGGGCGACCGTCCGCCCGGCGGCCCGGCGCACCACGCCGTAGCCGGTGCTCGCCGTGCCGGGGTCGATGCCGAGGACGATCATCTTCCGGGATTCTCCGCGCGGCGCCGGATGCCTTCGCGGAGCGCAGCCCCGACATTTGACGAGTGCCGCCGGGCAGTGGACAGGATGAGCGTCTACGCGCCGATATGTCCGCTATGTTCACCGGCCGTCAGGTGTGCGAGGAGCTGGCCACCGAGCTTCACGCCGCGCGCCGGCGGATCGTCGAGCTCGAGGCAGATCGCCAGCTCCGTGCCCGCCACGACAGCCTCACCGGCCACCTGTCCGTGCGATCCTTCCGAACGCGGCTCTCCGAGGAGGTGGCCCGCGGCCAGCGCTTCGGACGCGACCTCTCGCTTGCCCTCATCGACCTCGATGGCTTTCGCGCGCTCGAGCTCCGCCACGGGTTCAAGGCCGGAGACGAGCTGCTCGTCGCCGTCGGCGAGCGCCTTCGCCTCTACACGCGCAACCACGACGTCGTCTGCCGCACCGCCGGCGACGAGTTCGCGATCCTCCTCCCCGAGACCGGTTCGCCCACCGCGGCGCTTGCCTTCGAGCGCCTCCTGCTCGAGCTCGAGGTACTCGAGACCTCCACCGTCCATTGCGTCACCGCCTCGGTCGGAATCGCCGAGCTCACCGGGAAGCTGAGCGCCGAGGGGCTGCTCGCCGGCGCCGCCCAGGCCCTCGAGAACGCGCGCGCCGCCGGGGGTGCCCGCGTCGTCTGCGCGCCCGTCCGCGGGGCGCCGACGGCGGAGCGCACGCCGTCCCCCCAGCGCGACGCGATCGAGGCGCTCGCCGTCGCCCTGCTCGAGCGCGACCGCTACACGGGCGAGCACTCCGACTCCGTCGTCGACATGGCCGGCGCCGTGGCTCGGCACCTCGGCCTGGCCGTGGAGGAGATCGACCGCGTGCGGGCGGCCGCCCTCCTGCACGACATCGGGAAGGTGGGCATCCCCGACGCCGTCCTGCACAAGGCCGGGACCCTCGATGCCGACGAGTGGGAGCTCATGCGCGAGCACCCCGCCATCGGCGAGCGCATCCTCCGCGTCGTGCCCGGGCTCGGCCAGATCGCCCGGATCGTGCGCCACGAGCACGAGCGCTGGGACGGGACCGGGTACCCCGACGGCCTGGCGGGCAGGGAGATCCCCATGGGCAGCCGGATCATCCTCGCCTGCGACGCCTACCACGCGATGACCTCCGACCGTCCCTACCGCCTCGCCATGTCCCACGCGCACGCGGTCGAGGAGCTCGCCGTCCGCGCGGGCGCCCAGTTCGACCCCGAGGTGACCGCGGCGCTCATCGGCCACCTCTACGGGCGCCGACAGTCGGGCCTGGGCGTCTGCGCCGCCTGATCGCCGGGGCCGTCCATGCGCCGGAGAGGGCGAGCGTGCCGCCGGCGACGAGCAGCGGCACGGCGGGAACGAGATAGCGGAGGGTGTAGCCCGCCGTGGCCGCGGTGGCGAGCAGCATGCCGAGGGCCATCCCCTCGAGCAGGGCGGTCTCGGCCCAGCCGGTGAACCCGCGACGCCGGGCCGCGGCGTGCCCGAGCGCCGCGAGCGCGGCGAGGGTCAGAGCCGCCACGAGCCAGCGCGGGGTGTGGACCACCGCCGCGTAGGCGCGGACGAGACCGGTGGGCGCGTGGGTCGCGGGCACGTAGCGGGGGAAGAAGTCGTCACGCGCCTTCTCGATGAAGTACGGCGGCGTCCGGCGCGGGACGGCGGGCAGCGAGATCGGCGACTCGCTCTCGCCCGGCCCACGCTCCGGGGCGAAGAAGCGGACGAAGTCGCGGCCGACGAGGCGTGCGTAGGCGCCCGGGCGGGCGGCGATGACACCGACGGCGAAGCGGGAGAGGATCCGGTTCGAGCGGTGCTGCCGCGCGGGGTCGGTGGTCATCCCGCCGAAGAGGCGCAGCGCGGGGGAGGCGGGCGCGAACAGGTAGGAGACCGGGTCGGGGAGTCGAGGCGCGCCCCGACGCGAGCACAGCGGGCGAGCGGCCGGCTCTACGTCGACGCCCTGGCACGAGGCGATCTCCCCCACCCGTGCGTAGAGGAACCAACCGTCCGCGCCGCTCAGGCCCAGCCGTCCGTAGCGGTGCCCGTAGTAGCCGACGAGCCCGACCACGGGAACCAGCGCGCAGACGATCGCGAGCACGCTCGCGCGCCGCGGGAGGCGGCGCGCCGCGGCGTAGGCGATCCACGCGGGGAGGGCGAAGACCGCAGCGGTGCGCAACAGGACGGCGGCGCCGAGGAGCAGGCCGCTGAGGGCCAGGGCGCCGCGCCGCTCTCCCCGTACGAGCAGGTAGGCGCTGGCGACGAGCGCGAGGGTGAAGGCCGCCTCGGGCATGACGTGCTGCTCGAGCGCGATCGCGTAGCCGTCGAGGACGACCACCCCCGCGGCCAGCGCCGCGAGCCAGCGGCGCACGTCCCGGCCGGTCAGC
>JBBQAA010000028.1:0-22049 GCA_038276395.1 Solirubrobacterales bacterium | reverse complement strand
GCCGGGGAGGCCCCGAGCCCAGCGAGCACCAGGGCGAGGACGATCGCTCAGCTCCTCACCGACCCACCGTACCGGAAGCCCGTGCGTCGGCGCGCCGCCGCGCCCGGGAGCGCGCGGCTGGGGTCGCTTGCGAGAATGGGAGTCGTCACGCCCGGCCGACCGGGCGCCCCCTCCCAAGGAGATCCAGAGACTCATGCCCGAAGCCGTCATCGTCGACGCCGTCCGCACCCCGATCGGCCGCGCCTTCAAGGGCTCGCTGGCCCAGCTCAGGCCGGACGAAACCACCGCCTACGTGATCGACCAGCTCCTCGCGCGCAACGAGGGCCTCGACCCCAAGGAGGTCGAGGAGGTCGTCTGCGGCTGCGGGATGCCCCAGGGCCTGCAGGCCTTTAACATCGGCCGGATCGCCGTGCTGCTCTCCGAGAAGCTGACGGAGCGGACGACCGGCTCGACCGTCTCGCGCTACTGCGCCTCCTCGCTGGAGGCGATCCGCACGGCGGCCAACGACATCCGGCTCGGCCAGGGCGACGTCTACATCGCCGCGGGCGTCGAGTGGGTCTCCCGCTACAACGAGCGCTCCGAGGCCGCGGGGGGCGAGGATCAGAACAAGCACCTGAAGGGCGAGGGCGAGGATCCCGACGCCTACATCGCCATGGGCCTGACCGCGGAGAACGTGGCCGAGCGCTACGACGTCTCCCGCGAGGACATGGACCACTACGCCCAGCGCTCGCAGGAGCGCGCCGTCGCCGCCCGCGAGAACGGCGTCTTCGACCGCGAGATCGTCGCCGTCAAGAACCAGGACGGCGAGGAGGTCACCAAGGACGACGGGCCCCGCGCCGACTCGACCTACGAGCGCCTCGCCTCCCTGAAGCCCGCCTTCAGCGAGGACGGCCGCGTCACCGCCGGCAACTCCTGCCCGCTGAACGACGGCGCCGCCGCCGTCCTCATCATGTCCGAGGAGAAGGCGAGCGCGCTCGGCCTGAAGCCCCGGGCCAAGATCATCACCGCCGCGACGTTCGGCAACGAGCCCGAGTACATGGGTGTCGCGCCCATCGGGGCGATCAAGAAGGTGCTCGAGCGCGCGGGGATGTCGATCGGCGACATCGACGTCGTCGAGCTGAACGAGGCGTTCGCCGCCCAGGTGCTGCCGATCGCCGAGGAGTGCGGGATCGACATGGACATCCTCAACCCCCACGGCGGGGCGATCGCCCTCGGCCACCCGTTCGGGATGACCGGCGCGCGGATCATGACGACGCTCCTCAACGACCTCGATACATTCGATAAGACGATCGGCCTCGAGACCATGTGCGTCGCGGGTGGCCAGGGCGAGGCGATGATCGTCGAGCGCCTGAACTGAGCAAGCGGGCCGCGCGGCGGGATCGCCGCGCGGCCGGAGCCTCGTGACCGCGCTGCCCGCGCGGGGCGAGCTGTGGTGGTGCGAGCTGCACGGGGTCGGGCGGCGCCCGGCCGTGGTCCTCACGCGCGACGCGGCGAAGCGCCTCGGCCCGGCTGGCCGACGCGCGGATTCGCGATCTCTGTTCGGCGCTGGCGGTGGCGGTGGACTGCGGCGGGGATTAACGGGACCGGCCGGATGGGGTGCCCGCCCCATCCGGCCGTTTGCCCTGTCCCCTCGGGGGAACGGCGGTGCGCGGGAGGCGCGCCGCCGCTTGCCCTACCCCCTAGATCCGAAGTCGGTGGTGTAGGTGCCGCCGGTGACGCCCTGCGGGGTCCCGCCGAAGATGCCGATCCCGGTCTCCGAGTAGGAGCGGGAGAGGATGTTCGCCCGGTGGCCCGGCGAGTGCATCCACATGTCGACGATCGAGGCCGGGGTGGCCAGCGAGCCGCCGCCCCAGGCAATGTTCTCGCCCACCGCCCAGGCCCCGGCGTTCCGCAGGTAGCCGACCTTGGTGATGCGGGCCATGAAGTTGCCGTGCTCGAAGTAGCGGGCGCGGACCATGAAGCGCGAGTGGGCCACCGAGGCGCGGTCGAGCTCGGGGTTCTCGCGGAGGCTCCGCAGGCGGTGGGCGCGGCGCTCGGCGTTCAGGAGGCAGAGCGTGGCCTGACGGGCCTGCGCGATGTGGGCGGCGTCGGGGGCGACGCCGGTGTGCCGGCAGGCGGCCTGCGCGGAGGCGGTCCCGCCCGCTCCGGCGAGCGCGGCGAGGGAGAGGGCGGCGCTGAGGGTGCGACGGATCGTGAGTCGAGGCATGGGTGGCTCCTACGGGGCATCGAGGTCGCCACCCATCTCCTTCGGTAACCCGGCGAACTCCTGCTCTGGGAGTTCCGTGGCTTTGCGTCCCATCCTTGCGGATGGTTTGCCGTTCTCGGGAGGCGGACCTGCTTGTTTTCTTGGACAGTTCGGTGATCGGCCCCTGCCTCATCCGGCGTGAGCACCCCGGCCGGGGGGTCGATCAAGCGTCCAGTTGATCGAGCGCGCGCCCGAGTGCCCACCGATCGCCGTCGGGACCGGCCCCGGCCGGCGCCGGCGGCTACTTCGGCGCCATCCGCAGCGCGCCGTCGAGGCGGATGGTCTCGCCATTGACCATCACGTTCTCGACGACGGCGATCCCGAGCGCGGCGTACTCCTCCGGGCGCCCCAGGCGGGAGGGGAAGGGCATGGTCTCCCCGAGCGCCTGGCGCGCCGGCTCGGGCAGCGCGGCGAGCAGCGGGGTGTCGAAGAGGCCCGGCGCGATGGTGTTGACGCGGATCCCGAGCTGGGCGAGGTCGCGCGCGGCGGGCAGCGTCATCCCGACGACGCCACCCTTGGAGGCCGAGTAGGAGATCTGGCCGATCTGGCCGTCGAAGGCGGCGATCGACGCCGTCGAGACGTGCACGCCGCGCTCGCCGTCGGCCCGCGGCTCGGCCTCGGCGATCCGGGTGCCGGCCAGGCGTAGGAGGTTGAAGGTGCCGATCAGGTTGACGCGGATGACCGTCTCGAAGGGCTGGAGAGTGTGCGGGCCGTGCTTTGGGTGCACGGTGCGCTGGGCCCAGCCGATCCCCGCGCAGGCGAAGGAGATCCGCAGCTCGCCGCCGGGGCACGCCCCCTGCACCGCGGCCTGGACCTGCCCCTCGTCGGTCACGTCGGTCTTCACGAAGCGGGCGCGCTCGCCGAGCTCCGAGGCGAGCGCCTCGCCCTTCTCCTCGTTGAGGTCGGCGATCGTCACGTCGGCCCCGCGGGCGTGGAGCGCGCGGACGGTCGCCTCGCCGAGCCCGGAGGCCCCGCCGGAGACGATCGCGCCGCTGCCGTCGATGTCCATGCGGCGGGAAGCTAGCGTAGCCGCGAGAGCGACAGGGCGAAGCGCTCGGCGGGGTCGGTCAGGAGCTCGGCGAGGGCGAGCCCGGCGGCGCCGAGCTCCACCTCGAGGCGCGCCCGGGTGAACTTGCAGGAGAGCTCGGTGCGGATCCCCTCGCCCGCCGTGAAGGGGACCTCGAGGTCGAGCGCCTCGAGCGTCACGGTCCGCGCCTGCGGCGTGTGCAGCCACATCTCGATCCGCTCCTGCGCCGCGTTCCAGCGCGCGACGTGCTCCCACGACTCCGGGTCGAAGTCGGCGCCGAGCTCGCGATCGATGACGGCGAGGACGTTGCGGTCAAACGCGGCCGTCACGCCCTGCGCGTCGTCGTAGGCGGCCACGAGCACCGCGGGGTCCTTGACGAGGTCGGTCCCGAGCAGAAGATGGTCCGCGGGGCCGAGGAGCCCGGCGATCGCGCCCAGCAGCTCGTGGCGCGGCTCCGGCGCCAGGTTGCCGATGGTCCCGCCGAGGAAGGCGACGAGCCGCGGGCGTCCGGGTGCGGAGGGCGGGATGCGGTCGAGCTGGCGCTCGAAGTCCGCGACGACGCCCGCGACCTCGAGCGCGGTGTCCTCGGCGGCGAGCGCCGCCGCGGCGATGGCCAGGGCGTCCCGGGAGACGTCGACCGGCACGTAGCGCTCGTAGGGCCCGCCGGCGAGGAGAATCCGCGCCTTCTCCGCCGCGCCCGAGCCGAGCTCGACGAGCTCGCGGGCGCCGGTGCGCGCGGCGATCGCGCCCGCCTGCGCGGTGAGGATCGCGCGCTCGGTGCGGGTCGGGTAGTACTCGGGCAGCTCGCAGATCTCCTCGAAGAGCTCCGAGCCGCGCGCGTCGTAGAGGTGCTTGGGGGGAAGCTCCTTGGGCTCGGCGGCCAACCCGGCCCGCACGTCCTCGGCCAGCGTCCGCTCGGCGGCGGTCTCGAGGTGGGAGGTCAGGTCGATCAAGTGATGTCCTTTGCGAGTCGGAGGCCGGAGAAGATCTGGCGGCGGTGGGGGAAGTCCCAGTTGCGGAAGGTGGCGGTGGCGACGCGTCGGCGCGTGGCCCAGGAGCCGCCGCGGAGGACCTTGTGGGCGGGGCCGAAGAACGGCTCGGAGTAGTCCCGGTAGGGGTCGGGCGCAAAGCCGGGGTAGGCGGTGAAGTCAGAGCTCGTCCACTCCCAGACCCCGCCGAGCATCCCCAGGCAGCCGCTCGGCGCCCGCGCCGCGGCCGGGGTCGGTGCCGTGCCGAGCCCCGTCTGGTCGAGGTCGCCGGCCGCCGGGTCGGGCGGGCGGGGCGTCCCCGCGGCCTGATCCCAGGTCGCCGCCTTCTCCCATTCCGCCTCCGAGGGGAGGCGCGCGCCGTGGGCGCGGGCAAAGGCGTCGGCCTCGAACCAGGACACGTGCACGACCGGGCGAGCGGGATCGATGGCGACCCATCCCTCGCCCAGGCGCCATTCGTGGCCCTCGGCATTCCACTCCCGCGGCCCGTGGATGTCCTCCTGCTCCTTCCACGCCCAGCCCTCGGCCGACCACCACTCGCGGCGCTCGTAGCCGCCGCCCTCGGAGAAGTGCCGCCAGGTGCCGCTCGTCACCGGCGCGCGCGCGAGCGCGAAGGTGGGCAGGTCGACCGCGTGGCGCGGCCGCTCGTTGTCGTAGGAGAACCCCTCGGGCCCCGCCCCGAGGAGGCACGGCCCGGCCGGGATCGCCACGAAGTCCGAATCCGCGCCGGGCGGCGCGAGGAGCGGTGCGTGCCCATTGTCGTTCGGCGTGGCGGCGAGGCGGGTGGGATCGAGGTGGGCGAGCTCGAGCGTCTGCAGAATCGTCTCCACGTGCTGCTGCTCGTGGCGCAGGACGAGCTCGTGGAAGCGCCCGTCGCCGACCGGCACCTCGGCCACGCGTGCGCGCACGTCGTCGAGGTAGCCGAGCGCCTCCCCGGGCCCGAGGAAGGGCGCGTCGCCCCGCTTGGCCCTCGGCGTCTCGAAGGCGTCGTAGACCCGCATGAGGTCGCGGCGCAGGAGCGGCAGCCCGCCCGCGCGCCGGGCGAGCCAGAGGTCCTCGAAGGCGGCGATGTGCCCGAGATCCCAGGCCAAAGGGCTCATGATCGGGGAGAACTGCTCGGCCAGCTCAGCCGGAGCCAGACCGTCGACGAGCGCCAGCGTCCGCGCGCGGGTGTCGTCGAGCTCTCGGAGAACCGGGGCGAGCACGATCTGAGGACCGTACCCCGCCCAGGCGCTCGATCACCGAACGAAGTCGTTACGGCGCGAGCGCGTCGATCAGGTCCGGCAGGTCCTCGGGGCCGGCGATCGGGGTGATGACGAGGTTCGTGATCCCGCGGCCGGCGAACTCCTCCAGGCGCGCCCGTTGCTCCTCCGGCGTGCCGAAGACGAAGATCTCGCGGATGAGCTCGTCCGGCGCGCGCTCGAGCGCCGCCTGGCGGTCGCCCGCCCGCCAGGCGGTGACCATCGGGTCGAGCTGCTCACCCCAGCCCAGCGAGCGGAAGAACGCCTCGTAGACCGGCACCGTGCCGTAGGCGGCGAACATCCAGCGCGCGAGGCCGAGCCCCTCCTCCGGCGGTTGGGGGATGCAGAAGAAGCGGCAGACGACGTCCGAGGAGCCCTCCTCCTTCCCGCCCGCGCGCTCCCCCTCGCGGATGCGGCCGACGACGTGCTCGACGCCCGAGAGCGGCAGGAAGTTGACGAACGTGCCGTCGGCGATCTCGCCGCCGAGCCGGAGCATCCGGTCGCGCAGCGCGGCGACGTAGATGGGGATGGGGGTCTCGGGCGGCTGCTCGAGCTTGAAGCCGCCCGGTCCGCGGCCCGAGCCGGAGAGCAGCGGGCGGAGCGCCTCGACGGCGTGGCGCACGCGCGAGAGCGGCTTGTCGAAGGGGATCTCGTTCCAGCGCTCGACGATCACGTCGGAGGAGGCCCCGAGGCCGAGCTTGAAGCGCCCGCCGCTCGCGTCCTGCAGCGCCGCCGCGTGCTGGGCGAGCACGGCCGGACCGCGCGTGAAGGGGTTGACGACGCCCGTGCCGAGCTTAATCTCCTCCGTCCACGCGGCGGCGAGGACGAGCGGCGTGAAGCCGTCTGGCCCCGCCGTCTCGCCCGTCCACAGCTCGTCGTAGCGCGCCTTCTCGGCGCGGCGGACGAGCGGCTCGTGGTCGCGCAGGGCGAGACCCGGGAAGGGCAGGGTGAGGCTCCAGGTCGGCATCGAGGCG
Organism: Solirubrobacterales bacterium; assembly: GCA_038276395.1. Lineage (GTDB taxonomy): Bacteria > Actinomycetota > Thermoleophilia > Solirubrobacterales > Solirubrobacteraceae > JBBQAA01. Next base: position 15,576 of record JBBQAA010000028.1, on the reverse strand, counting down.
CCACCCTACGCAAGTCGGGTAGGCTGCGCGGGCCGATGAAGGGGAAGCTCGAGCGGGAGGAGATCATCGCCGTCGCCGGCGGCGCCATCCTGGCCATCGGCGTGTTCCTCGCCTGGTACAAGCTCGACAACCGCTTCGCGAGTATCGGGCCGCACGGCCCCGGCCGGGCCGGGCTGACGCTGTCGGCCTGGAAGGCGCTCTCGACAATGCGCTACGTGCTGCTCGTGGGTGCCGCCTCCCCGCTCATCCTCGCCTACATCGTGATCCGCGGCCACGCGCTGTCCTGGCCGCGTGGCGAGCTCACCGCGGTCGTGGCGATCATCGTCGTCACGCTCGTCCTCCTGCGCGGGCTCATCGTCAAGCCGGGCGATCCGGCCGGCCAGATCTCCCTGCAGCTCGGGTGGGTCGTGGCCCTGGTGGGCTCGATTCTCATGCTCGGCGGCGCGGTCTTCCACCGCGCGCGCAACGACACCGGTCCGCGCAAGCCGCCCGGCGTCCCGTGAGTGACGCACCCGCCCGGCCCGACCGGAACCTTGCGCTCGAGCTCGTCCGGGTGACCGAGGCGGCGGCGCTGGCCGCCGCCCGGCTTGTCGGGATGGGCGACAAGGAGGCGGCCGACCAAGCCGCGGTCGACGCCATGCGCCACGTGCTCGACTCGATCGCGATGGACGGCGTCGTCGTGATCGGCGAGGGGGAGAAGGACGAGGCGCCCATGCTCTTCAACGGCGAGTCGATCGGGGACGGCTCCGCGCCCGCGGTCGACGTCGCCGTCGACCCGCTCGAGGGCACGCGGCTGACGGCGCTCGGCGAGCCGAGCGCGCTGGCCGTGATCGCGCTCTCCGAGCGGGGGACGATGTTCGACCCCGGCCCCTGCTTCTACATGGAGAAGATCGCGGGCGGCCCGGAGATCGCCGACTGCCTCTCGCTCGAGCGCCCGCTGGCGGAGGTCGTGCGCGCCGTGGCCGAGCGCAAGGGCACGGACGTCCGCGACGTCATGGTCGTCATGCTCGACCGCGAGCGCCACAAGGACGCCGTGGCCGAGATCCGCGAGGCCGGGGCGCGCATCCGCTTCATCAAGGACGGGGACGTCTCCGCCGCGCTGCTCGCCGTCGACGACGCCTCGCCCGTCGACCTCCTGTGGGGGATCGGCGGGACCCCCGAGGGGGTCATCTCCGCGGCGGCCATCAAGTGCACGGGCGGCCGGCTGCTCGGCCGGCTCTGGCCGCAGAACGCGGCGGAGCGGGAGGCCACGATCGCGGCGGGCTACGACCTCGAGCGGGTCCTCGACCACGACGACCTGATCACCGGGCAGGATGTCTTCTTCTCGGCCACGGGCGTCACCGACGGCGACGTGCTCCAGGGCGTGCGCTACCAGGGCGCGACGGCCTCCACGGAGTCGATCGTCATGCGCTCGCGCTCGGGCACGGTCCGGCGCGTCACGGCGCGCCACGACCGTTCGAAGCTCCGCCAGATCACGGGCGCACGGTACGGCTGATGCCGACGCCGCCGGTCCCCGTCCAGGGCTCCCTCCAGGAGAAGGTCTGGCTTCGCCTGACCGGCCTGCACACGCGGGTCTACCGCCTGAGCGGCGGGCGCCTGGGCGGGACGTTCCCCGGCGGCGGCAAGCCGCCGATCCTCCTGCTCGACCACGTCGGCCGGAGATCGGGGACGCCGCGCACGACGCCGCTCATCTACCTGGACGACTCCCCGGACCTCGTCCTCGTGGCCTCCTACGGCGGGGCGCCGAAGCACCCGTCGTGGTGGCTGAACCTGCGGGCCGCGCCGGAGACGGCGGTGCAGGTGGGCGCCGAGCGGCGCCGCGTGCGCGCGCACGAAGCGGAGGGCGAGGAGCGCGAGCGGCTGTGGCCGCGGGTGGTCGGGATCTACCCGGACTACGCGGTCTACCAGGAGCGGGCCGAGCGCCGGATCCCGCTGGTCGTGCTCTCGCCCGCGGCGTAGCCGCCGGGCCTACGCCGCCGCGGCGGCGCGCTCGCGGGGGGAGGCGCCCGTCGGATCCGGCACGTCCTCCACGCGCGCGAAGCGCCCGACGTGGGAGTCGGCGAGGTCAAGGCGCTGGAGCGAGCGCAGGAACCCGTAGGTCACGAACACGTGCACCCGGGACTGCGTGTTCTCGTAGAGCCAGCGGCCGAGGCGGCTCGAGATCGACGGATAGAAGTTCTTCACCGCGACCTCGACGTGCAGGCGATCCTCCCCGGAGTCGCCGGGCTCGGAGCCGCAGCGCTCGATGTCGATCTCGAGGTAGCCCGCGCCCTTGCGCGAGACGAGCACGCCGTCCTCGATCCGCCACTTGACGATCCCGCGGTTCGCGTCCATCTCGTACTCGGGCGCGTGGAAGCGCAGGAGCTTCAGGAAGGGGAGGACGAGGACGACGGCGCGCTCGGACTCCGTGTAGGTGACGTGCACGAGCCCCAGCGTGACCCGCGAGAGGAAGAGCCAGTAGGTGCGGGCCAGGCGCTCCAGGTGGTGGGGATTCCAGATCTTGTCGAGCTCGGCGACGGGCAGGACGAGGTCGGCGGCCTGGACCGAGTGCACCGAGCCGTCCTCGCCCGGGCCCGTGTCGTCCGAGGGCGTCTCGACGATGCGCGCGACGAGCTTCCCGCGGGGGCGGATGCGGATGGCCACCGCCGCCAGCGCGGCGAGGATCGAGCCGAGCAGGAGCAGGAGCAGGGAGCGCGTACGGGTCAGAACGCGCAGAGGGTAGTCGCGCGCGTGACCCCGCGAGCGTCCGGGATCCGTAGGAGGATCGAGGATGGAAGGTCTCGGGATCAAGGAGATGGCGGAGCGCACCGGCCTGGCGGCGGGGACGATCCGCATGTGGGAGCAGCGCTACGGCTACCCGGAGCCGCGGCGGACGCCGTCCGGGCATCGCCGCTACGACCCGCGGGACGTCGAGGTCCTCGGCCGCGCCGTGGCCCTGCGGGACGCCGGGCTCGCCATCGGGCCCGCGCTGGCGCAGGCGCGGGCGATCTCCTCGCCCACCGACACGCCCTCGATCTACGGCGCGATCGTCGCCGCGGCGGGGATCCCCCTGCGGCCGCGGGCGTTGCGCAAGCGGACGCTGACCCCGCTCTCGCGGGCGATCGAGGACGAGGCGATGGCCTACGGCGCCCGGCCCCTGTGCTTTGCCGCCTTCCAGCACGAGAGGTTCTACCGGCGGGTCGAGCACCGCTACCGGCGCCTGGCGGCCACGGCGGAGGCGACGACGATCTTCGCCGACTTCCCGCGCGCCCGCCACACGGGGGACACGGTCGAGCTGCCGATCACCGCGCGGGCGGCGCTCGGCGGCGAGTGGGCGGTGATCGTCGACGCCCCCGGCTACGCCGCCTGCCTGACGGCCTGGGAGCGGCCCGGACGGGGAGCGGACGGGGAGCGTGAGGACGGCGAGCGGTGCTTCGAGGCGCTCGTCACCCTCGACCCGGTCACGGTGCGCAACGCCGCGCGCGTGGCCACCGGCGTCGTGCGCGGGATGGACCAGGAGTACGGGAACCGGCTGGACGAGCTGCTCGACGGCCGGCCGCTGGCCGTCGAGCGCCCGGTGCCGGCGCTGACCGCGCTGACCAACCGGATGCTCGAGTACCTCGACGCCGCGTAGGCGTCACAGCGCCCAGCGCTCGACCGGCACGAGCTCTTCCGCCGCCGCCTCGCCCGTCCCCGGCGCGATGAAGGCGAGGCCGTCCGCTTTCCACAGGCTCGAGACGAGATGGGACTCCTGCGAGCCGGTGGGCGTGGCGCGGAGCGTCGCGTTGCCGTCCCCGGCGAGGCTGACGCGGACGGCCTGGGTCCGCTCGGGGCTACGGCGGACCGGCCCGCCGAGACGCGCCGTCGTGCGCTCCGGGAGCCCCGGCGCGCCCTGCAGGGCGCGCAGCGCGGGCAGGGCGAAGAGCCAGGCCGTGACGATGGTCGAGACCGGGTTGCCCGGCAGGCCGAGGACGAGCTGGGCCCCGCGCCGGCCGAACCACGTCGGCTTGCCCGGCTGCAGCGCGACGCGCCAGAAGTCCTCCTCGACGCCGAGCGCGGCGAGCGCCGGGCGCACGTGGTCGTGCGCTCCGACCGAGACGCCGCCCGAGATGAGGAGGACGTCGGTCTCGCCCAGCGCCTCGCGGAGCCCGGCCTCCGTCGCCGCCCGATCGTCCCTGATCGTCGCCTCGCGAACGACCTCGGCCCCGGCGCTCGCGGCGAGCGCGGCGAGCGCGATGCCGTTCGAGTTGTGGAGCTGCCCGGGGCCGAGCGGCGCGCCGGGGGGACGCAGCTCGTCGCCCGTGCCGATGATCGCCACGCGCGGGCGGGGCGCGACGCGCAGGGTGCCGGCGCCCGCGGCGATGGCGGCGGCCAGCTCTGAGGCGCCGAGCACGCTCCCCGCCGCGAGCACCCGCGCGCCGGCGTGTAGGTCGCCGCCCGCGGCGCGCACGTTGGCCCCGGCGGCCGCCGCGACGCCGAGCAGGACGGTGCCGTCCCGCTCCTCCGCGTCCTCGAGGCGGACGACCGCCTCGGCGCCCGGGGGCAGCGCGGCGCCGGTGGAGATGCGCGCGGCGGCCTCCGCTCCCACCGTGTCGGTGCCCGGCGTGCCCGCGCGCGACTCCCCGGCGATCCGCACCCGCCGCCCGGCGGGCCCGGCACGGACCGCCCAGCCGTCCATCGCCGAGACCGCGGCCCCAGGGACGTCGGCCCGCGCCGTGACGTCCGCCGCCAGCACCCGGCCCCGGGCCCCGGCGAGCTCGATCTCCTCACCGCCCTCGAGCGGGAGGGCCGCGGCGAGCACCCGGGTCCGGGCCGCATCGAGGGGCAGCAGCGGGGTCACCCCCCGGAGTGTGTCAGCGGTCGCCGCGGAGGGAGACGGCGCCGATCGCGCTCGTCGAGCTCATGCCGAGCGCGGAGGCGGTGGCCGAAGTGAGGTCCCAGTCGGCGATCTTCGTGAACGGCCCCCGGTCGACGACCGGGACGGTGATCGTGCGCCCGTGGTAGAGGAGCGAGACCTTGGTGCCGCAGGGCAGCCAGCGGTGGGCGACGCCGAGGATGTGGCGGGTCAGCGTCTGGCCGCACGCGGTCCTGTGGCCGAACAGGCCCGGCCCGTAGTAGGTCGCCCTCGTGGGCAGGAAGACCGTGACCTCGACGCTCGGGGCCGTGGCCGCCGCGACGCTCGCCTGACCCGCGGGGAAGGCGCGGAAGGAGGAGCGTCCCAGGTGGATGGGCGTCCAGGTCGTCGAGAAGCCGCCCCGCGCCCCCGCGCGCGGGGTGCCCACCGTCATCCACGCGCCGTGGCGCGCGCGGACCTGCACGACGACGGCCCGCCCCGCGCTGCCCGGCGCCACGGAGCCGCGGATGATGTGAGCGCGGCGTACGAGGGCACCGCGCGCGGTGCGAAGGATCGTCCCGCCCGAGGGAGCGGGAGCGGCACCGCTCCGTCCCGTCGCGCCCGCGCCGCCGGCCGCGGCGGAGGCGGCGGAGGGCACGGCGAGCGCCGCGGCGTGCGCGGCGCCGACGAGCACGGGGGTGGGGCGGCGGAGCGTCATGGTCTTCGGCGCCTACGAGGTGAGCTGTCGGGCTCGCGCCGGCTGGCGCTACGACTCGAGAACGAGCCGATTCGCCCCGGGCCCGCGGGTGCGGGCCAGTGGGTCCCCCGTCGGCTCGGAGCGGGCTCCGAGCCGTTCGGCGGCGAGGACTATACGGCGTGCGGCCGGAGCGGCGGCGATCGGGCCGCTCCACCGCGGCCGCCGGCGGGACGCCTCGCGCGGCCCACCGGAGCGAAACGCCGCCCACCCCGGCGCGCGGAGGCCGGCCCGCTACGGCCGCGGGATCCGCCGCAGCGCGCCCTTGACGATCTGGCCGCCGACCGCGGCACCGAGCCGCGCGACCTCCTCGGCCGCCTGCACCGTCGCGGCGAGGACGCCCTCGGGGGCGCTCGGCGCCGGCGCGGCGGCGGGCGTCTTTCGGCGCGGCACGTTGCGCGGCTGGGCGGGCTGCTTCATCCGGGCGGACGCGGCGCTCCCCGCACGCGCCGCGGGCTTCGACTCCACCGCGGCGGGCCGGCGCTTGGCGGCCGGGGGCTTCGCTCCCGCCGCCGCCGCGGCCTTCGCCTTCCGGGGCCGCGCCGGCGCCGCCCGCGCCTCGGCCGGCGGCGTCTTGCGCCGGGCCGAGCGGCGCTGCGGTCGTGCGCGCGGCAGCCCCGACAGGACGCCCGCGTCGCGTTCCTTCTCCTCAGGGGTCTCTCTCTCCATGCCCCAGAGGATGGCAGGGCCGCCGAGCGGTGCGGGAAGAAAAACCCGGGCGCGCCCGTCAGGTTGGAATACCATGCGCCCGCTGAGCCCGGGAGCAGGCGGCCTGGGAGGGAACTTGGAGTGATGGGGGCCGTTTGTCGGTAGCTGAGCTGCAGGAACTCGAGGAGATCAAGACCCTGCTTGCGCGGGGTCAACAGATCGGCGTCCTCACCCACGCGGAGATCACGACGGCCGTCTCCGAGCTCGACCTCGACGAGACGGATCTCGAGGACCTCCGCTCGTTCATCGAGGGGCAGGAGATCGAGCTCGTCGAGGAGATCGACCCGGCGGCCACGGCGGGCCACGTCGAGCGCGCGCCCGACAAGCGGACGCGGCGCCGCGGCAAGTCCGCGCTCGACCACCTGCGGCCGGACATGACGACCGACTCGCTGCAGCTCTTCCTCAAGGACATCGGGAAGGTGCGCCTGCTCACCGCTCAGGAGGAGGTCGACCTGGCCAAGCGCATCGAGCGCGGCGACCTCGACGCCAAGCAGAAGATGGTCGAGTCGAACCTTCGCCTCGTCGTCTCCATCGCCAAGAACTACCGCAACCAGGGCCTGCCCTTCCTCGACCTGATCCAGGAGGGGACCCTCGGGCTCGTGCGCGCGGCGGAGAAGTTCGACTACCGCAAGGGCTTTAAGTTCTCGACCTACGCCACCTGGTGGATCCGCCAGGCGATCGCCCGCGCGCTGGCCGACAAGGCGCGCACGATCCGCATCCCCGTGCACGTCGTCGAGAAGCTCAACAAGATCGGCCGCGCCGAGCGCAAGCTCGTCACCGAGCTCGGGCGCGAGCCGACGATCGAGGAGATCGCCGAGGCCACGAGCATCGACCCCGAGGAGGTCGACTCGATCCGGCGCTCGGCCCAGGCGCCGGTCTCCCTCGAGAAGCCGGTGGGGGACGAGGAGGAGTCCGAGTTCGGCGCCTTCATCGCCGACGAGAAGGCCGAGTCGCCCTACGAGCGCGCGGCCGACATCCTCACCAGGGAGGCGCTGCGCGAGGCGCTCGAGAACCTCTCCTACCGCGAGCGCCGCGTGCTCGAGCTGCGCTACGGGCTCGGCGGTGAGCACCCGCGGACGCTCGACGAGGTCGGTCGCACGTTCAACGTGACCCGGGAGCGCATCCGCCAGATCGAGAACCAGTCGCTGAAGAAGCTGCAGTCGCTGGCCGAGGCGCAGAAGCTCCGCGACGTGGCCTAGTACAAGCGTCCGCACGTTCTGCTGTTTCGGCGGCGTCTGTTCGCGCCTGAGGCCACCCGGCGCCCGCCCCTTGCCACCCGCACGAGGGCGGGTCACCGTGCGCCCTCAGATCGCGACCGTTCGCTGCGCCGATTCCACGCAGAACTTCCGGCCACGTGTACTGGTACCTGCGCGCGTGCGGCGCGGGCTCGCCCCGCGCCCGTGGCCCCGGTCGGTGCCTCGCAGCGGCCCTCCGCGCCGGTAAACCGACGCGCCCCCGGCCGGCCTCCGGGGCGTGGAGGGTGGGCTGCATTTCGCGCCGTGCAGTCACGAAACGTCGCCCACCCCCGGGGCGGGGCGGCGCCGGCGCGCAGGTGGGCTGCATTTCGCGCCGGGGAGTCACGAAGTGTTCGCCCACCCCCCGGGGCGGGGACGCCGCGCGGAGACACCGCGGGGGTGACGGGTCCCCAAAGCCCGCGGGACGCCCGCTCGGCCCGCCTCCCCACCGTCACCTCCTCCTCCGGGACCCATGCCCCGCCTCCCCCAGGACCGGGCCTGACGCGCACCTGGCTCTCGGCTCGCGTCGAGCGTTCAAGCCGCCCCGGCCGGGTGCCGATGCCCGGGGCATGGACCTTCACGCCGCCCTGCACCACCTCGTCGCCACTGGGGGGTCCGATCTCCACCTGAAGGTCCCGTCCCGGCCGCTCGTGCGCACCCACGGCCAGCTCACCCCGCTGCCCGACTCCGCGCCGCTGGCGGCGGAGGACACCGAGCGCGTGCTCGCCCGGATGCTCAAGGATCCGGACAAGCAGGCCGAGTTCGCCGCCACCGGCGAGGTCGACTTCGCCTACAGCGTCGACGGCCTCGCGCGCTTCCGCGTCAACGCGTTCCGCCAGCGGGGCTCGACCTCGATCGTCATGCGCGCGATCCCGTTCGCGATCCGCTCGGCCGAGGAGCTCGGCCTGCCGCCGGTCATCGCCAGGCTGGCCGACGAGGAGCGCGGCGTCATCCTCGTCACGGGCACGACGGGGTCGGGCAAGTCGACGACCCTCGCGGCGATGATCGACCAGGTCAACCGCAGCCACGCCAAGCACATCGTCACGATCGAGGACCCGATCGAGTTCCTGCACCCCGACAAGCGCTCGATCGTCAACCAGCGCGAGGTGGGGCAGGACACGGAGTCCTTCAAGCGCGCGCTGCGCCGCGTGCTGCGCCAGGATCCGGACATCATCCTCATCGGCGAGATGCGCGACGAGGAGACCGTCCAAACGGCGCTCTCGGCCGCCGAGACCGGGCACCTCGTCTTCTCCACCCTGCACACGCTCGACGCGCCCGAGACGATCAACCGCATCATCGACTTCTTCCCGCCCCACCAGCATCAGCAGGCGCGGGCGATGATCGCGGGCACGCTCAAGGGGATCATCTCCCAGCGCCTGGTCCCGACGCCCGACGGCAGGGGCCGCGTGGCCGCGGTCGAGGTGCTGACGACGACCGGTCGCGCGCGGGACATGATCATGGACCCGGAGCAGACGAGCCGGCTGCGCGAGGTCATCTCCGAGGGCGCCTACTACGGGATGCAGACCTTCGACCAGTGCCTGCTCGGCCACGTGCAGGCCGGCCGGGTCAACATGGACGACGCGCTGCGCCTCGCGACCTCCCCTCACGACTTCAAGCTGCTCGTCGCCGCCGAGGGTCGCACCGCGACCTCGATGGACGACCTCGCCGACGCGGCCTTCGCCTCGGCGCCCCGGCCGATGCCGGCGCGCGTGGCGGTGTAGCGCGCTCCCGCCTCCTCGCCGTCCTCGGGAGCCACGGCCGGCTTTTGACCCGGCCGCGCCCGTCGGGCAGGATCGGCTGCATGCAAACCACCCTCGCCTCCTTTCGCGAGACGAGTCCAAGGACGCCTTCTCCCTCCAGAACTCGAAGCTCCTGAAGGTCGAGCTCGCCGACGTGACGATCCAGGCCAAGCTCGGCTCGATGGTCGCCTACCAGGGGGAGGTGAAGTTCAACGTCAAGAACCTGATCGGGGGAAGGGCTCGGGGGGTCGACTCCTCGTCCAGCCCGGGCGGCGCGCTCGGGAACCTGCTCGGCGGCTGACAACCTGAGAGGGGTCAGACCCCTCTCAGGGAGCGCTGGGACCGCCAACACTTCATTCCGTATAGCTATACTGGGAGGACCATGGATGAGACCTGTCCCGTCTGCCGTACCGCCGACATCGTCTGCGGAAAGTGGACGCTGCTCATCATTCGCGACCTCGCCGTCGGCCGCGCGCGCTTCTGCGAGCTCGAGCGCTCGCTGAAGGGCATCTCGCCCCGCACGCTCTCGATCCGCCTCCGCGCGCTCGAGGACGAGGGGATCCTCGCTCGCCGCACCTTCCCCGAGGTTCCCCCGCGCGTCGAGTACGCGCTCACCGAGAAGGGGGAGGCGCTCATCCCGATCATCGACTCGATGCGCACCTACGGCACCGGCTGGCTGGCCGACCGGTGTGCTGGCGTCGCGGCCGCGCGCGAGCCGGCGCTCGTCTGACCTGACCGCTCGCCCGGCCTGACAGGCCGCCTGCACGCGGGAGGAGCCCCGCCGCGCGTCGCGAAGCCACCGCTCGATGCGGGACGGACGGCTCTCAGGCGCGCTGCGCGCCTACACGGAGGAGGCGGCGGCGCTGCTCGCCGCCGAGACGGCGGCGGGCGCCGAGGTGCCCTTCGAGCTGGCGGCCGAGCCCGGCCGGCGCGGCACGCCGCTCTACTGTTACCGGCCGCTGACCGGCCGCTTCATCGCCGAGCGCGACGAGCTCCTCGCCCGGCTCCCGTGCGCGCCTGCGGCGCTCGGCGCGCTGGCCCGGATCCCCCGGGTGCCGGAGCCCGCGGGCGAGCTCCGCGCCTTCCTCGCCGCCGCGCTCGGCGACGCCCCCGGCTTCGGCTTCGCGGCCGACCGCTTCGCCGCGGCCTACGCCGAGCTCGAGCGCCGCCTCTACGACGGCCAGAGCCGGGCGACGGTCTTCGTGCCCGTCCTCGGGCTCGAACTCGAGTCCGCTGAGCTCCCACTTCCCGGGGGCCTGTCCCTCGTCGCCGCGGAGGCCCTCGACGGCGCCCCGGGGGAGGCCGCGGGCGTGCTCGCCGTCTTCGAGCGTCCCGAGCGGCCGGGGGAGCCGGCGGCGGCCGGCCTCGCGCGCGCGGCCTTCCGCGGCCTGGCCACCGCGCTTCGCCTCTTCGACCGACCGGCACCCGCGCTCGGTCCCGTGGCGTGGTCCCGCGTGGACGACGGCGCCTGGCGCCTCGTGCCCTCGGGCGGCGCCGGGCAGCCCCGCGGCGTCCTGCGGATCCCCGCCGCGCAGGAGGACGAGCTGCGCGCCTTCGTCTCCCTCCTCTCCCGCCGTACGCCACGCGACGGCGAGCTGGCCTGGGCCCTGCACCGCTACGAGCTCGGCTGCGCGCAGGTCGCCGTCGCCGACCTGCTCTCCGACCATCTGCTCGCGCTGCGCGCGCTGCTCGAGCCCGAGGGGACCGCGAGCGGCCGGCTCCCGCCTCGGCTGGCCGCGCTCTGCGCCGAGCGGCCCGACCGCCCGGCGCTGGCCGAGCGCGTGGCGCGCGCCGGCCAGCTCGAGCGCGCGCTCGTCACCGGCCTCGCGCCGCCCGTGCGCGACCCGGCCGCGCTGACGCTCGAGCTCGCCGGCCACCTCCGCGCCCTGCTCCGCGACGCCCTGTGCGGCCATCTCCCGCCCGATCTGCGCGCGCTGGCCGACGAGATCCTCGCCGAGGAGACGGCGGAGGCCGCGCTCACGCCGTGACGGCGTGCTCCTCGGCGAAGAGCCAGGAGTGCACCTCGAGCAGGCCGGAGACGTCGTGGACGTCCTCGTCGAATTCGGGCACCTCGAGCAGCGGGACGCCCGCGCCGAGCGTTTGCTCCAGGCGCGCGACGCCGAGCGCGTCGCGCGCGGCGAGGACGTCCCACTCGCGGACGGTCCCGGCCGCCTTGGCCGCGAGCCGCTCCCCGAGCGCTTCGGCGAGCGAGGCCTCGAGCGCGTCCGGTTCGCCATGGGTGCCGGGCAGAGGCAGATGGAGCCGGTTGACGACGACGCCGCCGAAGGGCATCCGGGCATCGGCGAGCTTCCCGTGGAAGTAGATCGCCTCGGCGACCGGATCACGCTCGGGCGAGGTGACGATGAGGAACGTCGTCGAAGGGTCGGCGAGCAGCGCCTTGACGCGCCGGGCGCGCTCGCGGAACCCGTCGACGAGCCCGCCGAGCGCGCGGAAGAAGACCGAGAGGTCCTCGAGCAGGTTCGCGCCGGTGACGCGCCCGAGCACGTTGAACACGAGCCCCGTTCCGCGCCCGATGACCCGCGCGCCGAGCCCCGCCGGGCGGAGCAGGAGCCGGAGCGCGCGACCGTCGAAGAAGTCGGTCAGGCGGTCGGGCGCGTCGAGGAAATCGAGCGCGTTGCGCGAGGGCGGCGTGTCGAGCACGAGCAGGTCATAGCCGCCCTCCTGGTCGAGCTCGTAGAGCTTGGCGATCGCCGTGAACTCCTGGGTGCCCGCCACCGCGCCCGAGAGCTGCTGGTAGATCCGGTTCTGCAGGATCTCGTCGCGGGTGGCGGCGTCGGGGGCGAGGCGCTCGATGACGTCGTCGAAGGTCGCCTTGGCGTCGAGCATCATCGCCCACAGCTCGCCGCCGAGCTCGAGCCCGTGCGGCGCGAAGCGCTCGGGGTCGACCTGGCGCGGCTCGTTGCCGAGCTCCTTGAGGCCGAGCGAGTTGGCCAGGCGCCGCGCCGGGTCGATCGTGATGACGGCGACCTTCAGCCCGCGCGCGGCCATCCCCATGGCAATTGCCGCGGAGGTGGTCGTCTTCCCGACGCCGCCCGAGCCCGCGCAGATGCAGACCCGCTTGCCGTCGAGCAGCTCGGCGACGCTCACGGGGAGAGAACCTCGAGCCCGTGATGCTCGGAGGCCGCGGCGAGGGCTCGGTCGTAGGTGAGGAGGGCGCCGATCCTGCCGGCGCCGGCCAGCCGAAGCGCGGTGGCGAGATGCAGCGCGTCGAGGGTGCCGAGGGAGTACGGGAGGAGCAGCTCGGTCGCCGAGAGGATCGTGAGGTCGATCGGAACGAGCGCGGTCGCGTCGAGGAGCCGCTCCGCCTCGCCCGTGCGTCTGCACCGCCCGGCAAGACGGCGCAGCTCCACTGCCAGCAGCCGGCTGCTCATCCGCTCGGAGAAGGGGTCGAGGGCTGCCTCGACGCTCGCTGCCCGCTCACCGAGCAGCACGCGGCCCAGCGCGCTCGTGTCGATGTAGACCCCGCTCAACGATCGTGCTGCCGGATCTCGGCGAGCAGCGCATCGGTCGTCCCTTCAGGGGCCGAGCGAGGAGGCAGAGAGGCGATCACGTCCTCAAGTCGTGCCGTGGGAATTGTCGCGCCGAACTCCCGGGCGAGCCGCTCGTAGCCCGCCATCGCGGGATCGCCCGAGGGCACGAGCCTGGCGACCTCCCGGCCCCGCTCGGTGACGATGAACTGCTCGCCCTCCTTGACCTCGGCCAAGTAGCGGCTGAGGTTCTGCCGTAGCTCCCGGACTCCCACGCGCGCGGCCATGTGCGTCGCAACGTAGCACTTCACTGCGAGGGCGCGAGGGCCCGGCGCGGAAGGAATCCCCGTCGCGGTTGCGAATAACCGGCGCATGACCGCCTCCGCCAGGGCTCGGGTCATCGCCTTCGCCAATCAGAAGGGCGGTGTCGCGAAGACCACGACCACGCTGAACCTCGCCGTGGCCTTCGCCGAGGAGGGCCACCGCGTCCTCTGCTGCGACATGGACCCGCAGGGGAACCTGACGATGTCCCAGGGCATCGATCCCGACACCGTGCAGAAGTCGATGTACGACGTGCTCGTGCACCACATCTCGATCCGCGAGGTCATCCGCCGGCGGGAGATCGACGTGGCCTGCGCCTCGATCGACCTGGCCGGGGCGGAGATCGCCATGTCCGCGCAGATCGGGCGCGAGCGCTCGCTCCAGAAGGCGTTTCGGGAGATCGGCGAGGACTACGACTTCATCTTCATCGACACCCCGCCGAGCCTCGGGCTGCTGACGATCAACGCGCTGACGGCGGCCGACAAGGTGATCGTCCCCGTGCAGTGCGAGTATCTCTCGATGCGGGGGCTGGTCCAGCTCCAGAACACGCTGTCCATGATCCGCGAGAACCTGAACCCGGACGTCGACATCGAGGGCATCCTGCCCACGCTCGTCGACGGGCGGACGCTGCACGCCAAGGAGGCGATCGAGCTCCTCGAGGAGAACTTCGGGGATCGCGTCTTCGCCTCGCGGATCAAGAAGACCGTGCGCTTCGCCGAGGCCCCCGTGAAGGGCATGTCCGTCCTGAAGTACGAACCGGACGGGATTGCGGCACACTCCTACCGTCAGCTGGCGAGAGAGGTCTTGGGGAATGGCAAGCGGAGGTAAGAAGCGCGCGTCGATGCGCGAGGGCCCGTTGGCGGCGCTCTTCCGCAAGACGGAGGAGGACGAGGCGGAGGGGACCCGCCCGGCCGCGGAGGAGACGGTCCCTCGGGCCGGTGGCGAGCCCCATCCCTCGCTGGCCCTCGACCTGCCCCCGGCGCCGCCCGAGCCGGAGATCGCGCCGCCCTCGCCGCAGGAGCGCCTGCGCTCGGCCTTCTCCTCGGACATCCCCGACGACATCCTCGCCCCGCCGACGCGCGCCGCGGCCGACCCCTACGCGCGCGCGCCGGAGCCCGCCGCCCCGAGCATCTCCGCACTCGGCTACGGCCGGCCCGTCATCCGCGTCGTCGGCGTCGGCGGCGCCGGCGTCAACGCGGTCGACCGCATGATCGAGGCCGAGGTCGAAGGCGTCGAGTTCCTCGCCGTCAACACCGACCTCCAGTCCCTCCAGCAGTCCGACGCGCCGACGACGCTGCACATCGGCGAGTCGCTCACCCGCGGCCTCGGCGCCGGGGCCGACGCCGAGATCGGCCAGCGCTCGGCGATGGAGGACTACGACCGCATCAAGGCCGCGCTCAAGGGCTCGGACATGATCTTCGTCACCGCCGGCGCGGGCGGCGGCACGGGCACGGGCGCGGCGCCTGTCGTGGCGCGCATCGCCCGCGAGCTCGGCGCCCTCACGGTCGGGATCGTCACGAAGCCCTTCGCCTTCGAGGGCAACCACCGCCTCGGGGTGGCCGAGCAGGGCGTCGAGGCGCTGGCCGGCGAGGTCGACACCCTGATCGTCGTGCCCAACAACCGGCTGCTCTCCGTGCTCGACCGCCGCACGTCGATGGTCGACGCCTTCCGCGTGGCCGACGATGTCCTGCGCCAGGGCGTCCAGGGCATCTCGGACCTCGTCACGCTGCCCGGACTCATCAACCTCGACTTCGCCGACGTGAAGACGATCATGTCCGAGGCGGGCCCGGCGCTGCTCGGGATCGGCATGGGGACGGGGGAGAACCGCGCCGTGGCCGCCGCCGAGGCCGCCGTGGCCTCGCCGTTGCTCGAGACCTCGATGGAGGGCGCGAAGAAGATCCTGCTCTCGATCACCGCGGGCCGCGACCTCTCGCTGTGGGAGGTCGGGGAGGCGGCGCGCGCCGTCTCCGAGGCGGCGCACCCCGAGGCCAACATCATCTTCGGCGCGATGGTCGACGAGAAGCTCGACGACCAGGTGTGGGTGACGGTCGTGGCCACGGGCTACGGCGCGCCCGCCCGGCGCGCGCGACGCGAGGCGCCCGAGCCCGCCGGGCAGCGGCAGCGGGAGCGCCCACGCGAGCGCCCCGTCCTGCGCGAGCCCGCGGGCGAGCCGCGCGTGCGCCGCACGAGCTCGGTCGCGGACTTCGACGTGCCCGAGTTCATCCCCCGCGGCTGAGCGGCCGCAGCCCATGAGTCGCGGGGTCGTCGCGGCCGGCCACCCGCTCACCGCCGAGGCCGGGGCCCGGGTCCTGCGCGAAGGCGGCAACGCCGTCGACGCCGCGCTCGGGGCGCTGCTCGTCTCCTGCGTGACCGAGGCGCTGCTCACCGGCCTGACCGCCGGGGGCTACATGCTCGTCGCCCGCCCCGGCGAGGACCCGGTCCTGCTCGACTTCTTCGTCGAGGCGCCCGGGCGCGCGGGAGCGCGGCCGGGCGCGCCGCTCATCCCCGTCGACGTCTC